>JALCHN010000007.1 GCA_022644775.1 Eggerthellaceae bacterium
ACGCCGACGTGTCGGGCCATTTGGGCTTCACCCCGCGCGTGAAGCTCGTGCTGGAAAACAGTCTGCGCGAGGCCATGCAGATGGGGCAGAGCTACATCTCCACCGAGCACCTCCTGCTCGGTATCGTTCGCGAGGGCGAGGGCACAGCCATCGAAGTGCTCGGCCGCTTGGGCGTGTCGGGCGACGCGGTGCGCAGCGCCTTAAACGACCTCGTGGGCCAGTCGTCGGTCTTCGCCGGCCGCCCCGGCGTCGACGCGCAGGCCCAGAAATCGGGCGGTGCCCTGAAGGAATACGGCACCGACCTTACCAAGAAGGCCGCCGACGGCAAGCTCGACCCGGTCATCGGCCGCGCGGGCGAAATCGAGCGCATCATGCAGATCCTCTGCCGTCGCCAGAAGAACAACCCGCTGCTCATCGGCGAGCCCGGCGTAGGCAAAACCGCCGTGGCCGAAGGCCTGGCCCAGCTCATCGTGAGCAACCAGGTGCCCGACATCCTGCGCAACAAGCGCCTGTTCACGCTCGACATCTCGAGCCTGGTGGCCGGCAGCAAGTACCGCGGCGAGTTCGAAGACCGCCTGAAGAAGTGCATCAAGGAAGTCGTCGACGCGGGCGATATCATCCTGTTCATCGACGAGCTCCACACCCTGATCGGGGCGGGTGCCGCCGAAGGCTCGATTGACGCCGCCAGCATCCTGAAGCCGCCGCTGTCCCGCGGCGAGATCCAGGTAATCGGCGCCACCACGATCGACGAATACCGCAAGCATATCGAAAAGGACTCGGCCCTCGAGCGTCGCTTCCAGCCCGTCATGGTCGGCGAGCCCAACGAAGAGCAGTCGGTCCGCATCCTGCAGGGCCTGCGCGACCGCTACGAATCGCACCATCACGTGAAGTACACCGACGAAGCGCTCCAGGAAGCCGTCGCGCTTTCGAGCCGCTACATCCAGGATCGCTTCCTGCCCGACAAGGCGATCGACGTCATCGACGAAGCCGGCGCCCGCCAGCGCATCCGCAACATGACGCTGCCGCCCGAGCTTTCGGCCCTCGACGACGAGCTGCGCGACGTCCGCGGCCAGAAGGAAGCGGCCATCGCCGACCAGAACTTCGAGGAGGCCGCGCGCCTGCGCGACAAGGAAGAGCAGCTCAAGGCCAAGCGCGCCCAGGCCGAAGCCGATTGGAAGGAAAGCTCCCAGAAGGACGTGCCGAAGGTCACCGCCGAAGACATCGCCGACGTCGTGTCAATGACCTCGGGCGTGCCCGTCTCCGACCTCACCGAAGCCGAAGCGAGCAAGCTGCTGCGCATGGAAAGCGTGCTCCATCAGCGCGTGATCGGCCAGGACGAAGCGGTCACCGCCGTGTCGAAGGCCATCCGCCGTTCGCGCAGCGGCCTTTCCGACCCCAAGCGTCCCACCGGCTCGTTCATCTTCTGCGGCCCTTCGGGCGTGGGCAAGACCGAACTGGCCAAAGCGCTCGCCGAGTTCCTCTTCAACAGCGAGGACGCTCTGATCAGCTTCGACATGAGCGAGTACATGGAAAAGCACACGGTCTCGCGCCTTATCGGTTCGCCCCCGGGCTACGTGGGCTACGACGAGGGCGGCCAGCTCACCAAGGCGGTGCGCCAGCGCCCCTACTCGGTCGTGCTCTTCGATGAGATCGAAAAGGCTCACCCCGACGTCTTCAACATCCTGCTCGAGATCCTCGAGGAAGGCCGCCTCACCGACGGTCAGGGCCGTGTGGTCGACTTCCGCAACACCGTCATCATCATGACGAGCAACGTGGGCGCCCGCGACATCGCCCAGACCCAGACGCTCGGCTTCGGCGCGTCGTCGCAGGGCCCGTCCGACAAGGACATCAAGGCCAGCGTGACCACCGAGCTGAAGAAGCTCTTCCGCCCCGAGTTCCTCAACCGCATCGACGAAGTCATCGTGTTCAAGAGCCTCACCAAGGAGCAGATCAGCGAAATCGTCAAGCTCATGGTCGACGACCTGCGCCAGCGTCTCATCGCCCAGAACATGACGATCAACATCACCGACGAGGCCTGCCGCTACATCGCCGAGCAGGGAACCGACATCACCTACGGTGCCCGTCCGCTGCGCCGCGCGATCCAGCGCCTGTTGGAGGACCCGATTTCCGACCAGGTGCTCGAAGGCCGCTGGACGAGCGGGTCGGTCATCGACGTCGACTTCAAGGACGGCGAGCTCACCTTCGAGCCGGGCACGGGGTCGATTCCGGCGCCGCGCAAGCGCGACAGCATCGCCCGCGAGGCCGAGCGCCTGATGATGGGTTACGACTTCTCGAACACGGGAAGCGCCCTGCCGAGCGGCGGCAGCGCCGAAGGCGGCGCGGCCGACTAGGCGCGCATGGCGACGACCGCACGCATATGAATCGCAACGGGAGGACGACCGCACGGCCGCCCTCCCGTTTTCGCGCTCGGGGCCGCACTCGCGGCAACGGGACGCAGCACCTCCCCTAAGAAAGGAATTCTTCATGGCAGAAACGCTCGATGTTATCCGCACGCGCCGCAGCGTGCGGAAGTTCAAGCCCGATATGGTCCCGGCAGACGTGCTCGACAAGGTGCTCGAAGCCGGCACCTGGGCGCCCACCGGCATGGGGCGCCAGAGTCCGGTGATCCTCTGCGTCACCGACAAGGCGGTGCGCGACGAGCTCGCCCGCATGAACCGCGAGATCATGATCGAGACCGGCATGGGCGTCAAGCGCGGGATGGACCCTTCTACGGGGCGCCCGTGGTCTGTGCGGTGCTCGTGGACGCGGCCGCGCCCACCGGCCGCGACGACGGCAACCTCGTGATCGAGAACATGCTGCTCGCGGCCGCCGACCTGGGCCTGGGCGGCTGTTACATCTATCGCGCCAAGGAGGAGTTCGAGAGCCCCGAGGGCAAGGAGATCCTGAAGAAGGCCGGCATCGAGGGCGACTACGTGGGCGTGGGCCATGTGATCTTGGGCTTCCCCGACATGACTCCGAAGGCCGCCCCGCGCAAGGAGAACTACATCTACCGGCTTTAACGGTGCGCGCGTCGGTGCGCCTTTGCCGACCCGGCACGCGCGCGGCGCCGGTTGCACAGCGGCTCGACGCGTGGGCCCGGCGCCGGGTCGACGAGAGCGGCAGCGTAGCGAAAAGCCTGTTCTGCACGTGGCGCGCAAGCGAAAGGAGCGCATCGGAGGCCTCTTCCGGTGCGCTCGTTGTATCATGGGTGGGAAGGGTGCCACCGGCGCCCACGTTTACGTGAAGGAGCGCGTATGGACGAGAAGGAACCGGCGAGCGAGCGCACGGGGACCGTCGACCCGATTTTCGCGCCGACGTCGCTGCATATCCCCGAAAAGCTCTTCGAGAACCTCGATTTCGACGCGCTTTCGGAAAGCATGACCAAGCTGGAAGGCACGGTCGACAAGCATCCCAAGACGGCGGCCATCATCTTGGCCGGCGGCCATGGCGAGCGGTTCGGCCGCGAAGGCGGCAAGCAGCTGGTGGAAATCGCCGGCAAGCCGGTGCTCACCTGGTCGGCCGAGGCCTTCGACGCCGTGGGCGACATCGGGCTGATCGTGATCGTATGTCCCGAAGACCGCCAGAAGGAGTATCTGGAACACGCGATCGACCCCTTCCCGTTCGTCACGCCGATCGTGCTTGCGCCGGCGGGGTCGCTGCGCCAGGAGAGCGCCTTCAACGGGCTGGAGTACGTGCCCGACGACTACGAGTTCGTCGTCCTGCACGACGGCGCCCGCCCACTGATCAGCCCCGAGCTCATCGAGCACACGATCAACACGGTCAAGGGCAACTTCGACGCCGACGGCGCCGTGGTCGCGCATCCGTCGGTCGATACGCTGAAGGTCGTGGAAGACGGCGTGATCATGGGAACGCCCGACCGCACGGTCTTCTGGAACGCCCAGACCCCGCAGGTCTTCCGCACCAACATCTACCGCCGCGCCCAGGCCCAGGCCCTGGCCGACGGCTTCGTGGGCACCGACGATTCGTCGCTGATCGAGCGGTTGGGCGGCAAGGTGCTCGTCGTCGAAGGCAAGCGGGACAACATCAAGCTCACCGTGCCCGAGGACTTCCTCATGCTCGCGGCGGCGGTGCACACGCGTTTGGCGGAGGAAGGCGGCAACGTTGAGTAGCATGGCGAACCTGCGCATCGGTCTGGGCACCGACGTGCACAAGCTGGTC
Organism: Eggerthellaceae bacterium; assembly: GCA_022644775.1. Lineage (GTDB taxonomy): Bacteria > Actinomycetota > Coriobacteriia > Coriobacteriales > Eggerthellaceae > Hugonella. The sequence continues at coordinate 4,180 of JALCHN010000007.1, forward strand.
GAGGGGCGCAAGCTCATCATCGGCGGGGTAGAGATCCCCTACGAAAAGGGGTTGCTGGGCCATTCCGACGCCGACGTGCTCGCCCATGCGGTGAGCGACGCCCTGCTCGGCGCCGCACGCGCCGGCGACATCGGCAAGCTCTTCCCCGACACCGACCCCAAATGGGAGGGCGCCGACTCGCTCAAGCTGCTCACCGCGGTCGCGGGCCGTATTTCGGAATTGGGCTTCGAGATCGTCGACGTCGACTGCGTGATCAGCGCCCAGGCGCCCAAGATGGCGCCCTACCGCGATTTCATGCGTTCGAACCTGGCAGAGGCCATGGGCATCGACGTCGACAACATCGGCGTGAAGGCCACGACGACCGAAAAGCTCGGCTTCGAGGGCCGCGGCGAGGGCATTTCCGCCCAGGCGGTGGCCCTGCTCGAAAAGGTGCGGTAAGCAGGACGGGCGTGACGACGGGGCGGGTGCTGTTGTCGCACATAGCGTGACAACAGCACCCGCCCCTTCGCACGCGTATTGCGGGCATTCCGAATTTTCGAACGCTGGCTTTCAATATCCCTAATTCCCCTAGGTTTACTAGGTATTATGCTAGAATCCCTTCTGACGAGAAGGGGTGCAGACATGAACATCTTCCAGAGAATGGCCGAAGACGTGCGCATGGTCCAAGAACAGGACCCGGCCGCAGAGAGCGCATTCGTAATCTGGCTCACCTACCCGGGCCTCCACGCTGTGTGGCGCCACCGGCGCGAGCATCGCTTGTGGGTCAAGGGGCATCGCGGCCTGGCCCGCTGGCTCGCCCAGCGCACCCGCAACCGCACGGGCGTGGAAATCCATCCCGGCGCCCAGATCGGCCGCCGCCTCTTCATCGACCACGCCATGGGCGTGATCATCGGCGAAACCGCCATCGTGGGCGACGACTGCACCATCTACCAGGGCGTCACCCTGGGCGGCACGGGTAACGAAACGGGCAAGCGCCACCCCACGATCGGCAACCACGTGATGATCGGCACCGGCGCGGCCGTGTTGGGCAACATCACGATCGGCGACAACTGCAAGATCGGCGGCGGCGCCGTGGTCGTGAAGGACACGCCGGCCAACTGCACGCTCGTGGGCGTGCCGGCCAAGATCATCATCAAAGACGGCCAGCGCGTGGGCAAAAAGCCCGCCCCCGCAGCCGTTTCGCCCGAAGCCGAAATCGCCCAGCTGAAGAAGGACCTGGCCGCCCTGCAGGCCCGTCTCGACCGTTTGAGCTGCGTGAAGGAACCGGCCGAATTCCCGGCCGCCGGCACGGCAACCCACGACGTTGCGGCCGGGGCCGCCGCCGTGCTTGCCGACGCCGGGTCTTCCAACTAGCACGCCTGCCGCGCTTCGGCTATCCTTAATGGGTTCAATCGATCCTCAAGCGGGAAAGCGTTGTCAATGATTAGGCTCTACAACACGCAAACGCGTACCAAGGAAGACTTCCAGTCAATCAACCGGGGCGAAGTGCACATGTACGTGTGCGGCCCCACGGTCTACAACTACATCCACATCGGCAACGCGCGCACGTTCATCTCCTTCGACGTCATTCGCCGCTACTTCATGTGGCGCGGCTTCAAGGTGACCTTCGTGCAGAACGTCACCGACGTCGACGACAAGATCATCAAGAAGGCCAACGAAGAGGGCACCACGGCGGCCGAAATCGCCGAGCGCTACACCAGGGCCTTCATCGACGACATGCATGCCGTGGGCGTGCTCGACCCCGACGTGCGCCCCAAGGCCACCGAAGAGATTCCCGAAATGATCGAGCTCGTGCAGCGCCTCATCGACACGGGCCACGCCTACGAAGCCGCCGGCGACGTCTACTTCAGCGTGCGCAGCTTCCCCGCATACGGCGAGCTTTCGCATCGCGACATCGACGAGCTCGAAAGCGGCCATCGCGACCTGCGCGCGAGCGACGTCGACGGCATCGAGGACCGCAAGCGCGACCCGCTCGACTTCGCCGTCTGGAAGGCCGCCAAGCCGGGCGAGCCGTCGTGGAAGAGCCCCTGGGGCATGGGGCGCCCGGGCTGGCACATCGAGTGCTCGGCCATGTCGAGCAAGTACCTGGGCCTGCCGCTCGACATCCACGGAGGCGGCGCCGACCTGGTCTTCCCGCATCATGAAAACGAAACCGCCCAGAGCGAGGCGGCTTGGGGCACCACATTCGCCAACTACTGGCTGCATTCGGGCATGCTGCAGATCAACGCCGAGAAGATGAGCAAGTCGTTGGGCAACTTCCTGCTGCTGCGCGACGTGCTGAAGACCACCAAGCCCGCGGTGCTGCGCATGCTCATGATGCAGACCCACTACCGCAGCCCGCTCGACTTCAGCCAGGACCGCCTGGAGGAAGCCGCCGCGGCGCTCGAGCGCATCCAGAGCCTCGTGGCCCGCATCGACTGGGCGATGGAAAACGCCCAGGATATCCCGAGCCCGCTCGACACGCGCACGATCATCAACCGCACGCGCGAGACGCGCACCGGCTTCATCTTCGCGATGGACGACGACTTCAACACCGCCGGGGGCCTGGGCGTGATCTTCACGTTCGTGGGCGAGCTCAACACGGCGCTGGGCGACAAGACCGTCTCGATTTCCGACGTGCCCGTGCTGCGCGAGGCGCGCGCCGTGATCTGCGAGCTCATGAACGTCTTCGGCATCGATCTGGCGCAGGAGGGCGAAGCGGCGGGCGACTACCCGGCCGAGGTCGTCGACCTGGCGGCCAAGGTGGCGGGCTATGCCGGCTCCGACGCGCATGAGGCCGTCGACGCCCTGCTCGAGGCGCGCACCAAGGCTCGCGCCGAAAAGAATTTCGCCGTGGCCGACGCCGTGCGCGACGGCCTCACCGACCTGGGCTTCACGGTGGAGGACACCCCGCAGGGCCCGCGCGTAACCTTCGGGGACTAGGCGTCTGTCGGGCTTAGCGCCCGGCCGAAAAATACTGAAGCGGAAAGGCGCGTCGCTTTCGGGCGGCGCGCCTTTTTCTGCAGGGGCGGGGCGCGCGGCGGTTTCGCGTTCGAATCGCGTCGCACCCGCGACCCTTCCGCGCGCCTTTCGCGCCGCACGCGCGGCGAAACCGCGACGTATCGGCGACGTGCGCGGCAGCTTGGCTCCCTGGCCGCTAGGGGCGCAGCTTGTAGCCGTAGGCGGACCGCAGAGCGACGAGGAAGCCCGCGCTCACTGCGAGGGCGGCGATCTCCGCCACGTCGACGGCCATCCACACGCCGTCGAGCCCCAGGACCAGCGGCAGCAGCATCACCGTGCTCGTCTCGAAGATGAGCGTGCGCAGAAACGAGATGATCGCCGACACCTTGCCGTTGTTCAGGGCGGTGAAGAAGCCCGAGGCGAAAATGTTCACGCCCATGAGCAGGAAGGCGAACGAATAGATGCGGAAGCCGTGCTCGGTGAGGACGGCAAGCTCCGGGTCGTAGCCCACGAAGGTGGCGGCAACGACCGGGGCGGTCGCCTGCGCCAAGAGGAACATGGCCGCGCCGGCGATCGCGGTGAAGGCGAGGCTCTTCTGCAGAAGGCTGCTCACCTCGTTCGTCCGCCTTGCCCCGTACTGATAGCTGATGAGGGGCTCGCAGGCGAACGTGAACCCGATATAGATGGCCGAGAAGATCATGAACACGTACATGATCACGCCGTAGGCGGCCACGCCCGCTTCTCCGGCGAACGCGAGCAGCTGCAGGTTGTAGAGCATCGACACCACCGATGAGGTGATGCCGGACACCATTTCCGACGACCCGTTCACGCAGGCGGCGCCCAGGGCGCGCGCGTCGCCGGCGGGTTTCCCAAGGCGCAGGTAGCTCGAGTTCTTCCGCAGGAAATAGACCATGGGCACGAGGCCGCCGATGAATTCCGAAATCACCGTGGCGATCGCGGCGCCTTTCACGCCCCAGCCGAACAGGCCCACGAGCAGGGCATCGAGCACGATGTTGGCCACGCCGGCGACGACGATGACGCCGAAGCCGAGCTTGGGCTTGCCGGCCGTGACGAACAGGATCTGGAAGGCGTACTGCAGGATGAAGCAGGGCAGCGAGATCATGCAGATGCGGCCGTATGCCACGGCCAGGTCGAGCATGTCTCCCGACGCGCCGAGGGCTTGGGCCACCGTCGGCATGAAGACGGCGCCCACGATGGCGAGCGCGGTGCCGATGGCGGCGGCCGCGATGACGAATTCGCTGAACAGGGCGTTGGCGCGCGCGTCGTCGCCCTCGCCGCGCGTTTTGCCCACCAGGGCGCTGCCGCCCGTGCCGATCATCGACCCGCAGGTGGCCAAGATCATGATAAAGGGCATGATCAGGTTCACGGCGGCGAAGGCCGTCGTGCCGGCGAAGTTCGACACGAAGAGGCCGTCGACCACGCCGTAGATCGACATGAAGATGACCATGCAGATCGAGGGCAGGGTGTAGCGGACAAGGGCGCCCATCGTGAAATGGCGGTCCATATCGGTAGTCATAGGTGCTCCTTTCCCGTAGCGGTGCGACAGGCGGACGGGCGCGTGCGGTTAGAAGGGGATGGCCTCGATGCGGGCGGCGAGGTCGTCGTTGAGCGCCTGCGCCGTGCGCGCGAGGAGGGCGAACGAGGCGTCGGAAAGGGTCGCGAGCGACGCTCGTTCGGCTTCGATCACGGGCGCGACCGTGCGGTCAGCGAGCGCGCGGCCTTCGGGCGTGAGGAAGAGGCGCACGCTGCGGCCGGAGCCGCGCTCGGCGCGCAGGCTGCCTTCCTTCTGCAGGCGGGCGACGGCCGAATGGATCGTCTGCTTGCTGCAGAAGCAGGCGTCGCAGATCTCCTTCTGCGTGAGGCCGTCGGTGATGCAGAGGGCGTAGAGGACGTCGAAGACGCTTGCGGGCAGGTGCATGCGCTGGCAGGCGGAGGCGTAGATGCCGTCGTTGCGCTTGTAGATGCGGTTGAGGGTTTCGATGCGGTTGTAGTCGCGGGCGGAGCCGGGGTTCTCTTCGCGTGCGGTGGGGCGGGTCATGGGTCCTTCTTGGTCCGAATTCGTACATGCGAGTGGCTATGGTACGAATTCGGACTCGCGGTGTCAAACGGGTATGAAGTGCTTATGTGCGCGGGATATGCACCGTTTCTGCGTGGGTTGCGCGCCCCTACGGAAGCGGGCGGGCGCCTGTGTCGGGGGAATTCTGCGGGAAAGCTCGATGCGATGCGCTAGATGAGGCTGCCATAGTGCCCCTTACAGACCGAAGGAGGGCCAATGAAGCGACGGGGCATGATCGCGATATCGCTTATATGCGGGGCGCTCTGCGCCGGGTCGGTGCTCGTGTACGCCCACGGCGTTGAGGCCGATGCGCAGGCGGCGCGCGACGAGGCGCTCGCCCGCTACGGTGGCGAGCAGGCCGAAGTGTGCGTGGCTACGCGCGATATCGCGCCGGGCGAGGTGCTCGACGCGTCGAACACCGAACAGCGCCAGTGGCTCGTCGATCTCTTGCCCAGCGGAGCCGTGTCCTCGCTTTCCGAGGTGGAGGGCATGCCCGCGGCTTCTTCGATCGTTTCGGGCGAAGTCGTGACGCAGACCCGGCTCGAAGCAGCGTCGTCGGACGTGCGCGTGCCGGCCGGCACCTCGGCGCTCAGCGTCGAGGTCGATAGCGCCCAGGCGGTGGGCGGCGCCTTGCAGGTAGACGCCCGCGTCGACGTGTACGCGACGGGGCAGAGCGGGGCGCAGCTCGTCGTGGCGGGCGCCCGCGTGCTCGCCCAGGGCGCGCAGAGCTCGTCGCGCATGTGGGTCACGCTCGCCGTCCCGCCCGACCGCGTGCAGGAGCTGGTGACGGCGGCGGACACGTCGTCGCTCTATCTGGCCCTGCCGTCCGACGCCGCTAGCGGCGAAAGCGAACAGGAGGATTCCCATGGCAGCGAATAACGTGCGCGCGGTGCTCTGCGCGTCGACCGAAGAGGTGCGGCATCCCGAACTGCTCGGGCTTCCCGACGAGAACCTGGCCGACCAGGGATGGCTCGCGGTGATGACCGATGCCGAGCGCGCCCGCAGCTGGATCAAGGCGCACGGTCGAGGTTTGAAGGTCTGGATTGCGGGCAGCGACGACGTGTGCGCCCTGAACCTGGCGGCCGCAGTGAGGGCCGACGGGGGAGCGGTGCAGCTCGTCGCCTTCCACGGGTCGGGGTCTCTTGCAAGCAGGGCTCGAGCGGCGGGCGTGTCCGACGTGCTCGATGAGGCGGCCTTCCTGCAGGCCTACGGAACCTGCAAGCAGGCGGCCCTCTTGCAGGATTCGCTCGCTCGCACCAAAGAGAGTACGGGTCCCATCGACCTTATGCTGCGCGAGCGCGCGGCGAAGGCGGCCGAGCAGGACGGGGATTCCACTGCGGTGCCCCTGCCGTCTTCCGCGCCCGCTCGCGTGCAGAAGGCGTCTGCGAGCGAGCGCCCGAGCGGGACGATCGTGTCGGTGGTGGGCGCCGGCGGCGGCACGGGCAAGAGCACCGTGGCCGTTTTGCTCGCCGTGGCCGTGCAGCAGCGGGGCCTGCGCACGGCCATCGTCGACGCCGACCTGCAGTGCGGCGACGTGCGCTACCTGATGGGGGCCGACCATGCGCTGGGCATCGACGAGCTGGCGGCTCAGCCCGAGCGCGCGTCGTCGCTGTCTTCGAAGAGCCGCCTGCCCGCCGTGGTGGCCTCGCCGGAAAAGCTCGAAGCGTCCGAAGAGCTGGCGGGTCAGGTCGCCGGCGTCGTGCGCGACCTGGCGAACCGCTTCGACGCGGTCGTGGTGAACACGGGCCCGGCCTGGGGCGACGTGCAGATGGACCTCATCGGCCTGTCCGACCAGGTCATCTTCGTGCTCGACCAGCGGCCCACCTCGATTCGCCTCTGCCGTCACGTGCTCGAGCTCTGCGCCCGCTGTGGGGCGGCGACCAAGCAGTTCCTCTTCGCGGTGAACCGCTGGTCGAAGCAGGCGCTCTTCAGCGGCATCGACGTGGCGGTGGCCTTGGGCGCCGCCAACACGGTCGAGCTGTCCGACGGCGGCAAGGCGGTGCAGGAGTACCTGGGGTCGGGTCAGCCGCTCGACGTGGCAGACGCCCATAACCCGCTCTACCTGAGCCTGGCCAAGCTCGCCATGGAGCTGTTCCCCGAAAGCGACGGGGCGGCCCCTGTGGCGGCGCAGGCTCCGGTGCGCCGCGGCCTCTTCCGCTCGCGCAGGCGCAAGGAGGCGGCGGCATGTCTCTAACGGAACGCGTGCGCCAGGCGGGCAACGCGGGCACGGCCCTGGGCGCGCGGCAGCGCGACCCCGAACTGCTTGAGGAGCTGCGCCGTCGCGTGCAGGATCTGCTTCCCTCACAGGAGATCGTGCGCCTGCGCGCCGACAATCCCGCCCGTGCCCAGAGCGAGGTCCGCACGGCCTGCAAGCGCGTCTTCGACGAGGACCCCTGGTTCGTGGCCGACGCGGCGGTGCGCGCGAGCTTGACCGAAGCGTTTCTCGACGGCGTCTTCGGCTTCGGGCCCATCGAATGGGCGCTCGCCGACGACACGGTGACCGAAATCATGGTGAACGGAAGCCGGTCGCTCTACGTCGAGCGCGACGGCGCGCTCGAGGAGGTACCCGAGCCCTTCGCCGACGACGACGAGGTCCGCGCCCTCATCGACCGGATCATCGCCCCGCTCGGCCGCCGCGTCGACGAGTCGTCGCCGCTCGTCGATGCGCGGCTCCCGCAGGGGCATCGCGTCCATGCGGTTATCCCGCCCATCGCGATCGACGGGCCGGCGGTGACCATCCGCAAATTCTCGCCCCAGGTCATCGGCTTGGGTGACATGGAAGCCTCCGGCTCTCTCGAGGCGCCGGTCGCCACCTTCCTGCGCTGGCTCGTGCGCTTGCGGAAGAACGTCGCGGTGTCGGGCGGTACGGGCAGCGGGAAGACGACCCTGCTCAACGCCCTGTCCTGCGAGATTGCCCAGTCGGAGCGCATCGTGACGATCGAGGATTCGGCCGAGCTGCGCTTCCTGGAGCATCCGCACGTGGTGCGCCTGGAAGCCCGCCCGCCGAGCGCCGAGGGCACCGGCCAGGTGACGATCCGCGAGCTCGTGCGCAACGCGCTGCGCATGCGCCCCGATCGGATCATCGTGGGCGAATGCCGCGGCGGCGAGGCGCTCGACATGCTGCAGGCGATGAACACGGGGCACGACGGGTCGCTGACGACCCTGCACGCCAATTCGCCTGCCGACTGCGTGCTGCGCCTCACGACGATGGTGCGCTATGCGGTCGATTTGCCGGTCGACGTGATCGAGGCGCAGATAGGAAGCGCGCTCGACTACATCGTGCAGACGGTGCGCGCTCCCGACGGGAAGCGCCGCACGTGCGAGATCGACGCGGTCAGCTACGACCAGGGCGCGCGGGCCCTTTCGGTGGTGCCGGTCTACGAAAAGCCGCGCAACGCGCCGACAGGCGGCTGGCGCGCGGCCCCGGCCTGGCTCGGCGACGACCGGCTTCCCGCAGAGGAGGTGGCGGCATGGAAACGGCAGACGTCGCTCTCCTCCTAGCGGCTGGATTCGCCTTTCTCTGTGCGGCGTGTGCGGCGGCTTCGATTGCGGCGCGCGTCGCGGAAGGGGCGCGTGCCGCGCGCATGGCGCGGGCGGCGGGCGGCCTGTCGCTCGTGCGCCGGGCGCTCGCCCACGGGGTGCCCGCCTTCATGCCCCTGGCGCGCCGTCTGGCAGCCGCGCCGAAGGCGGGCGCCTGGGCGGCAGGGGCGTGCGCGCTGCTGGCGTATAGGGGCGTGCGGGCCGATCCTGCTGCCGTGTGCTCTCTGCTTGCGGCCTTCGCCGTGGCCGTGGGCGCGGTCTGCGGTGCGGCGTTCTCGCCGGTGGCGGGCGCTGCGCTCGCATTCGCAGCGGTGCTTGCGGTCACGGGCGCGGTGTCGCGCCGCGTGCGCCGCCAGCGCGAGCTCGTGCGCGATGCCCTGCCCGATGCCCTGCGCACGATGGAAGCCTGCTTCCATGCGGGGCTAAGCCAGAGCCAGGCCTTCCAGCAGCTGGCGCGCGAGGCGCCGCGACCTCTTTCCGACGTGTTCGACCGGGCGGCCCGCGCCTTCGAGGCCGGCGAGCCCCTGCACGCGGTGCTGGCGCGCATGCGCGCGGAAGCGGGCGTGCCCGAGCTCGCCTTCCTGTCGGCGGCGCTCGAGATTCAGCACCAGGCGGGCGGGAGCATGGGGCCCGTGATCGGCGCGGCGCGCGATTCTCTCGAAGGCGAGCTCGATCTGAAGCGGTCCCTGCGGGTTCATACGGCCCAGGCGCGCTTGTCGGCGCGGGTGGTGGTGGGCGTTACGGTCCTGCTCGTCGCCGCGCTCTCGGCCCTGTCGGAGGACTTTCTGGGCCCCTTCTTCGCTTCCCCGGCGGGGATGGCGCTCTTCGGGATGGCGGTGGCCATGCAGGTGGCGGGCATCTTCGCCGTGCGCCGCCTGCTCGACGTGGAGGTGGGGTAGCGATGGGCGTGCTGGTGACTGTGGGGGCGGCCGCGGCCTGGGTCGGTGGGTCGTGCGCGGTCGCGCAGGCGCTGCGCTCCCATGCGGAAGCGGCCCGCGCCAAGCGCCTGCACGCGATCGCGTCGGGCGCGGCCGAACGAGCGCGGCCGAGCGCGGGACTCGCCGAAGCCGTAGTGAGAAGGGCGCAAGACCTTTCGCGGGCGCAGGCGCCGCTCGCCGGCTGGGCCCGTCTGGGCACGGCGTCCTTCGAGGGCAGGGTGCGCAAGGCGGGGCTCGAGCGGCGGGTGACGGTCGACGGGCTTGCCCGCACTCGCCTCGAAGCCGTGGCGCTCTGCGCGGTGGCAGGGGCGGTCGCGGGAGCCGGGGCGAGCGGCCAGCTGGCGCTTGCGGGCGCCGTTGCCGGGGCGGCCGCCGGGGCGGGGCTCGTCCCCTGGGCCCTGGGACGATGCGTGGAAGCGCGGGCGCGCGCTCTGAAGGGCTGCCTTTCGGAAACGATCGAAGTGCTCTGCCTGGGTCTGCGCAGCGGGCTTTCGCTCGACCGGTCTATCGAGCTCTACGCGTCTTGCTTCGAAGGTGATTTCGCCCGCGAACTCGACGAGGCCCGCATGGAATGGCAATCGGGGCTGGCCACGCGCGAAGCGGCCCTGCGTCGGCTGGCCGCCACCTACGAAGCGCCCCTGCTCGCGCGCGTGGTCGACGCGATCGTCCGATCGGCGCGCTTCGGCTCGCCTCTGGCCGACACGCTCGAGTCGCTGGCGGTCGAGGCGCGACAGACGCGCAAGGCAGACGTGGAGGAAGCGGTCATGAAGGCCCCGGTGAAGATGATGGTTCCCGTGGGAACGCTCATCCTGCCGTCGATGCTCATCTTGGTCTTGGGGCCGGTGCTGCTCGATTTGGCCCAGGGATGGTAACCGGGGAAGGGAATGCGAGGCGCCTTGGGGCGCGGAAAGGATGGAAACGATGAAAGCGATGACAGCGAAGATGGGAGTTCGGGCGTGCGAGGGGATGCGGGCGCTGTGCGCGCGGGGGCGCGCAACCGCGGCCGTGCTCGCCCGTGACGTGCGCGGGCAGGGAACGACCGAATACGCCATCTTGGTGGGCGTGCTCGTCGTGATAGCGATTCTCGCCATCACGGTCTTCAGGCCGAAGATTCAGGAGCTTTGGAATGCGATCGCAGACGGTATCAACAGTCTCTAGCCGCAAAGCGGTGCAGAGAGGGCGCGCATGGCGCGCGGTGCAAGCGGGCAGGACCCTGCTGCGCGGTTGCCGAGGACAGGGGTCAGTCGAAATCGCCGTCCTCTTGGTCGCCTTCCTCGCGATCGCGGGCGGACTCGCGGCTCTCTGGCACCTGCTCGACGGGGGAGCCTTCGTCGTGCATGCGGTTGCGAGCGCCTCCCACTGCGTGGGGGTGTCGATCGGGGCGTGGGCCGATGTGCTGGCGTACTGACGAATCGGGGCAGGCGACGGTTGAAGCGGCCTTCCTCGTGCCCGTGGTCTTCGTCGCCCTGCTTTTGCTGCTGCAGCCGGGCATCCTGCTTTACGACCGCATCGTCATGCAGGGAGCGGCGGCGCAGGGCTGCCGCTTGCTCGTCACGAGCACGCAGGCAGGCGGGGCGTCTGCAACTTCCTGCGAGGACCTGGTCAAGCGGTGGCTGGGCGCCGTGCCCCCGCACGACCTTTTCCACGTGCATGAGCCGTCGTGTACCTGGGAGGTGGTGTGCGAGGGCGACGAATACGCGGGTGAGGTGGCCGTGTCGATTCAAACGAAGGTCAGGCCCCTGCCCCTTATCGGCGCGGCTGCCGCGTATGCCGGGGCGGTCGACGGAGACGGATATCTCACGGTTGCGGTGCGCGAGACGGCGTCCACCCAGCCGGCATGGGCGCAGGCGTCTGGGATCAGCCCGGGTGCCTGGGTGGGAGCACGAGGGTAGGTGAGCGCGATGCGCGAAACAGGGCGCCGTCCGGTGCGGCGGGCTTTCCACGAAGATGACGGCGGCTTCACGACGGTGGGCATGGTGCTCGCCCTGCTCGTGTCGCTCGCTCTGCTGTTCAGCGCCGCGAAGGTCTACAAGATCAACTCGGTCGCGGCCGACGTGCAGAACGTGGCGGACGCGGCGGCGCTCGCCGCCGAAAACCAGGTGGCCTCCTTCTACATAGTGGCCCAGGTCTGCGACGCCGTCGTGCTGTCGCTGTCGCTGACGTCTGCGGTCACGGCGGGCGCCGGAGCGGTGGCTCTGTGCATCCCGGGCGGCCAGACGGTCGCCTCTCGCCTGCTCGACGCCTCGGCCGATATCGCCCGCGCGCGGCAGAGGTTCGCCGAAGAGGCCGCCGACCGTTTGAACGCGCTGCAGAACCTCTTGCCCTATTTCGCGGCCCTGCAGGCATCGCAGGTCGCCCGGGCCAACGACGACGGCGTCGCCCGCTACTTCGGCATCGCCTTCCTCGCGCCGGAAGCGGGTGCGTCCATCGACTTCGGGTCGATCGACGAGGCGACGCAGGCGATCGACGATCTGCGGGCCCGGCAAGACCAGGTGGCGCAGGCGGCCGAGCGGGCCGACGCGGCGTCGAAGGAGGCGCAGGAGAGCAAGGAGCGCGCCTGGCGGGCCGACTGCGGCAATGCGCCCGGCTATTGCATGTACGAGCGCGCCGGCAAGCTTGCGGGCCTTTCGGGCGCGCGCAACCCCCGCTTCTCGAGCGCGGACACCTGGTCGTTTTCGGTGGCGCTCGAACGGGCGCGGGCCTATTACGCAGAGCGCGCGGCCCATGAGCAACCGCAGGGCGATTCGGTCGACGAGCAGGCCAATTCGGCCCTGCGCGCGCGGTTCTACGCCTATGCCGTGCGCGAGCTGAAGAGCGCCTATGTGCGCGATGCGGGCGATTCGTTCGAAGCCTTCCTGCCCGTGCTGCCCGCCAATACCGACGAAATGCGCGCCACGAGCCTGTTCGCCGAGCGGGTCTATCCCGTCACGGCGGCAGAGGACGGCACGTGCACGATGCATGCCTGGGCGGGCTGCCCCGCCTGCGCCGGCGCTCGGCAGGCGGGCACGGGGTCGGTGGCCGAGCTCGAGGCGGGCGGGTTCGCCGTCTGCCCGGAATGCGCTTTCACGCCGGCGAGCTTGGGGTCGGTTGCGGCGGCGTCGACCTCGATCGGGAACGGTTTCGAGCACTGGTACCGCATCGTGGCCGAAGAAGCCGGCGTTTACGCTCGAGCGCGCGCTGAGGCCGATGCGGCCAAGCGGGAGGTGCAGGGCCCGATCGAATCGTTTACCCAGATCATGGGGGACGTGACCAAGCAGGCGGCCTCGCAGCGCATCGAGGTCGCGCCGCCCGGGTCGGTGGGCGCGGTCGCCATCGTGGCCGACGTGCACGAAGTGGCGGCGAGCGACCTCTTCCCCTCGTCGTTCGTGTCGCAGCCCACCGCCCTCGGTGCGCGCGCCGCGCTTTCGGCCGCCACGCTCGCCCGCGACGACAGCTCGGAAACCGAAACGGTCATCACGTCCCTGCTCGATGGCGTCGACGCCGACGCGGCGGGCATCGCAGGCGCGCCCAAGCTCGTGCTGTCGCTGTGGTCGAGGCTGCTCGGCGCCTACACGCAAGGGCATGACGCCCTGCTCGATGCGGTGCGCCAGATAGGAGACGCCCTGCCCATCAAGAAGGGATCGAGCGGTTTGGGCACCTGGGCGGCTCAGAAGATCGAGGCGTTCGTCACCGATGCGGGCTTCGAGCCGGCCGAGCTTGCGGCCTGGAAGCCGGTCACCGTCAACAGCTGGCACGTCGTGGGCGCAGACGGATCGAAGCCGATGACGGCCATCGCCCAGGCCAAGCGAATCGGCGCTCATATCCGGCCCACCGAACAGAACCCTCTGCGCGCGGCAATCGACCTCAACGCCGATTTCGTCACCGAGGAATTCGACCAACGCTCGAGCCAGGAAATAGAAATCGCCCGCATCCAGCTTTTCGGCGAGGGAGGGCCGTCGGTGCCGCTGTCGATCACCTTGCCCGAGCCCCTGCGCAGCGCCGGGCACGACGGCATCCAGCGGGCGCGCGAGGCGCTCAAATCGCTCGTGGCGCGCGAAGAGGAGGTAGAACCATGGGCCTAATGTGGAAAAACGCGTCCGGTCAGGTGACCGTCGAGGCGATGGTCACCCTGCCCGTGGTCATCGCCGTGGCCGTGATCACGGTGAACGCCCTCGTGCTGTTAGGGGAGTGCGCCGCCTTCGACCGGCTGGCCCGTGACGCCGTGCGCGCTCAGGCCACGGCTCCCGCCTACGGGGAGAGCACGGCATCGTGCGCCGCCCGCGTCGAAGGCGAGCTCGCCGCTCGTTTCGACGCCGCCTACGAAAGCGTGTCGGTGCGCACCGAGGGACGCTCGCCGGGCTACATGCGGTTCGTGGCGCGCTTGGAGTTCCGCCCCAACCTCTTCGGGCGGCCGTTTTCGGGAAGCGCGTTCGGCGTGCAGCTTGCGCCTATCGCCCATGAGACGGCGCTTACGGTCGATCCTTACAAGCCGGGGGCGATCCTATGAGCTGGCGGGCGCGCGCATGGGCCGCCGTCGCAGTCGTGGCCTGCCTCTTTGCAGGCGCCGCGCTCGTTCCGCGCACGGTGAGCACGGTGCAGAAGACGCCGTCGGCGCCCTTGTCGTCCGAGCGGGACGCTTGGGCGGCAAACGGGCCGGCGGGCCTGGTAGACCGGGCATTCTCCCAGGTGGGCGGGGCGGAACTCGCAGACGACGGCGTGCCCGCCGATTTCGCGGCCGAAGTCTGCGACGTGGAGACTCTCGATCCAACGCAGGTGCAGGCGCAAGGCGGCGTCGTCGGCGTGGTGACGCCGCTTGCGGAAGATGCAGCGCGCGCGGCCGTGCGGGACCAGTTCGGCTCCCGCGGCTGGCATGCGGTGGCGGGGGAGAGCTCCCAGGGCCGCGGCGACACGTTCGAGCGGGACGAGGGACCCTATCGCTGGGCTTTCGCCTCCTGTCAGGCGGTTGCGGGCGGGACCTGCGTCGTCATCATGGTAGAGGAGGACGCATGACCGTCGAAGTCGCGTGCACCCCTTGGGCCCGCCTGCGCGGCCTTATCGGTCGTTCGCGCGACAGCACGGTGCTCGTGCTCGCGCCCTGCCGGAGCGTCCACACCTTCGGCATGCGCGCGCCGCTCGACGTGGTCTTCGTCGACCGACAGGGGCGGGTGCTCGCGGCGCATGCGCAGGTGCCGCCCCGTCGCGTGGTCTCGTGCCCGAAGGCCCACGTCGCGATAGAGCGCTTTCACAGCGCGGATGCACTTCCCTGCGCGGGGGCGCTCATGGAACTCGGTTTTCAAACGAAAGGATGTCAGAGATGAAAACGTGTCCGGTCTGCAAAGCCCAGGTCTTCGACGATATGCCCGTGTGCTTCGGGTGCATGCACCGTTTCGACGAGGACGAGGCGCGAGCTTCTGCACCTGTCGAAGCGCCCGTTTCCGCTCCGTCGCCGACCGCTGCACGCGACCCCTTGCCGGCGTCTGTCGTCCCCGCTGCGGCGCCGTCCGCAGCACCCGAAGCAGCGACCGGAGCCGTGGGGTGCGCCCCTGTATCGATGCCCGCTCCGGCGTACGCGGCGCCGCCCGCAGCAGCGGGGACGATCGCGGGCGGCGCCGTCCCTGCACCCGATTCGGCAAGCGCCGGCGCGCCCGTTTTTGCACGGCCTGCCGAGAGCGGCCCCGCATCCCTGCCGCTCGCCGTTCCGGTCGCGCCGGCGCCTCCCGCGCGCGCATATGAAAACGCCGCCGCGGGAGGCGGGGCCCCGGCGGCGGCGTATGCGCCCCTCGCGTTCGATGCGGGAGTGGCGCGCTTTCAGTTGGTGGTGCGCTTGGAGCCCGTGCCCCTCGGCGGCGAAGGCTAGCCCAGAAGCTCTGCGGTTTCGCGCTGCGCCTGGGCGTTCAGGTCGTCCAAGATCTTCTCGTAGGACGAAAGGATGCGTTCGCATTCGGGCGTGAGGGTGCTGCCATGGGTGCCGTCGCGGTCGAGCAGGGTCACGCCGAGCGTCGCTTCGGTCTCCTTGAAGATGCGCCAGGCCTTGCTGTAGGCCATGCCCATCGACTTTGCGGCCGCGTTGAGCGACCCCGTTTCGCGCACCGATCGGCAGAGCGCGGCGATGCCCGGCCCGAAGGCGGAGCTGCTGTCGGATGCAGGGTTCTGCAGGATCAGCTTGATCGAGGGGGAGAGTTTCAGCGATTTGCTCATGGGAGCACCTGCTTTCTTACCGGTTCCTTGCAAGGAACGCGCGTGTGGCTTCTTCGATTGAGGCCGTGCCGGCGTCGATCGTCTCGGTGAAGCGCAGGGGCTTGTCGTCGAGAGAGGCCAGGCCTTCGGGAATGAAGGGCAGGCCGGTTTCCTCGGCGATGAGGCGGTTGAGCTGGCAGCCGGTGAGGGACGCGGCCGCATCGGGCAGGGCTTCGCTCGGGGCGATGCCGTGCAGGCCGCGGTAGACGTTGGGGCCGAACTTGGCCCAGTGGGCGGTGCTGGCGATGAGCACCGGGTTGTCGGAACGGAGGCGCTGGGCGACTTCGTAGGCGACGGCCGTGTGCGGGTCGAGCAGGTAGCGGTGCTCGTCGTAGACGTCCTTGATCGTCTTCAGGCAGTCCTCGCTGCTCACCGAATCGCTCGCGAAATCGGCGCGCAGCTTGGCGAAGGTGTCGGGGTCGACGCGGAAGGCCTTATCGCGCGCGAGGTCGTCCATCCAGCCGGCGATGGCCTTGGGGTCGCGCCCGGTGAGTTCGAAGAGCTGGCGCTCGAGGTTGGAGCTTACCAGGATGTCCATCGAGGGGCTGGGGGTTAGCACGAAGGGGCGGTTGCGGATGTCGTAGCTGCCCGTGTTGATGAAGTCGGCGAGGACGCGGTTCTCGTTGCTGGCGCACAGCAGGCGCTCGATCGGCGTGCCCATCTGTTTGGCGTACCAAGCGGCTAGGATGTTGCCGAAGTTGCCCGTGGGGACGCAGACGTCGATCGGGTCGCCGGCGGCCACCTTGCCTTGGGCGACGAGGACGGCGTAGCTCGAGATGTAGTAGACGACCTGCGGGAGCAGGCGGCCCCAGTTGATGGAGTTCGCGCTCGACAGGGCCACGTGGTGGGTGTTGAGCAGCTCTTCGGCGAACTGCTTGTCGCTGAAGGTGTGCTTCACGCCGGTCTGGCAGTCGTCGAAGTTGCCGCGCACGGCCCAGACCATCACGTTGTCGCCGGCTTGCGTGGCCATCTGCTTATGCTGGATGTCGCTCACGCCGCCTTCGGGGTAGAGCACGCCGATCTGCACGCCCGGCTTGTTGGCGAAGCCTTCGAGCGCGGCCTTGCCCGTGTCGCCCGACGTGGCCACCAAGATCAGGAAGGTGTGGTCGATCGCGCCCTGGGCGCGCAGCTTCGCGGCGCTCGTGCTGAAGAAGAGCGGCAGGCACTGCAGGGCCATGTCCTTGAAGGCGCTCGTGGGGCCGTGCCAGAGCTCGAGCACGTGGGTCGTGTCGTCGAGCGAGGTGATCGGGCAGATCTCTTCGGTGTCGAAGTTCGCACCGTAGGCGGCGGCCATCAGGTCGTCGACGGTTTCGTCGGGCAGGTCGACGCCGAAAGCCTTGTACACCCGCGCGGCGCGCTGGGCGTACGGCAGCGCGGCGAGAGCGGTGATGTCGTCGAGGGTGAAGTGGGGAATGTGCTCGGGAACGTAGAGCCCGCCGCCGGCTGCCAAGCCGTCGACGACCGCCTGGGTGAACGGCACCGGATCGCCGGCGCGTCCGCGCGTGTCCCTGTACAGATTTTCCGCCATGGTCTCTTCCTTTGCTGAGCGCGTATAGGTCGCCATCAGTATATACGAGCGCCCTGCTCCAAGGGCCGTTTCGACAGGGGAGAGCGGGCGTCGGCGCGGGTATGTGCGCGAAAATCCACGGAAGTGGCGCGCTCGCGTCTGCCCAGGCTCGTGCGGCGCTCGATGGGAGCTTCCCTCTGGCTCATGCACCGCGTTCCGTCTGCGAATCCCTTTTTACCGATCCCAATCGGACGGAACGCGCTCCATTGTAGCGCATTCGGCAGGGCGGAAAATAATTCCTAGGAAAACGCTTGACTTTAAGTTAGACATGGCTAATATATGACCTATCGGAAGTTAACCGAAGGAAACAAACACCGCGAACTTCCACTTTGACATCGTTAACTCGAAGGCCCCATGCACACCTCCTTCTCGTCTGCTATCTCGCATGAGGGTCTGGGCAGGTTCCGTCCGCTTCTCCCGGAACCTGCCCAATTGTTGCGTAGAGGGCCGACCCGCCGAGGGTCGGCCTTTTTCATTGCGGGGGAGCTGCCGGCGCGGCTGCCGGCGCGTTGGAGCCCGTGCCGGCGCCGTACATGGGAGCCGCGCTCGCTGCCCCGCTCCGCCCTTTCGGCAGCCTGCCTCGCCCGCTTGCGGGGCAGGCGGCATGCGCTCCCGAACCCTGCCCTTCGGATGCGCTCCTCCCTGTGAATTTCGCCTGCATAAGTCAGGCGATAAAGCTTGACTAACTGTTAGCAATGGCTAACATGCAATCTGGTATTAGAAACGCCTAACTTTCCGTCTGCGGAAAGGTTCGGGCGCGGTCACCACGAGAAAGAGGTTTCGCATGGTGCTCACGAAGGTACAAACGGGCGGGGACTATCTGATCCACGCCGTAACCGGCGAGGGCGACGTACGCCATCATCTCGAAGGGCTGGGCTTCGTCCCCGGCACGAAGATCAACGTGGTGTCCCGCATCGGCGGCAATCTCATCGTGAACGTGCGCGGGTCCCGCGTCGCTCTCGACCAGAAACTGGCCGCCTGCGTGCTCGTATAGCGCGCGGACCTTACGCACGGAAGCTGGGCAAAGGAAGGAGGACCATGGCTACGCTCGATACGGTATCCACCGGCCAAACGGTTTCAGTCACGCGTCTCACGGGCGAGGGTGCAACCAAGCGTCGCATCATGGACATGGGCATCACGAAGGGCACCGATATCTACATTCGCAAGGTCGCGCCCCTGGGCGATCCGATCGAAGTCACGGTGCGCGGCTACGAGCTGTCCCTGCGCAAGGCCGAAGCCGAGCATGTGGAAGTCCAGTAGGCTTCCGCATGCCGCTTTGCAGGCATGAGCAGGGCTTTTTTATCTCATACAGTTAACTAAGGCTAACAAGTAGACATTCCTAATAATAGCCCTGCCGCACGGCATGGCAAGGGAGGTTCAATGGAACTCAACGTAGCGTTGGTGGGCAACCCCAACTGCGGTAAGACCACGCTGTTCAACGCGTTGACCGGTGCCAACCAGTACGTGGGCAACTGGCCGGGCGTGACCGTGGAAAAGAAAACCGGCAAACTCAAGGGCGAGAGCGACGTCACGATCGTCGACTTGCCCGGCATCTACTCGCTGTCCCCCTACACCCTTGAAGAGGTCGTGGCGCGCGATTACCTCATCGACGGCGCTCCGAACGCGATTCTGAACATCGTCGATGGCAGCAATCTCGAACGCAACCTCTACCTGAGCACCCAGGCGATCGAGCTCGGCATCCCCACCGTGATCGCGGTGAACATGATGGACGTCGTCGAAAAGAACGGCGACGCGATCGACCTTGACGCCCTGTCCGAAAAGATGGGCGCTCCCGTCGTGGCCATTTCGGCCCTGAAGGGCAAGGGCATCGACGAGATGAAGGCCAAGCTGCTCGAGGTCGCCCGCAGCGGCGCGGCGCCTGCGCGCGCCCACCGCTTCTCGGCCGACGTGGAAGAGGCCCTTTCCCAGATTGAGGCCGAGCTTCCCACCGACGTGCCCGCGCACGCTCGCCGCTTCTTCGCGGTCAAGGTCTTCGAGCGCGACGCGAAGATCGCCGGTCACATGAGCGCCGCCCCCGACGTCGAGGGCCTCATTGCCAAGCTCGAAAAGGAAATGGACGACGACGCCGAAAGCATCATCGTCAACGAGCGCTACAACTACATCACCTCGATCATCGGCGCCTGCCTCACCCACGCGAGCGCGCAGAAGGAATCAGTGTCCGACAAGATCGACCGCGTCGTGACCAACCGCTTCCTGGCCCTGCCGATCTTCGTCGTGGTCATGTTCCTCGTCTACTTCCTCTCGATTACCACGATCGGCACCGGCGCCACCGACTGGGTCAACGACAACCTCTTCGGCGATGGCTGGTTCGTTGCGGGCGACCAGGAGCAGATCGACGAGTACACCGACCTGTCCGACGAGTACACCGCCGCTACCGGCGAGATCGAGGCTTTCAACGAAGCTGCCGCCGACGCTGGCCTGGAAGCTCCCGAAGCCCCCGACGACGACGCGACCGATGACGAACTCGCCGCCTACGACGCCGACATGGAGCAGTTCATCGCCGACGCCGACGCGGCCGGCATCACCGCCACCTACGACGATTACGACGACGAAACCGGCGAGAACGAGGAAATCGCCGTCGACGCCGCCACCTACGCCGAAGCCCTCGACGTCGAGGAGCCCGACCCGTCCGACTACGGCGTCTGGGTGCCCGGCATCCCCGCGCTCGTGACGGGCGCGATGGAAGCGGGCGACGTCGACCCGCAGGTGCAGAGCCTGGTCATCGACGGCATCGTCGCCGGCGTCGGCTCGGTCTTCGGCTTCCTGCCCCAGATGGCCGTCCTCTTCCTGCCGCTCGCCCTGCTCGAAGGCTGCGGCTACATGTCCCGCGTCGCCTTCATCCTCGACCGCATCTTCCGTCGCTTCGGCCTTTCGGGCAAGAGCTTCATCCCCATGCTCATCGGCACCGGCTGCGGCGTGCCCGCGGTCATGTCCTCCCGCACCATCGAAAACGAAAACGACCGCCGCATGACGGTCATGACGACCACCTTCATGCCCTGCTCGGCCAAGCTGCCCATCATCGCCCTTATCTCCGGCGCGATCTTCGGCGGCGAATGGTGGGTCGCCCCGAGCGCCTACTTCCTGGGCATCGGCTCGATTCTGCTCTCCGGCGTGATCTTGAAGAAGACCAAGCCCTTCGCGGGCAAGACCGCCCCGTTCGTCATGGAGCTGCCGGCCTACCATGTGCCCACCGCGGGCTTCCTGCTCCGCAGCATCTGGGAGCGTTGCTGGGCCTTCATGAAGAAGGCCGGCACGATCATCCTCGCTGCCGCGATCGCGATCTGGTTCCTGTCCGGCTACGGTTTCGTCAACGGCTCCTTCGGCCCGGTCGACGACCAGTCTCTGTCTCTGCTCGCCGCCTTCGGCAACGCGATCGCCTGGATCTTCGTCCCGCAGGGCTTCGGCAACTGGCAGGCAGCCGCGACCACGGTCACCGGCCTCATCGCCAAGGAGAACGTCGTCAGCACCTTCGGCATCCTCTACGCCGGCGATGCGGGCTGGATCGCCAACGTGCAGGCCGCCTTCACCCCGGCTGCCGGCTACGCCTTCCTGGCCTTCAACCTCCTGTGCGCTCCCTGCTTCGCGGCTATGGGTGCCATCCGCAAGGAGATGAACGGCGGCAAGTGGCTCTGGGCCGCCATCGGCTACGAATGCGGGTTCGCCTGGTGCATGTCGCTGGTCATCTACCAACTGGCGGGCCTGGCTACCGGTGAAGTCTCCTTCAACTTCTTCACCGTCGTGGCCTTCGCCCTGATCGCCTTCGCGATCTACATGCTCGTGCGCCCCAACAGGCACACCGACGCTGCGGTGCGTCTGTCGGTAAGCGCCGCCGACGCCGCCTAGCGGCACACGCGGGGCGCGGCACCTGCCCAACGGGCGCCGCGCCCCTTTTACTACCTATGAAAGAAGGGAGTGCGATGGATATGAATCTGGGAACGGCTCTCACGCTCGCTCTGATCGCAGTCGCGCTTATTCCCGCCGTTCGCCAGCTGGTGGGCAAGGGAGGGTCGTCGTGCGACGGCTGCAACGGGTCGTGCAACAGCTGCAATGCCGCCGACAAGATGGTCCGCGACATGAAGCGGGCCGAGCGCAAGCGGTCCCGCCGTATGCGCAAGCAGATGCGCGGTCGCGCGGTGGGGATGCGCCGCGCATGAGAAACGACACGGCGCTCGGCGCCTCATATTCGTTCGATTTGTTCAACGGGGTGCGTCTCACGCTGTGGGACGCACCCTCTTGCGTGCGCTTCCCCTTGAACGCCGCCGGCCCCTCCGACGCCTTCGTCGTGGCTTACTGCCGCATGGGCGCGCTCGCGATCGATGCGGGCGGCGCGCGCCCGGTGGGGGTCAGGGCGGGAGACGCCCTGCTCGTGACCCCGGCTCACGGCGCGCCAGTGGCGGAGGCAGCCGAACGGACGCGGGGCGTGGCGATTGCGATCGCGCCGGGTGCGGTCGACGTTGCCGGCGGCCGCAACGCCTTCGGGCTCGACCTGTCGGCGCTGGTGGCCAAGGCCTCCGCCGCGGCCGACCCTATGGTGATGCGCACCGACGCCGTGCCTTCGCGGGTCTGCTTCGATCTGGAAGCCATGCGGGCCAACAGCGAGCCCGAGGGACTGCTGCGGCTCAAGGCGATCGAGATCCTCATCCTCATGCAGGGAATCGTGGTCGACGGCCGTCATCGTGCAAACGCCCGCACGAGCGCCGCCCTGCACCGGGAGCGCATCGCCTTCGGCGCCGAGGCCCTCATGAAGCGGGACATGAGCAAAACGATGACGATTTCCGAATTGGCCCAAGCGGTCGGCGTGTCGCCCACGGTGCTCAAGGAGGCCTTCAAAGAAACCTTCGGCATGCCCGTCTACGCCTGGTACCGCGACTTCCGCATGCAGCGCGCCTGCGAGATGCTCGTCGACCGGCCCCAGTCGTCGATCGGCGAAATCGCCGCCGAGGTGGGCTATTCGAACCCGTCGAAGTTTTCCAAGGCCTTTGCGGAATGCGTGGGGGCTACGCCTCGAGCTTGGCGCTCTGCGCAAAGTAGGCCTTCAGACAATTGAAGGTCTCGTCGCTGATGTAGTGCTCGACGCGACAGGCGTCGGCTTGCGCGACTTCGGGCTGCACCCCGATGCTTTCGAAGATCTTGGTGAGGGTCACGTGGCGCTCGAAGATCTTCTTGGCCGTTTGCGTGCCCAGGTCGGTGAGCTCGATAGCGCTGCCCTGGGCCGGCTTCACGTAGCCGGACGCGCGCAGCTTGCTCATCCATTCGCTGATCGTGGGCTTGGAATAGCCCATTTCCTGGGCGATGTCGACGGCGCGCACGACGCCGTTGCGCAGATGCAGGCGATAAATCGTTTCCAGGTACATTTCCGCCGATTCATGCAATACCAGTGCCATACGCTCCCTCTCCCTCTGATGCGTCGTTCCATTTTAAGAGTCCAGCGGCGCAGGCACAAATGCTCGCCCGGGCCATCGGCGCGCCGAAGCCGAACGCGAGCGCCAGGTCGACGCCGCGGTCCAGCAGCGCCTGGGCGAGCTCGAGGTCGGCATTCGCGAAGAGGTCGTGGCCAAGATGAACGGCACGGCCGCGAAGGCAGCCGAATAGCTTTGGTCTCCTTCGGCCTGCTCGCCTTCGTCGTGGCCCTCGCCGTCACGCGCGACCTTTCGCGCGCATCGGTCGCGGTCATGGTCGACTATTCCTGCACGGCGTGATCTGCATCGAAGACCCCCTGCGCCCCGAAGCCGGCATGGTCATCGCGAGCCTGCGCACGCTCGGCATCGACGAGTACCACGCGCAGGTGCTTCCCGAAGACAAAGCGTCGTACGTGGAAGAGCTGCGCGCCCAGGGCCGGCACGTGATCATGGTGGGGGGACGACGGCATCAACGATTCGCCTGCGCTCGCCAAGGCCGACGTGTCGGTGGCTTTGAACGGCGCGAGCGACATCGCCCGCGCGGTCGCCGACGTGACGGTGCTCAACTCGTCGACCGTGGCCGTTACGGCCCTGAACGCGACGCCGCTTCTGCGCGGGCGCACCGCGCACGACCAAGAAGACCAAGAGGAGGAACCCGTCGATGAAACTGCATAAGTTCTTCGCTTGGGCCGCCGTCGTCTGCATGACGCTGGCCGTCTACACGGGCTACAACAAGAATTAGCTGCGAAGCCGCATCTGCCACAAGGCCCTGCTGCGCCCGCCCCCTCGACGGGGCCGCCCGCGCCGCAGGGCCTTTCGCGTGACAACAGGCGCGCGTGATGTTGTCATCTCCGCATGTGACAACAGGGGCGCGTGATGTTGTCACCTCCGGGTGGGGCGGAGTCCGCCTGCCTTTCGCCCCGTGGCGAATCGCGCGCTGCGCTTTCGGGAATCCGGTGCGTTTCCCGCTCGGAATGCAGGCGCGCCGCAGCTCCCTGCTCGTTTCGCAGGGTTATGCCATGCCGAACGGGGAAATCCCGCTAGTTTTGCACGATCGGTGCGCGATTCTGCTCGACGCGCACGGTTGCGTTGGCATTCGCTTGCGGTAACCCTGCAAAACGAGTTTCCGAAGCTCCGCTTACCGTTCGGCCTGCAATAACCTTGCATTCTGCGCAGCGGCGGAAGCGAGTGGTGACAACGGGGGTGTGTGACAACGGCGGCAGGTGATGTTGTCACCTCCGCATGTGACAACATCACGCGCCCCCGTTGTCATGTTTTGGGGGTTTGGCGGTAACAATTGGGAAACGCAGGCGTCCACCTACGAAATATCCTACTTAAGTGGTAGGATATCGGACGAGAATTCAACGGCGGGGTCGCACCTCGCCTGAACCAAGGAGGCATGTAATGGAGGAAGCACTGCTCAGCGTGCAGGGCGTGTGTGCGAGCGCGGGCGAAAAGCCCATTCTGCACGGCATCGACCTTGCCATCGGCAAGGGAGAAACCCACGTGCTCATGGGCCCCAACGGCGCCGGCAAATCGACGCTCGGCCAGGTCATCATGGGCAATCCCACCTATACGATGACGGAGGGCGCCATCGTTCTCGAAGGCAAGGACATTTCCGAAGAGAACGCGGCCGAGCGTTCGCGCGACGGCCTCTTCCTGTCCTTCCAGGCACCGGTCGAAGTTCCCGGCGTGCCGCTGCAGAGCTTCCTGCGCGCCATCGTCGCCCAGCACCCTGAACTCAACCTCAAGGGCAAGCGCTTCAAGAAGCGCATCGCCGAAATCCTCGAGCAGCTCAACATGAGCGCCGACTACCTCGACCGCGAGCTCAACGTGGGCTTTTCGGGCGGCGAGAAGAAGAAGATCGAAATGCTCCAGCTGCTGCTTCTGAAGCCCAAGCTGGCCATTCTTGACGAAACCGACTCGGGCCTCGACGTCGACGCCCTCAACGTGGTGTCGAAGGCCATCGCCGCCTACCGCGCCGAAAACGACGGCACGATCCTGCTCATTACGCACAACACGCGCATCTTGGAGCACCTTTCGGTCGACCGCACCCACGTCATGGTCAAGGGCCATCTGGTGGCCGAAGGCGACGCGAGCCTGATCGGCGACATCGACCAGCACGGCTTCGAACAGTTCGGCGTGGCCGAAGACATCGAGGGCAACAAGATCTCGCACGCACTCGACGAAGACGAGGCCCCGGCCTTCGACGCCGAAGCCGCCCTGGCCCATGCGGAAGCTGCCGTGAAGGCAGCGGAGGCGAAATAGCATGGCCGCCGAAAAGCAGCAGGTCACCGAAGTCGATCGCAGCCTCTACGACTTCGTGAAGAGCGAAGAGGGCTACGAGCGCCTCGATGCCGGCCTGACTCCCGACATCGTGCGGGAGATTTCGGCGAAGAAGGACGAGCCCCAGTGGATGCTCGACCTGCGCCTGAAGTCTCTCGAAATCTACCATTCGCTGCCTATTCCCGATTGGGGCCCCTCGATCGAGGGTCTCGACATGGACCATATCGTCACCTACGTGAAGCCTCCCACGGAGCAGAAGTCCGACTGGGAAAGCGTGCCCGACGACATCAAGGACACCTTCGAGCGCCTGGGCATCCCGCAAGCCGAGCGCGCCTACCTCGCCGGCGTGGGCGCCCAGTACGACTCCGAGCTCGTCTACCACAACATCCAGGAGAGCGCGAGCAAGCAGGGCGTCGTCTATTCGGGCATCGAAGAGGCCCTGCACGGCCCCTACGAAGAGCTCATCCACGACCACTTCATGCAGCTCATCACGCCTCAGGACCACAAGTTCGCCGCCCTGCACGGCGCCGTGTGGTCGGGCGGCTCGTTCGTCTACGTGCCCAAGGGCGTCCACATGGAGTTCCCCCTGCAGAGCTACTTCCGCCTGAACGCCAAGGGCGCCGGGCAGTTCGAGCACACGCTCATCATCGTGGAAGACGGCGCCGACCTGCACTTCATCGAAGGCTGCTCGGCTCCTAAGTACAACGTGGCCAACCTCCACGCGGGCGCGGTCGAATTGTTCGTGGGCAAGAACGCGCACATGCGCTACTCCACGATCGAAAACTGGTCGAAGAACATGTACAACCTCAACACCAAGCGCGCCATCGTCGACGACGGCGGCACGATCGAATGGGTGAGCGGGTCCTTCGGCAGCCACGTGGGCTACCTCTATCCCATGAGCATCCTGAACGGCGCCGACTCCACCTGCGAGTTCACCGGCGTCACCTTCTCGGGCGCCACGCAGAACCTCGACACGGGCTGTAAGGTCGTCCTGAACGCCCCGCGCACGAGCGCCCGCATCGACACCAAGGGCATCTCGAAGGCTGGCGGCATCCAGACCTTCCGCTCGAGCGTTCTGGTGACCGAAAAGGCCGAAGACTCCGACGTCTACGTGTCCTGCGCCAACCTCATGCTCGACGACGAAAGCCGCTCTGACACCATCCCCGCGATGGACGTGCGCGCCAAGAACTGCAACGTGGGCCACGAGGCGAGCATCGGCCGCATCGGCGACGACATGATGTTCTACCTCATGAGCCGCGGCATTTCGGAAGACGAAGCCTCCACGATGATCGTCAACGGCTTCGCCAACCCGGTGTCGAAGGAGCTGCCGCTTGAATATGCGGTGGAAATGAACAACCTCATCAAGCTGGAAATGGAAGGCATGGAAGGGGCGATCGGCTAATGACTGCTGCAACCGAAACGCATACGGCCTGGCGCCCCCAGATGACGCCTGCCGAAGTGGCGGCGCTCGCGGTGAACGAGGGCGCCCGCACGATCATGGTGAACCGGCCTCCCGCCATCACCTGGCACAAGCTCAAGATCAACGAAGTCGCGGCCAGCCTGCCCGCCCTGCCTGCGGCGGCGCGCACGGCCGTGGAAGTCGCGTCGGGCGACGCGGTGTGGGGCGCCGAAGCAGAGCCCTTCGACGCGGCGCTTGCCGAAGCCGACCCCGAAGGCCACTTCGAGAGCGGCATGGGCGCCGAAGCCGAAGCGTGGCTTTCCGCCCACACGGCCGAGCGCGTCCTCGTCGACGTGGCGGCCGGCGAAGAGCCCGACCCGGTGCTCGTGCACCTCGACGCCGAAGACGGTGCCGCGAGCGTCTGCGCGCTCGACATCATCGTGCGCGAGGGCGCGCGCGCAACCGTGTACGCCCAGGCCGATGCGCCTGCGGGCGGCACGGGCGTGGCGGGCTTCGCGATCCGCGCCCTCGTCGGCGAAGGCGCCCACCTTTCGCTCGTGGTGCTGCAGACGCTCGACGACGGCTACACCTATCTGGAAAACACGGCGGCCCTGCTCGGCGCGGGCGCGCATGCCGCCTTCACCCAGACCGAGCTCGGCGCCCGCCGCAGCCTGGTGGGCACGGCCTTCGCCCTCGACGGCGACGAATCGTCGGTCGACATCGACACCCACTACCTGGGACATGGCGAGAACGACCTCGATTTCAACTACGTCATCCGCCAGCGCGGCCGCGCCACCAAGAGCAACCTCGATGCCAACGGCTCGCTTGCCGACGCGTCGAGCAAGATCCTGCGCGGCACGATCGACTTCATCCACGGCTGCAAGGGCGCCGTGGGCCACGAGCGCGACACGGTGCTTCTGGCCAACGACAAGGTCCGCAACAAGACCATGCCGGTCCTGTTGTGCGACGAAGACGACGTCCAGGGCGACCATGGCGCGTCGATCGGCCACGTGAACCCCGAGCAGCTCGGATACCTGGAAGCCCGCGGGCTTTCCGAATCCCAAGTCGAAGCCCTCTTCGTGGGCGCACAGTTCGATTACGCCGCCGTTCACGCATTCGATGAGCGCGCGGCAGCCGGCGTCAACCGCCTGGCACAGCGCGTGATCGGCCGCGAGGCCGGCGCGCAACTGGAAGGAGAAGCATAATGGCAGAGGCCCCCAAAGCCACGCGCGAGGCAATTGAAGCGGTCGACCTCGCCGAAAACCCCTTTAAGAAAGATTTCCCGCTGCTGGCCAACAACCCGCACCTCACGTTTTTGGACAGCGCGGCCACGGCCCAGCGCCCCACGGTGGTGCTCGACGCCCAGCGCGATTTCTACGAGCGCCTGAACAGCAACCCCCTGCGCGGCCTCTACAAGCTTTCGGTCGAAGCGACCGAAGCGATCGACAAGGTCCGCCGCAAGGTGGCCGACTTCATCGGCGCGCCCCTGTCACAGGGCATCGTGTTCACCCGCAACGCCACCGAATCGCTCAACCTGCTCGCCCTTTCTATGGGGCGGTTGGTCCTGGGTCC
Organism: Eggerthellaceae bacterium; assembly: GCA_022644775.1. GTDB lineage: Bacteria > Actinomycetota > Coriobacteriia > Coriobacteriales > Eggerthellaceae > Hugonella. The sequence continues at coordinate 32,135 of JALCHN010000007.1, forward strand.
CGGCGACGAGGTCTGCATCACGATCATGGAGCATCACAGCAACATCCTGCCCTGGCAGCAGGTGTGCCGCGAAACGGGCGCCAAGCTCGTCTACATGCGTCCCAACGAGGACTGCAAGCTCACGGCCGAAGAAATCGAGACGAAGATCACCCGTCGCACCAAGATCGTGTCGGTCACGCAGGTGAGCAACGTGCTCGGCGTGGAGAACCCGATCAAGGACATCGCCAAGCGCGCGCATGCGGTGGGCGCCCTGTGCTTCGTCGACGGCGCTCAGAGCGTGCCCCATATGGGCGTCAACGTGCAGGAGCTCGGCTGCGACGCCCTGGCGTTTTCGGCCCATAAGATGTTCGGGCCCATGGGCATCGGCGTGCTGTGGGCCAAAAAAGAGCTGCTCGAGAAGATGCCGCCCTTCCTTACCGGCGGTGAGATGATCGACTGGGTGACCGAAGACGACTTTGGCTGCGCGCCCGTTCCGCAGAAGTTCGAAGCCGGCACGCAGGACGCCGCCGGCATCGTGGGTCTGGGCGCCGCGGTCGACTACATGCGCGCCGTCAAGCGCGAGAACCTCGAAGCGCGCGAGCGCGCCCTCGTGGCCGATTTGGCCCGCAAGCTGGGCGAGCTGCCCTTCATTCGCCTCATCGGGCCTGCCAACCCCAACGACCATGTGGCCGTGGTATCGTTCAACGTGTGCGGCATCCACCCGCACGACGTGGCGAGCATTCTCGATAGCTACGACGTGGCCATCCGCGCCGGCCACCATTGCGCGCAGCCCCTGCTCGCGTGGATGGGCATCGAGAGCTGCTGCCGCGCGTCGGTGGCCGTCTACAACGATGAGCAGGACATCGACAATCTGGTCGAGGGCCTGCAAAAGGTTTGGGGGATGTTCAATGGAGCTGAATAACATCTACAACACCGCGCTGATGGAGCACAACGCCCATCCCGACTACAAGTACGAGATGGACGACCCCACGCTCCAGCACGAGGGCGTGAACCCCAGCTGCGGCGACGACATCGTGCTGTCGCTCAAGCTCGACGGCGACGTGATCGAAGAGGCCGCCTTCACCGGGCACGGCTGCGCGGTGAGCCAGGCGTCCGCCGACATCATGGCCGACCTGATCACCGACGAAACGGCCGAGCGCGCCCGCCATTTGTGCGATCTGTTCCTGAAGATGATCCGCGGCGAAGTGACCGACGACGCCGAACTGGCCGAGTTGGGCGAAGCGGCCCAGCTGAAGGGCATCTCGCTCATGCCGGCGCGCGTGAAGTGCGCCGAGCTGGGCTGGCGCACGGCCATGACGATGCTCGACGAGCGCCTGGCTGCCGAAGGCAAGTAGGCGAGCGCACGTTCATCGCGCACGAACGGGCGGGCTTCGGCCCGCCCCTTTTCGCGTCTTGAAACCTGACAAACCGTCAGAGTATTTGTCAGATTCAATCTGACAAATACTCTGACGGTTTGTCAGGTCCTTTGCTCCAAAACCGGGGGAATGTACTCCAATAGGATGATGTGTGCTCCAAACAGTTGCAATAACGAAACTTTTCTCGTAGGGTGGAGCCGAAACATCGAATGCGCGCACCGGCGCGTCAAGGAGCATACGTGATTCTCGGCAAAGCAGCGGCGGGTACGTCGCACACCATTACCGCCTGTCATTCGACGGGTCCCACGCGGGCGCGCCTCGATTCCCTCGGCCTGGTCGAAGGCGAGCGCGTCGACGTGCTCTCGTCGAGTTGGGCGGGGCTCATCCTGGAAATCAAAGGTTCGCGGCTGGCGCTCTGCAAGGCCGTCGCCGACACGATGGAGGTGAGCGACTAATGCCCAACTGCTGCGACGATCCCGTCGACATCCGCACCGACGCTTCGGCCCAGGCGCCCCTGGGCAAGCCCGACCGCGACCGCAAGACCTTCGCGCTGATCGGCAATCCCAACTGCGGCAAGACCACCCTGTTCAACGAGCTCACCGGCACCAACCAGCACGTGGGCAACTGGCCGGGCGTCACCGTGGAAAAGAAGATCGGCACCCTGCGCCCCGAATACGGCGACGCCGACATCGTCGACCTTCCCGGCATCTACTCGCTCACGAGCTACTCGATCGAAGAGCGCGTTTCGCGCGCCTTCATCATCGACGAGCGCCCGGACGTCGTGATCGACATCGTGGAAGCCACCAACATCGAGCGCAACCTATTCCTCACCTGCCAGATCGCCGAACTCGGCGTGCCGCTCGTCGTGGCCGTCAACATGATGGACGAGGCCCGCGCCGCCGGCGACGTGATCGACACCGCAGAGCTCTCGCGCCGCCTGGGCGTGCCCGTGCTGCCGATCACGGCGGTCACCGGTGAGGGCGTCATCGAGCTCATGCACACGGCCGGCGCCCACAAGCTCATGGACGCGGTGGAATACGAATCCACGAGCCCCTTCCACGAAGGCGAGGAAGAGCACGGCCACGGCTTCCAGGACATCGAAGACCCCGAAGAGCACCGGCTCGACCACCACACCGACGAAAAGGGGCGCACCAACGCCCTCATCTCGGCCTACAAGTACCACAACCATTACAAGGGCCCCATGGTCTACCAGCCCGAAGGCGATGCGCCTCTCACCGAAGAGCAGGAGACCGAAAACGCCAACCGCCGCTACGCCTTCATCAAGGAGGTCGTGGGCGCGTCGGTCAAGCGCGGCCGCAAGGCCGGCGAGCTCAACCGCTCCGACAAGATCGACCGCGTCGTCACGAACCGCTACCTGGGCATTCCCCTGTTCCTGCTCGTGATGTTCTTCATGTTCCACTGCACGTTTTCGGAAGACTTCCTGGGGCTTTCGGCCTTCGGGCTCGATCCCGTCCCCAGCCCGGGCGTGTGGCTGCAAGGGCTCGCCCAGCAGCTCATGGACGCGATCACCGCGGGGATCGAGCCCCTGTTCGTGCCCGACACCTGGCTCTACGGCCTGGTGATCGACGGCGTCTGTGGCGGCGTGGGCGCGGTGCTTTCCTTCCTGCCGCAGATCTGCGTGCTCTTCTTCTTCCTCACGCTTCTGGAAGACGTGGGCTACATGTCGCGCGCCGCCTTCATCATGGACCGCGCGATGCGTCCCTTCGGCATGTCGGGCAAGAGCTTCGTGCCCATGCTCATGGGCTTCGGCTGCAACGTGCCCGCGATGATGGCCTGCCGCACGATGGAAAGCGAAACCGACCGCAAGATCACGTTGTTCTTGGTGCCCTTCATGTCCTGCGGCGCCCGCGCGACGGTCTTCCTCGTGTTCGCCGGGGCCTTCTTCCCCGACAACGCCGACGTCGTGGTCATGGGCCTCTACGTGCTCGGCATCCTGGTGGCCATCCTCACCGGCTGGCTGCTGAAGACCTTCGTGTTCAAGGGCGAGACCACGCCGCTGATCATCGAGCTGCCGCGCTACCGCGCCCCGCACATGCGCTCGCTGGGCCTGGCCCTGTGGGGAACCATCAAGGACTACCTGCAGCGCGCCGGCACGATCATCTTCGTGATGTCGGTGGTCGTGTGGTTCGCGAGCTCCTTCGGCGTGGAAAACGGCGCCTTCGGGATGGTCGACATCCAGAACTCCCTGCTCGCGATCGCCGGCGGCGCGGTGGCCCCGCTGTTCGCCCCGCTCGGGTTCGGCGTCTGGCCTGCCGCGGTGGCGCTCATCACCGGCTTCGCGGCCAAGGAGAGCGTCGTGGGCACTCTGGGCGTGCTCGCCAACGGCGTCGCCGACGACACGGGCGCGGGTCTTACGCAGGCGGCGCTTTCGGCGCTCGGCTTCACGACCGCCGGATCCTTCGCCTTCATGGTGTTCTCGCTCATGTATTTGCCCTGCCTGGCCACGGTGGCCACGCTGCGGCGCGAGAGCAATTCGCGGGCATGGACGGCTGCGCAGGCCTGCTACGGGTTCGCCGTGGCCTGGGCGGTTGCCTTCATCGCCTACCATGTCGCCCTGGCGGTGGGGATGTAGCAACCGCCGCGCCCGCGCGGGATGCGGGCGCGCAGACAGTTGGGGAAGCCGCGGGCGCGCTCGCGGCAAAGGAAGTGGAAGACCAAGAGAGGAGGGCCGATGGACAAACATCGCGAAGCTCGCCCCCTGATGTCCGAATCGAACGAGGATTACCTGGAAGCGATCGTCAAGCTCGGCGGGACCGTCGAGCACTCGGTGCGGTCGGTCGACATCGCCGCCCATATGGGGGTTTCGAAGGCGTCGGTGTCGAAGGCGATGACGAACCTGAAGGCGGCCGGCATGCTCGACCAGCCCTTCTACGGGGCGGTCACGCTCACCGAAGCGGGCTACGACTACGGCCGGCGGGTGCTCGAGCACCACACGATGCTCTTCGATTTCCTGCATAAGGCCTTGAGGATCGACGAGGAAACGGCCGAACGGGAAGCCCACCTGATCGAGCACGACATCAGCGACGAGTCCTACGAAAAGTGGGCGGCGTATGTAGGCGGCCTCAACCTGTAGCGATATGCTATTATACGAACAAGTGTTTGTATAATAGCGAGTGCAAGGGAGCGGCATGCCGCAGCGACGCATCATCATGGGAATCGACCCGGGCCTGGCCAACACGGGCTGGGGCATCGTCTCGCAGAACGGGCCGCGCCTATCCTGCCGCGCCTACGGCTGCATTTCCACGCCGGCCGAACACGACCTGTCCCAGCGCCTGCTGAAGATCTTCGAGCAGATAGACGCCGTGGTAAAGCGGTTCGAGCCTACCTGCCTGGGGATCGAAACGGTCTGGTTCGGCAACAACGTGTCGGCGGCCTTCAAAACGGGCCAGGCCCGCGGGGCCGCGCTCGTGGCGGCCGCGGCCGGCGGCCTTTCGGTGGGGGAGTTCACGCCCAGCCAGATCAAGATGGCCGTGGTGGGCACGGGCGACGCGAGCAAGGAACAGGTGCAGTACATGGTCGCGCAGGTACTCGGCCTAGAAACTGTTCCGCACCCCGACCATTCGGCCGACGCCCTTGCCGCCGCTATTTGCTACGCCACGCACGACAACGTGCTGGCAGGAAGCGGGGTGCCCGCATGATCGCATTCCTCAAGGGCCGGCTGGCGGCGAAGACCGAAAGCTCGGTCGTGATCGACGTGGGCGGCGTGGGCTACGCGGTGGGCATGTCGGCCCATTCGCTTTCTAGCATGCCGGCGGTGGGCGAGCCCGTGCAGGTCTACACCTACCTGCTCGTGCGCGAAGACGCGCTCACCCTCTACGGCTTCGCCAACATGGCCGAAAAGGCCCTGTTCGAGCGGCTCATCAGCGTGTCGGGCGTGGGGCCCAAGGTGGCCCTTGCGGCGCTTTCCTCCTACACGACCGAAGCGCTTTCCAATGCTATCATTGCCAGCGATACCACCGCGGTGTCGCGCATTCCCGGCATCGGCAAGAAAACGGCCCAGCGCATCATCCTCGAACTGCAGGGCACGCTCGAATCGGCCTCCCAGCAGCAGGACGACCTGTTCGCGGCCGGCAACGCCCAAGCCGTGAAGGCCGCGACCGAAGACCTGCTGGCCATGGGCTTCTCGTCGGCCGAAGCCGAAGTCGCCCTCAAGGGGGCCGCCGCGGGAGCCGACGAAGCGGCGCTGTTGCAATACGCTCTCAAACGATTGGGGAAGTAAGTGTCCGAAGGCGTGCATATCGAAGGAATGATCTTCGACGCGTCCCAGCCCGACGCCGGGCGCGAAGGCGACGCGCGGCCGTCCGACCCTGCCTCGCGCATGGCCTCGGTCGAGCTCACCGAAGACGACCTTGCGCTCGACCGCAGCCTGCGGCCCAAGTACCTCAACGACTATCTGGGCCAGACCAAGATCAAGGACAGCCTGCGCATCCTGATCGAAGCGGCCCGCCAGCGCGACGACGTCGTCGACCATATCCTGTTTTCGGGCCCTCCGGGCCTGGGCAAGACGACCCTTGCCACCGTGGTGGCCAACGAAATGGGCGCCAAGATCAAAACCACGAGCGGTCCGGCCATCGCTCGCACGGGCGATTTGGCGGCTATTCTCACCAACTTGGAAGACGGCGACGTCCTCTTTATCGACGAGATCCACCGCCTGAACCGCAGCGTCGAAGAGGTGCTCTATCCCGCCTTGGAAGACTATGCGCTCGATATCGTGGTGGGGAAGGGCCCGGCGGCCCGTTCGATCCGTCTCGAGCTGCCCCGATTCACCCTCATCGGCGCGACGACGCGCACGGGCCTGCTCACGGGGCCCCTGCGCGACCGTTTCGGCGTGCTCTTTCGCTTGAACTACTACACGCCCGAAGAACTGGCCGACATCGTCATCCGGTCGGCGCAGATCCTCGACGTGGCGATCGACCGCGAGGGAGCGCTCGAAATCGCCCGCCGCAGCCGCGGCACGCCGCGCCTGGCCAACCGCCTGCTCAAGCGCGTGCGCGACTGGGCCCAGGTCGAGGGCAACGGCTTCATCGACGAAGACATCGCCGCGCAGGCTTTGAGCTTCTTCGAGGTCGACTCGCTGGGGCTCGACGCGATCGACAACCGCATTCTGGAATTGCTCTGCGACCAGTTCGGCGGTCGGCCGGTGGGCTTGTCCACGCTGGCGTCGGCGCTTTCGGAAGACCCCGATTCGCTCGAGGACGTCTACGAGCCCTACCTTATGCAGCAGGGGCTCATCGTCCGCACGCCGAAGGGCCGCCAGGCCACCGCGCGCGCCTACTACCACCTGGGCATGCAGGCGCCGGAAGATTTGGCATAGAGCGAAACGCAATGCGCGAACGAACCCCCTGAGGCAAGCGATCGCTCAGGGGGTTCGTTGTCGTGTGCGCCTTTCGCGCGCGTGCTTCCGGCCCCAGGTGCCAGCGACGGTTAACGCGCCTTTCGCGGTGACTTGTCTTCGTTTCAGCGAAAACCCTCGAGAAAGGCGCGTTAATCCCGGGCATGCGCAGCGGGCCGCTACTCGGGAAGGGCCTGCGGGGCGCCAACCGGGTCGGCCGCGCGCTACCCGATTCGCCTCTCGCCCGTTCCGGCCTTGCGGGCCTCCGCTGCGCCGCGCACGATTTGCGCGAAGGCCTTCTGCGCCTGCGATTGGTAGCGACCGGGCATCTCGACCAGGTAGAGATTGCGCCAATAGCCCCCGCCCGACGCCGAAAAGCAGATGAGCCGGTCCTCTTCGCCCGACCCGCTCACCATGCTGCGTGACAGCACGCCCACGCCCAGTCCCTCGGCGATGCAGGCGCGCATGGTTTCGGCGTCGTCGATCTGCGCGACCACGTGCATCGCATCGAACCCGCGTCCCATCGCCTCGAGCAGGCGGCCGGCCTGGGTCTGCGTGCCCGATGTGGTGCTGCGCACGAGGAAGGGCTCGTCGAGCAGGGCCCGCGCGCTCGCGCCCGATCGCGCGAGGGCCCGGTAGCGCGGCGTGTTGGGAGCGGCCACCACGAGCTCGTCGGAGGCGAAGGGCGTGAAGGTGCAGGGACTCTGCGGGTCTTCGGCCCCCGTGAGCCCTAGGTCGACCTCGCCGGATTCCACCTGCGCGATCACGCTCATGCTGTCGCGCTCTTCGACGCGCACGCGCATATCGGGCTGGGCGCGGCGGTAGGTGGCGAGCAGGGTGGGCAAGTGCGCGCGCGACGGTGCCGACGACGCCCCGATCACGAGCCGGCGCGCGCCCTTCGAAGCGATGGCGAGCGCCTTGTCGCGGGATGCGAGCATGACAAGCGCCTGCTCGTAGAGGGCGCGGCCTTCGGCGGTGAGGGCGAAACGCTTGGCGTTGCGCACCACGAGTGCGGTGTCGAGCTCGCGTTCGAGCGCCGCGATGTGCGCGCTCACCGTGGGCTGGGAAACATGCAGTGACTGGGCGGCGAGCGAAAAGCTCTCGCATTCAGAAACTCGGACAAAAGACTCAATCTGGCGCAATTCCATGCTTATCCCTGCCTTCCAGATGGGGGAGTCCCCATCCCTTTGAACAGGAAGTATAACGAAATCTGATAGATGGGCAAAACCGTATCAAGAAATGCTATTCGGTCGGTGCCACTTTCACGACTATAGTAAGGAACCGGAACTATGCGTGCCGCCCTTCTGCATGCGGCGCGTGGCCCGTGAAGGTGATTCTGCCGCCGCCTAATTCACGCTCGCATTCGCATTCTTTGAAGGGGAAACAACTATGGACTCTCGCACTCTGTCTGCACTCGGCACCGACCTTACCCGCCGCCGCTTCCTGGCCGGCCTGGGCGTGGCGGGCCTCGCCGTGGCCCTCGCGCCGCTTGCCGCCTGCTCGTCGGGCTCGAGCTCGTCGAACTCTTCCAGCTCCGCTACCCAGTCTGCCGTCACCGGCACGGCCGACCCGACCGAAGACAACCCGATCGTCACCGATGCCGACGCCGGAGAGGTGCGCTACCTGGCCGAGGTCAACGCGGTTTACTTCACCCAGGGCACGCGCCACGGCGTTGTCTACCAGGGTGGCTCGAACGGCGAGAAGGCCATCCTGCGCGGTTTGGGCGACGAAAAGGAGTTCTACCAGGCTCTCGTTGATGCCGGCTTCACCCCGGGCAACAACCTCACGGCCGAGGACATGAAGGCCGCGGCCGGCCAGGGCAAGAGCGTCGACGGCGACAAGCTCGACGTGACCGTCAAGTGGGACGGCCAGGACGAAATCCCCTTCGTGAACATCGTCAGCTGCACCGCCGGCGACTACACGCCCGACTTCCGCTTCGGCGGCAACTTGGAAAGCGCCCAGAAGAACAACACGGGCTGCGTCCTCTGCCTCGACAGCTGCGCCACCGGCATCGTGAGCGACGCCCACTGGCCCACTGGCACCACCCAGACCGGCACCGCGATGTTCACGGGCCGCGAAGACGTCCTTCCCGCCGACGGCACCCGCGTCGTCGTGACCTTCAAGCGCGCGTAGGGGGGGCGCACATGGCCAATACCGTTATGAAAAACGTCTCCTACATCTACAACGCCTTCCTGTGGGCGCTCGCCATCGGATACATGTGCTACGGCATGTGGAGCCTGCAGATGGCCTTCAACACGGGCTACATCTTCTACGGCTCGTTCGTCCTGCTGGCGGTTGTCTCCTGCGTGCGCGGCCGCAAGGAGGAATACGGCATCGGCATCGTCGGCACCGCGGCGAGCCTGGCGGCGGTCGTGCTTATGGGCCTGCTCTTCTTCGGCCCCAGCAAGTCGCTGCTCACGGCTCCTGCCGCCTTCGTGCGCGAGGGCATTCACATGAACACCCTGCCGCTCGGGACCGTGCAGGCCATGCTCGCGGTGCTCATCGTCGCCGGCTTCGTGGCCGTCGCGATCGAGGCGGTGCGCCATCCGCGTCCCGTCGAGGTGGAAACCGACCCCGACGCCGCTCGTCTGAAGAAGACCGAGAAAATCACCCGTTGGGCGACCTTCGCCGTCCTCGCCGTGCTGATCATCGTGGTCTCCTGCGTGCCGTCGGTCCACGCCGAAATGACCCGCATCTTCTCGCTGCTCTCTTCGGGCAACGTGGGCACCGTGGCCGATCTCATCCGTTCCTACGGCGCCGCCGCTGCGGTCGTGTCCTTCCTGCTCATGATCCTGCAGAGCCTGGCCGCTCCTATCCCCGCCTTCCTGATCACCTTCGCCAACGCCGGCGTGTTCGGCTGGTGGCAGGGCGCCATCCTGTCGTGGGCGAGCGCCATGGCGGGCGCCGCGATCTGCTTCTGGATCGCCCGTGCCCTGGGTCGCGACGCGGTGGCCCATTTCGTTTCGAACACGGCGCTCGAAAGCGTCGACCGCTTCTTCGACCGCTACGGCAAGAACGCGATCCTCATCTGCCGCCTGCTGCCCTTCATGTCGTTCGACTACGTGAGCTACGCGGCAGGCCTCACCGGCATGGGCTTCGCCGACTTCATGGTGGCCACCGGCATCGGTCAGCTGCCCGCCACGATCGTCTACTCCTACGTGGGCGGCATGCTCACCGGCAGCACCAAGACCGTGGTCATGGGCCTGCTCATCGCCTTCGCCCTGTTCGCCCTTATCGTGCTCGTTCGCCAGGTCTTCAAGAACCGTCACGCCGACCTGATGGAAGACGACGGCACGGAGGGGTCCCATGTCGAAACAGCCGCGCAAGGACAGTAGCGACGCGGCGGCCACGCGCGTGCCCGCTTGGACGCGCGTGGCCGCCTTCGTGGCGCTCATCGCTCTGCTTGCGGTGCTGAACGCCCATTTCGGCTGGTCGGACAACATAATGGGGACCGACGCCGTGGAGCGCATGCAGACCGCGCTCGCCACCCATCCGGTGGAGGCGGCGGCCACCTACGTGGTGCTTTCGGTCGTGGGCTGCGTGGTGCTCGCCCTGCCGGGCATCGCGTTCGCCGTCGTGGCGGGCGTGGTGTTCGGCCCCTGGCTGGGCACGCTTCTGTGCTGGCTCGCGATGACGATCGGCGCCTGCCTGTCGTTTCTGGTGGGGCGCTACTTCCTGAAGGACGCGATCGGCCCGCGCCTGGCGCGCAATCCCACGCTCAACCGCTTCCTCTTCGAAGGGGCGCACAAAAGCGACGTCTACCTGCTCGCGGTCACGCGGCTCGTGCCGGTCTTTCCCTACAACGTGCAGAACTTCGCTTACGGGATCACCGACATCGGGTTCGCGCCCTACGCGCTCTATTCGGGGCTCTTCATCTTCCCCGGTACCGCCATGTACACGCTGGCGGCCGCCGGCTTCACGGCCGGCGAAGACGCCGTGGCCTGCTTTATCGCGGCGGCGGTCCTGCTCGCCGTCTCGCTGGCGGTCGCAGCCGCACTCAAACGGAAGGCTCATCTGGAATGAACATGGCAAAGCTCATCTGCGTCGCCGAAAAGCGCCGCTACCCGTTCAAGCGCTACCCGCGCACGCAGTGCTCGACGCTGCTGTTTCCGGGCTGTTCGTTCCCCTCGCAGTTTCCCCGCACCACCGACGCGCTCGAGCGCCTGTGCACCGCGCACGGGGTGGGCGTGGCCTTCGACTGCTGCGGCCATCCGCTCGACGGCTACGGCGAACACAAGGCGGCCGCGCGGGCAGTCGACCATGTGAAGCGCAAGCTCGACGAGCTGGGCGTCGAACGCCTGGCGACGGTATGCCCCAACTGCCTGGCCTATCTGGGCCCGCGCCTCGACGTGCCCGTGGTGTCGGCCGTCGAGCTGTTGCGCGAATGGGGTGTGGGCGCGGGCACCGTCTTCCCCGAAGGCGTCCTGCACATCCCCTGCCCGGACCGCCGCACGCGCGAAGGCGAGGCCCTGGTGCGGGGCCATGCCGACATGAGCGCGGTGGAAACCCTCGCGCGCGTGGGCTGCTGCGGCCTGCGGCCCGACGTGGCCCTGAAGGGCCCCCAGATGGTGCAGACCTGCACCGACCGCATCCTCAACGCGGCCGACGACCGCACGATCTACACCTACTGCGCGTCGTGTGCGGGCCAGTTCGCCCGCGCCGGCTACGGCAACTGCCGCCATGCGGTGTCGGTCATGTTGGGCATCGACGAGACGCCCGACGCCGCCCATGCCCTGGCCAACCGCGCCCGTCGGCGCTTCGACCGCGCCGTCGAAGCGGAAACGGCGGTCTAGCATGCTCTCGATCGTCGTGCCCGTCTACAACGAGGAAGCAGCCCTGCCCGGCTTCCTTGCCATGATCGACGCCGCCGCGCCCGACTGCGAGGTCGTCTTCGCCGACGGCGGCAGCACCGACGCGACGCGCGCCCTGCTCGCGGGGCGCAGGGTCGTGGAAGGCGCCAAGGGTCGGGGCGCGCAGATCCGCGCCGGCATCGCGCAGGCCGCGGGCGATGCCGTGCTCGTGCTGCACGCCGACGCCCGCATCGACCGGGCGGGCATCTGCGCCGTGCGCCGTGCCCTCGACGCCGGGGCGCCCTGGGGCTGCATGACCATGCGCTTCGACGACGGCGCCCTCGTCTATCGGGCGGGCGCTTGGGTGTCGAACATGCGCGTGACCTTGTGGGGCATCGCCTTCGGCGACCAGGCCATGTTCGCCCAGCGGGCGGTGCTCGACGCGGTGGGCGGCGTGCCCGATTTGCCGCTTATGGAAGACTACGAGCTCTCACGGTGCCTGCGCGCCCAGGTAGGCAGGCCCTGTTACCTGAAGGAGCCCGTGCTCACGTCGGCCCGCCGCTTCCAGCAGGGCGGCCCCTACCGCCAGGCCTTCCTCATGCGGCGCCTGCGCCGCGACTATCGGGCCGGCGTGCCCGTCGAAGAGCTGGTGGCACGCTATGCCGACGTGCGGAAGGGGCGCTCATGAGCGGTCGACCCGTCATCGTCCTCTTCACGCGCGTGCCCGTGGCGGGCGCCGTGAAAACGCGGCTCGCACCGGCGCTTTCGGCCGACGCCCGCGCCCGCCTGCAGTGGGAGATGGCCTGCGACTGCGCGCGCCATATTGCCCAGGTGCCCGCCGACCTGGCGGTGCACTACGGCGACGAGTGGCGGCGCGCGCCCGAAGGCGAAGCCGTGCGCGACGCCTTCATCGCGAGCCTGAAAGACGCCTACGCGGGCCCGGGCGCCGGCAGCTTCCGCGCGCGCGAGCAGCGCGGGGCGGGGCTGGGCGCCCGTATGCAGGAGGCCCTGGCCTGCGAGCTCGGCCGCGGGGCGGACACCTGCCTGCTCATGGGCAGCGACCTGCCCGAAGTGCGTCCCGTCGACCTGGCCGCCGGGCTTGCCGCCGCCCGCACCGCCGATGTGGTGCTGGGCCCCAGCACCGACGGTGGCTACTGGCTCGTGGGCCTGCACGAGCCCTTTCCGCAGCTCTTCGACCATAAGTCCTACGGGTCGGCGTCGGTGCTGCAGGAGGCCCTGGCCGTCTGCGCCGCGCACGGGCGTCGGGTCGCCTTCGCCCCGACGCGCGACGACGTCGATACTCCCAGCGACTTGGAGCGCATCGAGCGGCTGCCGGCCTATCGGGGCTTCGCCCCGGCGTCGGCGCCCCCGACGAGCGCATGAGCCGCTTGATTTCCGCATCTACTGCATCTTCTGCCAACGAATCGATCCAACCAACGAAAGGATTTCAATGAACGCATCCGATCAGCCCAACCTCTACAGCCGCCGCTCCTTTTTGAAGGTGTCGGCCGTCTTCGGCGCCTCGGCGGCGCTCGTCTCCCTCGTGGGGTGCGGCTCGCAGGCGCCGTCTTCCTCCTCGAGCGCTCAGGGCGAGCTCGACTACAGCGATTGGGACGCGGTGCTCGAAGCGGCCCGCGGCCAGGAAGTGTCCTGGTACGGCTACGGCGGCCAGAGCGACCGTAACGAATGGATCCAGAACACCCTTATCCCGCGCCTGAAGGAAAACTACGACATCACCCTCAACCTGGTGGGCATGGACATCAACGACATCCTCACCCAGCTTTCCGGCGAGATGCAGGCCGGCGTGGGCGATTCCGACGGCACGATCGACTTCGTGTGGATCAACGGCGAGAACTTCGCGTCGGTGAAGGAAAACGGCTACGTGTGGGGCCCGTTCGTCGATTACCTGCCCAACTACCGCGACTACGTCGACGGCACCTCGACCGACATCACGGTCGACTTCGGCAACCCTACCGAAGGCTACGAAGCGCCCTACGGCAAGGCCCAGATCGTCCTGTGGGTCGACGGCGCCAAGATCAGCGACACGCCGCGCAACCCCGACGAGTTCCTGGAATTCTGCAAGGCGCATCCCGGCCAGGTCACCTATCCCGAACCGGGCGACTTCACCGGCACGGCCTTCATCAGCTGCCTGATCGCCGGCGTGGTGGGCAAGGACGCCTTCGAGCAGCTTTCCACGATGACTAACCCCACCGAAGACAGCGTGCGCGCGATCATCCAGCCCGGCCTCGACTACCTCAAAGAGCTCAAGCCCTACCTGTGGAAACAGGGCACCACGTACCCGGCCGACTCCAACACGGTTGCGCAGATGTACGCCGACGGCGAGCTCGTGTTCAGCATGGGCTACGGCGGACCGCAGGCGCTCGTCGACAAGGGCCAGCTGCCCGCCACCACCAAGGCCTTCGTCTTCGAAAGCGGCACGGTGGGCAACACCAACTTCATGGCCATCCCCGCCAACGCCCCGCACAAGGCCGCCGCGCTCGTGGCGATCAACGAGGTTATCAGCCCCGAAATGCAGCTCGACCAGTACAAAGTCCTGCGCAACCTCACCGTGCTCGACATGGACAAGCTCTCCAGCGACATGCGCCAGCAGTTCGAGGACGTGCCCCTGGGCAGCGCCGAGGTGTCGGCGTCCGAAAAGCTCAAGGTGCGCGTGACCGAAGCGTCCGGCCAGGCCATCCCCGTGATCGAGCAGCTCTGGCGCACCGAGGTGGCGGGCAACTAGTATGCGCGCGGCATCTGCGGAAGAGGGGCTGCGCCGCAGGCGGCGCGCGGTGCGGCTGGCTCCCTATGCGCTCGCGCTGCCCGCGGCCGCCCTGGCGGCGGTGTTCGTCTACGGCGTGGTGGTGGGCGTGCTGCAGGGCTTCGGCATCATGCCGTCGCTCGGCATGAACGCCTTCACGTTCGACTACTACGCGCAGGCCCTCGCGCGGCCCGACTTCACGGCCTCGATCGGCTACAGCCTCTACCTTTCGGCCGTCTCGTCGGCGATCGCGCTGGCGGGCGGCGTGCTGCTCGCCTGGGCGCTCACCACGATGCGGGCGCGCACGGCGGTGCGGATGGCGAGCCTGCAGGTGCCCATCCTCACGATGCACGCCCTGGTGGCGCTCGCCGTGGCCTTCCTGTTTTCGGGATCGGGCCTGGTGTCGCGCCTGCTGGCCGACCCCGCCGCCCAGAGCGCCGCGCAGAGCGCATTCTCGGTGGTGGGCGACCCGTCGGGTTGGGGAATCGTCGCCGTGTACGCGTGGAAGGAGATTCCCTACGTGGCCTTCTGCACGGTCACGATCATGATGCACGTGTCGGGCACGCTGGGGGAGGCCGCGGCGATGAGCGGCGCTTCGCCCGCCCGCAGCTTTTTCAGCGTGACCCTGCCCCTGTGCGCGCCGGCGGCCGTGCAGGCCTTCGTGGTGGTGGCGGCCTTCTCCTTCGGGTCCTACGAAGTGGTCTACCTGCTGGGCCCCACCTACCCCAAGACCCTTCCCGTGCTCGCCTATATGGAATTCCAGGATCCCGATTTGGTGAACCGGTGCTACGCGATGGCCCTGAACGGCATCACGACCGGCGTGTGCGCGCTCACGGCGGCGGTGTACTTCATCGCCGCGCGCGTGCAGCGCAGGCAGGAGGGTTCTCGTGGCTAGACGGAAGGGACGGGGCGCCTCGCGCGCGGCGGCCTGCGTGCTTGTGGCGGTGCAGCTGGCGATCGTGGTCGTGACGCTGGGCGTGATGGCCGTGTGGTCGTTCGCCGACGCGTGGCCCTGGCCCCAGCTGGCTCCCCAAGCCTGGTCGCTGCGCGGCTACGCGATCGTGTTTTCGGGCTCGTCGGACGGCTGGCCGAGCCTGGCCCTTTCGGTGGGCATCGGCGCGGCGAGCTCGCTTGTGGCCACGGTGGCCGGCGCGATGGGCGCCCGCGCCGTGTGCTGCCACGAATGGCGGGGGAAGGGCGTCTTCCGCCTCGCCACGATGCTGCCCTTCCTCATTCCGGGCACCGTGTTCGCGATGGGCGTGCAGGTGGCCTTCATCCGCATGGGGCTGGCCCGCACCGTGCCGGGCGTGGTGCTTGCGCATGCGATCGTGGCGCTGCCCTACGCGTCGGCCCTCATGATCGACGTGGTGCGCGCCCGGGGGACCCGGCTCGACGACGCGGCCCGCCTGCTCGGCGCGGGACGGGTCGCGACCCTTTTCCAGGTGTCGATTCCCTCGCTCGCGCCCGGCCTGCTTTCGGCCCTGTCGATGGGCTTCATCATCTCGTGCTCGCAGTACTTTCTCACGCTGCTCGTGGGCGGCGGCAAGGTGCGTACGTTCGCGCTGGCGATGTTTCCCTACGTGGCCGGCGGCGACCGCACGATCGCCGCGGCTTACGGCGTGATCTTCATGGTGGTCACGCTCGCGGTGTTCTGCGTCTTCCGCCTGCTGCTGCGCAGGCTTTCCTGGAACGCGGACGATGCGGTGCTCTATGAATAGGAACGAACGGTGAAGATCGAACTAGACGATATCCGCGTGGTGCGCGGTGGTCGGACCATCATCGACGGTCTGGGCTTTACGGTGCCCGAAGGGGCGTTCGCGAGCATTTTGGGGCCTTCGGGTGCCGGCAAATCGACCCTGCTCGGCGTGGTCGCCGGCCTGCTCGTGCAGGACAGCGGCAGCGTGCGCTTCGACGGGCAGGCAGTCGACGCCCTGCCCGCCCATAAGCGCGGAGTGGCCATGGTGTTCCAGGACGCACGGCTCTTTCCGCATATGAGCGTGGGCGACAACGTGGCCTTTCCGCTGAAGGCGCGCGGGGTCGCGAAGGCGGCGCGGCGTGCGGAAGCCGCCGAATGGCTCGCGCGCGTGCAGCTTGCGGGCTTTGCCGACCGTCGCGTGCAGGAGCTTTCGGGCGGGCAGAAGCAGCGCGTGGCCTTGGCTCGGGCGTTGGCGGCGCATCCGCGCGCCCTGCTGCTCGACGAGCCGTTCAGCGGGCTCGACGAGGCCCTGCGCGACGCGATGCGGCAGTTGGTGCGCAGTCTGCACGAGCAGACGGGCGTGACCACGCTCATGGTGACCCATGACGCGATGGAAGCCCTGGTCATGAGTGATACGGTGGCCTACGTGCACGAAGGCGGGCTGGCGCAGGTGGGCGCGCCCGTCGATCTTCTGCTGCATCCGGCGGCGCCCTGCGTGGCGGAAAGCTTTGGCGGGGCGCGCGCTTTGGAAGGCACGGTGCGGGCGGGCGCGTTTTCGCGCGGGAGCCTGCAGATGCCCGCGCCCGGCGTGGCGGACGGGCCGGCGGTGCTCGTGCGCACGGCGGCGGGATCGGTGGCCGTGCACGCGGTGGAAGGAGGTGGGGCGCATGCTGCCCTTTAGCGAGAGCGACGTGGCGCGCTACGTGAACGAAAGCGAGGAGGCGCGCGCCTGCCTGGGTGCGGCTCCCGGTGCGCGCCTCGATCTGCGGCTGTTGGCCCAGGGCGAGTACAACGTGAACTACACGGTGTGGGACGGCGAGCGGCAGCTGCCCTTCCTGGTGCGGGTGAACACGGCGTCGCAGATGGGGCTCGACGACCAGATCGGCTACGAGATGGGGGCCCTTCGCGTGCTCGAGCCCTGCGGGCGCACGCCGCGCGCCTACTTCGCCGACGGCAGTAGGCGCTCGTTCCCCTTCGGGGTGGGCATCGAAGAGCTCCTGCCCGGACGGCCGCTCGACTACGGCTGCGATTTGGGACGGGCCGTGGAGGCTCTGGCCTACGTGCACACGGTGCCCGTGCCGGCGGGGTGCGCCCTCATGCGGCCCGAGCGCCCGCTTCGGGCCATGCTCGACGAATGCGCGGCCATGTGGCGCGTCTATGCCGAATGGGCGGGCGCCGATGGGGCGGTCGTGGAGCGCGCGGAGGCGATGGCCCACCGGGCGCGCGCGCTGGCGGAAGCGGCCGGCGACGAGGCGCCCGTGCGCTGCATCGTGAACACCGAGCTCAATTCGGGTAACTTCCTGGTGAACGACGAGGCCCCCACCTACATCGTCGATTGGGAAAAGCCCCTGGTGGCGGACCCTGTGCAGGACCTGGCGCACCTGCTTTCGCCCACCACGACCTTCTGGAAGACCGATGTGCTGCTCTCGCGCGAGCAGATGCGGGAGTGCTTGGAAGCGTACGTGCGCGCGGTTGACGGCCGGCTCGAGGTGGCAGGGCTGTCCGAGCGCTTCGACGTGTACCTGACCCTCACCTGCCTGCGCGGGGTCACCTGGTGCGCGATGGCCAAGGTGGGGTACGCGGAAGGCACGCATGCGGCCGCCAACGAGAGCACGGCCAAGAAGCTCGACGCCTACCTCTCGGCCGCCTACCTCGACGAGGTCTGGCGTCGCGGCGGCTACGCGTAAGGGGAGGGCGCCGGGCTTTCGACCGCCCGCGCGGCGGCCGTCGCGCGGGCTGTGGCCTCGATTAACGCGCCTTTCTCGGCGATTTCCCCTAATGCGAAGAAAAACAGCGAGAAAGGCGTGCTATTCCGAGCGTGGGCGTGGGCGACGGCGAGGCGCGCAGATTTGCGTGCGTCCTGCGCGCCTTGCGCCCCGCTCGTTGCCGGGTACAATCCTCTGTGACGCCCGAATCCTCAAGAGGAGACCCATGCTTCAACAAGATTACCTGATGCGGATGATCCTTCAGCTCATCGAAGCCATCATGAAAAGCCTCGAAACCTCGCGCGGCGCTGCGCCCGACCCCGAGGCTTCGGCCGACCTGCTCGAAGCGGCGATCGGCA
Source organism: Eggerthellaceae bacterium (assembly GCA_022644775.1). Lineage (GTDB taxonomy): Bacteria > Actinomycetota > Coriobacteriia > Coriobacteriales > Eggerthellaceae > Hugonella. Next base: position 50,374 of record JALCHN010000007.1, read on the forward strand.
CGGCGACCGACATCGACGGCGCGACCCTGCTGTCGCTCGAGCCCGAATCGGTGGTGAGCATCCTGCAGGTGTCGGGCACCGACCCGCGCGTGGTGGAATACGTGGGTCGGTCGCTCTTCTTGGAATCGGCCTACCTTAACCAGGCGTCGAACCCCGAGCTTGCCGCGCTGCGCGCCTCGCAGGCCCAGGCCCTGGCGGACGCCTACGGCTTCGACCTCGATGCCGAAGTCGGCGCGGAAGCCGCCATGGACGCCTTTCTGGAAAGCGAGCGCGAGAAGCTGCCGCAGGCTTAGGCTGCGCACCTGCTCTTGCGGCTCGCGCTTGCCGAAGCTGCGCCCCGCTCGACGCGCGGCCTTGTCGCATGCGGCGCTTGAGGCCGCATCCCCTTCCGCGTGCCCGCTGCGCCCTTTCCGCGCCCCTTAGGCCGTGAAAATCCGGGGAAGCTGCACGTCGTGGGCGTCGGTGGGCACGTGCTCGACGCGCTGCTCGCTGAAGGCCACGCCCGCAATCTGCGCCTGCGCGCCCAGGCGGGGGAGGAAGCGGTCGTAGCAGCCGCCGCCGTAACCCAGGCGGAAGCTCCGCTCGTCGAAGGCGACCATGGGCACCACGACCACATCGACCGATTCGGGCTCGCAGAGCGGGCTTTCAGCCAGCAGGGGGTCGGCGGACGCGTAGCTTTTCATCGGATGCTTGAAGAAGGCGTCGGCTCCGTCGTCGAGCTGGGCGGCGGTGATGTAGCGGAAGCGCATCACGGGCAGGCCGGGCACGTCGGTCGACGCGGCCTCGCTGCGCTTCAACATGCAAGGATAGGCCACGCGCCAGCCGCCCTCGAGCGCCCAGCGCACGAAGGCGCTCACGTCGACTTCGCTTCCCATCGCGCGGAAGGCAGTGACCGTGAGGCCGCGCCGGCCCGCGGCCACCTCTTCGGCGAAGGCTTCGAGCTCGTCGCAGATGACGCGGCTCTTACGGGCGCGCTCGCTTTCGCTCACGGCGTCGCGCGCGGCAATCACCTGGGCGCGCAGGGCGGATTTGGTCGCATCAATCGGTGTGGGCATGGCGCGCTCCTTCGCATGAGGGCCGCGCAGGCACGTGCGCGGTGTGCGCGGGCCCGAAACCAAAAAACGCAACTGCCGGAGCGGTTGCGTTTCATATCTGCATATAAAAAGAGCTGCATTAAAAGTGGTGCGCCGTGAGGGATTCGAACCCCCGACGTACTGATTCGTAGTCAGTCCCTCTATCCAGCTGAGGTAACGGCGCACATCAAATGCAGCGATGACTATAATGCCGTTTCCTCCCCGCCGTGTCAACAGTAGGTTTCAAAAAATTTTGCATATAGGGCTTAAAGAGACAGAACGGTACAATAGGCGAAACTGCCGCTGAAAGGACTGTCCATGGAACACGAGCATCAGTTCAACCTCTACGACGACTTTATTCAGGTGAACAGCATCGACCCCAAGTGGTACCGCGAATACGACGTCAAGCGCGGCCTGCGCAACGCCAACGGGTCGGGCGTGATCGCCGGTGTGACCAACATCTCGAACGTGCACGGCTACGTGATGTCCGACGGCGACAAGTATTCCGACGAGGGCCGGCTGACCCTGCGCGGCTACAACATCTACGACCTTATCGGCAACGACGGCCCCGAGCGCCGCTTCAACTTTGAAGAGGTGGCCTACCTGCTGCTCACCGGCGATTTGCCCACGCGCACCCAGCTCGACGATTTCGTGGCGGCCATCGACGAATGGCGCGACCTGCCCGACGGCTTCACCGCCTCGATCATCATGAAGCAGACCCCGCCGCACATCATGAACGCCCTGCAGCGCAGCGTGCTGCTGCTCTACGGCTACGACGAGCGCGCCGAAGACCGCACCTACGAGCACGAGATCGAAACGTCGATCCAGCTGATTTCGCGGATGCCGCGCATCGCCGTGCTCACGTACTACGCGATTCAGGCGCGTTTCTTCCACGATTCGATGATCATGCACCGCTTCATCCCCGGCCAATCCACCGCGGAAACCTTCCTGTCGATGCTGCGCCCCGATCGCCAATTCACCCCCGAAGAGGCGCGCCTGCTCGACATCATGCTCTGCCTGCACGCCGAGCACGGCGGCGGCAACAACTCCACCTTCGTCTGTCGCGCGATTTCGTCTTCCGACACCGACCCCTATGCCGCCTACGCCGGCGCGATCGGGTCGCTGAAGGGCCGCAAGCACGGCGGCGCCAACCACCAGGTGCGCGAGATGCAGGCCGAAATCAAGCAGAACGTGAAGGACTGGGAAAACGACGACGAGGTCGCCGACTACCTGGCCAAGATCGTGCGCAAGGAAGCCTACGACCACACGGGGCTCGTCTACGGCATGGGGCACGCGGTCTACACCAAGAGCGACCCGCGCGCTGTCATCCTGAAGCGTTACGCCGGCGAGCTGGCCAAGGGCACCGAATTCGAGCGCGAGTTCAACCTGCTCACGACCATCGAGCGCCTGAGCCCCGAAGTGATTCTCGACGTGAAGGGCACCAAGAAGGACATGTGCGCCAACGTCGACATGTACTCGGGCTTCGTCTACAGCATGCTGGGGGTTCCCGACAACCTGTTCACGCCGCTGTTCTGCTGCGCGCGCATGGCGGGCTGGAGCGCCCATCGCTTCGAGGAGCTGGTGAGCGGCAAGCGCATCATCCGGCCGGCCTACAAGTCGACGCGCCTGGAAGAGCGCGTCTTCAAGCCGATCGACGAGCGATAATCGATGTGGAAAGGCCGTCCCGGTGGGCGGCCTTTTTGCTGTGCGGGGATCAACGCGCCTTTCGTTGCGAATTTGCCGATTTTCGGCAGTTTCGTCGAGAAAGGCGCGTTATTCGGCGGGGGAGCGGAGGCTGTGCGGCCCCCGAACCAAAAAGAGCTCCCAACTGGGAGCTCATACATTCATGGCGGAGGAAGTAGGATTCCGGTCCCGCTGCGCGGCCCCGACCCCTCCCTCGCAGGCTCGGTCGGGCGAAACGCTGCTCAGGCGCCGCCGGCGCCTTCGCTTGACGCGTTTCCACCTCATCGGTTCGAATCCTACTTCCTGGTGCTGCTGTGCCATCTCTAAACGAAAAGAGCCCCCATCATTGGGAGCTCACACAATCCTGGCGGAGGAAGTAGGATTCGAACCCACGGAACCTTGCGGCTCAACAGTTTTCAAGACTGCCGCCTTCAACCACTCGGCCATTCCTCCAGTTTTCAAGGGCGCAACAAGGCCTTGCGGCCTGTCGCACGCGACACAGGATAGCATATAATCAGGCGCGATATGGAAGACAAGGATGCGGCATACATGCAGCTCGCGCTGGAAGAAGCGCGCGCTGCCGGGGCGATGGGGGAGGTGCCCATCGGCGCCGTCGTGGTCTACGAACCTATCGATCCGGCCACGCGCCGTCCGCTTGCCGAGCCGCGCGCGATCGCCCGTGCCCGCAATCGTCGCGAGACCGACCGTAACCCCGCGGGGCATGCGGAATTCGCGGCGATGCTCGCGGCTTCGCGTGCCCTCGACGCCTGGCGGCTTTCGGGCTGCACGGTCTACGTCACGCTCGAGCCCTGCATCATGTGCGCGGGCCTCATGCATCAGGCGCGCATCGACCGCTGCGTCTACGGCGCGCCCGACCCCAAGGCCGGCGCGCTGGGCAGCCTCTACCGCATCAACGAAGACAGCCGCTTGAACCACGCCTTTCCCGTCACGGCGGGGGTGTGCGAAGCGGAATGCGCCGCGCTTCTGAAGGACTTTTTCGCCCAGAAGCGCGCCGCGGCAAAGGAAGCGAAGCGCCTCGCACGCGAAGCGGCGCAGCAGAAGGAGACCTCACGGTGAAGACGATCGAGCTTATCGCTCCGGCAAAAGTGAACCTGTTCTTGGGCATCGGGGAGCGCCGCGCCGACGGCTACCACGATGCCACCACGGTCATGCACGCCCTGTCGATGCACGACTCCCTGCGCATGACGCGCCTGGGTGCCGGCGAGCATGCCGTGCTCGTGGAGCCCTGCGACGAGGCCCAGCCCCTGCGCGAGTTCGAAATCGACGTGAAACCGGGCAGCGGCCTGCAGGTGACGGCCAACGTGATCTGGCACGAAGGCATCCCGGCGATCGACATCCCGCACGAAGAGAACCTGGCCTGCCGAGCCGTGCACGCGCTCGCCCGCGCGCTCGACCGCCACGAGGACGAGTACATCCGCATGACGATCGACAAGCATATTCCGCACCAGACCGGCCTGGGCGGCGGCAGCGCCGATGCGGCGGCGGCCTTGGTGGGCGCAGCCGATTTGTGGGACGTGGCTCCCGACGACCCGCGGCTCGAGGAAACGGCGCAGGCGCTCGGCGCCGACGTGCGCTTCTTCCTGCACGGCGGCAGCGCCCTGCTCGACGGCCGCGGCGACCATCTGGTGCACCGCCTGCCCGTGCGCCGCGACGCCCTGGTGATCGTGCGCCCCGAAGGCGGCGTGTCGACGGGGTCTGCCTACGCTGCCTTCGACGAAGCGCCCGCCTATCCCAGCGACGAGACGCTCGCCGCCGTGGCCGCCGCGCCCGAAGCTGCTTCGGTGCCCCTGTGGAACAACCTGCAGGCTCCGGCCGAGCAGCTCGTGCCCGAGCTTGCCGAGGTGCGCGCCTTCCTCGAGGGCTTCGACGGCGTGCGCGCCGTGCTGCTCTGCGGCAGCGGGTCGGGGACGTTCGCGGTCTGCGACACCGCGGCCACGGCCCAGGGCGTGGCGACCGAAGCCAAGAAGCGCGGCCTGTGGGCGCGCACCACGTCGTTTTCGCCCATTCGGGCGGCCAAGCTTCCGGATAAGGACTAAGGCGCCATGTTCGCGCGCATCTACCGCATCATTCCCCTGGTGATCGTGCTTGCCCTGTTGGCGGGCATCATCTATGTGGTGGCGGCTTGGCGCTATTCGCCCAACAAGGCCAAAGAGATCCTCATCCGCGCGTTCACGGCGATCACCGGCGCGATTTCGATCTTCTTCGCGCTCGCCACGCTCTATGCGGCGATGGAGCGCAACTGGGTCGCGGTCGAGTTGGCGGCTTCGTTTCTGGCGGTGGCGGCCGGCGGGCTTGTGGTCACGCGGATCTGCCGCGCGGTGTTCGTGAAGCACCATCCACATTACGCCGATGCGCCGGTGAAGGCAGAAGTGGTGAACGAGCCCTTAGGCAAGCGTTTCCTGCGCTGGCTCGCGGAGCTCATCAGCCTGAACATGCCCCGTCGCTAGACGGTTATGACAACGGGGGCGCGTGATGTTGTCACAGCATGCTGT
>JALCHN010000008.1 GCA_022644775.1 Eggerthellaceae bacterium
CACGCATAGCGGTGACAACATCACGCGCCCCCGTTGTCATCAACCGCCCCCTTTCGCATATAACGAGGCGGCAACCGGTTTCCGGCGGGCCGCGCGCGGGCGCGCTTTCTGGTTGTATAATGGCGAGCTCGAGAGTACACGACGATAGGGCGATAAGGATCAAGTCATACATGGGCAGCGACGCGCAGACGCCTTCACAACAGCAGCCGGCTCACCTGGCGGTCTACGATTTCGACGGCACCTGCATCACGGGTAATTCTCCTGCGATGCTTGTTCCGTACCTCCTCGCTCATCGTATGCTGCCCTTCCACCGTGCGATCGAGATCGGCTTCTGGGCCCTTGCATACAAGCTGCGCCTGCCCCAGAACGAAAGCTGGGTGCGCAGCAAGGTCTTCAGCGCTTTCGAAGGCAAGCCCAAGGCCGACGTCGACGCCTTCCTCGCCGCCTTCTACGACGAGAAGATCGCCCCGCGCGTGCGCCCTGCGGCGCTCGCCTCCATGCGCCGCGACAAGGAAGCGGGCCGTCTCGTCGTGATCGTGTCGGCCAGCTGGTCGGGCATCGTGGCCCGCGCCGCCCGTGACCTGCCCTTCGACCATGCCCTCACCACCCGCATGGTCGTCGACGATGAGGGGCGCTACACCACCCAGGTCGACGGGGTGCCCGTGGAAGGCGAGGAAAAGGTGCGGGCCCTCACGCGCTTCGCGAACGCAGCCTTCGCGCCGGGCGCCTGGTGCGTCGATGCCGCCTACGGCGACCATCATTCCGACGTCCCCCTGCTCAAGACCGCCGCCCGCCCCTGCGCCGTCTGCCCCGACAATCCGCTCGAGCGCGAGGCCAAGCGCCGCGGCTGGCAGATCGAGGACTGGTCCCAAGGCGCCTAAGCGCCCCGTTGCGGGACCGTTACGATTTCATGGCGTTGCCCGTTTGCCGCCCGCACGCGCGCGGCGACGCACGTACTATGGAACAAACAGCATTGCTAAACTATCAATGAACTCGTTCATATAAGGGAGGTCACATGTTCGGAAGGAACATCCGGGCCAACGGCTCCGACGATCTCGATCGTTCTCAGGCTTGCTCTCCCAGCGTGTATTTGGAACGCGCCGATCGCGCGTGGAGCGGTGGAGACCGCTCGCTGGCCATGCATCTCTATCTTGCGGCGTTCGAAAAGGCCCGCGAACAGGGCGACGATCCGGCGCCCGGCTTCGTGGAAGGGCTCAAGCGCGCTTGGGAAGAGGCGTGCGAGCAGAAGGAGCGCGCTCTGGCGGCCTACGTGTTCGAAAAGCTCGAGCCGTACCAGGACGAAGAGGAATCGGCCGAAAACGCCAAGCGCCTGCACGAGCTCGACGTGGAAGGTGCCGAAGACGAGGCGAAAGCCGCGCCCAAGGACATGGGCGACCTGGCCGACCTCATTTCCAACCACCTTTCGGGCATCCAGGCCCTTATGGACCTGCCGGGCGCCGCGAACGTGGCCGCCTTCATCCCGCAGACAGACGCCGCCAAGGCCTCTGCGGAAGCAGCCGGCGAGTCGAAGGGGGAGGGCGACGCCGCGTCTTCCGATACGGGCATCGGCGTCGATTACGCCTCCCTCGTGGGCTACGGCCGCGCGATCGAGCTTATGCGCCCCTACGGGGTCGGCGTCCAGCGCGACGCCGCCTTCGAGAAGTTCGTCGCCGACATGCGCGCCCGCCACGGCATCGACGCCACGCCCCGCACCGACACGCTTCTGCTGCGCTCGGAATCCCGCGAAGACGCCAACGAGTTCATGCTCGCCACCGCCGGCGAGATCGGCCAGGACGCCGTGCGCATGTACATGGATGAAACGCCCCAGGGCTTCCCGGTCCTCTGCGTCATGACCTCGCCGGGCTTCAGGCACCGCGCACGCGTGGCGCGCAACGGCTTCGAGGGCCCCGGCGTGCTCATGCTCGAAGACATCGATCTGTGGGAAGTGCCCGCCGTGGGCGACGACGTGCCTGAAGGAATGGTGCCCCAGCTGTCGCGCGGCGCCCGCGAGGCGGTGGCCTTCATTCAGACCGCCGTGGAAAACCCGCAGGTCACCGTCCTGGCGACGGCGGCTGCCGACTCACGCCCCCAGGGCTTTTTCGCGACGCTTCTGGGTCCCATCGCCCCGATTGACATCGACCTGCCCGATGCGGCCGAGCGCACCCAGATCTGGGAGCACGAGATCGGCGCCCATGGGTCGCTTTCCGACCTCGACCCGGCGACGTTGGTGGCCTACACCAACGGGCTCTCGCGCTTCGAGATCGCCGAAGCCGCGCGCGTCGCGGTCGAGGAAGCCTACCGTGAAAGCATCGAGCGCCGCGCCTACGTGCCCGTGTCGAAGGACAACGTTATCGACAAGATCGCGGCCTTCCAGCCCTTCGATTCGCCTGAGTACCGCGCGCTTGAAGACGCGGCCGTAGTCGAGCTCATGCGCGCGATCGACGAGGACGAAGGCGGCGCCTCCGCCAGAGAAGAAGAGGGGAACCGATAATGGAGCTCACCCGACGCTGCGATTACGCCTGCCGCATCCTGCGCTCCGCCTACCGCCATCGCGAGCGCTACGTGTCGATCGCCGAAATCTCCGAAGAAGAGGACATTCCCTACGCCTTCGCGCGCACGATTCAGCACGACCTGGCCACCACCGGCTACGTGCGCACCGTGCGCGGATCGCGCGGCGGCCTGCAACTGGCGATCGACCCGAAGACGGTCACCGTGCTCGACCTGCTCCATGCCCTGCAGGGCCCGGTGTCGGTATCGGCCTGCGCAGCCGATCCCGACACCTGCCCCAAGAACTCCGCCTGCGCCTTCAACCGCATGTGGCAGGCCGCCGACCGGGCCCTCGCCGAGCTCTTCGGCTCGATCACCCTCTATGAAGTGCTCGAGGCCGACGCCGACCTGCCCGGGTTCAAACAATCCGTCGACCGTAAGGCCGACGAGGCGGTCGACTTGAGCATGCAGGAGCTCATCAGCGGGCGCGGGCCGGGCTCATGCCCGGCGTCTCGGCAGATCGCGAGCGCCTAGTGGCGGGGAAGCGGGCGAGCGCGCCTGCGCCCCTGCCCGGCAGGGAGCGCCTGGCGGCCTTCGAAGCGCGCGTGTGGGAAGCCGGCGAGCGCTACGGCCGTCCCGACCTGCCCTGGCGCTATGTGGACGACCCCTATGCGGTGTACGTGTCGGAGGCCATGCTCCAGCAGACCCAGGTCGCGCGCGTGCTTTCGTACTGGCCGCGCTTTCTGCACGCCTTTCCCACCATCGACGCCCTGGCGAGCGCCTCGACCTCCGACGTGCTCGAGATGTGGCAGGGGCTCGGCTACAACCGCCGGGCGCTCGCGCTGTTGCGCACGGCCCAGATCTGCGCCCGTGACTACGCAGGCGCCATGCCCGCCACGGCCGAAGAGCTCGAGGCCCTGCCCGGCATAGGCCCGGCCACGGCGGCCGGTATCGTGGCCTTCGCCTATCAGCGGCCTTCGGTCTACATTGAAACCAACGTGCGCGCCGTCTTCATCCACGAGTTCTTCCCCGATGTCGCCGACAAGGTCTCCGATGCCGACCTTCGCCCGCTCGTTGCGGCCACCTGTTCGCGCGAGGACGCGCGCGGCTGGTACTACGCCCTGCTCGATTGGGGCGCGCAGCTGAAGAAAGACCAGGTCAACCCTTCGCGCAAGGCCAAGGCCTACCACCGCCAGTCCCGGTTCGAAGGATCAAAGCGCCAGAAGCGGTCCTTCCTCTTGCGCGAGGTGCTCGCCCAGCCGGGCGTGTCGGCGGCAGAGCTCCATCGCCTGCTCGACGCCGAGGAGGCGTCCCATGGCCGCGAGCCGGTCGACGACGGAGCCTTCGCGGCTATCCTGGCCGAAATGGAAGCGGAGGGCTTTTTCTCCCGCGACGGGGAAGGGTATCGCGCCTAGCGGTCTGGCGCCGGCGCGCCCTACGCGACCGGGTAGCTCCCGAGCACCTTCACCTCGCGCAGCTTGAGCCGCAGGCAGTTGAGCGCCGTCTGCACCTCGGGCTGCTCGAGCCGGCCTTCCAGGTTCACGAAGAACATGTAGCTGCCCAGGCCCTGTTTGGTGGGACGCGACTGGATCATCGACAGGTCGAGGTCGGCGTAGACGAATTCCGAAAGGATCATGCTCAACGTGCCCTTGCGGTTGTCGTGCGGGAAGAGGGCGAGCGAGGTGATGTAGCGGTCGCTGTCGAACACGGGCCGCGCTCCTGTGCGCCCGATGAGGGCGAACGAGGTCTGGTTGCCTATGCGGTCGCCGATTTCGCGCTCGTGCACTTCGGCCCCGTAGAGGTTGGCGGCGAACTCGTTGGCGATGCCGGCGACGGTGGGGTCCTCGGCGGCCATGCGGGCGCTTTCGGCCGTGCTCGACGCGGTGACGATGCGCCGGCCGGGCAGGTTGGCCTGGATGTAGCGGCGGCACTGGGCGAGCCCCTGGGGATGCGACACGACGGTCTTCACGTCGGCCACATGCGAGCCGGGGTGGAGGAGCAGGCAGTGGTGGATGTCGAGGATCGTTTCCCCGATCACGGTCGTGCTGCTGTGGAAGGCGAAGTTGTCGAGCGTGCTCGTCACTGCGCCTTCGAGCGAGTTTTCGGTCGCGACGACGCCGTAGTCGGCCTTGCCGCGCTCGACGGCCTCGAACACGTCGGCGAAGGAGTCGCAGGGCTGGAAGGCGACCTCTTGCCCGATCTTGTCGGCGAACACGCGCGCCGCTTCGTCGCAGTTGGTGCCGAAGGGCCCTAGGAACGCCATGGAGATTCCAGCCGTCATTGCACGATCCTTCCGAATGAGCAAAATCCCCACATTCATATGAATTTGGGGTCGAATAATGCAAAACGTTGCAAAAGCCATAGGAATATTTCAGTCTGGTAAATAGTTAGCACCCAAAAATACGCTTATGTGGGTGCTTGCCCTATGAAATTGAACATATAATCTTGTCTTGCAACGTAATGGGTATAATTATTACGTTTAGGCAACGGCTAAGGACGTTTGCACGGGATTATTGTCAGGCGGTACGCGGAAGAATCACGGAAGTGTTACTTGTTTCCTACAATGTAACACTCTAACAAACTTTCACCGTCTGTTCAACGGCAATCATCGCGCGCAGCCGTATCTCAGCAAGAAGCTATTTTCCGTGCACTGCAGTCGAGAACACCAAGGAGGTGTGCACATGGAAAAAGAGGCCATCGGAACAGAGTTCGAGCAGATGCTGAACGCGCGTGGTGTTACGCGCCGCAGCTTCATGAAGCTCTGCGGCACGCTGGTGGCGGCTGCTGGGTTGTCCCAGCTCACCGTTCCCCAGGTTGCCCAGGCTCTCGAAGAATCTGTGATTGGCGCGAAGGAGGGCAACCTCTATCCGGTCATCTGGATCGAGGGCGCTTCGTGCACGGGTTGCACCGAAGCGTTTGCACAGAGCACTGAGCCCGACCCCGCGACGGTCGTGCTTGAAATGATCTCGCTCAACTACAGCGAGACCCTTTCCGCAGCCGCCGGCTATTCCATGGAAGAAGCCAAGGAACAGACGATCGAAGCAGGCAACTACCTGCTCGTCTACGAAGGCGCCGTGCTCGAGGGCTGGGGCGGCAACGCCCTGCGCGTGGCCGGCAAGCCCGGTACCGAGCACCTGATCGAAGCCGCCGGCAAGGCCAACGCGGTCGTCGCTCTGGGCTCCTGCGCCGTCAACGGCGGTTGGATGGGCGCCCATCCCAATTCGGCCGGCGCTGTGGGCGTGCAGAAGTACCTGCAGGAAGCGGGCATCTCCACCCCGGTCGTCAACATCCCCGGCTGCCCGGCCAATCCCGAATGGCTCGTGGCCGTGCTCGTCGACGTTGTCATGATGAGCAAGCTGCCCGACCTCAACGAGGACAACAAGCCCTCGCTGATCTTCAACGAGACGATCCACGACAACTGCGAGCGCCGCGGCCACTTCGAGAACGGCGAATTCGTCTATCAGTTCGGCTCCGAAGAGGAAGCCAAGAACTACTGCCTCTACGCGGTGGGCTGCCGCGGTCCCCAGACCAAGGCCAACTGCGGCATCGTCCGCTACAACGACCAGCGCTCCTGGTGCGTTGAGTCCGGCGCTCCCTGCATCGGCTGCTGCGAGGCGGCCCCCATGGATCCGGGCCACAACTGGGTCGAGGTCAACACCCCGTTCTACAAGCGCCATCGCGACCTGCGCATCGGCGACTGGGTCGTGCAGCCCGAAGCCATCTGCTTCGGCCTCACCGGCATCGTTGCCGCTGCGTTCGTGATCCACGGCTTCTGCTGGAAGGCCTCCAAGCGCATGAAGGGCAACGTCCGCATCGAGCCCAAGCGCGCCTGGGACGCCAAGCATCCCGATCAGTCGATCGGCGACTACAGCCAGCCGAAGACGATCGTCCACGAAGACGGCACCAAGGAAACCATGTCGGCCGAAGACTTCGAGAAGAAGCTCCAGGCAGACTATGAAAAGCGCCACGAGGCGCTCACGGGCAAGAAGGGGGGCAACGAGTAAATGGCACGTACTGTTATCGACCCGATTACCCGTATCGAGGGCCATCTGCGCGTAGAGATGGAAGTCGAAGACGGCGTGATCACCAACGCGTGGTCGTCGGGCGGCTGCTTCCGCGGCATGGAGCTCGTCGTGCGCGACCGCACGCCTGAAGACGCTGCCCAGATCGTGCAGCGCATCTGCGGCGTGTGCCCGGTTTCGCACGCTCACGCGGCTTCGATTGCCGGCGAGAAGGCCTACGGCATCACCATTTCCAACAACGCGCGCATCATCCGCAACCTGGTTGAAGGCGCCCAGTTCCTGCACAGCCACATCCTGTGGTTCTACAACCTCTGCGCGCTCGACTACGTCAACCCGCTCAACGGCCTGAAGGCGAACATCTCCGACGCCATCGACCTGGGCAAGCAGCTCGGTCTGGCCATGAACACCGACCTCAACCAGCTCGCGAGCCGTCTCACGACGTTCGCCGACAACAAGCAGCTGTCCATTTTCAGCGGCAACTGGTTCGATTCGGAAAACGGCACCGGCTACAAGCTGCCGGCCGAAGTCGACCTCATCCTCACGGGCCACTACCTGGAAGCCCTCACGATGCAGGCCAAGTCGTCTGAGATCGCCGGCCTCCTGGGCGGCAAGATGCCCCACATCATGACCTCCACGGTGGGCGGCACGATGTTCGTCCCGACCGAAGAGAAGCTCGACGACCTGTGGGGTCTCGTCAACGAGGTCTACAACTGGGTTGCCGCGACCATGATCCCCGACACCCTGGCGCTCGTGCCCTACTATCAGGACGCGCTCACCTGGGGCAAGGGCTGCGGCCGCTACGGCGCTTGGGGCGTGTTCAACGACCCGAGCTTCGAGATGAGCAAGCGCTACCTGCCTTCCGGCGTCCTCGACGAGAACCTCAATCTTTCCGAGGTCGACGAGGACAAGATCTCCGAATACGTGGGCCATTCCTGGTACGAAGGCGACTCCGACCTCAACCCGCGCGAAGGCGAGACCAAGCCCCTGTTCACCGAATACGACGTCAACGATCGCTACACCTGGGTCAAGGCGCCGACCTACGACGGCAAGGCCATGGAATGCGACTCCCTGGCGCGCATCCTCGTCGCTTACAAGCGCGGCGTGCCCTTCATCGTCGAGCAGGTCGACGATTTCCTGGAAAAGGTCGGCGCGCCCGGCCAGATTTCGCTCGCTCAGTCGACGCTCGGTCGTACCGGCCTGCGTCAGATCGAGACGCTCTACGTCGCCAAGCTCATGAAGGACTGGACGCAGGAGCTCATCGAGGCCGTCAAGAGCGGCGACTCCGAGTACTTCCGCGAGCCGGAACGCGCGGCGGGCGAAGGCACCGGTTTCTGGGAGGCCCCGCGCGGCGCTCTCTACCACACCGAAAAGGTCAAGGACGGCAAGATCACCGATTACCAGATCATCATCCCGTCCACCTGGAACCTGGCCCCGATCAACGGCAACGGCGAGCACGGCCCGCTGGAACAGGCCCTTATCGGCGTGCCGGTGACCGACATGGAAAAGCCGATCAACGCCCTGCGCACGGTCCACAGCTTCGACCCGTGCACCGCGTGCTCTGTGCACATCACCGAGCCGAAGACCGGCAAGAAGTTCGAGACGGTAACCAGCCCGTGGGGGGTGAAGTAGCATGGCTATGGCACATTACCGGGAATCCCACCCGCTCGCGTTCGTCGTCACGCACTACATCAACTTGGTCGCGATGATCCTGCTCATTTGCACGGGCTTCATCATCCACTATCCGTTCGCTCCGTTCTTGAGCATGGGCGTCTGCCGCGGCGTGCATATCTTCTGCGGCTTCGTCCTGGTCATCAACGTGATCGTCCGCGTCATCCTCGCCTTCGTCATCGATGCGGCGCCGACCAACGGCACCCGTCAGCTGCAGAAGGAATACAAGACCTGGCTGCCCCAGAAGGACAACAAGCACCAGGCCGGCGCGTGGATCAAGTTCTACCTGTTCACCAAGAAGGACGAGCCCCTGTCGGGCAAATTCAACCCGATGCAGAAGATCGCCTACCTGCTCATCCCGATCCTGATCCTGCTCATGGGCTACACGGGCCTGGCTCTCTGGAGCCCCACGGCTCAGATGCCCTTCTTCGCGGCCGGCGTGGCTGCGGTGGGCGGCGCGATGAGCATGCGCATCATCCACTACTTCGGCATGTTCGTGTTCATCATCTTCATGATCATCCACATCTACATGGCCGTGGCGGAAGGCGGTAAGCCGCTCGTCAAGCTGATGTTCTGCCGCAAGGAGCATGGCGGTATCACCTACGATATCAACACCCATGCGCTTGCCGGTGAAGATCATTCCATCAAGGACTAGACTGTTTCTACAATCGGTCCAGGCGAAGGAGCTCGCTTTCGGCGGGCTCCTTCTTTTTCTCTGAAAGGGTAGTGCACATGAGCCAACTTGGAGACCTCACCGACGAAGCGGCGGCGCGCGAGACGGCCCTGCTCGAAGGGGTGCCGTACCTGAACGTGGGCGCCCTGTTCCTGCCGCCCATCTGGGGCCCGGCGCATGGCCAGTGGTGGACGATCCTCTGGTACCCCCTCTGGCTGCTCGCCGACAACCTCTTCTACCTGGCCTACTCACAGCCGAGCGTGCTTTCGGTCGCCCTCGCCGCGATCGTGGGCGTCCTACTTGCGGGCTTCACCGTGGTCTACGCGCGCCTCTCGCAGCCCTTCGGTCTGCATCGGGCGCTCGAAAAGAAGCACGTGACCAAGGAACGCTACCTGGAAGTCGAGCGCCGCTGGGCGGTGGCGTCGGTTGCGGTGGGCGTCCTGCTCATTGCGGTTGCCACCTATTACAATCTCGTCATCAGGCCTACGGTCGGCTAAGGGGGACCACATGAAAATCGCCGTGTTTTGCGTAGGCAACAAGCTCGAGCTCGATGACGGGCTGGGCTGTGCCGTCTACGACGAGCTGTCGCAAGGCTACGAGTTCGACGAGGACGTCGACCTCTTCGATGTGGGCTGCATGAGCCTCGACCTCATCGATTGCGTCCGCACCTACGATTTCATCGTGACGGTCGATGCGGTCGATGGCTCGGGCGAAGAGGTGGGCACCGTCTTCCGCTACGCGCCCGGAGACATGGCCGGCCGGTCCTTCGGAAGCCAATCTTTGCACGATCTGCGCTTGTCCGACCTGTTCGAGAACGCGGCCCTGCTGGGGTATTCTGCCGAGGGCATCTGCTTCGGCATGCAGGTGGAGAACATCTCGCCGGCCGACCTCACGATCGGCCTCACGCCCCGGGTCAACGAGCGCTTGCCCTACCTGGTCGACTGCGTGCTCGCCGAGCTCGTGCGCCAGGGGGCGCACATCGTGAGCAAGCGCACGGGAGAAGTCGTGGCGCCGGGCTACACCCACGAGCCGGTGGCCTAGCACTGACGGGTCGGCGCGAGCGGGGTAGGGCCCCGGCGCGAGAGCGGGCGGCCTGCCGGTGCGCGTCGAATCTCAGAGCTTGCCGAACGAGGGGCAGAGGTCGTTGATGATGCAGTCGGCGCACAGCGGGTTGCGGGCGCGGCAGAAGTCGCGGCCGAAATGCACCCACTGGTGGTTGATATAGAGCCAGTCGCTTTCCGGGTAGACCTTCAGAAGGCAGGCTTCGGTCTTGGCGGGCGTGTCGGCCGAAGGGCCGGCGAACTTCAGGCGATGGGCGATGCGAAAGACGTGGGTGTCCACGGCGATGCCCTGGGCCTTCTTGAAGGCCTCGCACATGACGACGTTGGCGGTCTTGCGGCCCACGCCCGGCAGTTTCTGCATCTCGTCGACGTCTTGGGGCACCTCGCCGTCGAATTCTGCGATCAAGACCTGCGAGAGCTCGATGAGGTGGCGGGCCTTGGAATGGTAGAAGCCCAAGGAGTGGATAATCCGCTCGACGTCTTCAAGCGGGGCGCCGGCCATGTCCTGTGGGGTGCCGTAGCGCGCAAAGAGCTCGGGGGTGACGCGGTTGACCGAGGCGTCGGTAGTCTGGGCCGACAGCATGACCGCGCAGACCAGCTGGAAGGGCGTGAGGTAGTCGAGCGAGCATTCGCCTTCGCCGTAGCGTTCCAACATGCGGGCCTCGATTGCCTGGGCGCGCTGTTTCTTGTCTGCCATCTTCTCGCGGGGCATGGCTCCTCCTTCGGCCGGCGGCTGCGGGCGGGCGCTTGGGGGACACCTGTGCAGCCTGGGTGGCCCGCGCCGGTGCGGCGGGCCCGCGTGCTACAATCCTACCGCAAAACAAACCAACCGCCGCCGCTCCAACGCGGCTTTTCGTGCGTGTACGGAAAGGGGAGCGCAATGCTCATCGATGCCCTGGTCCACCCGCTGGACCGCTGCGAGGACGTGAAGGCCTTTTGGGGCAAGCTCGATGCGGGCCAGGATGCCACGATGGGCCTGGCGTCGTCGGCGCGCCCCTTCTTCACGGCCGCCCGCTTCGCACGCACCCCGCAGCCCACGTTCGTGGTGGTCTCTGGCGAAGAGGCCGCCAACGATTTCGCCCGCAACGTGGGCGCCTATATTGGCGACGATAAGGTCCTGCGCTTCTTCGAGCGCACCGACTATCCCTTCGCGGCCGCGCCGTGCGACGCTCATGCGGCGGCCAGCCGCATGGAGGCCCTGCACGCCCTGGCGAGCGGGCGCGAATGCGTCGTGGTGGCGAGCGCCCGGTCGCTTCTGCGCATGCTGCCCCCGGCGGCGACCAAGGCCTACCTGCCGCTCGATTTCGTTGCCGGACGCGAGGTGGCCGATTCGCCGCGGGCCGACCTCACCGATTTCGAAAGCATCGCCCGTGCCCTGCAGAACGCCGGCTACGAGAACACTGGCGAGCTCGAAGGACCGGGCACCTTCTGCGTGCGGGGCGGGGCGGTCGACGTGTACCCGGGAAACCTGTCCTACCCGGTGCGGGTCGACTGCTTCGGCGACGAGGTCGACGAAATCCGCCGCATCGTGCCCTCGACCGGCCAGACCATCGCCAATCTCGACGCGGTGACCGTCTATCCGGTGCGCGAGTTCGCCACGACCGCCAAGGGCCTCGCCCGCGCCAAGAAGGCCCTCTACAAGCCCGCCCAGAACAACGCCGTGATGCGCGAGATCTTGGACAAGCTGGAAGGCGGCGTCTTCGACACCCAGACCGACGCGGTCCTGCCCCTGCTCTTCGACCATACGGTGACGCTGGGCGCCTACCTGGGCCCCGACTGCCTCACGGTCATGATCGAGCCGCGCTCGCTCATCGACGACGCCCTGCACGCCTATGACGACATCGCCGGGCGCGCGAGCGGGTCGAGCATCGCGCTCGACGGCCTCTACTGCCCGGCCGCCCAGCTCGACTTCGGCAAAAACCAGCGCTGCGTCTACCAGTCGATCATGCGGGTGGGCGCCGCCGTCGACGCCGAAATCCCCGTCAAGCGCACCGACGTGGCCGGCAGCGGCGACAAGCTCTTCGGCAAGCTCATCAGCCTCACGCAGGCCAACTACACGGTGGTCTTCAGCGCGGCCAACAACCGGGCCCGCGAAGACATGAAGCTCGCCTTCGTGGAGCACGGCCTGCCGATCGAAGAGGTCCTCGACGTGCGCGGCGACAACCCCGAAAAGCTGCGTCGCGGCATCGTCAACGTGGTCGACGTCGACATCCCGCTGGGGCTGATCGTTCCCAAGGCCAAGCTCGCCCTGGTGAGCATCGCCGACACCCAGGGGGCGGGCGCCCTGCGCCGTCACAAGCACGTCGACATCACCCAGGTCACCTTCCCCTTCAAGCCGGGCGACTACGTGGTGCACGCCTCGCACGGCATCGCCTTCTTCAAGGACCTCGTGCAGCAGGAGGTCAACGGGGTCGTGCGCGACTACCTGCTCTTGCAGTACGCCGACGACGACAAGCTCTTCGTGCCCGTGGAACAGCTCGACCGCGTGACCCGCTACGTGGGACCCGAAGGTTCGAGTCCGCGCCTCACGCGCCTGAACACGAGCGACTGGTCGCGGGCGATGAACAAGGCGCGGAAGGCGAGCAAGAAGCTGGCCTTCGACCTGGTCGACGTCTACACGCGCCGCGCGGCGAGCAAGGGCTTCCGCTACTCGCCTGACACGCCCTGGATGCGCCAGATGGAAGAGGACTTCCCCTACGAGGAAACGCCCGACCAGCTGGCCGCGATCGCCGACGTGAAGGCCGACATGCAGTCGAGCCGGCCCATGGACCGCCTGATCTGCGGCGACGTGGGCTTCGGAAAAACCGAAGTGGCCCTGCGCGCGGCCTTCAAGGCCACCCAGGACAAGAAGCAGGTCATGGTCCTGTGCCCCACGACCATTCTGGCCCAGCAGCACTACGCCAACTTCAAGGACCGCTTCGACCCCTACGGCGTCGAGGTCGAGGTCCTCAGCCGTTTCCGCACGCCTGCCCAGCAGAAGCGGGCGCTCGAAGGCTTCGCCGACGGCACCGTGCAGGTCCTTGTGGGCACCCATCGCCTGCTCTCGCGCGACGTGAATTCCCACGATCTGGGGCTCGTGATCATCGATGAGGAGCAACGTTTCGGCGTGCAGGCCAAGGAGCAGATGAAGAACCTGCGCGAGTCGATCGACGTGCTCACGCTTTCGGCCACGCCCATCCCGCGCACGATGCAGATGTCGCTTTCGGGCGTGCGCGACATGAGCCTGATCCTCGCTCCGCCCGACGACCGCCTGCCGGTCGAGGTGCACGTGGGGGAGTGGGACCCCGACGTGGTGAGCGACGCGATTCGCCACGAGCTCGCCCGCCACGGCCAGGTCTACTACGTGAGCAACCGCGTGCAAGACATCGACGACGCCGTGCAGCGCGTGCAGGAGGCCGCGCCCGAAGCCCGCATCGGCATCGCCCACGGCAAGATGTCCAAAGAAGAGCTCGAAGGCGCGATGGAGGAGTTCGCGGCGGGCACGGTCGACGTGCTCGTGGCCACGACGATCATCGAAAGCGGCATCGACAACCCCCACAGCAACACGCTCATCATCGAGGACGCCCACCGGCTGGGGCTCGCGCAGATGTACCAGTTGAAGGGCCGCGTGGGCCGGTCGAACCGCCAGGCCTACGCCTACTTCATGTTCCCCGAAAACGTGCCCCTCACCGAAGAGGCTACAAGCCGCCTGGAAGCGATCAACGAGTACCAGGATCTGGGCAGCGGCATGCGCGTGGCCATGCGCGACCTGGAAATCCGCGGCGCCGGCAGCATGCTGGGCGCCGAGCAGAGCGGCAACTTGAGCCAGGTGGGCTTCGACCTGTTCGCGCAGATGCTGCAGGAAGCGGTGACGGCCACGCGCGAGGGGACGGCCGAAGGCAACGACTTTCTGCCCGATGCTCTCTCCGACATCACGGTCAACGTGCCGGCGAGCACCTACCTGCCCGAAGAGTACATCCCCGACGCCGACGAGCGCGTGCTCGTCTACCGCAAGGCGGCCTTCGCCGAAGAGGTGGAAGACGTCGACGCCCTTGCAAGCGAAGTGGAAGCGGCCCACCCGGGCATGCCGGCCGCCGCGGCCAACTTCTTCGAACGCGCCCGCGTGCGCGCCTTGGCCCACAAGATGCACGTGCACACGGTGAGCGTGGTCGCCGGCAAGCTCAACATCGAGCCCGTCGCCGCGCCTACCGGCGACGTCGCCGCCCGCCTGCGCCGCGCCAAGGCCCGCTACGTGAAGCAGACCCGCAAGCTGCAGGTGCCCCTGAAGTTCTTCGATTTGGGCGAAGACGATTCCCTGCTCGTAGCGGTCTACGCCCTGCTGCACGACCTGAAGGGCTAGCCGCCGCGCGGACGCCCGCCCGCGCTCGGTATGAAAAACGCCGCGGCCCATGCGGGCGGCGGCGCTTTTTCATGCGCTGTAGGGTCCGGGCGGCTAGGCCAGGGGGCGGTGCATGTAGGTGAAGCTCCCCTGGGCCACGAGCGTGCCTGCGCCGTCGGTGATGTCGACCCGATAGAAGCCGATCGTGCGTCCCGTGCGCTGAGCGCGCGCCACGGCGCGCAGGTGGCTGTCCTTGGCGCCGTGCAGGTACTGCATCGAGGCGTCGACGGTCATGTTGACCTCGCCTTCCTTCCAGTCGGCGATCGAGGTCGCCAGGTCGGCCATCGTGAACAGGACCCCGCCCATCACGCCGCCCTTGGCGTTGGAGTGGCGCGCGCTCCAATCGAGCGTGACGGTGGCTTCGCCGGGTGCGGCGTCTTCGATCGCGATGCCCGTGGTTTCCATAGCGAACGTGTCGTGTCCGAAGAAGTCGCGCACGCGTTCCAGATACTCGTTGCTTGTCATAGCCGATCCTTCGTCTTAGGCGCGCTTGTGCTGGCGCCCCTCTTTGAGTTCGCCCACTTCGCCTTCGGCGGTGAGCGTGGGCAGGTAGGCTTCCGCCGTGGCCTCTTCCACCGAAGCGGCGCCGCGCGGACAGGCGTCGACGCAGATGCCGCAGCCCACGCACAGGGTGGGGTCTAAGGCCACTTTGCCGTTGGCGCGGTCGATCTGGCGCGCCCCGGTGGGGCAGGCGTCGACACAGGCGTGCGACCCGTCGCAGAGACTCATATCGGTCGTCGAAAGCGCTATGGGCACGCGCGGGGCGATTTCGGGCTTGCGGCCCACGGCTTCCAGCAGCCATTTCTGCCGCGGGAAGAGGCAGGTGCTCACGAAGCCTTCGGGCGACAGCTGGGGCAGCGGGTTCTCGCTTGCCAGGTTGAGTTTGGATATGGCCCGCATCCGCTCTTTCTTCTGGTAGTAGTCGGCGAGCACTTCGGAATTGCGCAGGCGGCGCTTGCCCGAAGCGATTTCGGTCACGTCGGAAAACAGCCCCTCGAAGGCGGCGCGGCGGTCGGTGGTTTCGTTGTCGCGGGCGTACTTGTCGACGAGGGACTTCTTTTCGGGGATGCGGTAGGAGAACTTCACCTCGCCGCCCGTGCGCGCTTCGGCCATTTCGATCGCGCGGGGAAAGAGCGCCGCCCCAATCGCGCCGGCGCGGGCGCAGTCCTCGCAGTACTTGAAGTCGCAGGCCACCGAAAGCCGGATGTTTTCGGCCAAGAGCAGGGTCCACAGCTCGGGCGGGACCATCGAGATGCAGGGCAGCACGATAACGTTGCTGTCGACGGCAAGGCCGGGGAAGACGTTCTCGCGGCAGGTGAGGTAGGCCCGCCGGCCCGACGTCGCGATGCGGCGGATGCGGGCGTGCAGGTCGGCCATCGTGAGGTGGGTCGAGGCGAAGGCGTCGCAGATGCCGAAGCACACGCCGCAGCCGTTGCAGGCGGCGTGGTCGATTTCGGGCGCGTGTGTGCCTTCGGGCAGGAGAATCGCCCCGTGCGGGCAGATGCGCGCGCAGCGGGCGCAGTCCGACCCGGCCGCGCGCGTGCAGTAGGCGGCCTCGACGACCACCCGCTGCTTGGGCGCGGCCTCCTGCGAAGCGCGTTCGTTCTGTGCGCGCTCGCTAGTCACCGAAGACGTCCTTCAGGGTCTGGTCGATGCGGGCCACCACGTCGGTGCGGTCCATGAGCTCGATGCTCTCGAACAGCGGCGGCGAGACCATGTTGCCGCACACGGCCACGCGGATGGGCTGGAAGACGAACTTGGGCTTGAGCTCGAAGGTGTCGCAGAGGGTGTGCACGGTGTCCTGCAGGGGGTCGCAGGCCCACTCGATCGATTCGTCGGCGATGATCGCGCGGGCTGCGCGCAGGACCTCGTCGGCGCGGGCGCCTTCCTTCTTCAGGACCTTCTTCACGCTCTTCTCGTCGAGCTCGACGCGCGGGCCCCAGAAGAGGTAGGCGAGCTTGGTCGGAATCTCGTTCAGGCGGGAAAGGCGCTCGGACACGAGCGGGTAGATGCGCTCGTACCATTCGGGGCGCGCGGCGATGTCTTCGGCCGTGGCGCCGGCTTCGATAAGCCACGGTTCGGACGCCTTGACCCAGGCGGGAGCGCCCATGGCCTGGATGTAGTGGCCGTTCATCCAATCGAGCTTCTTCTCGTCGAACACGGCGTCCTTGCGGGTGATGCGCTCCAGGCTGAACTCGCGGCAGAGCACGTCGCGCGGGATGATCGTGGTCTCGCCGTCGAGCGACCAGCCCAGAAGGGCCAGGAAGTTCACGAGCGCGTCGGGCAGGATGCCCTGGTCGCGGTACTCTTCGACCGACGTGGCCCCGTGGCGTTTGGAAAGCTTCTTGCCATCGGCGCCCAGGATCATCGACAGGTGGGCAAAGGTGGGCACCGGGTAGCCCAGGGCCTCGTAGATGAGGATCTGGCGCGGGGTGTTCGAAAGGTGGTCGTCGCCGCGGATCACGTGGGTGATGCGCATGTTGGTGTCGTCGCAGACCACGGCGAAGTTGTAGGTGGGCGTGCCGTCGGAGCGCACCAGGATCATGTCGTCCATCACGTCGGCGGGGAAGGACATGTGGCCGTAGACCGCATCGTCGAACTCGATGGGCGCATGGTCTTCGGGCACCTTCAGGCGCCACACGTGCGATTCGCCAGCGTCGATGCGGCGCTGGGCTTCGGCCGGGTCGATCGAACGGCAGGTGCGGTCGTAACCGGTGTAGCTGCCGCCGTTGGCTTCGGCCGCGGCGCGCTTGGCGTCGAGCTCTTCCTTGGTGCAGAAGCAGGGGTAGACCTTGCCTTCGGCCTTGAGCTTTTCGAGCGCCGCGGCGTAGGTGTCGAGGCGGTCGGTCTGCTTGTAGGGGCCGTAGGGGCCGCCCACTTCGGGGCCCTCGTCCCAGTCGAGGCCCAGCCAGCGCAGGGCGCGCAGGATGATCTGGGTGTTCTCTTCGGTGGAGCGCGTGGGGTCGGTGTCTTCGATGCGCAGGATGAATTTCCCGCCGTTGGCGCGGGCGAACGCCCAGTTGTCGATCGCCGTGCGGGCGCCGCCGATGTGCAGCTTGCCCGTGGGCGAGGGGGCGAATCGTACGCGTACGTCTTGATCAGGTGCAGTCATTTCGTTCCTTCTTGCTTGAGCGGGGCGCTAGCGAACGGGCGCGGAAGCGCCGCGCTTCATGAGCCTATGCCCTATAACCATCGATACTATACAGGCCGCAAGGGTGACCGCCAACCAAAGGGCGCCCATGCCCATCCAAAAACCCTCGGGCAGCATGCAGATGAGCAGGCTGTCGGCGGGGAAGGTCCAGTTGCCCTGAGGGAAGAGCACGCCGTGGAAGACGGCGAAGAAGCCTTCGAAGTCGATCGCGGCGGCGATGCCGCAGACGGCCATGAAGGCGAGCAGGGCGGCCGGCCCCGCGAAGAGGGCGGCCCCTGCGGTGCGCAGGCGTCCCGCGCGCAACAGGGCGATAAGGCTCGCGGCGGCGAGCACGGCGGCGGCGGTAAGCCAGGGCACCGCGCCGCTGATGAGGGCGTAGCAGTCGTCCAAGTGAGAAAAGACCTCGTCGTCGAGCCCGAAGGCCGGCCAAGCGCCGAGCGCGGCGGCGACCGCGCTTGCAGGCTGCGTGTCGTCTGCCAGGTCGACGGCGGCGGCCACCCGCTTCCACTGGGCCGTCTTGCCCAGGCTCTCGTCGAAGGTCGAGGCGCGGGCGGCGTCGACGATGGCCTGGTCGACCTCTTCGCGCGGGATATGGTCGACCGTGTAGTCGCGCGTGAGCACGGCAAGGTCGATGAGCTGGTCGTGGCCGTAGGGGGTGGTGTCGAAATCCCCGAAGGCGGTCGTGAGCGCCCGGGTGGTGGGCGGCGCGGCGCAGACCGCGAACCCCGCGGCCAGGCAGGTCACGGCGAGCCCCAGGCTGCAGATGACGGCGAGAATGCGCTTCATACGGGCTTCTTTCCGCAGATCGGGCGGGCGCGCAAGGCGGTGCGCGCGCCGAAAAACAGGCAAATGCCCTACGATTGCCCACTGCTTGGTTGGCTTTTTCCGTCGAAAGTGTATCATTGTGCGGAAAACTCAAGGCAGCTTTGCCTTACTGCCATCCCTGAAAAAGGAGCACTGAATGACGGCTGAAGAGCATTCTTCGTACCTGTTCACGAGCGAATCGGTTACCGAAGGCCATCCCGACAAGATCTGCGACCAGGTCTCCGACGCGATCCTCGACGCCATGATCGAGCGCGAGGGCGAACTGGCCAAGCAGGGCTACGTAACGCCGCGCGGACATGCGGCCAACCTGCACGACCTGCGCACCGCCATCGAGACCTTCACCACCACGGGTATCATCACCGTGATGGGCGAGGTTCGCACTCAGGCCTACGTCGACATCGACAGCATCGTGCGCGGCGTGGTCGAAAGTATCGGCTACGTCGACGACGACATGGGCTTCAACGCCCGCACCTGCGCCGTGGCCAACTACATCCATTCGCAGTCGCCCGACATCGCGCAGGGCGTCGACGAATCCTACGAGGTGCAGAACGGCGAAGCCGCCGAAGGCGACGTCTACGACACGATCGGCGCCGGCGACCAGGGCGTGATGTTCGGCTATGCCTGCAACGAAACCTCCACGCTCATGCCCATGCCCATCTACCTGGCCCATCGCCTGTCCGAACGCCTCACCCAGGTGCGCAAGGACGGCACGCTGCCCTACCTGCGCCCCGACGGCAAGACTCAGGTGACCGTGCGCTACGTCGACGACAAGCCCGTCGGCGTCGAAAAGGTCCTCATTTCCACCCAGCATTCCGAAGAGGTCGACACGAGCCGTATCAAGGCCGACCTCATCAAGTTCGTGATCGCCCCCGTGTTCGAAGCCGAAGGCGTCGACTGGGAAGGCGCAGAGGTTTACGTGAACCCCACCGGCCGCTTCGTCGTGGGCGGGCCCATGGGCGACACGGGCCTCACCGGCCGCAAGATCATCGTCGACACCTACGGCGGCATGGGTCGTCATGGCGGCGGCGCCTTCAGCGGCAAGGATCCCACGAAGGTCGACCGTTCCGCTGCCTACGCCGCGCGTTGGGTGGCCAAGAACATCGTGGCCGCCGGCCTGGCCGACAAGTGCGAGATCGAGCTCGCCTACGCGATCGGCGTGGCGCGCCCGCTCTCGATCTACGTGAACACCTTCGGCACCAACACGGTGCCCGAATCGACGATCGAAAAGGCCGTCGACGAGGTCTTCGACCTGCGTCCCGCCGCGATCATCGACGAGCTCGACCTGCGCCGTCCCATCTACCGCAAGACGGCCGCCTACGGCCACTTCGGCCGCGAGCTGCCTGAGTTCACCTGGGAGAAGCGCGACAAGGTCGACGCCCTGCGCGCCGCCTGCGGGCTGGCGTAAGCGGCTCGCTTACAGAGAGCGCACAAGCGCCCCGGCGGGATTCCCGTCGAGGCGCTTTTTCGTGTCTGAAAGTGACAAATCAGTGCCATGTGGCGTGAAATGGCACATTGCGACTTGACTGTGGCGCTGGTAAGAAAATTTTACCTGTTAAAGGTAGGGGGAATTAGTACAAATAGCATGTGTGGGGAAGTCATGATAAGGGGATACGTGCGCGCACATCGGATGACTCCCGTCAACCTAGCCAAGGGCATCGGGGACAACCTGGCCGAATCGACCGATGCCTACACGGTGGGACAGTCGGTGCCCTTTACGGTGAAGACCAGCGTGCCCAATTACCCTCTACGACAACAATGGCAATGCGGTGACCGACGAGAACGGCACGGCTATCACGTCGACCGAAGTGGTTCTGCCCACGGAAACCGACAGCCTCTGCGTGCGGGACGGGAAAGACCTCGTCACGCTCGTCACCTGCACGCCCTACGGCGTCAACACCCATCGCCTTTTGGTGCACGCCGAACGCTGCGAGGTGCCTGCCGAATTCTACGACCGCGACGGCGACCGCCAGGTGCCCCTGCTGCCGTCCCACGACCACGGGGCCCCGTTCAAAATCGCCGCCCTCCTGGGCGCGGGCGCTGGGCTCGGCATCGTCATCGCCCAGCTTATCCGTCGGCGGAAGCGGGCGCGCTCCTAGGGCTTCTTTGCGCCAGGCCCTTACGGGCCCGGCGCCGCCCGCGCAATCGGGTACACTGGTGCGCATGAACATCGCGCGCATCGTTTTGGACATACCCACCCAGGCCCTCGACGAGGCCTACACCTACGCCGTGCCCGAAGGCATGGACGGCATCGCCGTGGGCTGCGCGGTGGTCGTGCCCTTCGGCGGCCGGCGGGCTGTGGGCTTCGTGGTCGACGTGCGCGAACCCGACGAGCGCGAGGCGGACCTCTTTGCGGGCGACCAGCTTACCCTTACGGGCATTCCTGCGAAGATGAAGCCGGTCGAGCGCGTGGTGAGCCGGTCCTTCTTCGACGCCGACGGGGCGGCCTGCGCCGAATTCCTCTCGCAGCGCTACCTGGCGCCCCTTTCGAGCTGCGTGCGCCTCTTCACGCCTCCGGGCGGGGTTCCGCGCATGGTGCGCGGCCGTGACGGCTGGCGTTTGGAAGAACCCGCCACCAAGGAGGTCGACGTGCGCTGGGTGCGCCTGGCTCCGGGCGCCGCCGCCTTCAAGCCGCGCAAATCGGCCGTGAAGCAGATCGCGATTTTGCAGGCCCTCGCCGCCGGCGAGCTGCGCGTGTCCGACCTCACGGCCGAATACGGGGCCGTGTCGTCGACGCTCAACTCGCTTGCCAAGCATGGCGCCATCGAGATCTTCGAGCGCCGCAGCCTGCGCGGGGCGCCCACCGGCGCCGAATACGCCGCCACAGCCATCTCGCAGGCGGCAAAGCCCCAGCTCACCGATGGCCAGCAGCGCGCGGTCGAGGCGATCGACGCCGCCTACCACGCCCATGCGGGCGGCTGCGTCGTCGTCGACGGCGTCACCGGGTCGGGCAAGACCGAAGTCTATTTGCGCGCGATCGAAACCTGCGTGCGCGAGGGCAAATCGGCCATCGTCCTCGTGCCGGAAATCTCGCTTACCCCGCAGACGGTGGCCCGGTTCCGCGGCCGCTTCGGCGACATGGTGGCCGTCCTCCATTCGCGCATGAGCGCCGGCGAGCGCTTCGACCAATGGGACGTGATCCGCAGCGGGGCGGCCCGCGTGGTGGTGGGTGCCCGCAGCGCCCTGTTCGCGCCCGTGCACGACCTGGGCCTCGTCGTGATCGACGAGGAGCACGAAAGCAGCTACAAGCAGGACCAGGCGCCCCGCTACGTCTCGCGCGACGTGGCCGCCTGGATGGTGGCCCGCCGCGGCGCCGCCCTGGTATTGGGGTCGGCCACGCCGTCGATCGAAACCCTCTATCGCGCCCGCCACGACCCGTCCTGCCAGCTGGTGCGCCTGCCCGAACGCGCCAACGGCAAGCCCATGCCCCAGATCACCGTGGTCGACATGGCCCGCGAGTTTTCGGGCGGCGGCAGCCGCCGCATGTTCTCGCGCACCTTGAGCGCGGCCCTGCACGAAACCTTAAAGGCCCGCCACAAGGCCGTCCTCATGCTCAACCAGCGCGGGTTCGCCTCCTTCGTGCTCTGCCGGGCCTGCGGCTACGTGCCCACCTGCCCCAACTGCTCCACGTCGCTTACCTATCACGAGCGGGGCAACTGGCTCGTGTGCCACCATTGCGGCTATAAGGTGCACACCCCGCCCACCTGCCCCGAATGCGGCAGCCCCTACCTGAAGAAATTCGGCGCCGGCACCCAGCGGGTCGAAGCCGAGCTCGTGCGCCTCATCGACGAATTCGGGGACGTCACGGCCGACGTGGTGCGCATGGACGCCGACACGACCTCGCGCAAGGGCGCCCATGAGGCTCTGCTCGAGAAATTCGGCTCGTCGGAGTGCGCGGTCCTTCTGGGCACCCAGATGATCGCCAAGGGCCTCGACTTCGACGAGGTCACGCTCGTGGGCGTGATCAACGCCGACACCCAGCTGCGCCTGCCCGACTTCCGCAGCGGCGAGCGCACCTTCGATCTGATCGAGCAGGTGGCCGGCCGCGCGGGCCGCGCCGACTTGCCGGGACGGGTGATCGTGCAGACCTATTCGGCCGATTCGGTGCCCATCCGCGCCGCCGCCCGCTACGACCGCGAGAGATTTCTTGCTGACGAGCTCGGCAAACGCAAGGCGCTGGGCTATCCGCCCTACGTGCGCCTGGCCGACGTGCTCGTGTGGGGCAAGCGGGAAGACCAGGTGCAGGAAGAGGCCCGCACGGTCTATGCGGCCCTACGCGCCCAGGTGACCGAAGCCGGTGTGACGGGCTGGCTCATGCTGCCGCCCGTGCCCTGCGTGCTCTCGCGCCTGCGCGGGGCATTCCGCTACCACATCACGGTGAAGGCCCCGCTCGACGCCGACATCGGGGCGGTGCTCGCGCCCGTCTTCCGTTCGCGCAAGGCCAACCGCTACGTCAACGTCGCCGTCGACGTCGACCCTACGAGCATGCTCTAGCGCTCTGGGCCCGGGGCCCCGGGCAGCCGTCCTTCGCTGCGCTGTCGCGCTCGACTGCGTTCTCGCGTGCGTGCAGCAGCGCGCCGCTTGGGCTCCCTGCACACCGCATCCTTATGCGCGGCCTCCCGTCCGGTGCGCTTCGGTAACGGCTCGCGCACAATCCCGTCCGTTTCGGCCGTTCGGCGTCGTGCAGGTATAGAAGAGTAAACTGATAGCAAACAACTCATATAGCAACGGGGGAATCCATGGCATCACGTTCGGGGGACAGCGCGTCGGTCACGCGGCGGTCGCTTTCGTACTTCTGGCAGGCGACCAAGCACCACAAGGGCATCTTCGCCCTTTCGATCATCTCTACGCTGGGCTTCATCTTCTTGCTGTCCTACGCCAACCCGCTTATCGTGGGCCGCATCGTCGACCTGGTGAGCGCCGGCGGGGTAGGGCCCGACCAGGTGCTTGAGGTCTTCGGGCCCTACATCGCCCTTATGATCGCGGTCAACGTCGTGGGCCAGGTGTGCAGCAAGCTTCAGGACTACAGCGTCTGGAAGCTCGAGATCAAGGTCAACTACGAGCTCGACACCAAGATCTTCGACCGCCTGAGCAACCAGTCGATGACCTTCCACACCAACCGTTTCGGCGGGTCGCTCGTGAGCCAGACCTCCAAGTTCGTCAACGCCTACGCGGCCCTGCTCGAGCAGCTGGTCTACGCGATCGTGCCCATCGCTTCGGCGGCGGTCTTCACGATCTGCCTGCTCGCGCCCCTGGTGCCCCTCTACGTGGCGATCCTTTCGGTCTTGCTCGTCATCTACCTGGTGGTGGTCTACACCCTCTTCAAGCGCCTGCTGCCCATGAACACCAAGGCCGCCGGCGCCCAGAACAGCCTTTCGGGCGAGCTTTCCGACGCGATCACCAACATCCTGGCCGTGAAGACCTACGGGCGCGAATCCTACGAGCACGCGCTTTTCGACAAGGCCAACCGCGAGGTCGTGGCGGCCGACTCCCTGCGCATGCGCTCGAGCGTGCTGCGCGGGGCCGTGGCGGCGTCGCTGATCCTGGTGATCATGATCGTGCTCATCGTCTTTATCGCGGGCGGAAACGCATGGTTCGGCATTTCGGCCGGCACCGTGGTCATGATGTTCACCTACACCTATTCGCTCACGATGCAGTTCAACCGCGTGAACCAGGTCCTGCAGGCCGTGAACCGCGCCCTGGGCGACGCCCACGACATGACGGTCATCTTAGACGAGCCGGTGCTCGTGCAGGACGCGCCCGACGCGCCCGACCTGGCGGTGCGCCACGGGGCCATCGATTTTCGCGACCTGGAGTTCTACTACACCGACGGCGACGCCGAAACGCCCGTCTTCGAGGGCTTCAACCTGCAGATCCCGGCTGGCCAGCGCGTGGGCCTGGTGGGGAAGTCGGGCTCGGGCAAGACCACGCTCACCAAGCTGCTTCTGCGCCTCACCGACATCCAGAAGGGTGAGATCTCGATCGACGGTCAGAGCATTTCGAGCGTAGCCCAGGTGAGCCTGCGCCGCCAGATTGCCTACGTGCCCCAGGAGCCCCTGCTCTTCCACCGCACGATCGCCGAAAACATCGCCTACGGCAAGCCGGGCGCCACGATGGAGGAGATTCGCCGGGCGGCCGACCAGGCCAACGCGACCGAATTCATCGAGGCCTTCCCCGAAGGCTTCGATACGGTGACCGGCGAGCGGGGCGTGAAGCTTTCGGGCGGTCAGCGCCAGCGCATCGCGATTGCCCGCGCCATCCTGGCCGACGCGCCCATCCTCGTGCTCGACGAGGCTACGAGCGCGCTCGACAGCGAAAGCGAGCAGCTCATCCAACAGGCCCTGGAAAACCTCATGCGGGGCCGCACCTCGATCGTGATCGCCCATCGCCTGTCGACGGTGGCGAGCCTCGACCGCATCGTCGTGCTCGCCCACGGGAAAATCGTCGAAGACGGCACGCATGACGAGCTCTTGGCCGAGGGCGGCGAGTACGCCGACCTGTGGGACCGCCAGACGGGCGGCTTCCTCGACGCGGAATAGGCCTTGCCGTGACGACGACCTCCGTCCCCCTGTCACGCCCCGCCCGCTAGTCGCCCAAGTAGGATTCCACCTGGTCGCTTTCGCGGGCGATCTTCTTCAGGTTCTCTATGTAGTTCGCCAACAGGTCGCTCGGGCGGCGGTCTTTGTTCATCGCGTAGCCCACGCGCATGGTCTCCTTCACGGCGAGCGGCTTGCTCACGATGCCCGAATACATCTCGTTGGAAAGGATGCCGGTCGAGATCGTGTAGCCGTTGAAGTCGGCGAGCAGGTTGGTCAAGGTGCCGCGGTCGGAAATGCGGAAGTTCTTCTTGTGGGACAGGTGGCCGAAGGGCTCTTCGGCGAAGTAGAAGGAGTTCTCCACGCCCTGCTCGAAGGAGTAGCGGGGGTAGGGCTCCAAATCGTCGAGCGTGATGACGTCCTTGTCTGCCAGCGGGTGGTTGGCGCCTATGAAGACGTGGGCGTTGGCTTCGAAGAGGGGGTAGAACATGAGCCCCGCCTCGTCGAAGGCCTTCCACATCACGCGGGAATTGAAGTCGTCCAAGAATAGGATGCCCAAATCGCTGCGGAAGGTCTTCACGTCCTGGATGATCTGGCTCGTGGCCGTTTCGCGCAGGATGAAATCGTACTGGTCGTTGGCGCAGGCTTCGGCCGTGGCGATGAAGGCCTGCACGCTGAAGGCGTAGTGCTGGGTCGACACGGCCAGACGGGCATGGGCCTCGCGGGTGTGGGCGTAGCGCGATTCGAGCATGTCGGCCTGCTCGACCACCTGGCGGGCGTAGGCCAGAAGCTCGGCGCCCTCGTTGGTGAGGGTCACGCCCCGGTTCGACCGGCGGAAGATCGAAATCGCGAACTCGTTTTCCAGATCTTTGATAGCCGTCGACAGATTCGACTGGGACGCGTAGAGGTTGTGGGCCGCGGCGTTGATCGAGCCGTATTCGGCGATAGCGATAAGGTATCGAAGCTGTTGGAGTGTCATAAGCGGCTTTCTGCGTGAAAACGATTAACGATGGTGGTGTACCACAGCCGCGGGCGCTCCTGCAATGGGACGCATGGCCTGGGCTTACGGGAAAACGTGCCGTAAATCACCTCTGAACAGGGCTTCTTTGTGCGTTATCGTTTGCACCGATAACGCAGCTTCGGAACTCCGAATGACGTATCCCCTTGTGAATGACTAGGCCGGGTTGTTTAATCGTCCTCATGGAAATCGCGCCCCGTCCGCTGGCGCCGCTATTCAGAGGAGCACCCTACATGCCGAAGAAGAACATTCCCTACGACCAGAAGTACTACGATCCCGAAATCGAGACGATGCCGCGCGAAGAGCTCGAAAAGCTCCAGCTCGAGCGTCTGAACGAAGAACTCAAGTTCGCCTACGAAAACGCCCCCTACTACAAGCGCACCTGGGACGAGCTCGGGATTGAGCCCCATGTGGACACGCTGAAGGACCTGGAAAAGTTCCCCTTCATCAACAAGCAGACCGAGCGCTCCACCCAGGGCGTGGGCTCCTTCTTCGGCGAGCTGTGCGGCGTGCCCGAAGACGACGTCGTCTACATGGCCACCTCGTCGGGCTCCACGGGCGTGCCCACGATGAGCCCCTTCACCCAGAAGGACTTCGACGACTTCATGGACGCCGAATCCCGCCTTTTCTGGCAGGTCGGCATGCGCCCCAACGACCGTTACCTGCACGGCATGAACTTCGCCCTCTACGTGGGCGGTCCCTGCGTCATCGGCGCGCAGAACCTGGGCGCTCTGGGCATCTGGGTCGGCGCCGTCCCGTCGAGCCGCCTGCTGTGGGCCATGAAGCACTACCAGCCCACCTTCATGTGGTCGAGCCCGTCGTACGCATGGCTGCTGGGCCAGAAGGCCATCGAGCAGGGCTACGATCCCATTAAGGACTTCCCCAACCTGCAGCACATCATCATCTCCGGCGAGCCGGGCGGTTCGATCGACACGACCCGCAAGGCCATCGAAGACATCTGGGGCGCGAGCGTCTACGACTTCTTCGGCCTGTCCGACATCTACGGCGCCTGCGCCGGCATGTGCGACGAGAAGGACGGCCTGCACCTCATCGAGGACCAGATCCTGGTCGAGACGGTCGACCCGGTCACCGGCGAGGTCCTGCCCGACGGCGAGAAGGGCGAGCTGGTCTACACCACGCTTCTGAAGCACGCCCGTCCCATGATTCGCTTCCGCACCGGCGACATCGGCTGGGTCGACAAGACCCCCTGCGCCTGCGGCCGCACCATGGCCCGCATCCACGTGCTCGGCCGTAAGGACGAGATGTTCATCGTGTCCGCCGTCAACGTCTTCCCGAGCGACATCGAATACGTGGTCCGCAACGACAAGGGCCTCGACGGCGAGTACCGCATCCGCGTCTACGACGAGAACTACACGACCAAGTACGAGGTGTCGGTGGAGCGCGTCTTCGGTTCCGACGAGCCCTTCGACGAAATCGCCAAGCGCGTGGAAGGCGCGCTGAAGGCCCACTGCGGCGTGCGCCCGGCCAAGGTCATCGTCTACGATACCGACCAGATGGGCGTTTCCGCCGAGCACAAGGCCAAGCGCTTCATCGACGAGCGCACGTCCACCGATGCGGCCAAGGCCGTGGAAAAGCAGTTCGAAAAAGCCGACGGCGTGAAGCAGAACTAGGAAGAGGTAACCCCTATGGCAACGAAATTCGCAGTATCCGGCCAGCACTATCTGTTCAGCGTCCAGGCCTTCGCGCACACGATCTTCGCGGGCGGCGGCACCGAGTACGCTTACGCCTTCCGCAACGGCACGACCCGCAGCGTGATCGAGGACGTCTACAGCGGCCGCAGCAACTTGGGCGTGATCTTCGAGACGACCGAAAACGCCGCGACGATCGAAAAGGCCTTGGACGAAGCCGGGCTGGAATTCAACCCGATCATCTCCTCGAAGCCCTACGTGGCCGTGCCTTCGAGCCACCCGCTGAGCAACGCGACGAGCCTGTCGATCGAGGACCTGTCCGACTACCCCTACGTCTACTTCGAGCAGGAGGCCGGCGATTCGGCCGACTTCTACGAAGAGGCCCTTTCGGGCGTGCCGCGCGACCGCCGCGTGGCCACGACCGACCGCGCGAGCCTTACCGAGCTCATCAGCGCGCTGAACGGCTACACGATCACGAGCGGCATCCTGGTGGGCATCACCGACGGCTCCTCGCTGCAGACCATTCCGCTGCAGACCGACGTGACGCTCAAGCTGGGCTACATCGCCCGCAAGGACGAGCGCCTGGAGGGCCTGGCGGAAGTGTTCGTGAAGAGCCTCACCAAGAACCTCTCGCGCTACGTGCAGCTCTAGGGCTACCATTTAAGAATCGAACCCGAGCAGAGGGCATCCGTTTCGCGTCGAGGCGGGTGCCTTCTGCGTGGCGTGGGAGGAGCATCATGATAGAGGTAATCTGGCACGGCCGCGGCGGCCAGGGCGCGTTCACGGCCGCCCGCCTGCTCGGGGCGGCCTGGTGCGCCGAAGACGGGCGCTACGCGCTCGCCTTCCCGTCCTTCGGGCCCGAGCGGCGCGGCGCCCCCATGCGGGCCTTCACCAAGCTGTCGACGGCGCCGGTGGGGGACCGCAGCGCTTCTGCGCGCGGCAACGTGGTCGTCTACCTGGACGAGACCTTGTTCGCCCCCGGCTTCGAAGCCGAGCTCGCGTCCGGCGGCACGGTGCTCGTGAACTCCGAGCGCGCCTTCGACGACGCCCGCGTGCACGTGATCGACGCCAACGGGATCTCGCAGGCGGTGCTCGGCCGGGCCATTCCCAACACGGCCCTGCTCGCGGCCCTTCTGCCCCTGGTACCGGGCCTTTCGCGCGAGAGCCTGGTGGCGGCCGTGCGCTCGAACATGCCCGCCCGCCTGCAAGACAAGAACATCGCCGTGATCGACACGGTGCTCGCCGCGAGGGAAGGAGAGGCGCTGTGAGCGACTATTCGGAAGGGAAGGGGCTGCGCATCCCGCGCCTGCGCACGGACGCGCTCGAACCCGGCGACTACGCCGATTCCACCTGCTTTCCGGCGGGCTGGCTCGCCGAAACCAACGCGGGCTGGCGCCTGAAGCGGCCCGTCATCGACGCGGAAACCTGCGCGGGCTGCCTGCAGTGCTACCTCTACTGTCCCGACGGGGCCATCCGCAAGACCCACACCGACGACGTGGCGGTCTTCGTCGACGTCGATTTCTGCAAGGGCTGCGGCATCTGCAAAACGGTCTGCGCCTTTGGCAGCATTTCCATGGTCGACGAAGGCGAAGCCAAGAAGACCGACGCCGCCCGCGCCGCGGCGCGAGGGGAAGGGGAGCGCGCATGAGCGAGAAGAAGTTCCTTTCGGGCGACGAGGCTTTCGCCGAAGGCGTGCGCCTGGCCCGCCCGCAGGTCATCAGCGCCTACCCGATCACGCCTCAGACGGTCGTCGTCGAACGGCTGAGCGAAATGGTAGAACGGGGCGACCTCGATGCTGACTACCTCCACGTCGAAAGCGAGCATTCGGCCTTGTCGGCGGCCATCGGCGCCGCGGCGGCCGGGGCCCGCGCCTTCACGGCGACCTCGAGCCAGGGCCTGCTCTACATGGCCGAATGCCTCACCTATGCGGCGGGCGGCCGCTTTCCGATCGTGATGATGAACGCCAACCGGTCGACCTGCCTGCCCTGGAACATCTACGGCGACCAGCGCGATTCGCTCTCGCTTCTGGATCACGGCTGGATTCAGGTCTATGCCGAAAACGCCCAGGAGGCGCTCGATCTGGCTCTCATGGCCTACCGCCTGGGCGAAGATGCGCGCGTGCGCACGCCGGTCATGGTCTGCCTCGACGGCTTCGCGCTCACCCACACCTACGAAACGGTCGATGTGCCCAGCCCTGCCGAAGCCGACGCCTTCCTGCCGCCTTACGAGACGTCCAACCGCTTCGACTTCGAGCATCCGGTGAGCATCGGCTACACGGCCGGCCCCGCCTACAACCGCTACTACAAGCAGCGCGAGCACCTCGATATGCTGGCCGCGGCCCAGGTGGTGGACGAGGTCGAAGGCGAATTCGCCCGCACGATCGGGCGCGCCTACCCGGGCGTGGTCGACGCCTGGCACTGCGAAGACGCTGAAGAAATCGTGGTCACCCTGGGCTCGATCGCCGGCGAGGTGCGCGACGTGGCCAGCCGCCTGCGCGCGGCGGGCCGCAAGGTCGGCGTGCTGCGCATCCGCTATCTGCGCCCCCTGCCGGGGCCCGAAATCGTGGCTGCCGTGAGCGGCGCCCGGGCCGTGGCGGTGCTCGAAAAGGACGTGAGCTTCGGCGCCGAGGGCACGGTCTTCACCAACGTGAACTCGGCCCTGCACCGCGCCGGCTGTCCGGTGCCCACCCGCAACTTCATCGGCGGCCTGGGTGGCGACGACATCACTGAAGGCCAGGTCATGCAGATCTTCGACGCCCTGCACCAGGTGGCGGGCAGCGACGCCGCGCGCGTGCCCGACGTCACCTTCCTCAACATCGCGGACCAAGGAGGCGAGCGGTAATGGCCCTGAACGCCAAGACCCTTTCCGAAGACGAGTACTTCTTCGGCCACAAGGCCTGCGCCGGCTGCGGCGCCGCGCTCGTGGTGCGCCATGCCCTCAAGGTGCTCGGCCCCAACGCCGTGTGCGCCCTGCCGGCCGGCTGCATGAGCGCCGTGGGCTTCAACTTCCCCCAGATGAGCTTCGCCAACAACGCGATGATCACGCCCTTTGCCGCCACGGCCAGCGTGCTTTCCGGCATCGAGGCGGGCCTGCGGGCCCGCGGCGGCGCGCCGGACGACGCGATCGTGGTGGGCTTCGCCGGTGACGGCGGCACGGCCGACATCGGCCTGCAGGCCCTTTCGGGCGCGATCGATCGCAACGACGACATCCTCTACATCTGCTACGACAACGAAGCCTACATGAACACGGGCATCCAAAAGAGCTCGTTGACGCCCTACGGCGCGCGCACCACGACGACTCCGGCGGGCGCCCACGCCCATGGCTGCCTCACCGAAAAGAAGCGGCTCTTCGAAATCGTCGCCGCCCACGGCATCCCCTATGCGGCTACGGCGAGCATCGGCTACCTGAACGACTTCATCCGCAAGGTCGACCGCGCCAAGGGCATTCACGGCACCCGCTTCATCCATGTGATCGCCCCCTGTCCCACAGGCTGGGGCTGCGCCGAGGATGCGACTATCTCGGTCGCGCGCGAGGTGGTAGACTGCGGCTTATGGTACCTGGCCGAATACGAGGGGGGCCGGTTCCGCATCAACAAGAAGCCGAAGGAGTTCTCGAGCGTGGCGCATTACCTGCGGGGGCAGGGGCGTTTCCGCGCGCTGACCGACGGCGAGATCGAGCGGGTCGAGGCAGGTCGCGACGAAACCTGGAGGAGGCTCGCCAAACTCGAGGAACTCTAGCGAGGAGGACCGCGACGTGCTGAGCCGCGCCGAATTCAAAGTCTATCTGCACTACATCCTGCCGTCGATGGCGTCGTTTTTGCTCACGGGCATCTACAGCATCATCGACGGCTTGTTCGTGGGCCAGGTGGTGGGCGACGCCGGCCTGGCCGGCATCAACGTGGCCTGGCCGCTCGTCGCCTTCATGATGGCCACGGGCACGGGCATCGGCATGGGCGGCGCCGTGATCAGTTCGATCTGTGCGGGCGTGGGCGATATGCGATCGGCCAACCGGGCGATCGCGCACACGCTCACCATGCTTTTGCTGGCCACGCCCGTGATCATGGTCGTCCTGCTCGTCTTCGGTCAGCAGCTGCTCATCCTCATCGGCGGCCGCGACGAGATCCTGGCCCAAGCCCAAGGCTACCTTTCGGTCATGGCCTGGGGGTCGCTGTTCCAGGTGATGGCGTCGGGCTTCATTCCGCTCATGCGCAACAAGGGCAAGGTCGTGCTGGCCATGTGCGTGCTCGTCGCAAGCGGCATCGTCAACGTGATCTTGGACTACGTCTTCATCTGCCGTCTCTACTGGGGCGTGGAAGGCGCGGCGCTTGCCACGATCATCGCCCAAGGTTTCGTCTTCGCGAGCGGCGTGCTCTTCTTCCTGAAGAAGGAGAACCGCCTGCGCCGCGGCGACTTCGCCCCGAGCGGCAAGTTCATCGCCCGCACCCTGCGCGGCGGCTTCGCGCCCTTCGCGCTCACCCTGCTGCCCGAAGTCACCACGCTCGTGATCAACGTCGCCTCCGTCGCCAACGGAGGGGCCACGGCCCAGGCGGCTTTCGCCGTGATTTCCTACGTGGCGGTGGCCGTGCAGTGGCTCATCCAAGGCGTCAACGACGGTTCGCAGCCGCTCATCAGCGTGAAGTTCGGCGAGGGCGACGTGCGCGC
Organism: Eggerthellaceae bacterium; assembly: GCA_022644775.1. Taxonomy (GTDB): domain Bacteria; phylum Actinomycetota; class Coriobacteriia; order Coriobacteriales; family Eggerthellaceae; genus Hugonella. Next base: position 32,127 of record JALCHN010000008.1, read on the forward strand.
CATGCGGGCCCTGCGCCGCACCAACTACGTGTTCGCGATTGCGATCGGCCTGTTGGGCATGTGGGCCCTCACCGCCTTCCGCGTGCAGCTCGCCCAGCTTTTCGGCAGCTCGCCGGAAACGAGCGAGGTCTTCTACCGGGGCGTGTCGCTGTTCTCGCTCGTGCTGGGCTTCTACGGCATCACGCACGCGACGACTTCGTTCTTCTACGCGGTGGAATCCAACCGCAATTCGAGCATCGTGATCGTGGGCGAAGTGGTGCTCATGGTCTTCTTCGCGATCGTCCTGCCGCAGTTTATTGGCCTCGACGGCGTGTGGCTTACCGTAGTGGCCACCCAAGCCGTGCTCTCGGTCCTGTCGCTGTGCCTCCTGCAGGCATCGAAACCCAAGATTCGCGCCCAAGCGGCTGCCTACGCGGCCAAGAAAACGGAAGAAGGGGAATGAGTCAAAGGGGTCACATCTCTTTGACTCACCTTTGCCCAGAAATGACGTAAAAGTAGCTATTTCGCACAAAGCAACAATGATGTCGGTTCAGTAATGAACAGAATATTAAGCGCTGTACAATAACGCTTCAGAAATTGGCGAATTGTTCAGCGAGAACCCCTCATCTCCGCGAATTAGCGATATTTACGTCAAAACCCCGTCATCAGCACGCAGGAAGTTGCATCCAAAGCCCCACCTTCATCGCGAAGACGCTTTCAACAACAACCCCTATACAAAAACGGTCCCGTGCCGCTGCGGGCGGGCGCGCGGGCGCCGCCTGGCGCCCCGCCAAAGAAGCGCGCGTGAAGGGGCGCGCCTCGTAAGACCTGTCGGTCGTGCGTATGATGTCGTGGTGACGCCCGTCCCGACCCATCGGCGCGCCCCCAAGCGCGCTTCGACGCGGGTTCAGCGCGAGCCGGCGCCCGCGCGCCCGCCCGCAGCGGCTTCCCGTTCCACCCAGGTCATGATCACGTCCACCACGTAATCGATTTCCGCTTCCGTAAGCTCCCGGCCGGCCGGAATCCCGTGCCACTTCTCCAGGCATCCCCGGCAGCAGGTGGCCGTGGCGTGTTGGGCCACAAACACCGGATGCCCCTTGGGCGCTCCGCGCATGGGCGTCTGCTTGCCGTCGTTGGGGATCTGCGCCGGGGCGAGCCGCTTGCGCACGAGGTCGTAGGCGTGACTGCGCACCGTGTCCATCCCGCGCTTCTCGATGTAGGCGCGGTCGGCGGCGGAAAGGTGGAAACGGCTGCGGAAGGCGGACCGGGACAGGCGCTCGAAGAGGTCGATTTCCAACCATTGCTCGCGCGGCAGGTAGCCGGTGCCGTTCGTGTCCTTCATCGTGATGCGTCCCTTCCGCGTCGCCCGCTCGGCACGCATGTCAAAGGCGGGAAAAAGTTTGGCCGTTCGGCCGCCGCGCATGTTGGATGTGCGACACAAGCGGCCCCTCGACCTGCTACATTGGAAGCATCGTACCACGCCCGTGCTCCCGGCGCGCATCCGCCCGAGGAGGCCGACGCGCAAGGAGGAACCATGATCGCAGGCATCGTCATCGCAGTCATCGCGGCCATCGTCGTCATCTGGGCGATCGCCGCCTACAACGGCCTCGTGGGCCAGCGCAACAAGGTCGAAGAGGCCTTTTCCACGATGGACGTCTATATGAAGAAGCGCTACGACCTCATTCCCAACGTGGTCGAATCGGTGAAGGGCTATGCCGCCCACGAGAAGTCGACGCTCGACGCGCTCGTGAAGGCCCGCAGCGCGGCCGCCGCGGCCGGCGACCTTGTCGAGCGCTTCGCAAGCGAAAACGAGCTCACGGGCGCCCTGCGCCAGCTCTTCGCCCTGGCCGAAAGCTACCCCGACCTCAAGGCCAACCAGAACTTCCTCGACCTGCAGAACCAGCTGCAGCGGGTCGAAGAGGACATCGCCAACGCCCGCAAGTACTACAACGGCAGCGTGCGCGAATACAACAACAAGGTGCAGATGTTCCCCTCGTCGATCATCGCGGGGATGTTCCACTTCGAGCGCAAGCCCATGTACGAAGTGACGAACGCGGCCGAACGCGAGAACGTGCAGGTGTCGTTCTAGCTTGCAGCGGCGGGCCCGGTGCCCGCCGTCGTTTCGATTGCGCGGGCGGCAAGCGCCTGCCTGCCGCCCGCGCGAGGGGAGGGGCCGAACGGCTCCCGCATGATGCCGCGCCGGCGCCGCAGCCCGCGCGGGGGAGGGGGTTTCCATGGACGCTGGTTTGCGCGCCGTCCGCCGGTGGGCGTGCGCCCTCGCGCTGGCGCTGGCGGCGCTCGCGCTCGCCTGCGCGCCCGCGGCCTTCGCCGATTCGAGCGACGAGGACGACCCGGGCTTCACAATCGATTCCTACGACGTGGCGGCTACCGTGCATGCCGACGACACCGTCTCCGTGACCGAAACGATCGCGGTCGATTTTTACGTGCAAAAGCACGGGCTTTACCGCGACATCCCCACGGTCTTCTACGTGGGTTCGGGCATCACGGGCGCACCGGGCCAATCGTACCCGTACGAGGCCTGGGTGACCGACATCGACACCGGGCTCGACCCGGTCGACGTTTCAGACGAGGAAAGCGCCGTCCGCCTGCGCCTGGGGTCGGAAGACGAGACGGTCACTGGGCCGAAAACCTACACGATCTCCTACGTCTACCATTTCCCCAACGACCGGCTCGACACCCTCGACTTCCTCTACTTTTCGGTGCTCGGCACCGGCTGGGGCATGCCGGTGCGGAACTTCACCTTCAACGTGGCCTTCGACGAGGCGTTGCCGCAGGATGCGGTGGAGAACATGCGCGTCTACAGCGGCGACGCCGCGAGCGAGACCGATGCCGTGGGCGTCGACGCCCAGGTGAGTGCGAACGGCGTGCAGGGCGCGGTGGAACGCGTGCCGGCCAACCAGGCCGTGACCCTGTTCGGCGTCCTGCCCCAGGGCTACTTCGACGAACCGCCGGCGACCTCAGCCGTGCCCGCCGCCGTCCTCCTCGCGCTTTCGGTGCCGGCTGCCCTGGCCGCGGTCGTGCTCATGGTGCGCCGGTCGCGCGTGAAACCCACGAAAACCGTCGAATTCTATCCGCCCGAAGGCCTTCTGCCCGCCGAAGTGGGCGTCGTCATCGACGATTCGGCCGACCTGCGCGACTTGATCGCCCTCATCCCCTGGTGGGCCGAGCGGGGCTACCTTGAAATCGAGCGACAGGCGGGCAAGAAGCGCCTCATCGGCCAGGCCAAGGACCGCATCGTGTTGAAACCGCTTTCGGCGCTGCCCGCCGATGCGGCCGATTTCGAGCTCGCCTTCTTCAACGCCCTCTTCCGCGAAGTGCCGGGCGGCCCTCTGCGCGACCGCGACCTGGGGGAGACCGACGAGAACCTGGGCGATGCCGTCGAGGACGCCAAGACCCTTCTGCGCAAGAGCTTCACCGGCGACCGTACGCTGGTGAAGCATTCCAGCCAGGCCTTTGTGTTGAGCGCGCTGCCCCTGGTCTTGGTTGCGGCGGCGATCGCGGTGGGGTCGGAGGTGTCCTACACCTATAACCTGGTCGCGGGCGCGGCCATCGCGGTCGTCGCCCTCCTTATTGCGCTCTTCCTCTTCTACTGGCATCGCAGCGGGCATTCGGTGGCCATGGCCGTTATCACGGTGGCAGCCGCCGTGTTCGAAGCGGGGATGGTCATCTACGCGTGCGCCGATTATCTCCTGTTGCCTGAGGGCCTGGTGGATTCGATGGCGATCGCCTACCTCGTCTTGGCCTTCTTCCAACCCAAGCTGCTCGAGAACACGCCCTATCGCGTGGCCCTGCTCGGCAAGCTCTGGGGCTTGCAGGAGTTCATCCGCACGGCCGAGCTGCCGCGATTGAAGATGCTCTTGAAGGAGAACGAGAGCTACTTCTACGATGTGCTGCCCTTTGCGATTGCGCTGGGTTTGGAAGACGAATGGGCGCGCGACTTCGAGGGCATCGAGCTCGCGAGCCCGGGCTGGTACGGCGATTCGACGGGTGCGGCGTGGAGTTCGGTATGGATCGCTCAGGCGGTCGGGTCGGACATGGTCACGAGCATTTCCGACAGCGTGGCGTCGAGCATCAGCGCAGCCCAGGCGGCCAGTACGGCATCGGGCGCCGGCGCGGGCGGCGGAGGCGGCGGCGGGGGAGGCGGCTCCTGGTAGGGGGCGTCGGCGCGCGGGTGAGCCGCGGGCCCGTCGCTGCGGCTCACCCGCATCGGCTGTGCGCGCCGCCCGGTCGGGCTTCGCTTTCTCCCTGCGTCTTCGCGCGCGGCGGCTGCGCGGCGCGCACGACCTGATATGATGGGCGCATTCCAACAGAAAGAAGACCATGGCCGATTTCTTCACCACGCTCAACAACGATTTCCCCATCCTGCAGAAGATCTTCTGGGGGCTGGTCATTTTCGGCATCACCTATGTGGTGCAGCATTATCTCTTCCGCGTGGTGCGCAAGATTTCGAACAGCGATGCGACGCCGCTGCCGGCGGGCTCGATCCTCGCCAATATCGTGCGCTGGACGGTGTGGCTCACCGGTGCGGCGATCATTTCGAAAACCTGTTTCAACTACGACCTCACGGCCTTCATCACCGCCCTGGGCGTCGGCGGCATCGCCGTGTCCCTCGGCTTTCAAGACACCCTGTTGAACCTCTTCGGCGGCCTGCAGGTGTCGATGGGGCGTTTGGTGGAGCCCGGCGAGTACATCGAGGTGCTGGGCCAGTCGGGCCGCGTGAGCGACATCACCTGGCGGCACACGGTGATCATCGACGCCAACGGCTGTGCCCACATCGTTCCCAACTCTCTGATGAACAAGAACTCCTTGGTGCATTTAAGCGACGCCTACACGTTGGAGATTCCCATCCTCGTGCCTGTCCAGACCGATTTCGCCCAGTTCAGCGAGCGGGCGACTGCCAAGCTGCGCGCCACCTTCCCTCAGCATGCCGACCCGGCCAAGGTGCGCGTGGTGTTCACCGGGGAAGAGATCGGCGGCATGGCCGGCGTGGTGCGCGTCGACATCGAGCGCGGCACGATTCCCCTGGAAGAGGCGCAGACGCGGGCGATCCGCGCGATCGACCCGCTGCTCAAAGAGGCGGCCGCTCTGGGCCCGGAAATGAAAAAGGTCAGCGAAGAGCTTCGCTGACCTGGGAAAACTCTGGAGCCAGTGACAGGACTCGAACCTGCAACCGATTGATTACAAATCAATTGCGCTACCATTGCGCCACACTGGCATGTGCAGAGAACTAGATTATGCCATACTGTGAGGTGAAATTCATCTCTTAGAGGAGGAGATCTGATGAGCAAGAGCAAGGGCTTCATCGCGGAATTCCGCACTTTCATCGCCCGCGGGAACGTGATGGACATGGCCGTCGGCGTTATCATCGGCGGCGCCTTCACCGCCATCGTGACGTCGCTCACCACCGACATCATCAATCCCCTGATCACGCTGGTCAGCGGCGGCAACGGGGCCGACATGGGCGCCCTCAACATCAAAATCACCGACACCGTGTCGATGAACTTCGGGTCCTTCATCGGCGCCGTAATCAACTTCCTGATCATCGCGCTCATCGTGTTCTGCTTGGTCAAGGCCTTCAACAAGGTCGAAGAGGCCGGTCGCAAACTCGCGGGCAAGGAAGAGGAGGCCCCCGTGGCCGCGCCGACCTGCCCCTACTGCCTGGAAGAGGTCAAGGCGGGCGCCGTGCGCTGCTCGCATTGCGGCGGCGAGTTCGCGGCCCCCGCGAAGGCCGGCAGCCCCGCCCAGGCCAAGTAGCTGCAAAGCGACAAGGCAACCGTATGCATGCGAGCCCGCATCTGCGGGCTCGCTCTCGTTTTGGTGACAACAGGGGCGCGTGACGTTGTCCCCTTTTCACGTGACAACAGGGGCGCGTGATGTTGTCACCTTTTGGCCCCGGCGGCTGTCGCGGTCATTTGTCGCGTTTTCCCGTTCTTGCGCGTGGCCCCGTGCGTGCCCGCTATAATATGTCCGTTTATGCAACGAGAAGAGGAGGCCCTGGTGGCAACCTTCATGGTTAACGATATCGACGGCACGGTTGCCGTTCTCATTCCCTGCTACAACGAATCCGTCACGATCGCCAAGGTCGTCGACGACTTCAAGCACGTCCTGCCCGACGCCGACATCTACGTCTACGACAACAACTCCACCGACGGCACGGCCGACATCGCCCGCGCCCACGGCGCGATCGTGCGCCACGAGGGCCGCCAGGGCAAGGGCAACGTCGTCCGCCAGATGATCCGCGACATCGACGCCGATTACTACCTCCTGGTCGACGGCGACGACACCTACCCGGCCGAGGCCGCACTCGACCTGCTCCGCCCGCTCGTCGAGGACGAGGCCGACATGACGGTGGGCGACCGCCTGTCGAACGGCTCCTACGGCGAGGAGAACGACCGCGCCTTCCACGGCTTTGGCAACAACCTGGTGCGCGGGCTCATCAAGCACATCTACGGCTTCGAGTTCAACGACGTCATGACCGGCTACCGCGGCTTCAACGAGGTCTTCGCCAAGACGATGCCGGTGATCTCGCCCGCCTTCGAGATCGAGACCGAGCTCTCGATCCACGCGGTCGACAAGCGCTGGCGCATCGCCCAGGTGCCCATCGAGTACCGCGACCGCCCCGAGGGCAGCTACAGCAAGCTGTCGACCTTCGGCGACGGCTACAAGGTGCTCAAGTGCATCGGCCAGCTCTTCAAGGACTACCGCCCGCTGCGCCTGTTCGGCTGGCTTGCCCTGGTCCTCATCGTTATCGGCCTTTGCATCGGCGTGCCCGTGATCGCCGAGTTCGCCCATACGGGGCTCGTGCCGCGCCTGCCCTCGGCGGTGCTCGCCGTGGCCTTCGTGGGCGCCGGCATGCTGAGCTTCACCTGCGGGCTTATTCTCGATACGAGCGTTTCGAACGCCCGCAAGACCTACGAGCTGCAGGTGCTCGAAGCCTATCAGCGATACGGCAAGCGGAACAAGGGCGGCAAATAGGCCGGCTGACCGCGCCCCGAACGGCCGCCTGCTCGCTAGGGCGCGTTCCCGAGCGCCCGCCTGCAGCTGGGTGCCCCAAAGCCCCCTGAAACGCACGACGCCCCGATGCATCGCATCGGGGCGTTTTTCTATCCCTCGAGTTTTTCGCTCGCTTCAAGCCAGGCGTCTTCCAAATCGGATAGGGCGTCTTGCGCGGCCTGCACCTTGGCCTGCGCTTCGCCTAACGCCTCGAAATCGTAGGGGTCGGCGGCTTCGAGCGCAGCCTGGGCCTTTTCGATGCGTTCGCGCTGCGACTTCATCTTCCGCTCGAGGCTGTGCACCTGCTTCTTCAGCTCGTGGCGTTCGGCGTTGGACAAGCCTGTGGGCGCGTCGGCAGCCGGTGCGCTGGGTGCCGCGCCCGCGGCCTGCGCCTGAGCCCGCCCGGCCTTGGCCTTCTGCAGGGCCGCGAGCTTTTCCAAATACTCGTCGACGCCGCCGGGCACGTGCTCGATGTGGGTGTCGAGGATCGCGTACTGGTTGTCGGTCACGCGCTCGATGAAGTAGCGGTCGTGGCTCACTACGATGAGCGTGCCCGGCCAGGTGTCGAGCAGGTCTTCGGTCACGGCGAGCATGTCGGTGTCGAGGTCGTTGGTGGGCTCGTCCATGATGAGCACGTTGGGCTCGTCGAACAGGATGAGCAGCAACTGCAGCCGGCGGCGCTGGCCGCCCGAAAGGTCCTTCACGCGGGCGTTGATCTCGTCGCGCGTGAAGCCGAGCCGCTCGCACAGGGCCACGGGGGAGAGCTTGCGGCCTTCCACCACGTAGTAGGTTTTGTAGCGGCCGAGCACCACGCGGATGACGTCGTCTTCGATGTCGGCGAGCTCGGTGAGGTTCTGCGACAGGGTGGCGAACTTCACGGTCTTGCCGATCTTGATGTGCCCCAGGGTGGGTTTCAGCGTGCCGTTGAGCACCGACAGCAGGGTCGTCTTGCCCGTGCCGTTTTCGCCCAGGATGCCGATGCGGTCGCCCGGCCCGATGTTCCAGGTCACGTCGGAAAGGATGCGCCTGCCGCCGCGGTCGACGCACACGTCGTAGAGCTCGAGACACTGCTTGCCCAGGCGGGCCGTGGCCATCTGCTTGAGCTCGATCGGGTCGCGCAGGGTGGGGACGTCGGCGATGAGCTCTTGGGCCGCTTCCACGTGGAATTTGGGCTTGCTGCGCCGGGCCTGGGCGCCGCGCGAAAGCCAGGCGAGTTCGCGCCGCAGCTGGTTTTCGTGCTTCTGCTTGGCGAGCGCCGCAAGCCGGTCGCGCTCGACGCGCTGCATGATGTAGGCCGAAAAGCCGCCTTCGAAGGGGTCGACCTGACCGTCGTGCACTTCCCACATGTGCTCGCAGACGGTGTCGAGGAACCAGCGGTCGTGGGTGACCACGAGCAGGGCGCCTTCGTTGGGTCGCCAGCGGTGCTTCAAGTGGTCGGCCAGCCAGCTGATCGCGCCCATGTCCAGGTGGTTGGTGGGCTCGTCGAGCATGATGATGTCCCAGTCGCCGATGAGGATGCGAGCCAGGTCGACGCGGCGGCACTGGCCGCCCGAAAGCGCGCCCACCGTGGCGCCGGGGTCGACGTCGCCCAGCAGCTCGTCGACGATGTCGCGCGCTTTGCGGTCGGCCTGCCAGACGTAGGCGGCCGTGCGGGCTCCGGCCAGGATGTCCTCGACCGTGTCGTCGTCGGCGAAGGAGTCGGTCTGGCCCAGCACGCCCACCGTGGCGTTGCCGCTGGGGATGACCTGTCCGCCGTCGGGCTCGATGTGTCGCGAGAGCACCTTGAGCAGGGTCGATTTGCCATCGCCGTTCTTGCCCACGATGCCGATGCGGTCGCCGGTGTTCACGCCGAGCGTGACGTCGCGGAACAGCTCCTTCGAGGGGTATTCGAGCCGCACGTCTTTGCAGGTGAGCAGAACCGCCACAGATATCTCCTTACTCGTGGGTAACCCGTATATCCTAGCGCAACGGGGCCGCAGGGCAAGGCGCGGAGCATGGCGGGATGCAAGAGGGGGGCAACGCGCAGGTCGGAGCGCATCGGGTTCCTGCGGGGTTCCTGCAGGAACCCCGCACAAGGTGCGGCCGCATCGCTCATGCGTCGCGAGCCGCTCGAAGGGGGAGCGGCCCTTGCGTATGCGAAATGTATGCAAGTGTCGAACTGAATCGCGGGTTGTGCGGTAGCTCGATTTTGTGCGTGCTTTTGACCTGCGGTTTTGCTGCGGCTGATCGCTCGTCTACTCGCCCGAAGCGGTTTCAGTTCAACACTTGCGGGATATGGGAGGGCGGGACGCCGCCATATCCGGGCGCGCGGCTCGCAGACTGCCGCGCAGCTGATCGGCAGTCGGCCGGTTGTCGTTTTGCCCGCACCCGCCCGCAAAAAAGCGCCCCCGTCGCCGGGGGCGCTTGCTCGCTTGCGTTGTGGTCGACGGCGCTGGCCGCTCTGGCGCTGCTCTCTTGTGCGCAGTCTAGTGGTTGAGCGCCTCGTCGACGGCGACGGCCACGGCCACCGTGGCGCCCACCATCGGGTTGTTGCCCATGCCGATGAGCCCCATCATCTCCACGTGCGCCGGCACGCTCGACGAACCCGCGAACTGGGCGTCGGAGTGCATGCGGCCCATCGTGTCGGTCATGCCGTAGCTCGCCGGGCCGGCGGCCATGTTGTCGGGGTGCAGGGTGCGGCCCGTGCCGCCGCCCGACGCCACGCTGAAGTAGGGCTTGCCCGCCTCCAGGCGCTCCTTCTTGTAAGTTCCCGCCACCGGGTGCTGGAAGCGCGTGGGGTTGGTGGAGTTGCCCGTGATCGAGATGTCCACGTTCTCGTGCCACATGATGGCCACGCCTTCGCGCACGTCGTCGGCGCCGTAGCAGTTGATCTTGGCGCGCGGGCCCTTCGAATAGGGGATGCGCTCGACTTCGGTGAGCTCGCCGGTGTAATAGTCGTAGGAGGTCTTCACGTAGGTGAAGCCGTTGATGCGGCTGATGATCTGCGCGGCGTCCTTGCCCAGGCCGTTCAGGATCACGCGCAGCGGCTCCTTGCGCGCCTTGTTGGCGTTGTTGGCGATGCCGATCGCGCCTTCGGCCGCGGCGAACGATTCATGGCCGGCCAGGAAGGCGAAGCACTTGGTCTCGTCGCGCAGGAGCATGGCGCCCAGGTTGCCGTGGCCCTGGCCCACCTTGCGGCTATCGGCCACCGATCCGGGCACGCAGAAGGCCTGCAGGCCGATGCCGATCGCCTCGGCGGCTTCGGAAGCGGTCTTGACGTTCTTCTTGATGGCGATCGCGGCGCCCACCGTGTAGGCCCAGGCCGCGTTCTCGAAGCAGATGGGCTGCACGCCCTTCACGATTTCGTAGGGGTTGAAGCCCTTCTCCTTGCAGATGTCGAGGCACTCTTCCACGGAGCCGATGCCGTATTCTGCGAGCACGCCGTTGATCTTGTCGATGCGGCGTTCGTAACTTTCGAACAAAGCCATTGCCGGCTCCTCCTATTCTTCGCGCGGGTCGATGTACTTTACCGCTTCGTCGAAGCGGCCGTACGTGCCCGAAGCGTCTTCCAGGGCCTGGTTGGCGTCGACGCCCTTCTTGATGGCGTCCATCATGCGGCCGAAGTTCACGTACTCGTAGCCGATGATCTGGTCGTGCTCGTCGAGCGCGAGGCGCTTGATGTAGCCCTCGGTGAGCTCGAGATAGCGCGGGCCCTTGGCCTTGGTGCCGTAGGTGGTGCCCACCATCGAGCGCGAGCCCTTGCCCAGGTCGTCGAGGCCGGCGCCCACGGGCAGGCCGCCTTCGGAAAACGCCGTCTGGGTGCGGCCGTAGACGATCTGCAGGAACAGCTCGCGCATGGCCACGTTGATCGCGTCGCATACCAGGTCGGTGTTGAGCGCTTCGAGAATGGTCTTGCCGGGAAGGATTTCGGAAGCCATGGCCGCCGAATGGGTCATGCCCGAGCAGCCCACCGTTTCGATCAGGCATTCCTGGATGATGCCGTCCTTCACGTTGAGGGACAGCTTGCAGCAGCCCTGCTGGGGCGCGCACCAGCCGATGCCGTGCGTGAGGCCGCTGATGTCCTCGATTTCCTTGGCCTTGACCCACTTGCCCTCTTCGGGAATGGGCGCCGGGCCGTGGTATGCGCCCTGCGCGACCGGGCACATGTGCTCCACTTCAGCTGAATACAGCATTGCGGAATCCTTTCGGTTCGCTACAGAAGTAGGACGCCGGGCGCACTCGTCGCTGCGCCGTGGGCGTACCTGGGCATTATAAGGGAAACGGCGCTGACGGGCGCGCGCGTAGCGCCACTGGGGGCGCGTGCGGCGCGGGCGGCGGATTGGCGACGGATGCGCCGGCTGCCGCGACGGCGGCCCTGTGGCAGGCGCGAGCCGGCTGGCGAGGCGTCCCGTTGGGTGACGGGTGCTTGTCGGCTGGCGCGATGGCGGACGGGTGCGCGGGGCCTGGGATAGAATGGCGGAAAGACCGAATGCGAACGAGGCGCCCAGCGCGGAAAGGACTCCGATGACATCTTCGAAATCTAGCGCCGACGACGTGCGCGAGGCGATTGAGAACGCGGTGAGCTCGTTCGATTTCAACGGCCTGCGCGATGCGGTCGAGCAGGGACTCGCCTCTGCGGGCCGCGCTGCGGGCACGGCGGTGGGCAGGGCCGCGCAGGCCGCCCAGCAGGCCGTGGCCGAACAGAAACGGCGCGCCCTGCTGCAGGACCGGTTCGGAAACGCCGCCGGCATGAAGACGGGCGGCATCGCGGCGAGCGTTGCCGGCGGGGCGATCGCGTTGGTGTTCGGCGGCGCTACTGCGCTGTTGGGCGCAATCGCGACGGGGTTCGCGGGCGCGCTCGTGCTGGCCTGTGTGTGCGCGGGCGCTGCGGCGGGCGGCGTGGGTCTGCTCGTTTCGGGCGTGAAGCGCTCGGGGCTCGCGGATCGGTTCGGGGCCTACCAGCGCGTGATCGACCTGCGCGAACAGGCGCCCATCGCCGAACTGGCCGGTGCGGTGGGCAAGCCCGACGCCGACGTGCGCAAGGACGTCGGCCGGCTCATCGACGCCGGGCTCTTCCGTCAGGGGCACGTGAGCGACGACGGGCAGATCGTCATGGTGACCGATGCGTCGTGGAGCCGCTACCGTACCGAGCAGGACGAGGCCCGGGCGCGCGCCGCGCGCGATAGGGCCCGCCGCGCAGCCGTTGGCGATTTGTCGCCCGAAGAGTGCGCTCTCGTTGAGAAAGGCGAGGGGTATCTGCGACAGATCCGCGACCTCAATGCGGCCATTCGCGACGCGGACCTCACGGCGACCGTCCGCCGCATCGAGCACGCGGTCGACGCGATCCTGCGCCGGGCGCGCGAGCATCCCGAAGTTGCCCGCGACCTGGGCAGCCTGCTCGACTACTACCTGCCGCTTACCGTCAAGCTCCTTGGCGCCTACCGCGATTTGGACGCCCAGGGCGTCGAAGGCGAGACGATCGCCTCTTCCAAACGCGAGATCAAAGACACGCTCGACACGCTTTCGGACGCGTTGGAGAAGTTCCTCGATACCACCTTCCAGTCGGTGGCGTGGGACGTGCAGGCCGACGCCCAGGTCCTCCACGCGGTGCTCGCGCAGGAGGGCCTTGTGGACGACCCCTTTGCAGGCGGCGCGGGAGCTTGCGGCTCGCGCGCGGGGGCGGCGGCTCCGAGCGCGCCGGGCGGTACGGCCCCGGGCGGCCAGAGGGGCTAGGCCGTGGAAGAGACACACGCGCAGGCGAGCGCGGCGTTTTCGGAAGAAGAGCGGCGCATGGTCGCCGCATACGCGGGGCAGATCGACCTGGCCGATGCGGGGCTCGTCCTGCGCTACGGGGCGGGCGCCCAGCGCCAGGTGGCCCAGTGTGCCTCGCGGGCGCTTGCGGTTGCTCAACACAGCACACTCGACGATGCCGTGCGCCTCGTGGCCGAAGCGACCGACGAGCTGCGGGCCTTTTCCGCGGGCGGGCGCGGCCCCTTCGCGCGTCTGCGCGGGCGGGCGCAGCGGCCGGCCGCCCTGCGCAAGCGCTGCGTGGCCATGGCGGCCCGCGTCGACGACATCGCCGCCGCGCTGCGCACCGTGCAGCGCGCGCTCATGAAGGACGCGGCCCTGCTCGACCAGATGCATGCGGCCAACGATGGATACGTCCGCGAACTCGAGCTCTACCTGGCCGCCGGCAGGCAGGCGCTCGCGGCGGCGCCGGCCGAGGGCGGCGCGCGGCAGGCGGGCGACCGTGTGGACGCTGGGCGCGAGCGCTTCGAGAAGAAGCTCCACGACCTCGACCTTTCCCGCATGGTGGCCCTGCAGACGGGCCCGCAGATTCGCCTGCTCCAGCGCGCCCAACAGACCATGGTCGACAAGATCCAGACCACGTTGGTGACCACGATTCCCCTGTGGAAGAACCAGGCGGCGATCGCCCTGGGGCTGGCCGACGCCCAGGCGGCCCGCGCGGCCCAGGAGACCTTCGAAGCGGCTTCCGACGAAGCACTCGTCGCCCACGCCGAGGACCTGCGCCGCGAGGCGGCCTCGCTCGCCGACGCCCTCGCCGACGTCGCCCGCGCCCAGAGCGAAGAGCGCGGCCGTATGGACCGGGCCCAGGCCGAAATCGAGCGCCTGCAGCTCCCGGCGGCGCCCACGGCCTAGCTACAGGGCACGTCAGCCCCGCGCCCAGACGCGCGGCGATTTTCAACGACTCCTCCGCTTGCGTTGCATTTCCCCTCAAAACCGTAACAGATGCGCGCTATGGTGGAGGGCCGTATACCGAGGAGGAACCCCATATGGCACAAGCATCTGAATCGACCGCTTCCGCCGAAGCCGCCGCCCCAGCCGACTCGAAGGCGTCGCGCTGGGCTGACAAGCGCTTCCTGCTGCACGCGCTGCGCACCACCGTGCGTGCGATCGTGCTGCTCCTGTTCACGGTGGACTGCGTCCGTCTGGCCCTGCTCTACCTCTGGGTGCAGGGCTCCGTCGACGTGAACTTCGGCCGTCCCCAGCTTTCCGCGGGCTTGTCGCCCCTGTCGGGCCTGTTCGACCTGTGGACCTGGGTGAAAACGGGCCAGGTCGACCCGGCTCTGCCTGCGTCGATGGTGATCGTCGTCATCGGTCTGCTCATGTCGATCTTCGCCAAGCGGTCCTTCTGCAGCTGGATGTGCCCGGTGGGCACCCTCTTCGACGCGATGGGCGTCGTGGGCCGCCGCATCTTCCCGGGCGTGCACGTGAGCCCCAAGGTGCAGCGCGTCATCCACGCTCCCAAGTTCGTGCTGGGCCTGTTCGTGATCGGCTTCGTGCTCTTCCTGGTGCCCACGTCCACGATCCTCATGGCTTGGAACGCCCCCTACTGGCGCGTGTCCGACATGGCCGTGCTCAAGCTCTTCATCCAACCGGGCGTTCCCATCGCGGTGGTGGGCCTGGTGGTGCTGGGCCTCAGCCTGCTTCTGGGCCGCAACTACTGGTGCCACGGCCTGTGCCCCCTGGGCGGCATCTACGGCATCGCGTCGAAGGCGTCGCCCCTCGTGGTGGCGCGCGACCCCAAGGCCTGCATCAACTGCAAGGCCTGCTCGAAAGCCTGCGGCGCCCACATCGCCGTCGCCGAATCCACCCGCCCCATCCGCACGGGCGACTGCACGGGTTGCATGGAATGCGTGGCGGCCTGCCCGGCCGAAGGCGCCCTGCAGCTTCACTTCTTCAAGAAGCCGGTGCCCCTGTGGACGGTGCCGTGTGCTGTTCTGGTAATTTGGATCGCTGTCTGGGTCGCCGCGGTCCTGCTGGGGGTATGGTATGGCACCGTAACTCCCGAACAGATCATCATGGGTATGCGTACCCTGGGCTAGGCAGCCGTGCGCGGCGCCGCCCGCGACGAAAGGACGCTCATGTACGGTTTGAAGACCGAAAGCTGCTTCGACAGCGCCCATTTTCTTTCCGAATACAACGGCAAGTGCGAAAACCTCCACGGCCATCGCTGGCGCGTCGTGGCGTATCTGGAGCAGGAAACCCTGCGCACCGAAGGCGACATGAAGGACATGGTCGTCGACTTCGGTCCCTTCAAGGCCGCCGTGCGCGGGCTCACCGAAGCCTTCGACCATGCCTTCCTGGTGGAAGAGGGATCGCTCATGCCCGAAACGATCGACTGCCTGCAGCGCGAGGGCTTCAAGCTCATCATGCTGCCCTTCCGCACCACGGCCGAAAACCTGGCCGCGTATTTCTTCAACCAGCTGGCCGCCAAGGGCTTCCCAGTCTCGCAGGTCGACGTGTACGAAACCCCCAACAACTGCGCGATGTACCGCGCCGATAGGTAGGTACTCATGAGAGTCCAGGTGTATACCGACGGCGGCTGCCGCGGCAACCAGGCCCGCACCAATGTTGGCGCGTGGGCGTGCTATCTGGTATACGGCCAGCATACGCGCGAGCACTACGGGGCCGAACGCAACACCACCAACAACAAAATGGAGCTCATGGGCGCCATTATGGGGCTGCGTTCAGTAAAGAACAAAAACGTGGGCGTCGACCTCTACACCGACAGCGCATACGTGTACAACGGCATCAACCAGTGGGTCTACGGCTGGCTCAAGCGCGGCTGGGTCAACTCGAAGAAGGAGCCGGTGGCCAACAAGGAGCTGTGGCTGGCGCTGCTCGAAGAGAAGAAGAAGTTCTCCGACCTCACGATCAACAAGGTGAAGGGCCATGCCACCAACGAAGGCAACAATCGGGCCGACTTCCTGGTGAACAAGGCCATGGACGAGCTCAAGTAAGCGAAGGGGCTTTTCGAATGTCGAGCGAGTACCGACGGGTGCGCACGCACTGCCATGTGGACTGCGGGGCCGCCTGCGCGCTCGAATTCGTGATGCGGGGCGATACCATCGTCCGTGTGGAAACCGATGCGACGCCCGGCGATTTCCAGGCCCGGGCCTGCGTGCGGGGCCGGGCAATCGACCAGTGGCTCGACGCTCCCGACCGGGTGAATTGGCCCCTGCGCCGCGTGCCCGGCACCAAGCGCGGGGAAGGGGCCTACGAGCGCATCTCCTGGGACGAGGCGCTCGACCTGTACGCGCGGGAATTCACCCGCATCCGCGCGGCGCACGGCAACGAAGCTATCTTCGTGCAGCAGTGCTCGTCGCCCTCGCAGAGCGCGATACGCCACCTGCCCCTCATCCGCCTGTTCAACCTGGCGGGCGGCTGCCTGCTCTCCTACGGCAACTATTCCAACATGGGGCTTTTCAAGGGGGGCCTGCGCTACACCTACGGGGGCAACTGGGCCGTGCGGTCCTTCCGCAGCTTGCAGGAAGGGCAGCTCGTCGTCCTCTTCGGCAACGCGGTTGCCGATACGCGTATGGCGGGCGATGGGTCGGTGAAGGACCTCATCGACGCCATCGCCGAAAAGCACGTAAAGGTCATCTGCATCGACCCGCGCATGAGCCGCCTGTGCGCCAACGGGCGCGCGGAATGGGTGCCGGTGAATCCCGGTACCGATGCGGCCCTCGTGGCGGGCATTGCGCACGAGTTACTCGCCGCCGGCCTGGCCGACCGCCGTTTCCTGGACGCGTATTGCGCGGGCTTCAGCGAGGATACGCTGCCCGAGGGCGCGGCTCCCGGCTCGTCCTACGAAGCCTATATCGCGGGGGAGGGGCCCGATGGCATCGAGAAGACGCCCGCCTGGGCGGCCTCGATCACGGGCGTGCCGACCGAAAAGATCGTCGAGCTCGCCCATAGCATCGGCGAGGCCAAGCCCTGTTACATCGGCCAGGGGTACGGGCCCCAGCGCCGCGTGAACGGGGAAGCGGCTGCACGTTCGGTGCTCTTGCTCGCCCAGATGGTGGGCCAGGTGGGCGCGCCGGGCACCAACAACGGGTCGCGCGAGGCCGCCTCGCCGATCGAGATGCCGGGCATGCCGGTGGGCAACAATCCTATACGCGTATCGTTCCCAGCGTTTTCCTGGGTGCAGGCCATCGAAGACGGGCCCGCGCTCGATCGCCTGCATAACGGCGTGCGCAACGCCGACCGCTTGTCTGCGAGCGTGAAGATGATGGTCTCCTACGGCAACGACCTCATGGCTTCCCAGCACGGCGACCTCAACCATACGGCGCACGTCCTGCGCGACGAATCCCTGTGCGAGTTCATCGTCTGCCATGAAGTGGTCATGACGCCTTCTGCGCGTTATGCCGATCTGATCCTGCCCGACCTGACGCCCCAGGAAACCCATAGCCTCACGGCGACGGGGGAGAACTGCCGGTCTTGCGGGCTTGTGTTCGGCTCGCCCATTCGTCGGCCTCAGTTCGAGCGTCGCGACCTCTACGACGTGTGCGCCGACCTTGCCCGCCGCTTGGGCGTGGAAGAGGCCTTCACGGAGGGACGCACGCGCCGCGACTGGCTTGAATACGTGTATAGGAAATTCTGTGGCGAGATGGCGGGCGCACCTGGCTTCGAGCAAATGCCCACCTACGACGAAGGCGAGCGCATCGGCTTTTGGAAGACCGCGACGCCTGCGGAGGCCGCCTCTGAGGATTTCCTTGACGACCCTGCCGCCCATCCGCTCCCTACGCGTACGGGCAAGATTCAGGTCTATGCGCCTGAAATCGCCGAACGCATCCAGGAAAACCCTGCTCTCGCATCGACCGTTTCGCCGTTGCCTATCTACATACAGGAATACGGCGAACGCGATGATGCTGCACCGGGCACCTTCGATGTGTTCGCCTTCCATACCTCGGCGCGCACCCATTCCACCTTCGGCAACGTACCCGTCCTGCGCGACGTGGCGCCCGATGCCCTGTGGATCAACGCGGAAGACGCGCGTGCGCGGGGCATCGGCGAAGGCGATATGGTGCGTGTCGTCAACGAGCGGGGGAGCGTGGTGATCCCCGCTCATCCCACGGCGCTCATCTGCCGCGGTTCGGTTGCGATGCAGGAGGGTGCCTGGCCCGACCTGGCGGTCGACCGCGACGGGCGGGGGACGATCAACGACCTCACGAGCTTCGCCGAAGCGCCTCTTTCGCACGGCAACGCCCAGCATTCGGCCCGCGCCTGCGTCGAGCTCGTTGCGCATGCCGCCCTAAACGCCGCCTCCCCGGCACCCACTGGCGGTCGCGGCTCGCGTGCGGTCGTGTGCGAGCCGGTGCGCTGCACGGGGTGCGCGGCCTGCACGGTCGCCTGCGCCGACGCCCACCATTGCGCAGCGGATGAGGCCCGCATCAAAGTGGTTGCGCGCGAATCGACGCGCGCCGGGGAGCCGGGTCTTGCCCTGGTCGCCGTGGCGCGGCCCGGCTGCGACCGGTGCGCTTCGGTCGTGCCCGCTGCGGCCGGCCCCCTCTGCGTGGCCGCCTGTCCCACGCGCGCCCTGCGCGTTCCCTCAATGGAAAGAAGGTAGCGATGCGCGCTCGCCTCGAAGAGGATGCCGCCCGCGCCGGCGCGGGCACGGTGCTCTGCCGCAACTGCCGGTTCTGCACCACGGTCTGTCCGGTGGGCGTGCGCATCCCCGACGTGATGACGATGATCAACCTTTCCGTCGCCGCGGGTTCCGACGACGTGCGGTCGGGCGACCTGTTGCGCCGTGCCTATGAGGCGCGCACCGCCGGCGGTCCCGCTTCGGCCTGCGTGGGCTGCCACGCCTGCGACGGACGCTGCCCCCAGGGCATCCCCATCATCTGGCAGATGGCCCGCGCGACCCTGCTCTTCGAGCGCTAGCGGCGAGCAGGCAGCTTGCCCCCCCTTGCCGGCGCGCATGCGTTCGACACGCCCGCTCGTCCCTTCCTTCCTGCGTACGGCACGCTCTCGCGCATACGCGGCGCAGCGCCCACATGCGCGCTGCGCTTTGCCGCCGTGCTCCTGCGAGCGGCTCGACGCTCGCTCGCGATTGCCTCATTCCGTGCTCGCCCCGGCCCGTTTCCGCCGCACGCGCCCTCGCCTTCGGTATAATTGCGACCGTTGTGCAATCAATACTGTCTCCTCGACAGCTATCGGCAAGGAACGTGGTCACCATCGCTACCGAACAAGCGCCCGCCGTCGCGGGCAACCCCCAGCGCGAAAAATTCGCCTCGCGCCTGGGCTTCATCCTCATCTCTGCCGGCTGCGCGATCGGCCTGGGCAACGTCTGGCGCTTCCCCTACATCACCGGCGAATACGGTGGCGCCGCCTTCGTGCTCATGTATTTGGTCTTCCTGGTCATTCTGGGCCTGCCCGTGATGGTCATGGAATTTTCGGTGGGCCGCGCGAGCCAGAAGAGCGCCGCGCTCGCCTTCGACAAGTTGCAGCCCAGCGGCCGCTTCCACTGGTTCGGCTGGTGGGGCTACATCGGCTGCCTGGTCCTCATGATGTTCTACACCACGGTCTGCGGTTGGATGCTCGCCTACATCGTCAAGCTCGGCGTGGGCGAATTCAACGGGCTCGACGCCGCGGGCATCGGCGAGCAGTTCAACGTGTTCCTGGCCGACCCCGTGCAGCAGGTGGGCTGGATGCTCGTCGCCTGCCTGCTCGGCTTCCTCGTGGTGAGCTTGGGCCTGCAGAAGGGCGTGGAACGCATCACCAAGGTCATGATGGTGTGCTTGCTCGGCATCCTGGTGGTGCTCGTCTTCCGCGCCGTCACCCTGCCCGGCGCCGAAGGGGGCCTGAAGTTCTACCTGGTGCCCGATTTCGGCCATCTATTCGCCGGCGACACGCCCGCCGAGCAGTGGGCCAACTTCGGCGACGCGGCCTACGCGGCCATGGGCCAGGCCTTCTTCACCCTGTCGCTGGGCATTTCGGCCATGGAGGTCTTCGGCAGCTACATCGGCAAGGACCACTCGCTCACCGGCGAGGCCCTGCGCATCATGGGGCTCGACACCTTCGTCGCGATCATGGCCGGCCTCATCATCTTCCCGGCCTGCTTCGCCTTCGGCGTGAATCCGGGGCAGGGGCCCGCGCTCGTGTTCGTCACGCTGCCGAGCGTCTTCGACCAGATGCCCTTGGGCCAGCTGTGGGGCGCCCTCTTCTTCGTGTTCATGAGCTTCGCGGCCCTGTCGACGATCATCGCGGTATTCGAGAACCTCGTGGCCTTCACGATCGACAAGTGGGGCATCTCGCGCAAGCGGGCCGTCGCCCGCACGGCGGTGCTCGTCGTGATCCTCAGCCTGCCTTGCGCGCTCGGCTTCAACGTGTGGAGCGGCGTGACCCTGCCCGGCATCGGCGACATCCAGTCGATCGAGGACTTCGTGGTGTCGAACAACCTTCTGCCGCTCGGCAGCTTGATCTACGTGATCTTCTGCGTGACGAAGAAGGGCTGGGGCTGGGACAACTTCATCGCGGAAGCAGACGCCGGCAACGGCGTGAAGTTCCCGGCCCGCATCCGCGGCTGGGTCACCTTCGGCATCCCCGCTCTCATCCTGGTCATCTTCGTGATGGGCTACATCCCGAAGATCGCCGTGTGGGCGGGCCTGGCGTAACCCGGCGCTACAATAAGTTCTGCGCGCGATGCGCGCCATCGCCGCGACACACAGGAAGGACAGCTATGCAGAAATTCATCGCCGAAGAATCGTTCTGGGACCTCTTCCCCGAAGCCGCCATCGGCATCGTCGTCGCCAACGGCATGAAGAGCACCGACGAGGTGCCCGAAGCCGACGCCCAGGCCATCGCCGGCCTGCTGCGCGAGGCCAACGCCGCCGCCGACCAACACTTGGAAAGCAACACGATCTCGCAGAACGAGGTCGTCGCCGTGTGGCGCGAGGCCTATCGCAAATTCAAGACCAAGAAAGGCGCGCGCTGCTCGGTTGAAAACCTGCTCAAGCGCGTGCTCAAGGGCAACCCCGTGGGCAGCATCACGCCGTCGGTCGACATCTACAACGCGATCTCGCTGAAATACGCCCTGCCCGTGGGCGGCGAGGACGTCGACACCTTCGAAGGCGACGTGCGCCTGGGCATCACCGAAGGCGGCGACGCCTTTCGCCCGCTGGGGGAGGACGAGGACGAGCCCACTCTGCCCGGCGAGCTGTGCTACCGCGACGACGCGGGCGCGATCTGCCGCTGCTGGAACTGGCGCGACGGCGTGCGCACGGCGCTCACCGACGATTCCAAGAACGCCTTCCTCATCATCGAATGCGTCGACCCGGCGCGCGTGGACGACCTGCGCGCGGCGATCGACGAGTTCGCCGGCCTCATCGAGCGCTACCTGGGCGCCACGATCGCGGCCAAGAAGATCGTGACCAAAGACGATCCCGAAATGACGATCGTCGCCTAAACCCTTCTTGCGCGTTCGCGCCCGGTTTGCGGTAGAATCCCTACTGTTGCGCGATTGCGCGCACCTTTGCGCCCATGGCTCAGCTGGATAGAGCATCGGACTTCTAATCCGACGGTCGTAGGTTCGAATCCTACTGGGCGCACCAGATTCATCCCAGCTCAGAGGCGGTTCGCGCTTCTGGGCTGGTTTTGTGTTGGCGGGATGCGCAGGCCCCGCGCGGCTTCGGCGCCTGCGCTGCGTCTTTTCCGCGCGCCCGCTGCGCGTGTAGGGGGCGTCTGCGCGGGCGTCCAACGCACCATTTCGCGTGCGCTGCGTGAAATGCCGCAGCGCTTCGTAGGGGAGGTTCGCATGCCGGGCTTGGGCACGCTCATCAACATGGCCGCCATCGTCGTGGGCGGCTTGGCCGGCATGTTTGTGGGGGAGCGCATGTCGACCCACATGCGCGAGGCCCTGCTCAAGGCCAACGGCGTCGTGGTGCTCTTCATCGGCATTTCGGGCGCGGTGGCGGGCATGCTCACCGAAAGCGGCGGCGCCTACGGCACCCAGCACACCATGCTCGTGGTGGTCTGCATCGTGTTGGGCACGCTCATCGGCGAGGCCTTCGGCTTCGACGCCTGGGTCACGCGATTCGGGGAATGGCTCAAAACGAAAACGGGCAATGCGAGCGACGTGTCCTTCGTCGACGGCTTCGTCACCGCGTCGATGACGGTCGCCGTGGGCGCAATGGCCGTGGTAGGGGCCGTGGACGACGCCCTGCTCGGCGACATTTCGGTCCTTTGCACCAAGGCGATCCTCGACTGTGTGATCGTGCTCTCGATGGCCTGCACGCTGGGTCGCGGCTGCGTGTTCTCGGCCCTTTCGGTAGGTGCAGTGCAGGGGACGGTGACGGCGCTCGCCCTGCTCGCGGGGCCTTTCTTCACTGATACCGCGCTTGCCTACCTTAGCTTGGTGGGTTCGGTCGTGATCTTCTGCGTGGGCGTGAACCTGGTGTGGGGCAATAAGATCACCGTGCTCAACATGTTGCCGGCGCTCATTCTGGCGCCTGTGTGCGCCTACCTTCCCATCGCGCTGTAGCGGGGCGGCCCGGTCGCCGGTCCTTTTGCTTGCCAACGTTGGGATGGCCAGGGACCGCAGGCGCTTTGCGGCACGGATTGCGCGCTTTGTAGCGATTAATCCCTGTGAGTGGCAGTGATTGTCAGCTTTGCGGGGTAGCGACTTCAGCGAGTGTCGGATATCGGCAGCTTTGTAGTGTGTGTGCATACTACAAAGCGGGGTTTCGCTGCCACGAGCCAAATGAGCGCACTACAAAGCTGCGCATCAGTGCCATGGCGTGCGAAAACATGCTACAAAGCGCGTCATCACTGCCATCGGGCGGGGCGTCAGCGCGCTTGCGCATCGAGCGGGTGTGCCTGCCGAGCGCGTGGCTGCCAAGTGCGTGGCTGCCAAGTGCGTGCCCGCTGAGCGCAGAAATCGTTCCTGCGCGTCGTCCACCCTCGTGCCGGTTTGAGACGGAACCGGTAGTTCGCTGCAGTCGGACGGTTTGCGTCCCGTCTTTTCGCGAAGGCGTTGGCTGGGTAGTTGAACAAAAAATCCCCGGTTGGAAACCAACCGGGGATAAGCGATGCAATGGAGCGGAGTACGGGATTCGAACCCGCGACCCCCACCTTGGCAAGGTGGTGCTCTACCAACTGAGCCAACTCCGCGTGCGCAAGGAAGTATTATACGTGACCGGAAGAATCGCGCAAGCCCCCAATTTCAAAAACTTTGCGACAACGCT
Organism: Eggerthellaceae bacterium; assembly: GCA_022644775.1. Classification (GTDB taxonomy): domain Bacteria; phylum Actinomycetota; class Coriobacteriia; order Coriobacteriales; family Eggerthellaceae; genus Hugonella. The sequence continues at coordinate 55,091 of JALCHN010000008.1, forward strand.
GACAACGGGGGCGCGTGATGTCGTCACTCGAAAGAGTGACGACA
>JALCHN010000009.1 GCA_022644775.1 Eggerthellaceae bacterium
TGTTGTCACCGCTATGCGTGACAACATCACGCGCCCCCGTTGTCACCGTCATCACGCTTTGCGCTTCAGCGGCGTCACGATCAACAGGACGCAGGCCAGAGTGAACAGGGTGAGCACCACCTGCATGGCGAAGCTCGCGTGCAGTCCGGCAAGCGACACGCCGGCCGCCGCCGTGGGCGCATCGGGCTCGAGGGCCTGGGTGGCCGCCGCCATCGAGGCCACGAGCACGCTCGACCCGAGCGAGCCCACGATCTGGCGCAGGGAGTTCACGATGGCCGTGCCGTGCGCCACATCGGGACCCGAAAGCTTTTCCAGAGCGTAGGCGGTCATGGGCATCATGAGGAAGGCGAGGCCCACCATGCGCACGCAGTAAAGCGCGCCGATGACCCATTCGGGCGTGGCCTGGTCGAAGAGGGCGAAGGACAGCGTGCCCGCCGCGAGCGCAAGCAGGCCCACCGTCGCCGACACGCGCATGCCGTGACGGTCGTAGAAGCTGCCCACCACCGGCGAGGCGAAGGCCATGAGCACCGAACCGGGCAGAAGGACCAGGCCCGCTTCCAAAGCCGAGATGCCGTGCAGCTCCTGCATGTAGAGGGGCAGCTGCACCGAACCGGTCACCATCGCGATCTGGGCCAGGGCGCACAGGGCCACGCCCAGGATCACGTGCTTGCCGCGGAAGAGCTGCACCTTGAGCACCGGCTCTTCCAAATGGAGCTGGCGGTGACAGAAGGCGATGAGCAGAAAGCCCGCCAGACAGATGATCGCACAGCAGCTCGCGTCATAGAGGCCGCGCTGCTCGATGAGGGTCACGCCCACGAGCAAGAGGATGAGACCGGGGATGAACAGCAGGCAGGACCTGACGTCGAGGCTCACCTTGTAGTGGGCGCCCGCCCCGCGGACCGTGAAAAACGACGCCGCGAAGGCGATCGTCGCCAGCCCGCCGAGCACGACGAAGATCATCCGCCAGCTGGCCACCTGCACGATGATGCCGGCGATCGAGGGTCCCACGGCCGGCGCGAAGCCTATCACCATGCCCACGAGGCCCAAAGCGAAGCCGTGGCGCTCTTTAGGGTAGACGCTCACCGCGACCGTCTGCACAAGCGGGATGAGCACGCCGTTGCCGCCGGCCTGCAGGAAGCGGGCGGCGAGCAGGATGTAGTAGCTCGGCGCCAACCAGGCGAGCATCGAGCCGATCACGAAGCAGCCCACGGCCGCCAGGAAGAGCTTGCGCGTGTCGAAGCGCTGGATGAGGAAGGCCGTGAGGACCGACAGGATGCCGAGCACGTAGATGTAGCCGGTGGTGAGCAGGTTGCCCATCGACGCGTCGACGGAGAATTCCGTCATGATCGCGGGCAGGGCCGTGGAGAGCATGGCCTGCGCCGCCGAGGTCACGAACGTCGCCGCCAGCATGATGTAGAAGACGACCTTCATGGGGACGTGCGCCACGTAGGGCGGCACGGTCTCCTCCACCCGGCGGGGCTCCCCTTCTCGCTCAATCGATGCGTCCTGCGCTTCCGCGCTGCTCATCCGCGCGCTCCTTTCCATATGGTGTCATGTGTTCGTATCTTGACGGATTGGCCCCGAAACAAGCAAGGGGCCGCACGCTTTCGCGCACAGCCCCCGCAACGCTTCTGCGAAACCCGCTAGCAGGTTTCGAAGCCTTCGGCGTCATAGCGGTGGCTCGACTGACGGACCTTCACTTCCTGGTTCTTCAGCGTGACGCGCGAGTTTTCGGGCACCGATTCGGTGACGAAGGTGCTGCCCGCGATCACCGTGCCCGATCCGACGACGGTTTCGCCGCCCAGCACGCTCGCGTTCGAATAGATGGTCACGTAGTCGCCGATTGTGGGATGGCGCTTGACCCCGCGCAGGCCCTGGCCCGCGCGCGTGGACAGGGCGCCGAGCGTGACGCCCTGGTAGACCTTCACGTGGCTGCCGATCTTGGTGGTCTCGCCGATCACGACGCCGGCCGCGTGGTCGATGAAGAAGTAGGGGCCGATGTCGGCGCCCGAATTGATGTCGATGCCCGTGTGATCGTGGGCGTACTCGTTCATGATGCGCGGAATCAGGGGCACGTCCTGCGCGTAGAGCTCGTGGGCCAGGCGGTAGACGAAAATCGCGAACAGACCCGGGTAGCTGAAGATGATCTCTTCCTTGCTCTGGGCGGCAGGGTCGCCGTCGAAGGCGGCCTGCACGTCGGTGAGCAGGACCTTATGCACGTCGGGCAGCTTGGCGATGAAGGCGTCGACGATGTCGCTGGCGCGGCGGTCGAGCTCGCTGAGATCGGCATGCGGGTCGCGGAAGAGCAGGGCCTCACGCACCTCGCGGGCGAGGTGTTCCTGAATGCGCATCAGGGTGTCACCGATGAAGAACTCCGGCCGACGCCCGCAGGAAGCCGGTTCGTCGCCGAAGTAGCCGGGGAACATGAGGTGGCGGCAGTCTTCGAGCACGCCGATGATCGCATCGCGGTTGGGAAAATGGCGGTCGGGTTCGGTGAAGAAAATCTCGGGCGCGCTCGCGTAATTGTCCGCGAAGCTGCGCACGACCGCGTCAAGTTCCTGATTGTGCATTTCCACTCCTTCGAATGGGCGCGACCTATGTGCACGCCGTGTATTCCGCACCACAGTATGGCACAAGCGCCCCAGGCGCCCCGCACGCCGTTACCGAATTGAGAGTAGAATTGCGACCGTTGCTAACACGCGGGCGCCGCCGCGCCCCTTTTCCCGGGAGATTCCGTGCAAGAACAAGAACCCCAGCAAGAGCCCAAGCCCACGCCGGCGCGCATCGTCGTGCCCGTCACCATCGGCGTCACCGCCGTGGCCCTGCTCACCGCCTACAGCGTGGCCCTGCCCTTCGCCCACGGCGTGTGGACGAACCTCAAAGGCACGGATGCGGCCGATGCCACGCCGCTCGCGCTCGTAGAACCCGCCGACCAGGCGGCAAGCGACGAAGACGCGCAGTCCCCCACCAAGCTCGTGGCACAGTGCAACGGGGTCGACGTGTATGCGCCGATCGAGACCTCGGCCATCACCGCGGTCCTCTTCCACCAGGCCTCCTACGCCTACGCGCTCCCGCTCACCACCGAGCTGCCCAAGGCCGATGCTACCGCAGCCAAAGCCGCCCAGCAGGTGCGCGTGAACCACGACCAGACCGACGGCGACTGGCTCGACGCCGACGCCCTGCACCTATGGCGGTCGCAAGATTCCACCGAAATGGACACGGCGATCGACGTGGGTGCGACTGCCGGCACGACCGTCTACGCCCCGGTCACCGGCACCGTGGCGCTCGTGAAAGACTACCAGCTCTACGACCGCGTGCCCGACATCGAGATCCACATCCAGCCCGACGGCCATCCCGAAATGGACTGCGTGGCCATTCACATCACCGATGCGCAGGTGCAGGCGGGCGACCATGTGGAAGGCGGCGTCACGCCGATCGCGAGCGTGCGCGACATCGCCTGCAGCATCGACGGGATCCAGCTGACCGACTACACCCCGGCCGACGACCCGGGCAACCACACCCACATCCAGGTGAACAACGCCGACTACCCCGGCTACCGCGAGAAGAAGCTCCAGGGAGCGATCACGGTCCAGTAGGTGACAACAGGGGCGCGTGATGTTGTCACACGCGCGGGTGACAACGAGGGCTGCTGACGTTGTCAGTTCGGCCCACAGCCCGCGGCACCGTTCCGAAGCCGCAGGCGAACAGCCCCGCCCCACGCAAAAAAAGGAGCCCGAAGGCTCCCTTTCGCATTCAAATGGCGGGAAGTACGAGACTCGAACTCGCGACCTCCGACGTGACAGGCCGGCGCTCTAACCAACTGAGCTAACTCCCCGTGCTTTTAGCAACTCGTTCAATATACAGGAGGCACCTGACCCGCGCAAGAACTTTTTCGGACAAATTTTTCCAAGCACGAAGGCCGCATGCACCCCAGCGCCTTCGTGCGGAAGCCGCCCCGCGCGGCGCGACGCCCTAGGCGAGCCGGTCAAGAAAGCGCGCCTGCGCCGCGCGGCCGGCATCGTCCCATTTGAAGACGCCGGCGCATTCGAGCACCTGGGCGAACACCTGCCCCACTTCCCGCTGCAGCAGCTCGCGCACCGTCGCTTCCTCGAAGGACCCGTAGCGCGTGCGCAGACCTTCCGCCCACGCCGCATGGGGCGCGCAGAGCGGATCAGCCGCAAGGTCGCTGCCCTCCACCAAAGCGCGCGCGAGGGCGGCGAGCTCCCGCTTGAGCCGCCCGGGCAGAATGGCCAGCCCCATCACTTCGATCAGCCCGATGTTCTCGCGCTTGATGTGATGCAGGTCTTCTGTGGGATGGAAGACGCCCCAGGGCGCCTCGGGGCTCGTGACGTTGCAGCGCAGCACCAGATCGAGCTCGAACGCCCGGCCCGCGCGGCGCGCGATCGGCGTGATCGTGTTGTGGCGCGCACGATCGCTCTCCGCCACGATGCCCGCCTGCGCGTCGCTGTAGTCCCGCCAGACTTCGAGCACGCGATCGGCCGCTTGCACGAGCCGGCTGGGGTCGGCGGCGCGCAGACGCAGCACCGACAGGGGCCACACCACCGTATGGGCTTCCACATCGGGAAAGCCCGCGAGCGCCACCCGGTCCCCTTCGGGCGCGCGTTCCATCGGGAAGGTATGCCGGCCGCCCTGGAAATGGTCATGCGAGAGGATCGAGCCGCCCACGATGGGCAAATCGGCGTTCGACCCGAAGAAGTAGTGCGGCAGCGCTTCGGTGAGCGCGAGGAGGCGGCGGAAGGTCGTCGCATCGATGTGCATGGGCCTATGGACGGGCGCCACCGCGATGCAGTGCTCGTTGAAATAGGCGTAAGGCGAATACTGCAGGGCCCAGGTCTCGTCACCGGCGTCGACGGGCGCGGCGCGCAGGTTATGCCGCGCGGGATGGGCGCCCCAGGGGCTTGCGGGCCCGCGCCCGCCGTACCCCACGTTGTCGACGCAAAGGGCGCAGGCGGGATAGCCGCTGCGCCGGGCGCGCCCCGCCCGTGCGATCGCGCGCGGGTCCTTTTCGGGTTTGGAAAGATTGATCGTGATTTCCAGATCGCCCCATTTCGTGGGCGCGCACCACTTCTCGTCGCGGGCGATCGCGGCGCGGCGCACGAAGTTCGCGTCTCCCGAAAGGGCGTAGAACCAATCCGTCGCCCGACGCGGGTCAGCCGCACGTAGCTCTTCGAAGCGCCGCACGACTTCCGAAGGCCGCGGCATCAGGGCGCCCATGATCCGGCAGGCGAAGGCGTCGTCTTCCTCGCCCGCGGTCAGGGCGCCCTGCGTGCGCGCGAAGGCGCACAGATTGGCCAGCGTTGCGTCGATCGAGGTCGCGTCACGCGGGGCGACCGGTTGCGCGAAGCCCGCCCCGTCGCACCCCACCAAATCGAGCACTGTGTTGCGGGCCCAGGCGACATCGGCCGCCTCAATGAGGCCGTGGGCACGCGCATAGGCCACAAGGCCTTCCACCGTTGCTTCTATTCCCATTGCGCACACGCTCCTTGCGTCGTAAGGTCGAGCACGCAGGTCGCGCCCGGGGCCAGATGGGCGTCCATGTAGGAGGCGAAGCCCTCCACCCCGTCGAGAGGCACGTACGCCTGGATGGTGCCGCCGAAACCGCCTCCGTGGATGCGCGCGGCGCCCCGCTCGCCGAGCCAGGCGTCCGCCAAGGCCAAGGCCACCTGGGCGGGTTGGCTCGCCTCGCCGGGCACCGACACGTTCTGCAGATATTCGGCCGACGAATGGGCCGACGCGCGCGTCGCCCGCAGGAAGGCACCCGCGTCGCCCGCGCGCAGGGCCTCCAGCCGCTCGTCGACCAGGCGCATCTCGCGATAGTAGTGGAACGCGCGCAGGGCCACGCGGTCCCCCAGCTGGGCGCGCAGAGCGTCGAATCCCACAAAGAAGCGGTCCTCGGGAACCGCGCAGAGCCGTTTGGCTCCGAAAAAGCCCGCAGCCGCCTGCATGTCGAGGGGAATCTGCGCGTAGAGCGGCGTGAGGGCCGCGTGATCGGCGCCCACGTCGATGAGGCAAAGGGCCAGCCCCGCATCGGCGAAGCTGAAATCGACCGCCTCCACGCGCGCCTCCTCTTCCGCGAAATCCATCTCTTCGATGCCGCCGAAGGCGATCGAGGCCTGGTCCATGAGCCCGCAGGGCTTGCCGAAGAAGTCGCGCTCGGCCGCCTGTCCCATGCGGGCCAGATCAAGCGGCGGCAGGGCCGCGTCGGCGAAGAGGCGCGCAAGCCCCGCGCCCACGGCGAGCTCGAAGGCCGCCGAAGACGACAGCCCGCCGCCTGCGGGCACCGAGCTGCGCAGACGGGCCGAAAAGCCGCCCACGGGGATGCCGGCCGCCTTGCACCCGGCGACCATGCCGCGCACGAGCGCCGCCGAGGTGCCCGCTTCTCCCGCGCGCGGCTCCACATCGCGCACGTCGAGGTCCACGGGGCCGAAGCCCTCGCTGATCAGGTGGGCGTGATGGCCGCCGGAGGCTTCCATGACCACGCTCACGCCCTGCCCCACCGTGGCGGCGACGACGCGCCCGCCCTGGTGGTCCACATGGTTGCCCGCGATTTCGGTGCGGCCCGGGGCGAAGGCGCGCACCGTCTTCCTGCCGGTCATCGCCGCTTCCTTTCCGCCAGAACGTCTACCGCCCGCTGAAAGGCCGCGCGCGCCTCGGGGCCCCAGGCGCCCATATCGTCGGAGGTGAGCAGCATGCTGCCGAAGAGGCTGTCTGCCTCGAGCAGCTCGCGCTTGCGCGCCGGCGAGATGCGCACGTCATCGCGCAGGAAGAAGACGTCGGGGTCGCATCCGAAAGCGCGCCCGTCGAGCGGGGACCGGTAGACGGTGTTGGCAAGGCTGCGCGCCGTGCTCGTGCGCTCGCGGTGCAACAGCTTCGCGGGCGGCACGTTGTCCCAGGCAAGGCCGACATCGCAGCCGATGCGGCAGTAGTCGAAGACCCCGAAGGCGCTGGCCAGCGGCACCCCGCAGCCTAAAATGACGCAATGGGTGCCGGCCGCACGGCGCAGCAGGCCGACCGCGTCGGCCATGAGCTCGCCGCGCGTCATGCCCGCATGGGGCAGCATGCAGGCGGCGTAGAGGAAGTCGAGCTTCAACGCCGAAAAGCCCCAGTCTTCCACCGCCGTGCGCACACATTCCTCCACGTAGGCGCGCACTGCAGGATTCTGCGTGTCGAGCGCCACGTGCCCGCTCCAGTGCGAGCCCGTGGTCACCGGCTCACCGTCGGGGCCGCGCAAAAGCCAATCGGGATGCTCGGCAACGAGGCGCGAGTCGCTCTCCGCCACGAAGGGGGCCATCCACAGGCCCGGCCGCGCGCCCGTGCGGGCGATTTCGGCCGCGAGCGCCGCCATCCCATGAGGAAAGGCCGCCGCATCGACGTCGAGCCAGTCGCCCTTGCGGCACCAGCCGTCGTCGACGAAGGCCACCGTGCCCATCCCGTGCAGATCGACGCCGGCAAGGCCCTCCTGCAGAGCCTGCACGTCGTGCAGGATCGCGCCTTCGTCGATGTCCTCGTAGTGCCGATACCAGCTCGTGTAGCCCACCAGAGGAGCGTCGCCCCCGTAGGGGCGCACCCCCAGCGCGGCAAACCAGGCGTCGAAGACCGCGTCCTCGCCGCCCTCCTCGAGCACGAACGAGGCGAGCGTCGCCTCCTCTCCCGCCGCGAGCGCGCGCGCCGGCGCCTCGGGCTCGAAGGTCACGACGCCCGCGTCGCAATCGGTGCGCAGGAGCGTGAAGCCCCGCCGCTCGCCGGTCGAGGCGAGCAGGGTCACGCGGTCGCCCGCGCGCACCGTGGCGTAGGTGAAGCCGTGCCGGCAGCCGGGGCGTTCCTCGTAGCGCGTGAAACGGTAGTCGCCCATCGCGTCGATCGCGAACCGGCGCACGCCCCATTCCGGCAGCCCGTCGAGCCCGCGCATCACGGCCCAGGGGCTCTCTTCGGCGGTGTCGGTCCAGGACTGGTAGCCGTTGAGCAGAACGCGCTCTTCGGGCGCGAAGTCATGGGCGAAGCGCACCGTGCACGCGGTCACCCGCAGGGGCACGCGAGCGGTGATGCGCACCGTTCCCTTCTCCCCATCGAAGGAGAACTCGAAGGCGGCTTCGTTGGTTGCAAAGCCTTCCGCATCCGCGCGCTCGACGCTCACCGCGCCCGCTTCCGTTTCGAAGCGCGCGCTCCAACCCGCAAGCCTCATGCCCGATCGCCCTCCTCCGCACGCGCGAGGCCATCGGCAATCGCGGCGAAAACGCGGTCCTCGTGGTAGCGCATGAAGACCAGGCCGCCCGCCAGGCAGAAGGCGGCTGCCACCGCCGCCGTGAGCCGGTAGCCGAAACCGCCCGTTCCCACGAGCGCCAGGCTCGTGAACAGGAGCATCGACAGCGACTGGCCCAGCTTGAAGGCGAAGGTGCGCGCCGCGTAGAACATGCCCTGGCGCGCCTCCCCGGTGGACAGGGCGTCGGCTTCGGCGATATCGGCCACTACGGCCTGGGGCAGGATGCCCAGAATCGCCATGGGGATGGCCGCCATCACGGCCACGACGACGCCCCACACCACGCCGGGGATGCCGAAGAGCCCCACGAAGGCGGTGAGGGCGAAAGCGCAGGCGAAGAAGAGGAAGGCGAACGTGACGAGCCTCTTCTTCCCCCACCGCTTCGCGAGCACGTTCACCGGGGCATAGCAGATGAAGCTCACCAGGGTCATCAGGGCGAACAAGGGGAAGGTCATCGTGCTGTCGAGCCCCATGAGCTCGGTGATGTAGAAGGGCAGGCCCGTTTGGAAGAGGGTGAGCGCGATCCAGTAGAGCACGTCGGACTTCACGAAGGTGAGGAACTCGGGGTTCTTGAAGGTCTTCACCAGGCTCTTCACCGTGCCCGTCGCGCTCGGTTTGGTCACCGCGTACACGTGCTCGTCGATCGCGAACGAGGGCACGAGCATGCACACGACGGCGACGGCGGCGAGCACGCCCACCGTGAAGCGGAAGCTCGCCACCATGCCCATCGACGGCACGAAGAAGCCCTGGATCGTGGGCAGCAGGTAGGCCACGGCCGTTCCGAAGAAATAGGTGACCGATATATAGGTAGAGACGTTGATGCGCAGCTCCTGGGTGCGCCCCAGTTCGGGGATGAGCGCGTTGAAGGGCGTGCAGTAGCAGGTGAGGCCCAAGTAGAAGCAGAGCACCATCGCGAAGAGGAAGACGTTGTTGACCCAGCTGACCCCGTCCACCGGCGAGACGAACACGAGCACCGTGGCGATGCCGAAGGGAATGGGCGCAAAGCGCAGGAAGGGCATGCGCCGCCCGAGCCGATGGGTGCAGCGGTCGGAAACCGAGGCGATCCAGGGGTCGGTGAAGGCGTCGAAGATGCGACCCGACGCCGTGATGATGCCGATCACCGTGAGGCCCAGAAAGACCGCGCCCTGGGTGATGAAGATCTGCTGGCCCTGCGAAAGCAGGCTCTCGCCCGGCTGATAGTAGTAGACGAGCCAGTTGGTGATGATGCCCGAAAGGATCGACCAGCCCAGCTGGCCGATCGCGAACAGCCACAAGATGCGGTTGCTCGCCAGTTTCCGCTGGCCCGCTGCGGGCGCGGAAGCAGAGGCGCCGCGCGCGTTCGACTTCATAATCGCTTCCTATTCGTTCGGTGGTGCGAGGATTAGAATGACAACGACCATGATAGCGAAACCTAACTGCAAAGGAGCCCGGATGGCCATGGCGGAGAATCGATCGGCGTGCGTTTTCGGGAACCCGATCCCAGAGCGCGACCAGGCGAAGGCGCGCAAGGCCAAGGAGCGCTTCGCCCGCAAGTTCGGCGACGACGCCGACCGCCCCTGCCATCTGGTCGCACGCGACGCGCCCGCCATCCACCGCGCGCTCGGCGTGCGCCTGCTCGCGCCCGCGCCCGCCGGTGCCGGCGCCCTCGACCTCGCCGCCGACGCCCGGGCCCTGCCCGCCCCGCCCGCTACGCCCCGCACCGACCCCGCAGCCGCGGGCGCGCCGGTGGTCATCGGAACGATTCGCATGGGATTCGGCCACTACCGCATCGGCATGGCACTGGCTTCGGCCGCCCACGCCCTGGGATACACGCCCTACTGGATGGACCTTTGCGGCTTCCCCGACACGACCTGCACGAAGATCATCGCCCACCAAAACGAGCTTTATTCCAAGGGCTCGCGCCTGAGCCAGAAGTGCGCCCCCTTCAACAAGCTCGTGTGGGAGCCCTTGAATTCGGAAGGCTTCCGCAAGCTTTCCTACAACGCGAGCGACCAGGCGGTCTCCGAGCTGATGGTCGCGCCCTTCGCCGACCTGCCGCGGGAGGTGCCCTTCGTGGGCGCGCACGCCTGGTGCGCCCAGGCGGCGCTGCACGCGGGGCTTTCGCACGTGGTGTGCGCCATCCCCGACAACTGGCCAATGGCCCTGCACCTGGCCGAGGGCGCACGCCACACCGTGCAGACCCCGAGCGCGTACGCGGGCTACAAGATGCTGCGCGGCATGGACCCCAAACGGGCGCTTGCGCCCATGCCCGAAGGGTCGCTGTTCTACACGGGTCACTACGTCGACCACGAGCTCGTCGCCGCGATCGACGGCGACTGCTCCCGGCGCGAGGCGCGGGCGGAGGCCGGCAAGCCGGTGCGCTACCTGCTCTCCGTGGGCGGGGCCGGCGCCCAACTCGACCTGTTCGAGCGTATCATCGCCCACCTCGTTCCCCGCATCGAAGCCGACGAGGCCGTCCTTTTCGTGAACGTGGGCGACCACGACCGGGTCTGGCAGGGGCTGAAGGAGCGCATCCCCCAGCTTGACGAGGCCGTCGTGCATGCCGAAGACTTCGAAGGCACCGCGCGATTCGCGGACGAGGCGCTCAATGGGGACGTTTCGGGCGTGCACGCGTTCTACGACAGCGACATCTTCAGCGCCGTGTATTCCACGAACCTGCTCATGCGGGCGAGCGACCTGCTCATCACCAAGCCGAGCGAGCTTTCCTTCTATCCGGTGCCCAAGCTCATGATCCAGCGCGAGGGCGGCCACGAGGCCTGGGGCGCCGTGCGGGCCGCCGAAGTGGGCGACGGCACCTACGAGATGGACGACCCGCGCGAGATCTGCGCCTTCATCGACTGCGTGCAGGAAGACCGATCGACGGTCGTCGACATGTGCGCCCACATCCGCACGGCGCGCGACGCCGGCATCTACGACGGCGCCTACCGGACCGTCGAGCTCGCCGCGCGATAAACAGGTGTGACAGGGGGGACGGAGGTTGTTGTCACGCGCACACGCAAAAAAGGGAGCCCGAAGGCTCCCTTTTAATTGCAATGGCGGGAAGTACGAGACTCGAACTCGCGACCTCCGACGTGACAGGCCGGCGCTCTAACCAACTGAGCTAACTCCCCAGAGCGGGTTACACGGCTTTACCGCGCAACAGCAGAGAGTATATTACGCATACCCTCAGGCGAACGCAAGTGCTTTTTTGAAAAAATCTTTCTGCAAGCACTTTCGGCCCACCCCTGCGTAATTCCAATAAGTCCCGCGCATGAACGCGCGTTTTGCAAATAGTCGCATACGAGGTTTCCGTAATACACTTTCGACAAGAGAGATTGCGGCCGCATCGACCGCGCATCGGCACAGTATCGCACCCGTCGGGATCGGGGACGGCGCCTGCGCACGGGAGGGTTTGATGATCACCGACCTGAAGATCAACGAAGCTTGCAAGCGAACTTACTACGAACGCGGGTACTGGACCACGTCCACCCTCTACGACGCATGGGAGCACAGCGCGCACGCGTTCGCAGGCCGCACCTACGTGAAAGACGGCGCCACGAGCCTCACCTACGCCCAGGTCGACGACAAGGCCGGCCGCGTGGCCAGCTGGCTGCGCTCGATCGGCGTGGAAAACGGCGACGTCGTCACCATCCAGCTGCCCAAGTGGGCCGAGTTCACAATCGCCTACGTCGCCTGCTTGAAAGTGGGCGCCGTCATCCACCCGGTCGCCGTGCGCTGGGGCACGGGAGATTTGGCCGAAAGCCTCGCCTTCGTGCATTCCGCAGCCTACATCGGGCCCACCTTCTTCCATCGCCGCGATTATGAGGCGGAATTCAACCAGATCAAAGCCACGGTCCCCTCGCTTCGGGGCGCCCTGTTCATCGACAAGGAGAAGGACCCCGACGAAGGCGACGTCTCCCTTTCCAACGTGCTCGCCGCCTTCGAGACGCTCGACGTGCCGCCCGCCTCGACATCCGACGAGGTCGCCTGCATCCTGCCCACCTCGGGCTCTACCGGCACGCCCAAGCAGGTGCTGTTCACCCACAACAACATCCTGTTCAGCGAGAAGTCCTACATCTCGGTGCTCGACTTGTCGCCCGACGACGTCATGTGGATGCCCTCCCCGCTCAACCATGCGACGGGCTTCTTCCATGGGCTCATCTCGGTCATGCTCTTCGGCGGCTCGACCGTGCTGCAGGAAACCTACAAGCCCGCCGACGCCGTCGCGCTCATCCGCCGCGAAGGCTGCACCTGGTCGCACGGGGCCACCCCCTTCGTCTACGACCTGCTTTCCTACCTCGACCGGTTCGGCGGGGGCCTTCCCAGCATGCGCTTCTATCTGTGCGGCGGGGCGCCCGTGCCCTCGCGCATGATCGAGCACGCCCATCGCTACGGCATCCTGCTTTCGGAATCCTACGGGTCGACCGAAAGCTGCCCGCACGTCTACGTGCCGCTCGACAAGGTGCTCGAATGGAACGGCGCCTGGTCGGGCATCCCCTACGAAGGGATCGAGGTGCGCGTGGTCGACAGCCAACATCGCGAAGTGCCCCGCGGGGTGCAGGGCGAGGAATGCTCGCGCGGGCCCCATCAGTTCGTGGGCTACCTCTACGACAAGGAGCGCACCGACCGCGCGCTCGACGACGACGGCTGGTTCTACAGCGGCGACCTGTGCTACATGGACGACGAGGGCCGCATCCGCATCAACGGTCGCAAGAAGGAGATCATCATCCGCGGCGGCGAGAACATTTCCGCCGTGGAAGTGGACAACGCCCTGTCGGGCTGCCCGGGCGTGGGAGACCACGCGACGATCGGCATGCCCGACCTGCGCATGGGCGAGCGGATCTGCACCTTCCTCGTGCCCACCCAAGACGCGCGTCCCACGATCAAAAGCGTGACCGACTACCTCGCCGGTGCCGGCGTCCCCAAGCGAATCTGGCCCGAGCACCTGGAATTCATCGACGAGATCCCCTATACGCCCACCGGAAAGGTGCAGCGCTACAAGCTCATGGAAGAGCTCCTGCGCCGTTTGAAAAAGGAGGCCTAGCACGCCATGCCCCAACAGGAATTCAGCCCCACCCGCACCCACGCCACCTGGAAGCCCCGCGTCTTCGACAACGACCTGGCCATCTTCGAATGCCCCAGCTGCCACCAGGTCCACATCGGCGTGACCGACGGCAGCGACGTCGAATGGACCGGCACCGGCCGCTCGCTCGTGGCCGAGCTGCCCTACGGCAGAAGCGAGGCGCCCTTCTGCGACCGCTGCGGCACCCGCATGGAGCCCATGCCCATGATCGACGTGGCCGACCTGCCGCCTGAATTCGAGCTCGACTTCCAGTTCCGCGGGGGCTTCAACAGCAACTGCGTCAAGATCAAATGGTTCTCGAAGGACCGCGAGCTGCGCCCCCAATGGATGGCCGTGAAGACCTTCACCGCCTATCAGGTCAAGTACGTGCCCGAAAAGAAGTTCTCCCCCGTCACGTTCGCCTTCGCCGACGAGGACGCCTACTGCTACTGCGATTCCGACCCCTGCGAAGAGTGCATGTTCCGCTGCAAATTCGGCATGTGCGCGTATGTCTTCGTGAAGGGAATCGGCCTCGTGCGGATGTCCTTCGACCGTATGCTCGCGAGCGGATCGGGGTCGGGAAACGAAGGCTTACGCCGTACGCACGCCGGTTACGTCGACAAGTAGCGCCTGCATAAAACCAACCGTCCATTCACCTCCGTTTAGGCCCGTGACCTGCGTCGCGGGCCTTTTCCGTATAGAGCGCCCCCTTGCACGGAAGGCTTGAAGGCTCCATAAAACAACCATTGCGAATCGCAATGATTCCCATTCGAAACAGCCGATTGAACCAATTGGAAATGCGGCGGCGCGGGATGCAGAATACGAATTGCAAGAGCTGATGAGGCTCGAAAGAACATCGCGTAATTCATAGAGGAGGACTTATATGAACCCTAACGCGAAAATCACCGACGAGCAGTTCGAGGCGTACCTGAAGCAGGTTCGCGAACTGGTTGAAGGTCCCTTCGACGAAATGCAGAAGGAGATCGAGGTCACCAACAAGTTCCCGCCGGAATTCTTTGAGCTGGCCAAGAAGAACGACCTCTATCGTTTCTATCTTCCCTCCGAGTACGGTGGATGGGACCTCAACGAGCTTGAGATTCTGCGCGTGCAGGAAGAGTTCTCCCGTGGTCCTGGCGGCATGCGCATGCACCTGCATCACGCCGCTGACATGAACTGGCGTATTCTTGACGACTACGGTCAGGAAGAAGTCAAGAAGGAACTGATGCCGAAGTTCCAGGACAAGTCCGTCTACTGCAACTTCGCCATCACCGAGCAGACCGGCGGCACCGGCGCCGACCTGCACACCACCGCTGAGAAGCAGCCCGACGGCTCCTGGATCCTCAACGGCGAGAAGTGGCTCATCTCCCACACGGACTGCTCCGATTACACCTACGTGATCGCCGTGTCCGACCCGACCAAGGAAAAGGACGACCGTCTGTCCGCCTTCCTGGTCCCCAACGATGCTCCCGGCTTCGAAATCGTCGAAATGCCCCACATGATGGGCTGCCGCGGCGCCGGCCATGCGGGCCTGAAGTTCACCAACGTGCACATTCCGGCCAAGTACCTGCTCGGCAAGGAAGGCCAGGGCATGGAAGTGGCCATCCACTCCCTGTCCGTGTCCCGCGTGCACATCGCTATGTCCAACCTCGGCATGGCTCAGCGCATGCTCGAGATCTCCCTCAAGCGCGCCAATGACCGCGTGACCTTCGGCAAGCCGATCGCCAAGCGCCAGATGATCAAGGCCAAGTTCGCCGAGATGCAGACCTACATCCACGTGCTGCGCACCGCGATCTACGACTTTGCTCGCGACTACGACATCGACCCGCACAACGAGTACGTCACCGAGAAGGCCGCTATCTGCAAGCTCTTCTCCATCGAGACGGTCAAGCTGGTCTCCGACCAGATGCTCGAGATCTTCGGTGGCGACGGCTACTTCGAGGATTCTCCGTACGGCCCGACCGAGCGTCTGTACCGCGACTGCCGCGCTATGTGGCTCGAGGAAGGCGCGCCGAACGTTCAGCGCATCACGATCGCTCGCGAGTGCCAGAACCATGGCGGCGTGGTCAAGTACAACTTCTAAGAGTTGCTTGATACACTGTTCAACATCAGTTGAATGATTTTTGAAAAAGGGCTGGTGCGATGCGTGCCGGCCCTTTTTCCATCAGGGAGATTTTGGAGGAATTTCATATGTCTTTGCCTCTCGAAGGTGTGAAGGTCATCGACCTCACGACGTTTCTTGCCACCCCTACCACGGGCCGCGTGCTCGGCGAGTGGGGCGCCGATGTCATCAAGGTCGAAGCTGCCAAGGGCGACCCGACCCGCGTGAACCAGGCTCCCGTCTACGGCATGCCGATGACCGACGATGAGAATCTCGCCTACGACATGGCCAACATGCACAAGCGCATGATCAGCCTGAACCTGAAGAGCGAAACCGGCCTGGAAGCGATGAACAAGCTGCTCTCCACCGCCGACATCTTCATCACCAACAACCGCACCAAGTCGCTGCGCAAGATGGGCCTCGACTGGGAGAGCCTGCATGCCAAGTACCCGAAGCTGATCATGGGCCACGGCCTGGGCTACGGCAAGAAGGGCCCCGAAAAGGACGCAGCCGGCTTCGACGTGACCTGCTACATGGGCCGCGGCGGCGTCTTCGGCACTACGGTCGACGCCGATAGCTTCCCGATGATCCCGACCAACGGCTACGGTGACTTCCAGGCCTCCATGTTCCTGGCCGCCGGCATTCTGGCCGCCTACATCGGCCGCGAGAAGTCCGGCGAGGGCGACTACGTCACCTGCGCACTGCAGCATGCCGGTATCTACGCCCTGTCCACGGGCATGGTGTCCGCCCAGTACGGCAACCAGTACCCCAAGAGCCGTATGCGCGTGAACAACCCGCTCAACAACGTCTTCAAGTCCAAGGACGACAAGTGGGTCGTGCTCTGCCTGCCCGAATACGACCGCGACTGGCCGCGCGTCCTGAAGCTGATCGGCCGCGAGGACCTGCTCGACGGAGCGCATGCCGACCTGGCGAGCATCAACGCCGTCAACGACAAGGACCTCTGCCCGCAGGTTATGCAGATCCTCGACGAGGGCTTCGGCAAGTTCACCCGCGACGAGCTGCTGAAGATGTTCAAGGAAAACGACATGCCCTGCGAACCTGCGCAGACGCCGGTCGACATCTACGAGGACGAGAACGCCATCGTCAACGAGTACATCAAGAAGGTGCACTACGCCAACGGCAACGAGCGCTGGTGCCCCACCGCTCCCGTGCAGTTCGAGCTGGAAGGCACGGCCGAATTCAAGCCGACCGCCAACTTGGGCGCCGACACCGAAGCCGTCATGAAGGACCTCGGCTACACCGACGAGCAGATCAAGGCTGCCGAAGAAGACGGCTCCATCAAGGGCGACACGCCCCTGCATGAGCTCATCTAAGCGGTTTTCTGCATCGTGAACGTGTTAGGGCTTCAACCCTGCGGGTTGAAGCCCTTTTTGTGAGTACCGCCCTACAGCTCGCGCCGTGTTTCATACACACGAAGCCCAAAGCAATGGAAATCTATCGGTAGTGTATATGGTAAGCTTTTCATGCGAGAGACACAGCGCATTGATGAATCGCATAGCGGCACGGAGGCCTGCATGAATCTATCTCAGCTCCAGTACTTTTGTAAATTAGCCGAATTACAGCACTACACGCGCGCAGCCGAACAGCTCTATATCACCCAACCCACCCTGTCGAACTCGATTTCCCGATTGGAAGACGAGCTGGGCATTCCCCTTTTCGTGCGCGACGGCCGCAACGTGCGCCTCACCAAATACGGGGCCGAATTCAACCGCTACGCCAAGCAGGCCCTCATGGCCATCAGCAAAGGCAAAGCGCTCGCCCAAGACGAAGCCGGCGAGTACACGGGCACCGTTTCGATCGGCACCGTGTATACGATCGAGGACATATTCCTCCCCCACCTGATTAAAGAGTTCCGTGCCGAATACGGCCGGGGCCCGGTGATTCACGTGGCGCAGGGCCTTACGAAAACGCTTGCAAAGGGGCTCGAAGACGACACCTACGACCTCATCTTCTGTGCCCTGTGCTCAGAATACAAAGACTTCCAGTTCGTGCCCGTAGCCCATCAGAGCCTGGCCGTCATCGTACACAGCAGCCACCGTCTCGCCCGCAAGAAGCGCGTGAGCCTGGCCGACCTGCACGGCGAGCACATCATCACCTATCACTTCGATACGCCGGTGGGACGCGATGTGAAGAAGGTCCTCGACAGCAACTCGCTCACACCGGCCGAAAAATACGACGACGAGATCACCCTCGCCTCGATGGTCGACGCCGAGCCCAACGCCGTAGGCATCGGGCTCGACACGTTCGGGTTCAGCATCTTCCCCGACTTGGTGACCATTCCCATTCAGGAAGTGCCCGAAAACTTCCACACTATCTATCTGGCCTACAAGAAAAACAGCTACAAGACACCGGCCGTGCAGCACTTCATCGACGTGGCGCAAACCCACCGGCTCGACGAAGAGCCCGAAGAAGCCGCCGTCTAGCGGGTGCTTGAGCTCTGTTCCGTTACCACGCGCCCTCTCGCAGCCTGGGAGAGGGCGCTTTTTGGTGTGACAACGGGGGCGACAGCGCAGCGCCTCGCCCCGTCCCGCAGGTCGCACCAGAGCCGCGACCCGGGCGCCCCGACCAGGCGAGTCCCACTCCGCAGCCGGGGCGACAGCGCAGCGCATCGCCCCTCCCGGCGATCCCCAGCCGCCAGCGTGTGACAATATCACGCGCCCCTGTTGTCATACGCAGGCGTGACGACATCACGCGCCCCTGTTGTCATACGCAGGCGTGACGACATCACGCGCCCCTGTTGTCCTACGCAGGCGTGACAACATCACGCGCCCCCGTTGTCACACGCAACCCGCAGCAGGGGCGACAGCGCAGCGCCTCGCCCCGTCCCGCGCGCAGGCCAAGCCGCAGCAACCTGAAACGCCCCAACCCGCACACGCCACCCCTCGCGGGCGGCCGCAACAACCCCTGCCCCAAGGCAGGCCTGTGCACGGGGCGGGCGGGCGCGTCGGGCGCCGTCGAGCGCCCCGCCAAAGAAGCGCGCGTGAGAGGGCGCGCCTTGTGAGACCTGTCGGTCCTACGGCCGGGGCATGAGGTGACGCCTTCCCCGACCCATCGGCGCGCCCCGAGCGCGCTTCGACGCGGGATGCGCGCGAGTCGGCGCCCGACGCGCCCGCCCGCCCCGGCGACCCGCGGTGCGCTCCGGCATATAGAAAGGGGCGGCCGCTTTCGCGACCGCCCCTCTTGGTAAAGGCGCATACCTTTTCGTCGACTTCTCTCCAGTCGACCGGGCTCGGGACGAACCCCTAATGGCAAGGATCTAGTCCTTCAGCTTGTCCATAGCGCTGTAGCCGAACATGCCCTTGAACTGCTTCGCCAGGTAGAGAGCCATGAGGATGGCCAGAATCGAAGCGAAGAGGAGCAGGAACATCATGATGTACACAGCGTTGGCCTCGCCGGTCTGGGCGGTCATAGCGCCCACGATGCCGGGCAGGAAGACCGAAGCGGCGCCCATGAACGTGTAGTACATACCAACGTTACGACCACGCGGACCGGGAACCATGAGCTGACGCAGCGTAACGCCGGTCTGGAGCATGCCGCCTGCAGCGCCGAAGCCCAGCAGAGCGATGCCGATGTAGACCGCCACGGAGCCAATGACCAGGCCCACGGCCAGGACGAAGAACAGGCCCACCGCAGCGATGATGGCGTCGACGAGGATAACCTTCAGCGGGTTCCAGCGCAGCTTGCCCATCATGAACGCCCAGAACAGCACGGCGATGATCGAGCCGGCGGTGTAGATGGACGTCAAGCCGGCAGCAGCAGTCGGGTCGAGGCCGAGGTTATTGATACCGTAGGCCTTGGAGTACTGCTGAGCGCCGTACATGATGAACATGATCACGAAGCCGTAGAACAGCGTGAGGAAGTTGGTCATGCCGTTGGCCGGCTTGAGCAGAGCGTCCTTGGCAGCCTGAATCTCGGCTTCGGCGGCGTTCTTGGCCGCGTTCTTGTCGTCGTCGCTGGAAACCTTCTTCTTGCGCTCGTCGTCGTAGACGAAGGGCGTGAAGATGGCGAAGACAGTCGCGATGATGGACATCACGATCGCGATCCAGACATTGATGTGCCAATCACCGGTGTTCG
The DNA here is from genome assembly GCA_022644775.1 of Eggerthellaceae bacterium. Lineage (GTDB taxonomy): Bacteria > Actinomycetota > Coriobacteriia > Coriobacteriales > Eggerthellaceae > Hugonella. Next base: position 19,513 of record JALCHN010000009.1, read on the forward strand.
AGGTGGCAACGACCGTGTTGGTCGCCTTGTCGAGCACATGGTTGGCGTTAGCGGCGGCAAACAGCGGGTAGATGATGCCGGAGACCGAAATGACGGCCTTGATGCCGATCGTGGTAGCACCGGCCTGGCGCGGGTTGGCCTCGGCGATGGCCGGGTACAGAGCGCCGTCCCAGAAGCCCGACGTCGCGAGGCCGGACAGGAAGCCGGCGACAGCGGCGATCGTGGCGTTGTCGGTGACGAGCATGATTGCGAACGAAATGACGTAGAGGATACCGCCGAGCACTGCGGGAAGCTTACGGCCGATACGGTCGGAAAGTTCACCGCCCGCCCACACGGAAACGAATTTGCCTACACCAGTCCAGACGATGGCCGTCGAAACGGCGGCAGCGCCCAGCTTGGGGTCGGTGAAGCCCCACTGCGTGTAGAAGTCAACCTGGTTTTGGCTGAAGATAATTGCCTGAATACCATGCGTCAAATAGCACATATAGACGGTGGCAATAGCAAACAAGTACTTCTTAGCCTGTTGTGCAGCACTCACTACATTCCTCCTAATCTTGTGGATTCCCTCATGTATGGCGCCTAGTTTGCCATTCGCTGCTATATCGGACTAATCGCATCGAATACCAAACCTCCATCATGGTAAATCCGCAAAATTCCCAAAGCCAATTGAATACATCGGGTCTGATTCAACAAATTCATTTCAAATGTGAATGCGAGGAAATTGGTCGTTGCAATGAAAAGGGGCGTCGAAACGCCCCTGGAACACCGGCCTGGAGAGCCGGCGAATATACCGATGGATACCGCCTAGCGATCGCCCAAGATCATCGGAGCCGCTATGTAGGTCATAATCTCGTCGGTGCCTTCGGAAATCTGGTTCCCGCGGCAATCTTGCCAGATCCAGCTCACGCGCTCGTCATCGGTGTAGCCGCGGCCGCCGAAAATCTGCAGCGCCGCATCGGCCACCTGCGTGGCCGCCTTGGGCACGTAACGCTTCATGAGTGCCACGGTGAGGCGCTTGTCGGGTTCGTCGGCGTCGAAAGACCAGGCCGCATGGTAGACCGCATAGCGCATGTTGCGCAGGGTCACTTCCATGTCGACAAGCTTTTCCTGAATCTGCTGGAAGGACCCGATGTTCTCTCCAAAGGCCGTGCGGCTGCGGGCATGCTCCACCGCGTCGTCCATGGCCGCCTGTGCAAGGCCGAGCGACTGGGCGCATACGAGCACGCGCCCCACCTCGAGCATATGGAAGAGCTGCGGGAAACCCGCCTTGGCCGCGCTCGAGAGTCGATAGGACTCCTCGACGACCACATGATCGAAGACGACGTCGGAAAAGGGCAGGATCTTCTGCCCCAGCTTGCTGATCGGGTAGGTGCGCACCCCTTCGAGGTTAAGGGGCACGAGCCAGAAGGACAGGGCCGGGTACTTCCCCTCCGGCGCGTCTCCGTCGATCGCCGCGACCATGACGTAAGGCGCGTACTCGCCGTTGACAACGAAGGTCTTGCGGCCGTTCAGCACGAGCTTGCCGTCTTCGGTCTTCACCGTCGTGCGCATCCCCATCGTGTCGCTGCCGGCGTTGGGTTCGGTGACGGCGAGCGAGAAGATGAGCTTGCCCGACTCGCGATAGGTTTTGTAGGCCGTGTCGAGCTGGGAAGAGGAACCGGCGAACTCGCGCATGATGCGCAGGTTCTGGGTCTCGTTGGCAAACGGCAGCGAGGTGCCCGCCACGCGCGAGACCTCTTCGTTGACGAGCGCCTGGGCCAGAAGCGAGCCGCCCTTCAGGTTATCGCCGGAAAGGTCTTTGTGCCGGTAGTAGAGTTCGGCGTAGGCTTTGCCCACCTCGTCGGGAAGGCCCTGGTCATGCTGCCACTGCCGCACGCTCTCACGGGTGAAGTAGCGAGCCGCGAAATCGTGGAACTCCCCCACCAATTCGCGCTGCTCGGTCGTTAAGCTGAAATCCATGGTTCCCTCCAAATAAACGCACAGGCGGCAGTCCCCTTGCAAAAGGGGAACTGCCGTCAGCGCGTCGGTGCTCTCCGAACGAATGCGATACGCCAAGCGCGCCGCCCCCAGAGGAACGGCGCGCACGAACGTCTTATCCGAAACGGTATTCTACGCCCATCGTGGGCTGGGGCATCTCCCATTTCTTCACGATGGTGTCCTCGCAGCAGATGCGGCAGGTCCCGCATTCCAGGCAGCCGGCGTAGTCGAAGGACTTGTGGCCCTCCTCGTCGACCTTGTAGAGGGCCGCGGGGCACACGCGCACGAGCTTCTGGAACTCCGTGTCGTCGACCTCGTCGAGGTTCTCGTGGTCGAGCTCGATGTGGGCGTTCTCCTCGTCGACGTTGTAGTGGTTGAGCGAGATGAGCTCGTCGACGTTGACGGTGATGGGCTTGAGCTTCTTCATTAGAGTGCTTTCAGAGCTCCCTTCACTTCGCCGAGCAGCTTGAACAGGCCGCGCTGCTTGACAATCGGCATGATGCGCTTATTGAGGTGCTGGGTCGGCTTGCCGTCGACCACGAACATGGAGTTGAAGATCTCGCCGACCATCTTGGGGTAGTCGGTGAACATGCGGTGCCAGTTCTCCATGGTCTCGGGCCACAGGGCGTAGGTCTTGAGGTCCTGGATGACGAAGGAGTCGTCCATCTTCGTGCGGTAGGAGGCCAGGCCCGCCTTGGAGACGTCGCCGGCGTCGATCGCGTCGCAGGCGGCCTCGGCGGCCAGGCGGCCGGATTCCACGGCCAGGTCCATGCCGCGCACCATGTAGCCCAGGTTCATGCAGAGGTTTGCGGCGTCGCCGGCGACCAGGCAGCCGTCGAAGACGAGCTCGGGAATCGAGTTGTAGCCGCCCTCGGAGACCATGTGGCCGGAGTGCTCGGAGAGCGTCGCGCCCTTGATGATCGGCGCCACGCTCGGGTGCTTCTTGAAGTCGTCGAGCATCTGGTAGATCGTCGTGTCGGACTGGGAGAGGTCCTCGATCGTGGCCACGAGGCCCAGCGAGATGGACTCCTTGTTGGTGTAGAGGAAGCCGCCGCCCGTGTAGCCGTGCGTCGCGTCGCCGGCCCAGAGCATGGCCGCGCCCTCGCCCTCGTTGCACAGGAACCGGGACTCGATCTCCTCGGCGGGGAGCTCGAAGACCTCCTTGATGCCCACGGCCATCGCGTCGCGCTTGGAACGGGGGTTGCCGAGCTCGCGCTCGCTGATCAGGGAGTTCTGGCCCTCGGCGTCGATGACGACCTGGGCGGTGATCTCGTCGCCGCCGGCCTCGATGCCGTAGACCTTGCCCGCGTCGTCCTTCAGGAGGTGCTCGACCGCGATGCCGTTGATGAACTCGGCGCCCGCGTCCTCGGCCTGCTCGGCCAGCCACTGGTCGAACTCGGCGCGCAGGACCGAGTAGGAGTCGCGACCGTCGACGCCGAGCTCGTCGCTCGTGAAGTCGATGGTCATGCTGCTCGCGGGGTCGAGCAGGCTGATGCGCTCGTGGGTGATCTTGCGCTCGTAGGGGATGTCCTCCGTGGTGATCTCGCCCTCGGAGTAGTCGTCGAAGACGCGCTTCAGCGAATGGGCGTAGATGCGGCCGCCGGTCATGTTCTTGGCGCCCGCGTACTCGCCGCGCTCGACGACCAGCACCGACTTGCCCTTCTTCGCCGCCACGTAGGCCGCGATTGCGCCGGCGCACCCGGCGCCGATCACGATGATGTCGAAATCGGTGTCTGCCATCCGATTCCTCCCTTTCTCAAACGAAGGGGGCGAGGCGCACGCGTCCTCGCCCCCGTTGATGTTCAGCTCGGCGCTGGGGCCGCGCAGTGCCTACAGGGCAGCGGTCAGGGCCGGCAGGACGGTCTTGAGGTCGCCCACGAAGCCGTAGTCGCACGCCTTGAAGACCGGGGCGTTCTTGTCCTTGTTGACGGCCACGATGACGTCGGCGCCGTTGCAGCCGACCATGTGCTGCATCTGGCCGGAGATGCCCACCGCGACGTAGACCTTCGGGGAGACCACCGCGCCGGACACGCCGACGTAGGCCTCGCGGGGGAACCAGTCGACGCCCTCGGCCAGGGGACGGGAGCAGGCGAGCTCGGCGCCCAGCTTGGCGGCCAGGTCGCGGGCCAGCTGCAGGTCCTCTTCGGCGCCGAAGCCGCGGCCGCAGGCCACGATCGCGTCGGCGCCCGCCAGGTTGACGTCGCTGGGCGGCAAGGCCTCGGAGCCGGTCTTGGCGACGGCGTTCTCGGGCGCCTCGAAGGCGGCCTCTTCCACGGCGTCGGTGCCGGTGGCCTCGGAGGCGTCGAAGACGCCCGGGCCGAAGGTGTAGACGGCCACGTCGCCGGCGGCCTTGGCCTCGCGGACGCCCGTGCCGCCGAAGTACATCGAGGTGGCCACGCCGCCCTCGACGGCGCTCACACCGGTGATCGCCGCGGCGCCGAGCTTGGCGGCCAGACGGCCGACCAGCGACAGGGCGCGCAGGGTCTGCTCGCCCAGGACCACGTCGCCGCCCTCGGCGTCGTAGATCTTGTTGACGGTGACGTAGGCGTCGTCGGCGATGTTGCCGGCGGGCACGTCGATGTGGAAGGACTTGTCGGCAGCGCCCGAGACGGGGGCGCCGACGGAGACGAGGACGACCTCGTCGGCGAGCTTGCGCGCGCCGGCGCACAGCTCGCGAGCGCCGTTCTCGGTTTCAGCGATAACGAATGCCTTGGACATATCTGATCAAACCTTTCCCTAGAGAGCGGCCTTGACGGCGGCTGCGAACGCGTCGACGTCGTCGAACATTTCCTTCTTGCGGTCGACCTCGGCCGGGGCCTTGACGGAGACCTCTTCGACGGCCTTGGCCGGAGCGCCCTCGGCGCCCTCGACGTTCATCGGCTTCTTGCCGGCGGCCAGGATGTCCTTCATGCCGGCGATGCGGGGCTCGGCGAATTCGGGGGCCACGGACACGACGGCGGGAAGAGGCACTTCCACGGTTTCCTCTTCGCTCTCGAGCAGGCGCTTGGCCACGAGCTTGCCGTCGGCGGCTTCCGCGGAGACGACCCCGGAGACGAAGGGCACGCCGAGCTTGGCGGCCAGCTGCACGCCGGTCTGCTTGGCGTAGAGGTCGGCCGAGCCGTCGCCGGTGACGATGACGTCCCAATCGCCGGCCTTGGCGGCGAGCTTGGCGAGTTCGGCGGCCGTCGCGAAGGCGTCGAGGCCGTCGAGGGCGTCGTCGGCGGCGAGGAAGAGCTCGTCGACGCCGCGGGCGAGGATGTTCTTCTTGGTCTTGGAGTCGTCGGCCTTCTTCGGGCCCACGGAGATGGCCTTGACGGTGGAGCCGTCGTTGGCGGCGGCGATCTGGGCCGCGGCCTCGATGGCGTTCAGGTCGTAGGTGGAAACGACCTTGTGGGCGCGGGAGAAGTCGAGGGAGCCGTCGCCGGCGACCTTGACGTCCTGATCGTCGGGGACGATCTTGCATGCCACGAGAATGTTCATGGAATGTCCTTTCTAATGGATAACGTTCATCCGAACCGTGTTGGGCAAAAAGCTTGCCACGCGCCATGGTGTCGATATTCGCCTTCGCAAGCCATCCCAAAAACTTCAGTAATTCTTGGAATTGCCCTGGTCCCCACGATATCGTGCCCACTGAGCAGGCGACAGTGGCAAAACGCGCATTTGTCTAAGCCGTTAAGCTCGACGTGCGCTTACGGGGCAAGGCCCCGGCTAGGCCGCCCTCCCCCTTGACCGGTGAAGGGCGGCCGTACGCGGCGCGCTAGGCGTCGGCGTACTTCTTGGCGACCTGGCGGCCGCAGATATAGGCCATGATCTCGTGCGTGCCGCCGCCGAACATGTTGCCGCGAGCGTCGGCCCAGAGACGGCCCACGCGCACCTCGGTGGTGTAGCCCAGACCGGCGTAAATCTGCAGCGCCATGTCGATGACGTTGAAGCATTCCTTGCAACCGTAGCGCTTGAGCATGGCGCTCTCGAGCTGGACGGGCTGGTCGTTGTCCATCATCCACAGGGTCTTGTAGAGGAGCTGACGGGTAGTCTGCACCTTGATCTCCATGTCGGTGAGAAGCTCCTGAATCATCTCCTGCTTGTAGAGGGGCTTGCCGAAGGCGATGCGCTGGTTGGCGTACTTAGCGGCGTCTTCCAGAGCGGCCTGGGCCAGGCCCACCTGCTCGGCGACGATGTAGGCGCGCTCGACTTCGAAGTTCTTCATGAGCATCATGAAGCCCTTGCCCGGCTCGCCCATGCGCTGGTCTTCGGTGAGGACGACGTCGTCGAAGTAGACTTCGCAGAAGGGGATGCACTGCTGGCCGATCTTGTGCAGCGGAGCGGTGGACACGCCCGGGGGTGTCCATCTTGAGCAGCCACAGCGACATGTCGCCGTTGTCATGGCTGGGGTCTTCGTCCTTGGCCACCACGATCGTGTAAGGAAGCACGGCGCCCATGGTCACCCAGGTCTTCTGGCCGGACAGAACGTAGGTGCCGTCGGCCTGCTTCTTGGTGACGCAGGTCATCGAACGGTTGTCGGAACCGGCGCCCGGCTCGGAGATGGACAGCGAGGAGATGGGCCAGCCGGTCTCCATGTAGTGGTCCATGGCCTGCTGCTTCTGCTCGTCGGTGCCGAACTCCATGATGTCGAACATCGACAGGGAGTTCTGGTAGAGGATATGCATGCAGCCGGACTTCTGGTACAGGCGCTCGATCATGAGGCCGATGGTCAGACGGTCGGCAGGGATTCCGCCGTACTCTTCGGGGATGCCCATGAGGCCGAAACCGGCATCGCGGTAAGCTTCGGCGATCTCGTCGGGCATGCCGCCCTTTTCGTACATCTCGGCGATGACGTCGTCGGTGAAGTAGCGCTCGCAGAACTCGTCAACGCTCTCCAGCAGAAGCTCCTGCTCGTCGGTCAGATTAAAGTCCATATTTCCTCCTCGATCACTAGGTCAGGTCCCTTTTGGCCCTGTACCTCTTTGTCGATGAGATAAGGATAATCCCCATTCCAGGTGGTCGGATGGTCACATTTTCCATTTTGTCCATGTCTTTGCGTTATCGCAGGTCGGAAGAGTACGGATTATCTATCGTTTCGCGTGTTTGAATAAGTGGCCCCTATATCAATAAATTTATGCAATCTGCTGGTAGAACAAGCGCCGCATACTCTGCTATATAGGTATACGCAGTAAGCGCTCACAAGAACTATTCTCCACAGATGAGATTTTTTATCCGCATTAGCCTATACTACGACCATACGCCAATCCCAGGGGGGGGTGACCTATCGTCATGCGTTCGCTCGACACCAAGCTGCTCATCGCGCAATCGTTCATCGATCTGGTCGATGCGGGCGATTTCAGGAAAGTGTCCGTATCCGACATCGTGCTTGCGTCCAACAAGAACCGCAAGACCTTCTATTACCACTTCCCCGACCGCAGCAAGCTGACCATCTGGATCTTCCGCTACAACCTGGCGAAGAACCTCACGGAAACGGTTCCCGCCCAGTACCTGGTCTACAACAAGGCCGAAGACAAGGAGCTCGCGCCCTTCCCCTACTACACCTTCATCAAGGAAGGCGTGCGCTCGATCAACGGGGCGCCCTTCTTCGAGCAGCTCGACCGCACCTTCCACGACCACAAGTCCTTCTACGCGCAGGCGCTCGCCGACAACGCGGCCGACGGACTGACGGCCTACCTCATGCGCCTCTACACGCCGGCCCTCAAGCGCGACATCGAATTCATTCTGAGCAATCGCTTCTTGAACGACCGCAACCAGGAGTTTTTGGCCGAGTTCTACACAGGGGCCTTCGTGAGCTACCTGACCAAGCGCGTGCAGGCGCGCGAAAGCCTTCCCCTGTCGGCCGTAACCGGCGCCTTTGGCAACCTCATCCACGATTCCATCGCCGAAGAGATCAGCAAACAGCAGCAGGAGCGCATGCTCTAGGGCGCGCCCTGCATGAAACGAGCGGGGGCCGGGACGCATGCGCGCGTCCCGGCCCCCGCTTTTTCGCACACAGGCGCCCTACAGGCGGATGTACCACAGGCCTTTTAGGACGATCGCCCGTTCGAGGCGCTCGAGCACCGAAGGGGGCACTTCCCTGTCGACGTTCATGTAGACGAGCGCATCGGTGCTGTCCTCGCGCGTGCCGATCTGCATCGTCGTGATGCTGATGCCCGCATCGCCCAGAATCGTCCCGATCGTGCCCATGCGGCCGGGCCCGTCGTGGTAGACGAAGATGAGCGAGTGCTGCTGGGGCATGATGTCGATCTTATAGCCCAGCAGGTTGATGATGCGCAGCTTCTGGCCGGCGCCCGCGAGCGTGCAGGCGGCCCGGCGGCCGTCGGCGGCGATTTCCACGAACGAGGCGTACTCTTCGGCGTCGATGCGGCTCGTGCGCTCGACCTTGATGCCGTGGCGCTTGGCCACGTCGTCGACGTTGACGGCGGTGACCCGGTCCTCGTCGGCGGAAATGAAGCCCGAAAGCGCGCCGGCGACGAGCACGGTAAGGTCGGCGTTGGCGATCGTGCCGGCCGCCGTGACCGTGATCTTGCGGGGCACGTCGGGCGAGATCTGCGCGAGCATGCGGGCAAGGGCCTGCACAGCGGGCGTATAGGGGCCCAAAAGGTCGAAGACCTCGGGCGGCACGGGGGCCATGTTGATCGAGGTGGGGACGATCGAGCCTTCCAATCCCCCGCTCACGTACTCGGCGATCTGCACGCCGGCCCTGGTCTGGGCCTCGATCGTGGCCGCGCCCAAGTGCGGGGTGATCACGGCGTTGGGCAGGTCGTGCAGGGGGCTTTCGTAGCAGGGCTCTTCCTCCCACACGTCGATGCCGCAGGCGGCCACCTGGCCGTCGCGCATGGCTTCGGCCAGGGCGTCGAGGTCGTAGATGCCGCCGCGCGACGTGTTCACCACGATGGCACCCGGCTTGATCATCTGGAACTCCTCGCGCCCGAACATCCCGATGGTTTCCGATGTGCGCGGCAGGTGGACGGTGACGAAGTCGGCACGGGCGAGCACCTCGTCCATGTCGGCGACCAGATCGACCCCCAGCGAATCGGCGCGGTCCTGCTGGCAATAGGGATCGTAGCCGATCAGGTGCATGCCGAAGGCAGCAGCCCGCTTGGCCACCAGGCCGCCGATGCGGCCCAGGCCGAAGATCGCGAGCGTCTTGTCGTAGAGCTCGCGGCCCACAAACGACGTGCGCTCCCATGCGCCCCGCTTCATGAGGGCGGAAGCCTGGGGAATCTTGCGGGCCGCGGCCATCATGAGGGCCATCGTGTGCTCGGCGGCCGACACGAGGTTCGATTCGGGCGCATTGCACACGAGCACGCCCGCCTCCGAGCAGGCGTCGATGTCGATGTTATCGACCCCCACCCCGGCGCGGCCCACGATCTTCAGGCGCGGCGCAGCGTCGATGAGCTGCTTGGTGACCTTGGTGGAGCTGCGCACGATGAGGGCGTCGTAGCCGCCGATGATGCCGGCGAGCTCTTCGGGCGACAAACCCAGCCGCACGTCGACCGTCGAGCCGTGCGCTTCGAACACGTCGATGCCCGCCTGCGCGAGCGGTTCGGTTACGAGAATCTTGAATCCCATGGTGCGCGTCTCCTCACGGGGCGAAGGGACTGGAAAGCAAAAAGCGTGCGCCGCGAGGGGCAGCGCACGCTTTCAGATTATATCCGCTCGATAGAGCCGATTACTTGCTCAGCCAGCTGAACATGCCGCGGACCTTTTCGCCCGTGGTCTCGATCAGGCTGTCGTTCATGGCCTCGCGCTGCTCGAGCAGCTTCTTGTGGCCGTTGGCGCAGTCGTCCATGAACTCCTTGGCGAACTCGCCGTTCTGGATGCGCTTGAGGATCTCCTGCATGGCCTGCTTGGACTCCTCGTTGATGACCTTCGGGCCGGCGTAGTACTCGCCGTATTCGGCCGTGTTGGAGATGGAGTAGTTCATGAAGTGGATGCCCTTTTCGTACATGAGGTCCACGATCATCTTCATCTCGTGATAGCACTCGAAGTAGGCGAGCTCGGCCGGGTAGCCGGCTTCTACCAGCGTGTCGAAACCGGTCTTGACCAGGGCAACGAGGCCGCCGCACAGAACCGCCTGCTCACCGAAGAGGTCCTCTTCGGTCTCCTGGGCGAAGGTGCCCTTCATCAGGCCGGCACGCGCGCCGCCCAGGCCCCAGCCGTAGGACAGGGCGATGTCCCAAGCGTCGCCCGTGGCGTCCTGCTGGACACAGCACAGGTCGGGCACACCGGAGCCTTCGACGAACTGACGGCGGACGATGTGGCCCGGGCCCTTGGGGGCGACCATGATGACGTTCACGCCTTCGGGGGCCTTGATGTAGCCGTAGTGGATGTTGAAGCCATGGGCGAAGGCCAGGGTATCGCCTGCATGCAGGTGATTCTTGATGTGCTCTTCGTAGACCTTGGCCTGGATCTCGTCGGGGATGAGGATCATGACGACGTCGGCTTCCTCGGCGGCCTGCTCCATGCTCACGACCTTGAGGCCGGCTTCCTTGGCCTTTTCGGCGGAAGAAGAGCCCTCGCGCAGGCCTACGCGCACGTCGACGCCGGAGTCCTGAAGGTTCTGCGCATGCGCATGGCCCTGGGAACCGTACCCGATGATAGCGACCTTCTTGCCCTGGATCACCTGGGGGTCGACGTCCTTTTCGTAGAGGATCTCAATAGCCATATTTGTTTACTTCCTTTCCTATGACTACATGGATGTCGTTCTATATGGTCTCGCGCCGAGGCGCGGGGTACCTGAAGTTAATTCTGCGCGGACCGCTTCATCGCGATCTTGCCCGTGCGGGTGATTTCCTTGATGCCGTAAGCGCGCAGCAGGTTTTCGAGCCCTGCGAGCTTGTGCTCGTCGCCGGTGGCCTCGATCGTGATGCTCGTGCGACCCACGTCGACCACTTTCGCGCGGAAGACGTTGGCGATCTCGATGACCTCGTTGCGCTTTTCGGCGGCGACGGCCACCTTGATGAGCACGAGCTCGCGCACAATCGCATCGCCCTTGTCCATCTCGACGATCTTGTAGACGCACACGAGTTTGTTGAGCTGCTTGGTGAGCTGCTCGAACGATTCGGACTCGGTGGGCACGATCATCGTGATGCGCGAGAGGTTCTCGTCTTCGGTGGGACCCACCGAAAGGGACTCGATGTTGTACCCGCGGCGGGACACGAGGCCCACGACGCGGCTGAGCACGCCGGACTGGTTCTCGACGAGAATGGAGAGAATGTGCCTATCCATTAGCGGTCAGCCTCCTCGGAGTTCTCGATCTGGTTGGAGATGTCGCCCACCGACACGGCGCCGATGACGTCGTCGATGGCGGCGCCGGGCGCGACCATCGGGAAGACGCGCTCCTCGCGCGGGATCCGCAGGTCGAGCAGGGCCGGGCCGTCGGCGGCAAGGAAGGCCGACATGGTCTCTTCGAGGTCCGCCGGATCGAAGACGCGGAAGCCCTTCCACCCGTAGGCGTCGGCGAGCGTGAGGAAATCGGGCACGTCGGAAAGCTCGGTGGCGGCGAAGCGCTTGCCGTAGAAGAGGTCCTGCCATTGGTGCACCATGCCGAGCGCGGAGTTGTTGACGATGACGACCTTGATGGGCAGATCGTTGACCGCGATCGTGGCCATTTCCTGGATGCACATCTGAATCGAGCCGTCGCCCGAGATGCAGACGACCTGTTCGTCGGGACAGGCGATCTGGGCGCCCAAGGCTGCCGGCAGGCCGAAGCCCATCGTGCCGGCGCCGCCGCTCGACAGGAAGGTGCGCGGCACCTCGCGGTCGATGTACTGGGCTGCCCACATCTGATGCTGGCCCACGTCGGTCACGACGATCGAATGCCGGGGGTCGAGCATGTCGGAGAGCAGCTTGATCGCGCCTTCGGGGGCGATGCCGCCCTGCGAGGTGGCAAGCCCCGGCGAAGCGAAGGGATGGCGGGCGCGCAGATCGTCGATATGGGTGAGCCATTCCGCGGTGCGCGGGGCCGCCCCGCGACGGTCGAGCTCGGCCTTCAGAGCGGTGAGCGCCCGACGGGCGTCGCCCACGATCGGCACGTCGGCTGTGCGGTTCTTGCTGATTTCGGTGGGATCAATGTCGATATGGATGACCTGCGCAAGGGGCGCGAAATCGGAGAGCTTGCCCGTGACGCGGTCGCTGAAGCGCGCGCCCACGGCAATGAGCAGGTCGCATTCGGTCATGGCGAGGTTTGCGTAGCGCGAGCCGTGCATGCCCACCGGGCCCAGATCGAGCGGGTTGCCGTTGGGCAGGGCGTCCTTGCCGAGCAAGGTGGTGACGGCCGGGATCTGCAAGGATTCCGCCAAATCGAGCAGGGCTTCGGACGCGTCGGAGATGACCACGCCGCCGCCCACGTAGAGCAGGGGCTTGTCGGCCTTGGCGATAGCGGCGGCCGCCGTGCGAATCTGCTTGGCGTTGGGCTTGATCGTGGGACGGTAGGAGGCGATATCGGACGAATCGGGGTAATGGAACTCGAATTCGGCGGACAGCAGGTTAGACGGCACGTCGATGAGCACGGGGCCAGGACGGCCCGTTTCGGCGATGTAGAAGGCGTCGCGGATGATGCCGGGCAGGTCTTCGGCCTTCTGGCACAGATAGCTGTGCTTGACGATCGGCGTCGTGATGCCCACGATGTCGGATTCCTGGAAGGCGTCGGAGCCGATCACGCTCGTGGGCACCTGGCCGGTGATCACGACGAGCGGAACGCTGTCCATGTTGGCGGTCATGATGCCCGTGACCGTGTTCGTGGCGCCCGGGCCGCTCGTGACGAGCACGACGCCGGCGCGGCCGGTCGCACGGGCGTAGCCGTCGGCGGCATGGGCGGCGCCCTGCTCGTGGCGGCAGAGCACGTGGCGGATCTGCGTGGAATCGTAGAGGGCGTCGTAGATCTTGATGGCCTGGCCTCCGGGGTAACCGAAGATCACGTCGACGCCTTCCGCTTCGAGGGAGGCTACGATGGCCTGGGCTCCCGTGAGGACGCGCCCCTCTTTTTCGGTATGGCTGCCGAAGCGCGGCAGGCCCTTTTCGATGGTCGGTTGCCTGGTATCGCTCACGAGAGATACGCCCCCTTGTCTGCGCTCGTGACGAGCTTCGCGTAGCGCGCGAGCACGCCGGTGGTGTACTTGGGCGCCGGCTTGGCCCAGCGCTCACGGCGGGCCGCCAGCTCTTCGTCGGACACTTCGAGCTCGATGGTACCGGCGTCGATGTCGATGGAGATGATGTCGCCGTCCTCGACCAGGGCGATCGGGCCGCCCGCGGCCGCTTCGGGGCTCACATGCCCGATGCAGGGGCCCTTGGTGGCGCCGGAGAAGCGCCCGTCGGTGATGAGGGCGACGCTTTCGGCCAGGCCCATGCCGTAGATGGCGCTCGTAGGCGTGAGCATCTCGCGCATGCCCGGGCCGCCCGCAGGACCCTCGTAACGGATGACGAGGACCTCGCCGGGCTTGATCTTGCCGGCGAAGATGGCCTCGCAGGCCTCTTCCTCGCTTTCGAAGACGTGAGCCGGGCCGCGATGGGCGCGCATCTTCTCGCTCACCGCGGACTGCTTGACCACGGCGGCGTCGGGGGCCAGGTTGCCGCGCAGCACGGCGAGGCCGCCCTGCTGGCTGTAGGCGTTTTCCACCGTGCGCACCACCGTGCCGTCGACGGGCGGGCAGGAGGCCACCCAATCGGCCATCGTGCCGTGGCAGGTGAGCGCCTCTTCGTCGAGCAGGCCGCGGCGGCCGAGCTCGCCGACGATGGCGGACACGCCGCCCACGTCGTTGAGGTCCTGGATGTGCAGGGGGCCGGCCGGCGCGATGCGAACGATGTTGGGGGTTTCCTTGCAAACTTCCGCCCAGTCGGCCATCGTGATCGGGCAGCCGGCTTCATGGGCAATCGCCGTAAGGTGGAGCATCGTGTTGGTGGAACCGCCGAAGGCCATGTCGACCATCATGCCGTTCTTGATCGAATGCTCGTTGATCAGATCGAGGGCCGTGACGTTCTTTTCAAGCAGCTCCATGACCTTCATGCCGGCGTGCTTGGCCAGGCGGATGCGCTCGGAGTAGACGGCCGGGATCGTGCCGTTGCCGGGAAGGGCGATGCCGAGCACTTCGGAGAGGCAGCCGATGGAATTGGCCGTGAACATGCCCGAGCAGCTGCCGCAGGTGGGGCAGGCGGTGTTTTCGTACCAGGCGCATTCCTCTTCGGTCATCTTGCCGGCGGTCACCGCGCCCACGGCGTCGAAGAGGGTGTTGAGGTCGGTCTCTTCCCCGTGATGGCCGCGGCCGGCGAGCATGGGGCCGCCGGTGACGACGACGGTGGGGATGTTCAGGCGGCAGGCCGCCATCAGCATGCCGGGGACCACCTTGTCGCAGCTGGGGATGAGGACCATGGCGTCGAACTGGTGGCCCTGCACGGCGCATTCCACGCTGTCGGCGATGACCTCGCGGCTCGTGAGGCTGTAGCGCATGCCGGCATGGTTCATCGCGATGCCGTCGCAGACGCCGATCGTGGACACCTGAGCCGGCGTGCCGCCGCCCATGCGGATGCCCGCCTTCACCGCGTCGGCGATGTTCTGCAGGTGCATGTGGCCGGGGATGATGTCGGTCTGCGAGCACACCACGGCAACGAGCGGCTGCGCGAGTTCCTCGTCGGTGAAGCCGTCGGCCTTGAGCAGGCTGCGGTGCGGGGCGCGTGCCAGACCCTTCTTGATCGAATCGCTTCTCATCTGCTTTTCCTTCCCGCGCGCTTGCGACGCGCAATAAAAAAGCCCGGAGCTCGTCGCCCCAGGCTTCGCATTTCAACAGCACGGAAAGGCATGCCTTTCTGCAACCGTATCGGCGGTCACCGGTTCGACTTACTCACGTCCCGCTTCACGCGAAGATCGTCCGCGCTCACGGGGGTTTTCATCAAACTGCTCCGAGGTGGCTTTCAGAACGTCCTTCCACAGGCTCGCAGCGTCCGCCTGCTCTCTTATCGAAAGGATGGCCCTTACTTTCCTCTTCAACGCATTTGCTTCAACACGAACGAGTATATGCCCGAAAGCGATTTCCGCAACGCGATTTCGCTATCGTCACAAAGCATCCACTTTAGGGTGCGATAGTGCTGAAATGAGCACGTTTTACCAGGTCATGCGCCTGCAGGAGTCGCTGCTCCCCCGCCGGCTGTCACACATGGTGGGCACGCGCGGCCCCGTGTAGCGCACCCGTCCGCACGGCCCCGAAACCCGGGAGCTGCCGCCGCGCGCACGGGCGCCCCATGCCCTAGGCCGCCTGTTCGACCGCTTCGGACTGCGCCGGATCGCCGGCGGGCACAAAGCCGCGCTTCTCATCGCGATGGGCGAACCAGCCGGCGAGCAGGGTGCCGGAAATCGAATGCCACACGCAGGACACGGCGGCGATCACCGCAGCCTGGGGCAGGGCCGCGAACTGGGCCGTGCTCGTGGCGAGGTTGGTGGCGAGGCCGGCGTTCTGCATGCCCACCTCGATCGAAAGGGTGCGGCGCTTGGGCACGTTCATGTGGGTCGCGATCGCGGCCAGGTAGCCGAGCAGGTAGCCCACGCCGTTATGGATGAACACGGCCGCGAAGACCACGAGGCCCGAGGTGAAGAAGGTGGAGCCCTGCGAGGACGTCACGCCGCCCACGACGCAGGCCAGGCCCACGACGGCCACGCCCGGCATGCACGCCCGCACCTGCTCGTAGGCGGGGTTGCCGTCGAACTTGTAGTTGATCAAAAAGCCCAGGGCCACCGGCAGGATGACCGTCTCGATGATCGAGAGGAACATGGGAAGCGGGCTGATCTCGATGCTCGCCCCGCTCGCAAGAAAGGAGACGAGCAGCGGGGTCATGAAGGGCGCGAGCAGCGTGGAGACCGTGGTCATGCCCACCGAGAAGGCCACGTCGCCATGGCAGAGGTAGCTCATGATGTTGGACGACACGCCGCCCGGGCAGCAGCCCACCAGGATTAGGCCCAGGGCAAGGGCGTCGGGCAGGTTGAGCAGCTTGCAGACGAGGAAGGCCGAGAAGGGCATGATCCCGTACTGGGCCACGGCGCCGATGCAGATGTCGAGCGGGCGCTTCGCGAGCACTTCGAGGTCCTTCTTCGACAGGGTGAGGCCCATCGTGAACATGATGGCGCCGATGATCAGCGACTGCCAGGAGAAGCCGTTGCCCAGAGGGTCGGTGAACAGGCGGATGTTGACCCAGTGCATGAGCGCGGGGAAAGCAAGCGTCGCGACCGCGATCGCGATCACGAACAGCGACGAATGCTTGGAGAGGAACGTGCTTGCGTGCTGCAGCGCTTCCATGGTGGTCCTTTCTCGACGGAAGCAATAAAAAATCCCTTGCAACCCGAATCGGTTGCAAGGGACGAAAGTTGCTTCCGCGGTACCACCCTTGTTCCGCCCTGTTGCCAGAGCGACGCTCCACGCACCAACATGCGCTGTTCCCTAACGGGGAATCCCGTCGCACCCTACTGCATTCAGGCGCGCTTCTCAGAGAGGATAACGGTTGCGACCCTGTACGCGTCGGCTTTCACCAGACCCGACTCGCTGTGGCGCGGTTTCGCAATCGCCGTGTTCTCTTCAACGAATTTGCAACGGCTTGCGCCGTTGGTTGGGATTATAGGAGCACCTCTTAGGCGAGCAAGCACATTCACAAAGCCTTCACTTTAGCCAGCGATAGCGGGCGTGACGACGGGGCAGTTGATGCCGTCGCACCTCCACGGCCTCCTACTCCTTGGCCCCGTAAACCGCGTAGTAGGCGTCGATGGCCTTCTTCATGTCGTCGTCGATAACCACGCGGCCCTGGCATTCGCGGTTGTAGAGGTAGTCGGTGACTTCGGCCATGGTCACAATCGAAGCCGTGGGAAACCCGTAGCGATCGGAGACCTCGTCGATGGCGGCCTTCTTGCCGGAAGGACCCACTTCCATGCGGTTGAGCGAGACCATGAGACCCTGCACCTTGACGTCGGCGATCGAGCGCAGGAGCGGATACGTCTCATCGATCGACTTGCCGCTCGTGGTGACGTCTTCGACCATCACGACTTTGGCGCCGTCGTAGAGCTCGGCGCCGAGCAGGCTGCCGCCCTCGCCGTGGTCCTTCTTCTCCTTGCGGTTGCTGCAGTAGCGCACCTCTTTGCCGTAGAGCTCGCTGTAGGCGATCGCCGTGACCACCGACAGGGGGATGCCCTTGTAGGCCGGGCCGAAGACGATGTCGAAATCGTCGCCGAAGTTCTGGTGGATGGCGCGGGCATAGTAGCGGCCCAGGCGATGGAGCTGCGAGCCGGTGACGTAGGCGCCGGCGTTCATGAAGAAAGGCGACTGGCGACCGCTCTTCAGCGTAAACGAACCGAACTTGAGCACCTCGCTTTCGACCATGAACTCAATGAACTCTTGCTTGTAGTCTTCCATGCCTGACCTTCCTCTGCGGGCGTGACGATGGCCCCATCATACTACGGAAAGGGCGCTGCGCTGTTTGGCCGCGCTCACCTGGGCAGGGCACCCCGCGCGCTCGAGCATGGCCTGCATGGCGCGGGCGGGCTTGCCGTAGGTGTTGTTGGTTTCGGAGATGTGCATGCACACGATGCGCTCGAGGCCCGGGTGCAGAAGCGATGCCGCCTCGGCGGACCCCTGCTCGTTGGACAAGTGGCCGCCCTCCCCTTCGATCCGCCGCTTGAGCGCATAGGGATAGGGGCCCTCGCGCAGCATCGCGAGGTCGTGGTTGGTCTCGATCGCCAGAATGCGGGCCCCGCCTAGGGCCTCGTGGGCCGCGCCCGTGACGACGCCCGTGTCGGTCATGTAGCCCACGACGTCGCCTGCGAGCTCGAAGCGGAAGCCGAAGGATTCGACCGCGTCGTGGCTCGTGGGAAAGGCGTGCACCTGGATGCCCGCCACCGAAAGGGCGCATCCGGCGGAAAGGTCGCGCGCCTCGCAGAGATCGGCGATTTCGGCCAAGGGCTTGCTCGCGGCACGGACCTTGGGGCCCGCGTAGACGGACGGATGGGCGCCGAGCTTGGCGAGCCCGCGCATCACGACGCCGAAGCCCTTGGTGTGGTCGGTGTGCTCGTGGGTAAGCAGGGCCCCCTCGATGCGGGCGGGGTCGAACCCGCAGGCGGCGCAACCTTCCATGAACTGGCGCTTGCTGATGCCGCAGTCGACGAGCACGCCGGCGCCCGTGGCCCGGTTGACCACGATCGAGGCGTTGCCCTTCGACCCGCTGCCCAGCACGATGAGCGCAAGCGCGCCCTCGCCGGCCACCTTAGAGCGCCCCGACGATGCCGCGCACGAAGCTGGAGAAAGCGGCTTCGCGCGTTTTCGCCACGTCCATGACCTCGGCCCCGGTGGGAGCCGCGCCGCCCGTGGCGCCCTGGGCTCCCACGCCTGCCGCCCTGTTGCTCACCAGCGAGATCCCCAGCACGCGCAGCCCGCTGTGGCGGGCGGCGATGACCTCTTCGACCACGCTCATGGCCACCGTGTCGGCGCCCCAGGAGCGGAACATCCGAATCTCGGCCGGCGTTTCGAAGCTCGGCCCCAAAAGCCCCAGGTAAACGCCTTCGTGGGCGGCGATGCCGCGCTCGGCCGCCACGCGCAGGGAAAGGGCGCGCAGGTCGGGGTCGTAGGCATCGGTCATCGAGAAGAAGCGCTCGGCCATGCGGGCTGCGTCGAGGCAGGCGATCGGGTTGCGCCCTGTGAAGTTGATGTGGTCGCGCATGACGCAGAAGTCACCCGGCTCATACGATTCGTTGATCGCCCCGGCCGCGTTGGTCGTGACGAGCGTGCCCACGCCCAGGCGCGCCATGACCCACACGGGGAAGGCGACCTGCTGGGCCGTGTAGCCTTCGTAGCCGTGCAGGCGGCCCTGCATGGCGAGCACGTCCTTCCCCTCGAGGCGGCCGAACACGAAACGGCCCACGTGGCCTTCGGCCGTGCTCACGCCCATGTGGGGCACGTGCGCGAAGGGCACGCAGACGGGATCTTCGAGCTCGTCTGCGAGCGGGTTCAGGCCGCTGCCCAGAATGAGGCCGATGGCGGGCGCGCGCCCTTCGAAGCGCTCGGCCAGAAAGGCCGCCGCCTCTTCGACGGCTGCAGAAAGTTCGTTCGGCTCGGTCATGGGTTACTCCCCCGTTTCGGAACTGGTCTGGTCATCGGAAGCCGCCGGCATGCGGGCGACGAGGACGCGCGGGCGCCCCGCCAAATCGCGCGCGATGCGCACCGCCTCGAAGCCGGCGGCGCGCGCCAGGCGGGCCGCTTCGTCCAGGCAGGTCTCGTGCAGCTCGACCGCGAGCACGCCTTCGGGAGCGAGCACCTCTTCGGCCTGGTCGAGCAGGCGACGGTAGAGGTCGAGCCCATCGGCGCCCCCGTCAAGGGCCAGGCGCGGCTCGTGGGCGCGCACCTCGGCGGGAAGGCCGTCGACCACGGCGGTGGGCACGTAGGGCGGGTTCGAGATCACGAGCTGGGCGGCGCCCCGCCAGGGCGCGCCCACACCGTCGAGCAGGTCGCCTTCGACCACGCTCACGCGGTCGGCGACGCCGGTCTTTTCGGCGTTGTGCCGGGCCAGGTCGACCGCTTCCGCGCTGATGTCGGTGGCGCAGACGCGGGCGCCGGGCACTTCGCGGGCAAGCGAGCAGGCGATGCAGCCGGTGCCCGTGCAGGCGTCGACGGCCAAGAAGGCGGGAGCGTCGCCGGCGGCGCCGGCTTCGTCCTCCCCCGGCGCTACCCCTTCAGGCGAAGCGACGGCTGATGGGCCTTCGGCGCCTTCCGCGCCCGCTTTCTGCGCCTCGTCGGCCCCTGCCCCGCCGAAGGCGCCCGGACCGTCGGCAGCGTCGGCATCCGCAGCGGCCGCTTCCGCCGCCTGCCGCGCACGCTCGACGACGCGCACCTCGGCCAAGGCCTCGCTCACGAGCACTTCGGTTTCGGGACGCGGGATGAGCACGCCCGGACGCACGTCGACCGTGATGAAGCGGAAGTCGGTGGTTCCCGTGATGTACTGAAGGGGCTCGCCGGCGGCGCGGCGCTTGGTGTAGGCGCGCAGGACGTCGCGCTCCTCAAGCGTGAGCGGACGGGCCAGGTCGGCGTAGAGCTGGATGCGCGACACGCCGAGCGCGTCGGACACGAGCCATTGCGCCGACAGGCGCGGGTTCTCGTCGCCGTGCTCCCCTAAAAACCCCTCCATCCAGGAAAGGATGCGGCCCACGGTCCAGGTTTCGGCCACGATTGTGCCTCCTTCATGCAAACGGCCGCCGTGCGCGAAGGCACGACGGCCGCGATCGATTCCTGCGAACGGGCGGGCCTAGACGACCTGCTCGAGCTTCTTGGCGCGCTCGGCGGCCTGCAGGGCCGTGATGACCTCTTCGAGCCCCGAACCCAGAAGCACGCTGCTGTAGGTGCTGTTGAAGCCGATGCGATGATCGGTCACGCGGTCCTGCGGCGCGTTGTAGGTGCGGATCTTCTCCGATCGATCGCCCGTGCCGATCTGTGCGCGGCGCTCGGCGCCTTCGGCCGCCTGCTGTTCGGCGAGCATCTTGTCGTAGAGGCGGGCGCGCAGAACGGCCATGGCCGCGATCTTGTTCTGCAGCTGGCTCTTCTGGTCCTGGGACTGCACCACCAGACCCGACGGCAGGTGGGTGATGCGCACGGCCGAGTCGGTCGTGTTGACGCACTGGCCGCCCGGGCCGCCGGCACGGTAGACGTCGATGCGCAGGTCTTCGGGCTTGATGTCGACTTCCACTTCGTCGGCTTCGGGGAGAACGGCCACCGTCGCCGTGGAGGTGTGGATGCGGCCCTGGCTTTCGGTCTTGGGCACGCGCTGCACGCGGTGCACGCCCGATTCGAACTTCATTTCCGAATAGACCTTGTCGCCTTTGACCTTGAACTGGATTTCCTTGTAGCCGCCCATTTCGGAAGGCGAGGCGTCGAGGGTTTCGATCTTCCAACCGCGCGACTCGGCGAAGCGAACGTACATCTTGTAGAGGTCGCCGGCGAAGATGGCGGCCTCGTCGCCGCCCGCGCCGGCGCGGATCTCGACGATGATGTCCTTGTCGTCGGCCGGGTCGGCCGGGATGAGCATGTACTTGATGTCCTCTTCGAGCGGCGGCAGCTCGCCTTCGATGCGGGAGATCTCTTCCTGGGCGAACTCCTTCATTTCAGGGTCGGCGAGCATCTCCTTGGCCTCGTCGAGGTCGTCGAGATCCTGCACGTACTGCTTGGCCGCAGCGGCCAGCGGGCCCTGGTGGGAATATTCTTTGGTGAGGCGGGCGTATTCCTGCTGGTCGGAAATGACCGCAGGGTCGCTCATCTTCTGCTGGAGCTCGTCGTAGGCGACGACGATCTTCTCCATCTTCTCTCGTTCGAGCATGATCCATCCTCGTGATACATAGCAAACTGGCAATGGATGGGGCGCACGCAGCGCCCCGATGGTGAACCTTGTCAGTCTATCACGAAGCGAGCCATTCGGCGGCCGCCTCCGCAGCATTCGCACCGTCGCCCACCGCGGTGGCCACCTGGCGCAGGCGCTTGGCGCGCACGTCGCCAGCGGCGAACACGCCCGCGACCCCCGTGGCCCCCGATTCGTCGGCGCGCACGCAGCCCGCCTCGTCGAGGGGCAGCTGGCCGGCGAAGACGTCGGTGTTGGGCACCTTGCCCACGGCGACGAAGACCGCGGACGCGGGAATCTCTTCGGTCTCGCCGGTCTGCACGTCCTCGATCACGACGCCCGACACGGCACCTCCTTCGCCTTCGATCGTGCGCACCGTCTTGTTCATGTGGAAGACGACGTTATCGATGTCGGCGATGCGGCGCTGTTCGGCCGCCGTGGCGCGCAGGCGGTCGCGGCGGTGCACGAGGTGCACGGCCTCGCAGATGCGCGACAGGTAGATTGCGTCGGCCGCGGCGGTGTTGCCCCCGCCCACGACCACGACGGTCTTGCCGCGGAAGAAGTTGCCGTCGCAGGTGGCGCAGTAGGACACGCCGCGACCGGCAAGCTCCGCCTCGCCGGGGACGTCGAGCTTGCGGCTATGGCTGCCGGTGGCCACGATCACCGCGCGGGCCCACAACGTGCGCGCGGCGGTGTCGAGCCGCTTGGGCGCACAGGCGAGGTCGCAGGATACCAGGCCCTCGTTGACGAATTCCACGCCGAAGCGCGTGCACTGCTCCTGCATCTGCATCGTGAGGTCGAACCCCGAAACGCCTTCGGGGAAACCGGGATAGTTGTCGATGCGACCGGTTTCGCCCATCTGGCCGCCCGGCATGAGCGCTTCGAGCACGACGACCGAAAGGCCGGCGCGGGCGGCGTAGAGGGCTGCCGTGAGGCCGGCCGGACCGGCGCCCACGACGGCCACGTCGTAGGTTGTACGAGCTTCCTGCTCCATGGGAATCACCCTTTCTTGCCGCCGCTGCAGGCGGCTATAAAAATGCGCCCACGGAAAAGCGCGGGCGCAGAACGTATCGTCGTGAGGCGGGCGGTTAGTCGAACAGGGCCATGACGGCGGGCTTGGGCTGGGCGCCGACGGCCTGGTTCTTCACCTCGCCCTTGTCGAAGACGATCAGCGTCGGGATGCTCATGACGCCGTAGCGCTGGGCGATTTCGGGCGCCTGGTCGACGTCGATCTTGTAAACGTCGGCGGTGCCTTTGACCTCGGTGGCGATCTGGTCGATCGTGGGGGCCATCATCTTGCAGGGGCCGCACCAGGTGGCGAAGAAATCGACCAGCACGGGCTTGTCGGCCTTGAGGACTTTCTCGTCGAATTCGGCGGCGGTGATCTGAGTAGCCATGTTGCACCTTCCTTTTCCCATGCGCCTTGGCATGGACTCGTTTCGTTTAATGACACTATAGCGACAACAGTTCTCTGTGCAAGGCGCGATCGGCACCGCGTCACCAAACGGTTATATTGGTTGTGTGCAATTGATTTGCACCGTCCGGAATCACCGGGGAACGCCGCGCGGGCCACCCGCGGCCCCGCACCCGCGCGCCGCGGGCGCCCACGCTCCCCAAAACATCCGCAAACGCAGGCGCCCCGCTCACGTATACTGGTCGGGATACCCAAGGAGAAACGCACATGACAGCTACCCACACCCACACGCCTGCGCGCGCCGCCTGGCGCGACGCCGATACACTTCCCGTAAGCCTCGTCTTGGAAGGCGGGGGCATGCGCGGCCTCTTCACGGCCGGCGTCTGCGACTTCCTGCTCGAGCACGGCGTCTGCGCCGAACAGGTGATCGGCACCTCTGCCGGCGCCCTCAACGGCTTCAACTACGTCTCCGGCGCCATCGGACGCACCGCCTATCTCAACGTGAAGTACTGCACCGACTGGCACTACCTTTCCATGCGCAACTTCGCCGTCACCGGCGACGCCTTCAACTCCCAGATGCTCTTCCACGATATCCCCGAGCGGCTCGACCCATTCGACTTCGCCGATTTCGAAGAGTCCCCCATGACGCTCACGACCGTGGCGAGCGACCTCGAGCGCGGCGACGCCGACTACCACGAGCACCACGGCCGCTTCGACGACCGCGCGATCGCCTACGTGAGCGCGAGCGCCTCGATGCCGTTCGTAAGCCACATCGTTTCGGTCGATGGCAAGATGCTGCTCGACGGCGGCACCTGCGATTCGGTGCCCTACCTCTACCACCGCTTCAAGGCCGTCGAGCCCAAGCAGATCGTCGTGCTCACGCGCGATCCCGCCTACCGCAAGAAGAAGCTCAAGCTCTCCGCCCTCGCCCAGCGCCTCTACGGCGACTACCCCCTCTACATCGACCGGCTCGAGAACCGCCACTTCGAATACAACCTCTGCTATCGCAGGCTCCACGAACTCGACGCGGCCGGCAAGCTCTTCCTGATCGAGCCCGCCGTCCCCGTTACCGTCCAGGCGATGGAGCACGACCCCGACGCCCTGCTCGACCTCTACGGGCAAGGCTACGGGGCCGCCCTGTCCCGCTGGGAAGACCTGCAACGATATCTGGAGCTCTAGTCATGGTC
Source organism: Eggerthellaceae bacterium (assembly GCA_022644775.1). Taxonomy (GTDB): domain Bacteria; phylum Actinomycetota; class Coriobacteriia; order Coriobacteriales; family Eggerthellaceae; genus Hugonella. The sequence goes on from JALCHN010000009.1 coordinate 43,447, forward strand.
ACGATAGGCGTCACCACCCACACCGAAGATTTCGACCAGCTCACCGAAGGCGAGCGGGCCTACATCGAAACGCTCGAGGCCTGCGGGATGCGGCCCCGGCTCATCCTGAACACCCAGGATTTCATGGAAGCGGCCGAAGAGCTCGACGCGGTCGACGGCCTGCTTCTTTCCGGCGGGGGCGACGTGCATCCCTGCCACTACGGGCGCGTGCTCGAACCGGGCATCGAGTACATGGACACCAACCGCGACCGCGACCTCTGCGAGCTGCAGCTGGCCCGCACCGCCTGGCAGCTCGACATGCCGGTGCTCGGCATCTGCCGGGGCAACCAGGTCATGAACGTGAGCCTGGGCGGCACTCTGATCAGCGACCTGCACGTGCACCACAAGTCGCACTCGAGCACCCATCAGCAGGAAAAGCCCTACAGCGTGCCCCACCAAACCGTCCACATCCAGCCGGGCACCCGCCTCTTCGAAATCCTCTTCGGCAGCGTCGCTGCCGATATCGACGACATCGACTGGATCATCCGCACCAACTCGATGCACCATCAGGCCATCGAGCATCCCGCCCCGGGCCTCTACGTGAACGCGATCGCCTCCGACGGGGTCTACGAAGGGCTCGAAGACCCGAGCAAGACCTTCTTCATCGGCGTACAGTGGCACCCCGAGTACCTGAAGAACTGCCTGCCCCTCTTCGACGCCCTGCGCGACGCCTGCAAGTAATCTCGGCGACCGGAAAGAAGAAGCCGGCTCGATTCCCCCTCGCGGGGACCGAGCCGGCTTTTCGTCGCTTGGGGGCACGGCGCGCGGCTAACGCCCGTGGCATTCCCCGTACTTCTTGCCGCTGCCGCAGGGACAGGGGTCCATGGGGCCGATCTTCATTTCGGCCCCGTCCTCGTCGAAGAAGAGGGTGCGGCCCGTGATGCGCTCTTTCAACTGGTTGGGCGACCAGCCGTTGTCCTCCCAAGACGGCAGCGCCCGGTAGACGTTGTCGAGCAGGGACGCGAGCCGGCCGCTGCCGCCGTCGGAGCCCTCGAGCCCCGCGCTGCGGGCGATCGAGGCGCCCACGCGCTTGTCGCCCACCTCGAGCACCGACCGCACGACGCTGTCGACGACCTGGTCGGCGAAGGTGTAATCGTTCTCGCCGTCGGGCACATGGGCGTCGAGGTAGCGGCGCAGGGCCCGCACCGCGGGCAGGGTGCACAGGGCCCGCAGGGGGTCGTCATCGAGGGCTTCCTCCCCCAAGGCGCGCAACGGCGTGCGGTAGTGGTCGGTGGCCAGAGACAGGCGCACGTCTTCCAAGTTGCCCAACTCGCGCGACAAGTCGTCGCGCACCCGGTCGTAGGTAGCGTCGAGGGCGCCCTGCATGTTCGAGGCCGCAGCGAGCCCGTTCATGATCTCGTCCTGATGGCGCTGGACCACCTGAGAGGCCACGAAATCCTTGCAGAGGGTGTAGTGGGCCAGGTAGGGCAGCTCCTCGAAGTCCCAGCACTCGAAGAGGGCCTGACCCGTTTCGGATTCGCTTTCCATGAGCTCGGCGAACTCATCGTAGGACATGGCGTCGGAATAGATGCCGCAGAACCGGTCGTAGACCTCGTCGAGCGGGCAGACCCCGCAGTAGGTCACGTAGGCCGACGCGCAGTTGAGCGCCGCCCGCTCCCCCGCCCGCATGTGGGAGAGCGATTCGTAGTCGAAGCCGGCCACGAGCTCGCGCAGCTCGCGCGGCACGACGATGGTGAGCACCCCGTCGTGCAGGAAGGGCGCCGCATACGGAATGAGCGGGTAGCGTCCCAGGCAGTCGCCGGGGCCGGCCGGACATTCGAGCACGGGCTCTTCGGCCAGGGCCCGCATCGTATCGAAGACCTCGGCCGGGCTGATGAGCAGGTAACTCGCGTAGGTGCCCGCGTCGCCGGGCAGAAGGCGGGCAATCGTGGCGCGGGCGGTCGCGCGCGTCGAGGACTGGGACTCCTTGGCCCCGAGCACGTCGGCCATCTCGACGAGGGTTTCCGACTCGAAGCGGTCGAGCACGTCGCCCAAGGCATCGGTCGGGGCGCCCTCGAAGGAGTTGGCGCGAATGTAGGCGTCGATCTGGAAGGGGGCCGTCTGGCGATGCTCGGTGTAGTAGGCCTCGACCGCCTCGAAGCGGTCCTCGTCGGACAGGCTCGAAAGCGGGCTCGCGTGAAAGCCTTCGGGCAGGGCCCCGTCGTCCTGGGCCTCCTCGCCCGAGATCTGGGCCAGGAAGGAGTCGAGCTCGCTCGAAGCGGCCAGGGCGTGCTCGGCGCGCGACGCTTCGATCAGGCCCTCGGGCGTGGACACGACGCCTGCGGACAAGCGGTCCTCGAAGGCGTCCTGGATGCGCTTGGCCTCGAGACCGTCGGGGTCGCTGATGTCGACGAAACCGTCGTAGACGATCACGTCGTCGAAGGGCAGAAGCGTGGTTTCCACGATGGCCGGCGTGCGGCCCAGGGCCTCTTCCACGTCCATCGTGACGCCGCAGACGGCGAAGACGTGGGCGTCGTCCATAAACAGCCCTACCCCGTTCTGATAGCGCACGAGCGAGAAGGTCTTGTGCAGGCCGTCCTTCCACGACGCGACCGTGGCGAGGTCGGCCTCATCGATGCCGTCGGGATTGCTGCTCAGGTACTCGTCGATGACATCGGGGTTGTCCCAGAGGGTATGGGCGATGAGCGCCGCCTTGTCGTCGACAAGCGGATCGTCCTGGTCGGGGTCGAGGTCGCGCACGACATGGAAGCGGTCGTTGACGTACAGGAGAAGGGAATCGACGAGGTCGAGAAAGCGGTCGCTTTGCTCGATAGAAAGATGCATAGGGTCCTTTCGGAAACACTTAGGCGCGCGGGGCGGGCTCGCGCACGGCGGCGTGGGCGGCGGGCGCCCCGCAATAGGGGCACACGGTCCATTCGGGATCGAGCGCGTGGTGGCAGTGCGGGCAGAGGTTCTTCAGCCGCGCATGGCAATGAGGACAGAGGATGTAGTCGGCGTGCACCGGGTAGCCGCAGTTGGCGCATTCGCCGAAGTTCATGAGCTCGCGCCGTTTCAGGGCCACCTCGAGCTCCTGCTCCTGGCGGTCGACCTCGTAGAGGGGCGGGCGCAAGAGCACGTAGGCAATCACGCCCACCACCGGGACGAGCGACACGACGGCCCACACCTGCCAACGGGCCCCGCGCAGGTAGGCGTCGCGGGCCGTCCAGACCACGACGAGCACGTAGAGCACGACGAGCAGGAACACCATGAAGGCGAGCACCCCCTGCACTTCGGGGGTAAGGAACTGGGCCGTAAGCTCTTTCATGATCCACATCCTCTTCGGTTGGCGCGCAGGTGCGGAGACGCGGGCGACTGCCGGCGCCCCCGCACCCTATACTAGGCGATTTCGGCGATCTGCGCCTTGACGCGGGCGAGTTCGTCGGTGAGGTCGGCGAACTTGGCGCGGTCCTTTTCCACGACCTCGGGCGCCGCCTTGGCAAGGAAGCCGGGGTTGTGCAGCTTCTTGTCGAGTTTGGCCAGGTCGGCCTCGAGCTTCTTGCTCTGTTTCTGCAAGCGGGCGCGCTCGGCGTCGAAGTCAACCAAGCCCGACAGGACCACGTAGACCTCGAGCCCGGGCACGAGCGTCGCCGCCGATTCGGCCGGCTTGGCGGTGTCGGTGGCGATTGCGAGGGCGTCGAGACGGCCCATGCCCTCGATCAGGCCGCGCTGTCCTTCAAGCAGGGCGGCGTCTTCGGCCTTTTCGGCCTTGACGGCGGCCTGCATGGGGGTCTTGGGCGAAATGCCGTAGCGCGAGCGATTGGCGCGCACGGCGCTCACCACGTCGCACACCATTTGGATGGCGCGTTCGGAATCCTCGTCGATGTAGCCCTTCAAGGACGCGGCTTCGGGCCAGTGGGCCACGATCAGGTAGTCGGCGTCCTTTTCCACCGGAAGCTCCTGGTAGATCCCTTCGGTCACGAAGGGCATGATCGGGTGGAGCAGGCGCAGGGCCACGTCGAGCACGAAGACGAGGTTGCGCTGGCAGGCCAGGCGGTCGGCCGCGTCGTCGCCCTGCAAGCGGCTCTTCGAGAACTCGATGTACCAGTCGCAGAACTCGTTCCAGAAGAAGGAGTAGAGCTCGCGTGTAACGTCTGAGAACTCGTAGGCGTCGAAAGCGGCGTCGACGTTGGCGACGAGCTTTGCCAGGCGGCTGAAGATCCACTTGTCGACCGGGGTCGTGGGCTCGGGCGCGCCGGGCGTGTAGCCGTCGAGATTCATCATGACGAAGCGGGCGGCGTTGCGGATCTTGTTGGCGAAGTTGCGGCTGTTTTCAAGCTTGGCTTCGTTGAACTTGAGGTCCTGGGCGCCCGTCACCTGCATGAGCAGGCCGAAGCGCATGCCGTCGGCGCCGTAGTCCTTCATGAGCTTCAGGGGGTCGACGCCGTTGCCGCGGCTCTTGGACATAGGTTTGCCGTCGGCGCCCATGACCGTGGGATAGATGATCACGTTCTCGAAGGGGATGTCGTGCATGCAGTACTCGCTGGCCATGACCATGCGGGCCACCCACAGGCCCATAATGTCGCGCGCGGTGGCGAGTACCTGGGTCGGGTAGGCGCGCTTGAGCTCGGGCGCTTCGGTGCCGTATTCGGTCCAGCCCATCGTGGCGAAGGGCCACAGCTGGCTGGAGAACCAGGTGTCGAGCACGTCTTCGTCGCGACGGACCTTGGCCCCGCATTTGGGGCAGGTGTCGACGTCTTCGACGCTCGCGTCTTCCCAGCCGCACTCGTCGCAGTAGAACATGGGGATGCGATGGCCCCACCACAGCTGGCGGGAGATGCACCAGTCCTTCAAATTATCGAGCCAATCGAGGTAGACCTGCTTCCAGCGCGCCGGATGGAACTGGATCTTGCCCGACTCCACGGCCTCGCGCGCCGGCCCCTTCAGGCCGTCGACGGCCACGAACCACTGCTCGGACTCCCAGGGCTCGAGCTTGGTGTGGCAGCGATAGCAGGTCATGACCGAATGGTCGTGGTCTTCCACATGGTCGAGCAGGCCCTGGGCCTCGAATTCGGCCAGCACGGCCTCGCGGGCCTCGTCGCGGTCGAGCCCCGAGAACTTCCCGTAGCCGTCGACCACGTGGGCGGTCTCGTCGAAGATGTTGATCTTCTCGAGGCCGTGGCGCTCGCCCATGCCCCAGTCGTTGGGGTCGTGCGAGGGGGTGACCTTCACGAAACCGGTGCCGAAGCCGGCATCGACGTAGTAGTCGCTGAAGATGGGGATCTCGCGGCCCACGATCGGCAGCTTGACCTTGGCGCCCACGAACTTCTGCTTGTCGGGATCCTTGGGAGAGACCGCTACGCCCGTGTCGCCGAGCATAGTCTCGGGACGGGTGGTGGCCACGACGATGTAGTCCTGGCCGTCGACGGGCTCGACGAGCGGGTAGCGCAGGTACCACAGATGGCCGTGCTCGTCGACGTATTCGGCTTCGTCGTCGGCGATGGCGGTCGTGCAGTGGGGGCACCAGTTCACGATGCGCTTGCCCTTGTAGATGAGGCCGTCGTGGTACCACTGCACGAAGAGCTTGCGGACCGCGGCGATGTAGTCGGGGTCGAGGGTGAAGTGCTCGTCGGAATAGTCGCAGGAGCAGCCCATGCCCTTGATCTGCTCGACGATCGTGGTGCCGTATTCGCGGCGCCATTCGTAGCAGGCCTCGATGAACTTCTCGCGGCCGATTTCAAGGCGGCTGATGCCCTGCTCGGCGAGCTTCTTGTCGACCTTGGTCTGCGTGGCGATGCCGGCGTGGTCGGTGCCTAGGATCCAGCGGGTCTGGTAGCCCTGCATGCGGGCGCGGCGAATGCAGGCGTCCTGGATCGTGTCGTCGAGCGCATGGCCCATGTGGAGCATGCCGGTGATGTTGGGCGGCGGGATGACGATCGTATAGCAATCGTTCTGATGCTTGCCGAAACCAGGCGTGCGCTGGAAGTACCCGCGATCGTTCCACGCCTTGAACAACGGCGCCTCATGGGCGGCGAAGTCGTAGTCCACTTTCTTCTTATCGGCCATACGTGCGCACCTTTCCGCATTCGTATTCTCTGGATTTCTCGCTACATATCGAGCGATTATACGCCAACGCAAAGCGCCCGCGACAGATGCCGCGGGCGCTTCACAGCGACTTGATGGATGAGCGGGCGGCTTAGGCCTCGATCGGGGCGCCCTCGCCCAGGGCCCGGGTGCCGGGGGCGATGTCGACGATTTCGGGAGCCGTGGTGCCCTCTATGTCGCTCTCGCGCAGCTCGACGCGGGTCGGGCCTTCGTGTTCGGGCAGGTCGTACATGACGTTCTGCAGGACCTTCTCGCAAATCGAGCGCAGGCCGCGGGCGCCGGTGTTGTGCTCCATGGCCTTGCGGGCGATCGCGCGCAGGGCCCCCTCGCCCACCACGAGCTCGCTGTCCTCGAATTCGAACATGCGCTTGTACTGCTTGATGAGGGCATTGCGCGGTTCGGTGAGGATGCGCACCAGATCGTCTTCCGAAAGCTCTTTCAGGCTCGTGACCACGGGAATGCGGCCGATGAATTCGGGAATCATGCCGAACTTGTTGAGGTCTTCGGGCAGGACCTGGGCGAGCAGCTCGTCTTCGTCGTGCTTCTTGCTGGTGGCGAGCTCGGCGTTGAAGCCGATCCCGCTCTTGCCCACGCGCTCGGCCACGATGTCGGACAGGCCCACGAAGGCGCCGCCGAGGATGAACAGGATGTTCGTCGTGTCGATATGGATGAGCTCCTGCTGGGGGTGCTTGCGACCGCCCTGCGGGGGCACGCTCGCCTCACAGCCCTCGATGATTTTCAGCAGGGACTGCTGGACGCCCTCGCCCGACACGTCGCGGGTGATCGAGAGGTTTTCGGCCTTGCGGGCGATCTTGTCGATCTCGTCGATGTAGACGATGCCGATTTCGGCCCGCGGGATGTCGAAGTCGGCCGCGGTGATGAGCTTGAGCAGGATGTTTTCCACGTCTTCGCCCACGTAGCCCGCTTCGGTGAGCGTGGTGGCGTCGGCGATCGCGAAGGGTACGCGCAGGGTGCGCGCGAGCGTCTGGGCGAGCAGGGTCTTGCCCGAGCCGGTGGGACCGAGCAGGAGGATGTTGCTCTTGGCGAGCTCGACGTCGTCGTCGCCCGTGCGGTCGGCGCCCAGGCTGATGCGCTTGTAGTGGTTGTAGACGGCCACCGACAGCGCGCGCTTGGCGTCTTCCTGGCCCACGACGAACTGGCTGAGCGCGTCGTAGATCTTATGCGGGGTGGGCAGGTTGCCCAGGACCTCGGTGGGATCGGGGGCGTCGGTTGCGGCGCCGGGCACGTCGAAGGAATCCATCTGAGGGACCTGCGAAGGGGACATGCCCATGTCCCGCATCATGGCCTCGGCGCACACCGACACGCACTCGTCGCAGATGCACACGCCGTTCGGCCCGCTGATCATCGCATTCACCTGCTCCGGCGTCTTGCCGCAGAACGCGCAGTGGATATCGGCGTCTTCGGAATCGTGGTTGTAGGTGTCGTGGGTACTCGCCATGTGTGTGCGCCTGGCCCTTTTCTCTCGTAACTGATTGCTCGTGTATACTACCGCTATTTCTGCGCGGCGCGGCTGGAAACCACCTGGTCGACCAGACCGTAGGCGCAGGCTTCTTCGGCCGTCATGAAGTTGTCGCGTTCGGTGTCGTGCTGAATGACCTCGAGCGGCTGGCCGGTGTTGTCGGAAAGGATCTTGTTCAACTGCTTGCGGATCTTCAGGATCTCTTCGGCAACGATGGCGATTTCGGTCTGCTGGCCCTGGGCGCCGCCGGAGGGCTGGTGGATCATCACGCTCGAAGACGGCAGGGCGTAGCGCTTGCCCTTGGCGCCGCTCGACAGAAGGACGGCGGCCATCGAAGCGCACTGGCCGATGCAGATCGTCGACACGTCGCAGCTGATGTAGTTCATCGTGTCGAGGATGGCAAGACCGGCGGTCACGCTGCCGCCCGGGCTGTTGATGTAGAGGGAGATGTCCTTTTCGGGATCGGTGGATTCCAGGTGCAGGAGCTGGGCGACCACGGAGTTCGCCACGTTGTCGTCGATCGCTTCGCCCAAGAACACGATGCGCTCGTTGAGCAGGCGGGAGTAGATGTCGAAGCTGCGCTCGCCGCGGGGAGACTGCTCGATCACGTAGGGGATCAGAGCGGACTTCGGATGGATGAATTCGTTCATACAACGCCTCTGTTTCGAAGTAGGTTCGTCTATTCGAGGGTCATTATACGGAAAAGAAGGCGGGTGAACGGACCTCGGCCCGTCCACCCGCGTTTCATTACCGCTTTGTTTGGCTTCCGTTACCTGGGAAATCCTATTCGGCAGCGAGGATCGCGTCGACCAGTTCGGCCTTCTTCAGACCCTTGGCGTCGATGCCCATGTCTTCGGCCTTTTCGCGCAGCTCAGCCACCTTGAGCTTGTTGAGGGCGGTCTTGGTGAGCTTCTCGTCTTCAGCAGGAGCCTCGGCGGCAGCCTCGTCGGCCTTGGGAGCCTCGGCGGCTGCAGCGGCCTCTTCGACCTCCTCGTCTTCCACGCTCTGCAGCTTCTCGCCCGGCTTGAGCTCTTCGACCTTGAGGTCGGCGACGATCGCGTCGATGGCCTTGGTGCGCTTCATGCCCGCGCGCAGGGAAGCGATCTGGCCGTTTTCGCGCCACTGCTTCTCGAGCTTGGCCGGGTCGTCGACGCCGGACTTCTTGAACTCTTCGCTGATCTCCTCGTCGGAGACCTGGATGTCGAAGTGGCGGGCCCAGGCGTCGAGCGCGAGGTCCTGCAGGGTGACGTCCTTGGCCTGCTTCTTCACGTCGTCCTTGAAGTCGGCCGGCGTCATGCCCATCTGCGCCAGGTAGGCGTCGAAGGTGAGGCCGGACTGCTGGATCTGCTGGAAGAAGTTCTGCAGGAGGTTCTGCTCTTCGGAGGAGCACAGCTCTTCGGGGGCTTCGCCCTGAACGCGCTTCTGCAGGGCGTAGAGCGCCTCGTTCTCGCGCAGGCGGGGCATCATCTGCTCCTTCTGCTGCTTGACCGAATCGGCGATGCGGGTGCGGAGCTCTTCGACGCCGCCTTCGAAGCCGGCGGTTTCCTTGGCCCATTCGTCGTCGAGTTCGGGCAGGACCTTGTTCTTGACCTGCTTAACCTCGACGTCGATCGTGACGTCGCCTTCGATGCCGCGACCCATGAGGGAGTCGGAGATGTCCATCTTGACGGTGGTGTCGTCGCCCTTCTTCAGGCCCTCGAGCGCCTTGTCGAAGCCTTCGGGGAACAGGCCCGAGCCGAGCTCGTAGAGGCGGGAGTCGGTCGAGATGGTCTCGATGTTGTCGCCCTTGTCATCCTTGGCGGCCAGGGAGATCTCGGCGAAGCCGTTCTCTTCGATGACGGCGTCGTCGGCGGCGTCTTCGAAGGTGTAGTAATAGTTGCGCAGTTCGTCGATCTGCTCGTCGATTTCGGCGTCGGTGGCCTCGACGCTCGGGAGCTTGACCTCGACCTGGTCGTAGGAATCGAGCTCGTATTCGGGGCGGCACTTCACCGTCACCGTGAAGGTGAAGGGCGCGTGCTCTTCCACCAGGTCGGAAGACAGGTCGAAGTCGGGCTGCGCGATGGAGATGAGGTCGTTTTCGTCCATGGCGATCGGGTACAGGCCGTTGACCACGTCGTCGGTGACCTGAGCGCGCACCGCTTCCTTGCCGAGCATGCTGTCGATAACGGGGCGCGGGGCCTTGCCCTTGCGGAATCCCGGGAAGTTGTAACGCGATGCGAAGTCCTTGTAGGTCTTCTTGATGCGCTTGTCGATTTCGTCAGCATCGATGGTAACCGTAAGCTTTTTCTGGCTACCTTCCAGTGCCTCTACCTTGGTGTCCACTATTTCCTCCATCTGGTTCGTACCAAGCTGCGCAACATGGTGCGGGTGAAAGGACTTGAACCTTCACGGGTTGCCCCACCAGGACCTAAACCTGGCGCGTCTGCCAATTCCGCCACACCCGCGCATAGTGCCGAGCTTCGTGCGCATATGGGGCCGAGGCCGCATATGCGACGACCCATGATAGCAAAAAAGGCTCTGACGCGCACCAAAATGCGCAGGGCGCACACGAGGACCGGGCCTCCACCGGGTGCGGGACCCCCATCCGAGAGTATTTCCTAGCAAAATACCGGGTTTTTCATCCCGTTTGCGGAACTCCAGCCGAATGGAGTATCGGCGGTGCTAGCATGTCCGCATCCGCAAGCGATTAGGAGGTTTCACATGTCTCGCGTCTTCAATTTCTCTGCCGGCCCCGCCACGCTGCCGGTCCCCGTGCTCGAACGGGCCGCCGCGGAAATGCTCGATTACCACGGCTGCGGCATGTCGGTGATGGAAATGAGCCACCGCTCCCCCGAGTTCAAGGAGATCATCGAGACCGCCGAAGCCGACCTGCGCGAGCTCATGGCGATTCCCGACAACTACTCGGTCATCTTCCTCCAGGGCGGTGCCACCCTGCAGTTCGCCGGCATCCCGATGAACTTCATGAAGAAGGGCAAGGCCGACTACATCGTCTCCGGCAGCTGGTCGAAGAAGGCCGCCAAGGAAGCCGAAAAGTACGGCGAGGTCAACGTGGTCGCCTCGAGCGCCGACGACAACTTCGCCTCGATCCCCGACGTCGACGACATCGTCTTCGACGAGGACGCCGACTACGTCTACATCTGCCAAAACGAGACGATCACCGGCACCACCTACCACAAGCTGCCCGACACCCACGGAATCCCGCTTATCGCCGACGTGTCGTCGATGTTCCTCTCCGAGCCGATCGACGTATCGCGCTACGGCGTGGTCTACGGCGGCGTGCAGAAGAACGTGGGACCCGCCGGCCTGTGCATCATGATCATCCGCAACGATCTGCTCGACGGGGACATCAAACCCTACACCCCGGTCTATCTGGACTACAAGACCCAGGTCGAAAAAGGCAGCCTCTACAACACGCCCGCCTGCTACACGATCTACATCTGCGGCCTCGTCTTCAAGTGGCTCAAGGAACAGGGCGGCCTGGAAGGCATCTCCCGCCGCAACCATGAAAAGGCCCAGCTGCTCTACGACTACCTGGACGCGAGCGCGCTCTTCAAGCCGACGGCGGCCACGGCCGACCGCTCGATCATGAACGTGCCCTTCGTCACCGGCGACGCCGACCTCGATGCGGAATTCGTCGCGGGCGCCAAGGCGCACGGCATCGCCAACATCAAGGGCCATCGCTCGGTGGGCGGCATGCGCGCCTCTATTTACAACGCGATGACCGTCGAAGGCGTCCAGGCCCTCGTCGACTACATGAAGGAATTCGAAGCCGCGCACGCCTAGGATTCGCGCACGTCGCACTCTGAAACGAAACGAGCCCCGGTTCCCGGGGCTCGTGACAACGGCGGCTGGTGAT
>JALCHN010000010.1 GCA_022644775.1 Eggerthellaceae bacterium
CGCGTGATGTTGTCACACTTGAGTGTGACAACATCACGCGCCCCCGTTGTCACAAGCGCCTAGCGCCCGTGGATTTCCGGAATGGGATCGGTGCATTCCTCGTCGAGGTGACCTTCGTAGACGTAGTGTCGGGTCTCGCGCACCACCACGCCCGAAAGCAGCAGGACCATGATGATGTTGGGGATCACCATGAGGGCGTTGCCGATGTCGGACACCGTCCATACCACGTCGCCCACGCCCAGGGCGCCCACGATGCCCACGAGCACGTAGAGTACCTGATAGGGACGGATGGCCTTGCGGCCGAACAGGTAGGTGACGCAGCGGTTGCCGTAGTAGCTCCAGCCCAGAATCGTGGAGTAGGCGAAGCTCACCATGCCAAGAACGAGAATAGGCGTGCCGATGTAGGGAATGCTTGCAAACGCCGCGCTCGCAAGCTGGGCGCCAGCGGTGATCGTACCGTCCATGACGATTTGCGGGTTGGCGAGCAGCGCGGACACGAGCACCACGCCGGTAAGGGCGCAGATGACCACGGTCGACCAGAAGGCGCCCGTCATGGCCACGAGCGACTGGCGCGCCGGGTTCTTGGTGGAAGCCGCAGCCGCCACGATCGGAGCGGTGCCCAGGCCGGCTTCGTTGGAAAACAGGCCGCGTGCGCAGCCGAACTGCAGGGCGACCATGATGCCGCTGCCCACGGCGCCGCCGAAGGCCGCCTTCGACGTGAAGGCGCATTCGAAGATTTCCGCGATGGCCTCGCCCAGGTAGCCGCTGTTCATGCACAGGATGATGATGCAGCCCACCACGTAGACCACGGCCATGATCGGCACGAGCTTTTCGCACACGTTGGAAATGCTGCGCACGCCGCCGAAGATGACCAAGGCAACCGCCAGCGCGATGACGAGGGCGATCGCGAGCGTGGGAATGCCGGGGAAACTCGACTGGATGATGCCCGTCATGGCGGCCGACTGCACGGCCGAACCGGTGCCGAGCGTGGCGATCACGGCGAACACGCAGAAGAGCACGGCGCCCAGGTGGGCCCACCAGGGAGTCGATCCGTCAGAGCGCTTGAAGGCGCGCTCCCAGGCAAACATGGCGCCGCCGAGCATCTCGCCGTTCTCGTCCTTCACGCGGTACTTCACCGACGCGTAGACCTCGCAGTACTTGGTGGCCATGCCGAAGACGCCCGTGATCCACATCCAAAAGACGGCGCCCGGGCCGCCTGCTAAGATGGCCGTGGCAACGCCCACGATCGAGCCGGTGCCCACGGTCGCGGCGAGCGCGGTGGCAAGCGCCCCGAACTGGGAGACGTCGCCTTCAGCGCCTTCGTCTTTGGAAACCGAAAGCTTGATGGCCGTGCCCAGCTTCCGCTGGATGAAGCCGGTGCGCACGGACAGGAAGACATGCGAGCCGAGCAGGAGCGCGATCATGACCGGGCCCCACACAGCCGCATCGATTTGGGTGAGTATATCTATAAAATCCATAGCTAATTATTATACGGCAACAGAAAGGCCAAAACGCACCGTGATTGCTTTTACCGATGTGCGGTTCACTTACGACGGCGCCCGTTACGCCCTCGATGGCGCGACCTTCGCCGTCCCCCGCGGATCCTACACCTGCGTGGTGGGCGGCAACGGCAGCGGAAAGAGCACGCTCGCGCGCCATCTGAACGCCCTGCTGCTGCCCGACGCCGGCACGGTCGTCATCGACGGGCAGGAAACCGCGCCCGCCACCGTCGAAGCGGTACGGCGGAAGGTGGCGCTCGTGTTCCAGAATCCCGAAGACCAGCTCGTGGCGCCCCGGGTGGAAGACGACGTTGCCTTCGGCCCCTGCAACCTGGGCCTGCCGGAGGCCGTCGTGCGCGAACGGGCGCAGCGGGCGCTTGCCGACGTGGGGCTTGCCGGCTTCGAACGGAGGCCGATCGACGAGCTTTCGGGCGGGCAGAAGCAACGCGTGGCAATCGCGGGCGCGCTTGCTATGGAGCCTGCGGTCCTCGTGCTCGACGAGGCGTCGTCGATGCTCGACCCCGCCGGCCGCGCCGATTTAGCGGCCCTCTGCCGGCAGCTTGCCGCGGCGGGCACGACGGTGGTGAGCGTCACCCACTTCATAGACGAAGCGGCCCGCGCCGACCAGGTCATCGTGATGGAAGCGGGACGGGTCGTGCGCCAGGGAGCGCCCGCCCAGGTCTTCGCCCGCGATTTCGACGCCCGCGCCTTCTCGATCGAAGAGCCCGCCGCCGCCCGCCTCTGCCGGGCCCTGCAGGCTTTGGGGCTGCCGGTAGCCTGGACGCTCGATGAGGCCGACCTGGCCGCCCAGGTGTCGCACGCGCTCGCAGGCGACGCTACGGCGGGCGGACAGCGGGAGCACGAGGCAAACGGCCCCGCTGCCGGAGCGCCAAAGAGCGTTGCGAACGCGCAAGCCGACGCAGGTGCTCGCACGGGCGGCCGCATCGCCGCGCAGTCCGCCCGTACGCAACCTGCGGCAACGGCCGCGCACGACGAGTCTGCCGCAGGCGGCGCCCCTGCCGACCCCGCGCCTGCGCCCCTGCTCGCCTTCCGCGACGTGGCCTACTCCTACGACCGACCGCCGAAGAAGCGCCGGCGCACCGGCGCGCAGCCGGCCGCCGCACCGGCCCGGCGCTGGGCCGTCGACGGCGTGACCTTCGCCGTACACCCCGGCGAAATCGTGGGACTCGCAGGCCGCACGGGCAGCGGCAAGAGCACGCTCGCGCGCCTGGCGGTGGGCCTCGCCCAGCCCGAACGCGGGGAAGTCGCAGCGGGAGGCGTCCCCCTTGCCGGCCGACCCACCGCCGACATCGTGCGCAGCGGCGTGGCAGTGGCCTTCCAGCGGCCCGAGCGGCAGATCTGCTGTCAGACCGTCTTCGACGACGTCGTGATGGGGCCCCGCAACCTGGGCGTGCCCGAAGGCGAGCTCGAGGGCCGCTACGCCCGCGCGATGGAGCGGATGGGGCTCGACGCAGGCACCCTGCGCGCGGCCGACCCCTTCAAGCTTTCGGGCGGCCAGCAGCGCCGCGTGGCGCTCGCGGGCGCGCTCGCGATGGACCCGCAGGTGCTCGTGCTCGACGAGCCCGCTGCCGGCCTCGACCCCGCCGCCCGCGAGGCGATGCTTTCCACGATCGACGGCCTGCGCGCCGCCGGCACGGGTATCCTGCTCGTCTCGCATGCCATGGACGACTGCGCCCGCCTCTGCGATAGGCTCGTCGTGCTCGACGCCGGCCGCGTCGTCGCCGCCGGCACGCCCGCGGAGGTCTTCGCAGATTCCGCCGCCCTGGCCGCCCACGGGCTCGACGCGCCCGCCCCGCAGCGCCTGGCGCGCGCCCTCGCCAAGGCCGGCGCGCCCGTCCCCTGCCCCGCGTCCCTGCGCACGGTCGACGACCTGGCGCGCGCAATCGCCGGAGCATGAAAAACCGCCCGCATCCGGGGCGCGAGGCCTCGGATGCGGGCGGTTGCAAGGCAGGGATGCGGTTCGCACTAGGCGAAGTCGTAGAGGTCCTTGGTCGCCTTCTGGAACTCCGCGTAGGCGCGGCGGGCGATGCCTTCGTCGACCACGAGTTCGAACGCGGCCGGCTGCTCGTCCTCGTCGAGCTCGGTGACCTCCATGACCACGATCTCGCCCGACGACAGGGCCGGCGTCTCTTCGGTCACGGGGAAGAAAAACCCGTAGCGGGCGCCGTCCATCAAGAGCAGGCCCAGAAATTCCATGTTGACCAGGTTGCCCTTTTCGTCTTGGAAGGTGAAGGTCTCGCCCTCTTCGACCGGCGGGGCAAAATTAGGGGCGCTTCCCGTTTTCACGTTGGGTCCTTTCGTCGCAGGGGCGCCAAGGCGCCGGGGTAAAAGAAAGCGCCCGCCGGGCGGCGGGCGCTCGCGTATGCCATTTTACTTGCTTTCGCCGCCGGGCTCGTCCGAGTTGCCCAATTCGTCGAACTTCTCTTTGTCGACGATGCGGATCTCCGGCTCGTCGGGCTCGGCCTTTTCGGTCTTGGCGGCGCGGCCGACCTTCTTGCGCTGGGCAGCGCGCTGAGCCTTTGCCTTCTGGGCGCCGGTGAGCACCGCGTCGTTGCCGGAAGCGGCCTTCTTGGGCTTGGCCGACGCCGGCGCAGAGGTCGAAGCAGCATCTGCGGAAGCTTCCGCAGGCACAGGCGCAGGAGCCTCGGCCGCGGCAGTGGACGCGGGCGCGGGCACGGCAGCCGCCGGCGCAAGCGAGCCGTGGGCGAAGGCGAAGCGGCCCACCTGGGTGCCGAACTTCTTCTCGAGCTTCTTGAACTTGGGCTCGTGGGTCTTCCACATCGCGAACAGCGGGCAGGCGATCGCAATCGACGAGTAGGCGCCGGCGAGCAGGCCGATCACCATGGCGAAGGCGAAGTCCTTCAGCGTCTCGCTGCCGAAGAGCAGCATGGCGAAGACGGGGATGATCGAGGTGAGCGTCGTGTTGATCGAGCGGATGAACACCTGGTTCATCGAATGGTTGGCCATCGTCATGAAGGTGCATTTCACGTTGCTGTGCTGCATGTTGTCGGAAATGCGGTGGAAGACGACCACGGTATCGTAGAGCGAGTAACCCAGAATCGTGAGCAGGGCGGCGATCGTGTTGGGGTTCATCTCGCGGCCCACCAGGGCGTAGATGCCCACGACCAGGATGATGTCGTGCAAAAGGGCCACGATCGCGGTGATGCCCATCTTGTATTCGAAGCGGATGGCGATGTAGACGATGATGAGCACGAACGACACGATGAGGGCGAAGAACATCGACTGCACGATGCTCGCGCCCCAGTCGGGGCCAATGGTGCTCACCTGGAAGCTGTCGGTCGAAAGACCGAGCTCGCTGGCCACCTGGGTGGCGGCGTAGTTGGCCGAAGAGGCGTCGGCGTTGGCGATACGGACGATGAAGCCGTTCTCTCCGTTGCTTTCGGTGGTCTGCACGACCGGATCGCTCTCGCCCTGGTCTTCGAAGGCGCTGCGGATCTGGTCGGTGGTGACGTCGCCCGTGTCGTTGAAGGTGATGCTCGTGCCGCCCACGAACTCGATGCCAAGGTTCAGGCCGCGCACACCGATGACGGCGATGCAGAGCACCACCACGACGGCCGCGATCGACAGGAAGACCTTGCGGTAGCCAAGGAAGTTGATGTCGTGCTTGAGGAAGCGGCCCTTCAGGCCCGCGGCGGCGCGCGCGGCTTCGCGGCCTTCCTCGCCGCCCTTGCGCGTGGCGTAGGCTTCGGTGTCGGCCGAATTGATGGCCTCGCCCGACACGGCGGTTTCGACGGACTCGCCTTCGATTTCGGCCAAGCGGCCGTAGACTTCAGCCGCATGCTCGCTGTCCTTCACGCCCCAGAAGCCCGGATGGTGCTTGATCGCATGCGGGGCGAGCAGGCGGATGATCGGCGCCTTGAAGAGCAGCATCATCACGATGTCGCAGGCGATGCCGAGCGCCAGCGTGAGGCCGAAGCCCTTAACAGAGCTCGTGGCCAGGAAGAACAGGGTGAGGGCCGTGACCAACGACACGAGGTCGGCGTCGATCGAGGTCTGAATGCCGTGGCGCACGCCGGTGATCGACGCGGCGCGGATGCTGCGCCCAAAGCGGATCTCCTCGCGGAAGCGCTCGAGCGTGAGGATCGACGAGTCGGCGGCCATGCCGATGGTGAGCACGATGCCCGCCACACCGGCCAGCGACAGGCTGAACAGGCCGAAGTGCGACAGGGTCGCGAGCAGGCCCAGGTAGAAGACCGCGAAGACGGCCATGGCGGCGGCGGTGATCATGCCCAGGCCGCGATAGAAGACCAAGAGGTAGATCATCACGAGCAGAAGGCCGATGAGGGCCACGATCACGCCGGAGGTCAGGGCGTCCTGGCCGAGCGTGGGGCCGACCGTCTGGGCCTGGCTGAAGCTGAAGCTCACGGGCAGCGAGCCGCTCTCGAGCACGGTCTTCAAGTTCTTGGCCTCGTCCTGCGTGTAGTTGCCGGTGATCTGCACCTTGCCGTCGGTGATTTCGGACTGCACGGCGGGCGCCGAATTCACTTCGCCGTCGAGAATGATGACGATCTGGCCGTGGGTGGGCGCGAGGTCCTTGCTCGCTTCGGCGAAGGCCTGGGTGCCCGCGTCGTCGAGCTCGATGTTGACGGCCCAGTAAGCGCCGTCGCCGTTTTCGCGGTCGACGGTGACGTTCTTGATGTTGGCGCCGGTCACGATCGGGGTGTAGGTGCCCTCTTCCACCTTGAGCGCGCCGCCCGTGTTTTCGGCCGGCAGCGTGTTGCCGAAGGCGTCGGTGACCGTCGACGAACCCTCGGTGAGGTCGCCCGATGCGATCTTGTTCTTCACCGTTTCGTCGGTAAAGGAGTCGAGGCGGGCGAACTCGAGCTTGCCGGTGCGGCCGATCGTGTCGAGGGCTTCCTGGGTGTCGGAAAGGCCCGGAATCTGCACGAGGATCTGGTCGTTGCCCTGGCGCTGGACGGTGGCTTCGGAAGCACCGAGCGCATTGACGCGCGACTCGATGATGTCGCGGCTGTTGGCCATGTCGTCGTCGGTGATCTCGCCGCCGTCGGTGGAGTTGGCCTGCAGCACGACCGACAGGCCGCCCTGGATATCGAGGCCCTGGTTGATCTTCTCCTGCGGGGGCATGAACATCACGATCGAGCCGATGACGAGCAGCGTCGTGATGATGAGCAGCCACATATTGCGGCGGTCGTTGCTCGAGGTGTGCGAGCGTTTCTTCTTCGTGTCAGCCATGACGACCCTTCGCTAGCGGCGCGCACCGGGCGCGCGCCGACCGCCGCCGCGCGGGACGGCGGTTATTCTCGTAGGTAACCAATGCATTATGACACAAGAAAAGACCGCCCGCGCGGCGGCACGTGCGTGACAGGGGGACGGAGGTCGTTGTCACGGCGCAACTAATTAATAGTCCTTGGCCGCCGGCGAATGCATCCACTCCTGGTAGAACTCCTCGTAGGCGTCGGCGAGAATCGCCTCGCGGGCGCGCGCCATAAGGTTGGTGAGGAAGTAAATGTTGTGCATCGACAGCAGGATGCCGCCGAGCATCTCGTTCTGCTTCACCAAGTGGCGCAGGTAGGCGCGGGTGTACTGGGTGCACACGGGGCAGTCGCAGTCGTGGTCGAGCGGGGTGAAGTCGCGCGTGTACTTGGCGTTGCGCAGATTCATGCGGCCGGTGTGCGAAAAGGCCGTGCCCATGCGGCCCGTGCGGGTGGGCAGGACGCAGTCGAACATGTCGACGCCCTCGCGGACCGCGCGCACGAGCGTGGTGGGATTGCCCACGCCCATCAGGTAGCGCGGCCGGTCGGCGGGCAGCGCGCGGGCGGTGTCGCCCAGGGTTTCGAACATGACCTCGTGGTCTTCGCCCACCGAATAGCCGCCGATGCCGAAGCCGCCGAAGCGGCGGCCGCCGGCGGCCAGGCTCGCCTGCTCGGTTTCCACCAGATGCCTCACGCTTTCCATGCGCAGGTCGCGGTGCATGCCGCCCTGCGCGATGCCGAAGAGGGTCTGGTCGGGGCGGGCGTGCGCGGCCAGGCAGCGGGCCGCCCATTCCCAGGACAGCTTGGTGCTCGCCGCCACGTCCTTCTTTGCGGCAGGATAGCCGATGCACTGGTCGAGCTGCATGACGATGTCGGCGCCGATCTGCTCCTGGATCGCCATGTTCGCCTCCGGCGTCCAGCGATGCTTGCTGCCGTCGTAGTCGAGCGCCTGGAAGTTCACGCCTTCGGCGTCTTCCTTCATCATGTGGGCCAGGCTGAAGAGCTGGAAGCCGCCCGAATCGGTGAGCATGGGGCCGTCGTAGTTCATGAAGCGAGCCACGCCGCCGGCTTCGGCCACCACATCGGCGCCCGGGCGCATGTAGAGATGGTAGGTGTTGGCGAGCACCACCTGGCTGCCCAGGCCGCGCAGCAGCTCGCCGGGGATGCCCTTCACCGTGGCGTGCGTGCCCACCGGCATGAACATCGGCGTGCAGAAGCTGCCATGGGCGGTTTGGTAGGTCGTGGCGCGGGCGTTGCCGCTCGTCGCGTCAATCGTAAGGTCGAACAGAGCCATCAGTCGCGGTCCTCCCATTGGGGTTGGGGCTTACGGGAACGGTCGCCGGGGTGGGCGTGGCGCACGCCGGCCGGGTCGTCGTCGAGCGGCGAACGGTTGGGGCGGCCTTCGGCGGCGGCGCGGCTCGCGGCAGCGGGCAGGCTTTGGGCGAACTGCGCGAACTGGGAAAGCGTGCCGTGCTTGACCGTGGTCACGTCGAAGCCGTTGTCGTTGATCAGACAGTCGGTGACCAGGTAGGCGTCCATGCCCGCATCGAGGCAGACCAAGTCGTCGACCGTGTTGTTGCCCACCATGAGCACGCGGTCGGGTCGGGCGCCCGCCACAGCGAGGTTCTCGTAGTAGTAGGCCAGCTGGGGCTTCACCGCCGTGGAATTGTCGTAGCAGGTCATGCGCGAGAAGAGGCTGCCGTCCACATGCGCCCAGGCCAGGCGGGCGAGCACGCCCTCGCGCGGAAAGAGGGGCATCGTGGTCAGGTAGAGCGGGTAGCCCTTGGCGGCCAGGGTGGCCACCGCCTGCTGGGCGGCCGGGTTGGGCACCACGCCTTCGCCTATGGTGGGGAACTCCTCGTCGTAGAAGCCCTGCAAGAAGTCGACGAGCGTGCGCTTGTCCTTCAGCAGCACGGGGCCGGCGATCGCGGCGTAGGCATCGAAGAAGGCGTTCCAGAAGGCGGCGGCGTTGGTAATCGTCGAGGGGTGGTCGCCCATGGCCATGAAGCCCGCGTCGAGCGCCTGAGTGAAGACGCCGGCGTTGATGCCGGCGCGGCGGGCGCGGGCGTCGAGCAAGCGATAGAAGCGCTCGAGGAACGTGTGCGGGTCGAGGTCGACCAGGGTGCCGTCCATGTCGAAGAAGATCGCGTCGTAGGTGCGGCCGGGCTCGGCCTGGGTGCAGGCGGTCGCAGCGGCAGGGCGCGCCGGGGCGGACGCCGCAGGCCCCGGTTGGGGCGCGCCCGCGGGTTCGAAGGGATTTCTCATGCTCTCGTGTCCTCGTTCGTTCGTTTTGGTGCGGTTTCCTCGAAGAGTATACGGTATCGGCGGACGCGCTGCGCCGGGCGCCCGTTCGCACGCCGGGCGCACCGCTTGCACGTCCGGGGCGCGAAGGATGCGCTTCGGGCGCGGGACGGGGATTCTGCGCAATGCCGGGGCGCTTGCTTTACGCAGGTTCGCGGGCAACGTAGTATGGAGTTTCGGAAGGAGGCCGCCGGCCATGAAAACCCTGCTGCACGCCTGTTGCGGGCCCTGTTCGCTCGAGCCCTACAAGCTGCTCGCCGCCCAAGGGCACGACCTGACCATCGCGTTCATGAACTCGAATATCCAGCCGCGCGCGGAATACGACCACCGCCTGGCCACGCTGCGCGCCTGGGCGGACGCCAACGGCATCCCGGTCGTCGAGGGCGCATGGGACGACGTGGCCTGGCGCGCGGAAGCGGGCGCGATCACGGCCCAGGGCGGCCCGCGCGAAGACCGCTGCCGCCACTGCTATCGCCTGCGCCTTGCCGAAGCGGCTGCTTGGGCGGCGGCCCACGACTTCGAGGGGCTTTCCACCACGCTGGCCGTGAGCCCCTACCAGCTCTTCGACATCTGCCATGAAGAGCTCGTCGCCGCCTGCCGGCCCTATGGGCTCACCCCCGTGTGGCAGGATTTCCGCCCCCACTACCCCGACGCCACGCGCGAGAGCCGAAAGCTGGGCATGTACCGGCAGAACTACTGCGGCTGCCTGTACTCGAAGGCCGAAGCCGCAGCCGAACGGGCCGCACGCAAGCGGCAGCGCGCCGCCGAACGGGCCCGTCGCGAAGCCGAGCTCGCGCCCGTGCGCGCTGCCGAAGAGGCCGCCCGTGCGCAGAAGAAGCGCGATCGAGCCGCCTACGACGCCAAGCAGCGGGCCAAGAAGGCCGCCCGCAACGCGGCGCGCGCCAAGCTCAAGGCCGAAGCGGCCGCGGCGGCGAGCGCGCCCAATGCGGCAGCTCCAGGCGGCGCCTCCGCTGCAGCGCCCGCCCCGGCAACGGCGACCCCCGCAGCCCATTCCGCATAGGCGCCCCGCACCGCGCCCACGCGCATCCGCAACCCATCCCGCCGCCCGCGAGCGGCTTTCCCGAAAGGCGACCATGACCTACACCACCAGCGATTTCGACTACGACCTGCCCGAAGACCGCATTGCGCAGGAGCCCTGGCCCGTGCGCGACGAATGCAAGCTGCTCGTGATGGACCGCGCGACCGGCGCGCTGGAAGACCGGATCTTCCGCGACATCATCGACTACATCGAGCCGGGCGACGTGCTGGTGGCCAACGAGACCCGCGTCATGCCGGCCCGCTTGCTGGGCCGCAAGCACGAAACGGGCGGCGAGGCCGAGGTCTTTCTGCTGCGAGAGCACGACGCGGGCGAGGCGCCGAGCAACACGAGCGCCCTATGGGAGGTGCTCGTGCGTCCCGGCAAGCGCCTGAAGCCCGGCGCGCGCATCGATTTCACCGACAAAACCGACCCCAACGGGCGCGTGGCCCTTTCGGCCGAAATCGTCGACTTCACGCCCGGCGGCAAGGGCGAGCGCCTGGCGCGGCTTTCCACCAGCACGCACCGCACGCTCGACGAGGCCCTGCACGCCGTGGGGCACACGCCGCTGCCGCCCTACATCAAGCACTACGCGGGCGACGAGGAGATGTACCAGACCGTCTATTCGAAGGAAGAGACGAGCGCCGCGGCGCCCACGGCCGGCCTGCATTTCACGCCCGAATTGATCGAGCGCATCAAGGCCAAGGGGGCGTTCTGGGAGACCGTCGAGCTGCAGGTGGGCATCGACACCTTCCGCATCGTCGACGAAGAGGACCCCACCACCCACAAGATGCATACGGAAACCTACACGGTGCCGCAAGGGGTGGTGGATGCAATAGACGACGCGCACGAGCGTGGCAACAAGGTGATCGCAGTGGGCACCACGAGCACGCGCAGCCTGGAATCGGCCTGGGACGAAGGCGCCGGCGAGCTGGTGGCGCGCGAGAACGACCACACGAGCCTCTTTTTGTTCCCCGGGAGCACCTTCCACGTGATCGACGGGCTCATCACCAACTTCCATGTGCCGCGCTCGACGCTGATGATGCTCGTGTCGGCCTTCAGCAGCCGCGACCACATCATGGCCGCCTACCGGCATGCAATCGACAACGACTACCGCATGTTGTCCTTCGGCGACGCGATGTTCATCCACTAGAGCCCCGTTGTCACGCGAATAGGGGTGCGCCCGCACGCGACGGGCGCACCCTTTCTGCTGCGCGTCGGGAGGGACGCCGCGCGAAACGGAGGTCTTCACGCTCTGGGCCACCGGACACGGGTCGCGGGCAATCGAGGAGGAGCTGCAGGTGAGTTCGGCGACGGTGAAGACCCACCTGCGCCACATCTACGAGAAGTGCGACACGCACAGCCGCGCGGACATCCTCGACCTGCTCGAGAGCAGCGATCTGGACGACGTCTCGCAAGACGAGGGACGCAACGGCACGCAGCAGTAAAGGCGGAAGGCGCAAGGCGCGGGGCGAAACGCACGCAACTGCCGCTCCGCCGGGCCCTTCGGAAACGCTCAGCGCCCGCAAATGGCATGCCGATCAAGTTTTCGAAGCGAATCAGCCGTTTCGCCTTGGGATCGAGCACTTCTTTCAAACAGATTTGAGTTGTTTGTTCATTAACGGACGCAAGATGAAGGCATCTGCTTCGAAAACTTGATTGAGAAGCCATATCCGCGCCTCTATCGTTTCGGGGATCGATTGAGAAGAGAATCCAGTCGATTCGCGACCCGGAACAAGAACGGTCGCACCTCGCCTCATCCCGCAGACGCGTTGAATTGCGGGGAGACCGATGCCGGGGGCAATTCGCGACAGCATCGCCTGCCTCCGTCGTCACACCCGCCCCACCCTGCAAGCAACACCGGTCGGAAGAGGCTACAGGCGCGCGGCGTTCGGATGGGCGCTCAAACACTCCTCAAGCAACACGGCCAGATCGTCGGCATAATCATCGATGCCGTCCTGATAGTCGAGCTCCTCGAGAACGGAGTAGCGCATCGCCTCCTCGCCGTAGGCGTCCCACAGCTCTTGCAAGCGCTTGTTGGCGAGCGTGTGGGTTTCTGCCTGCAAGCGCGTGCGGTTAAGCAGGGCGGGGACGTTGCGCGCGGCAGCGAGGAACACGTCGCCTGTGGGCTCCCACAGAAACGATACGACTCCCATCTGCGGTCTGAATTCTGCAGCTCTGCGCTTGAGCGCACGTTTGCGTTCGTTGTCCATACGATTCCTTTCTGTTGGCGGCAAGCGCGCACGTCGCATGATAGACGCAAGGGAAATGGAAGCGCCTCAGCCACGTGCATCGCGACCCGCAGCAGGGGCGCGAGCGAAGCGTCTCGCCCCTCCCGGCGAGCCCCAACCGCCAGCGTGTGACAATATCACGCGCCCTTGTTGTCATAAGCAGATGTGACGACATCACGCGCCCCCGTTGTCACACGCAACCCGCAGCAGGGGCGACAGCGAAGCGCCTCGCCCCGTCCCGCGAGCTCACCAGAGCCGCGGCCCAGGCGTCCCGACCCGGCGACCCCCACCCGGCCGCAGGGGCGCGAGCGCAGCGCACGCGCCCCGTCCCGCGCGCAGGCCAAGCCGCAGCAACCTGAAACGTCGCAACCCGCACGCGCCACCTCCTCGCGGGCGGCCGCAACAACCCCCTGCCCCAACGCGGGCCTGTGCACGGGGCGGGCGGGCGCGGAGGGCGCCGTCGAGCGCCCCGCCAAAGAAGCGCGCGTGAGAGGGCGCGCCTTGTGAGATCTGTCGGTCGTGCGGCCGGGGCATGAGGTGACGCCCGCCCCGACCCATCGGCGCGCCCCGAAGCGCGCTTCGACGCGGGACTAGCGCGAGCCGGCGCCCTCCGCGCCCGCCCGCCCCGGCGTCCCGTAGTACTCCACGGGGTCTTCCACCCCATTGGCCCGGAAGGCCGCGATGCGGTCGCGGCAGGTCGCGCACGTTCCGCAGGGCGCATCGCCGCCCTCGTAGCAGCTCCACGTGAGCTCGTAGGGAACGCCCAGCTCGAGCCCGCGCTTCACCACGCCGGCCTTGTTCTCGTCGACGAACGGCGCCCGAAGGCGCACGCGCCCATAGGTCCCGATCTCGATCGCCGCCCCCATATGGTCGGTGAACTCCGGCGAGCAATCGGGGTAGGCGTCGCCCGCCGCGTCGTCGGCATGCGCGCCCAGAAAGACCTCGGTCACGTCGTCGGGGTAGATCGACATCGCGAGCGCCGCGACCGCCGACAGCATGAGCCCGTTGCGGAAGGGCACATAGGTCGACACCGGCCCCTCCCCGTCTTCGGCGATCTGCTCGGCGTACGACTCGTGCTTGACGTCCTGGCTGCTGCCGGCCATCAGCGCGCTGTTGGAATCCTTCAGGATTTCGGAAAGGTCGAGCACGCGATGCGCCACGCCGTAATAGCGCGCCACCGCGTCGGCGGCCTCGAGCTCGCGGCGATGCTTCTGCCCGTAGAAGACGCTCACCGTGGTCACGTTTTCGGCGCCCAGCTCGTCGACGGCCACCGCCAGGCAGGTCGTCGAATCCACGCCGCCGCTCGAAAGCACCACGGCCTTGGTCGCCGGCCGCTGCCCGGTCACGGCCGCTTCCCGCGCCCGTTCTTCCGCCTCTTCGGCCCGCGTCACCGCGACCGCGTCATGCAGGCTGTTCCAGCTCATCGCGCACCGTCCCCGCTGTCGAGGTCGGAAAGCTGCGCGAACATGCGCTGGGCGGCCACCTCGCCGTAGCCGAACTTCGGATTTGCCCAGTTGGCGAAGGGGTAGATCGAAATGCCCCCGCGCGGGTAGAACATGCCGCGCACCTCGATGTACTTGGGGTCCATGAGCGCAACCAGGTCCTTCATGATCACGTTGGTCACGTCTTCGTGGAAGTCGCCGTGGTTGCGGAAGCTGAACAGGTAGAGCTTGAGGCTCTTGCTTTCCACCATGCGGACGTGGGGAATGTAGTTGATGTAGAGGGTGGCGAAGTCGGGCTGGCCGGTAATCGGGCACAGCGTGGTGAATTCGGGGCAGCGGAACGTGACCATGTAGTCGTGGTCCTGATGCTTGTTCTCGAACGTTTCAAGCAGGCTGGGATCGTAGTCGGCGGCGTAGCGCGTCCCCTGACTGCCAAGCTTGGTGAGCCCTTCGGCGGCGCGGTCGCGCCCGCCCTGTTGCGTTTCGGCCATGTGCGTACCTTCCCTTCGGGTGCCGTGTTGCAACCGCCCACTATACCATGCGCGCGCGAAGGCCCGATGCCGCGCCCCTCACTCCGCGCCCGAAAGCGGTCGCGCCCGCGGCCCGAAAGCGCCCGCACGGGAACCCGCGCATTGCATATCCTCCCGCAACGCATATAATCTTCGCACGGTATACACAGCCATGATAGAGGCGCGGCCCCCATCAGTATCCCGCGTGCAACCCAGGGAAGGGGCGCGGGCGAAAGGGGCGGGCCGCCGAAGGGCGAAGGCTCCATCCTTCGCGCCTGGGGCGCAGCAGAACATGCTGCGCACTGTCGCTTTCGCGGAGAGCTATCACGACCGGTGCGGGCGCAAAGCTCCGAGCGGGTCATGGTAATCATGGCCCGGACCTCGACAAAGGAGCAATCTGTGGAATTCATCGGCACCTTCTGGTCGCTCGTGCCGCCCATCGTGGCGATCGTGCTCGCGCTGATCACCAAGGAAACCTACACCTCGCTGTTCATCGGCATCCTGGTGGGCGCCCTGCTGCTCGCCGGCGGCGACCCGATCAACACCCTCAACTACATCATCTCCGGCCAGATCGGCGACGGCGACGACGCGATGCCCGTGGGCTTCATCAACGCGATCTCCGATTCGTCCAACGCCGGCATCTTCGTCTTCCTCATCATCCTGGGCATCATGGTCGCCGTGATCAACAAGGCCGGCGGGTCGGCCGCCTTCGGCCGCTGGGCCGCCACCCACATCAAGAGCCGCCGCGGCGCCATGCTCGCCACCTTCCTGTTGGGGTGCCTCATCTTCATCGACGACTACTTCAACTGCCTCACCGTGGGCGCCGTGATGCGCCCGATCACCGACGAGCAGAAGGTCTCGCGCGCCAAGCTCTCCTACCTGATCGACGCCACGGCCGCGCCCGTCTGCATCATCGCCCCGGTATCGAGCTGGGCGGCCGCCGTGTCGGCCACCGCCGCCGACCTCGACAACGGCATGTCGGGCATCCAGCTGTTCATCTCCACGATTCCCTACAACTTCTATTCGCTGCTCACGATCACCTTCATCATCGCGATCTGCTTCATGGGCTTCGACTACGGTCCCATGGCCAAGGCCGAATTCGAGGCCTACCGCAACGGTAACCTGGGCAACCTCACCGACGAGGCCCGCATGGAAAACGACCGCGCCCGCCTGTGGGACATGGTCCTGCCCATCATCATGCTCATCGTCTTCTGCGTGATCGGCATGCTCTACGTGGGCGGCTTCTGGGACCCTGAAGCCGAAGGCTTCGGCGACGCGTCCCTCGCCTTCGGCGACACCGACGCATCGGTGGGCCTGCCCTGGGGTTCGCTCGTGGCGCTCATCCTGTCCTTCCTCTACCTGCTCGCCCGTCGCACGATCACCTTCAAGGACGCCACCGATTGCATCGTCACCGGCTTCCGCGCGATGGTGCCCGCCATGCTGATCCTCACCTTCGCCCTCACGCTCAAGCTCGCCACCAACGCCCTGGGCGCCGACGTCTACGTCGCCGGCCTCATGCAGAACGCCGCCGCCGGCCTGTTCAACTTCCTGCCGGCTATCATCTACCTGGTGGCCCTGGGCCTGGCCTTCGCCACGGGCACGAGCTGGGGCACCTTCGGCATCCTGATTCCCATCGTCCTGCCGATCTTCGCCAACGACCCCACCCTGCTCACGATCGGCATCGCTGCCTGCCTGGCGGGCGCCGTCAACGGCGACCACTGCTCGCCGATTTCCGACACGACGATCATGGCCTCGGCCGGTTCCGACATCCACCACGTCGACCACGTGAGCACCCAGCTGCCCTACTCGCTCACCGTGGGCGCCATTTCCTGCGCGATGTTCCTCATCGCGGGCTTCGTGCAGAACTGGGTCATCTGCCTGCCGGTGGGCATCGCGCTCACGATCGGCACCCTGTTCATCCTGCGCGCCACCGTGGGCAAGAAGTCCTACGAGGACTTGAAGGCCTACGAGGCCGGCAAGTAGCGCCGCCGCTCGCATCCGTCGCCCACGCAAGCGCTCCCGCACTCCGCGGGAGCGCTTTTTCGTGCCCAAACTATTTCATTGCAGCCAGGTCGAAGGGAAAAACGCAGGGAATCCCGAACGCACCCTGACCATCGTCAACGAGTCGAATTCCAGCGCCCAGCGCATCGACGACGCCCTCGCCGCCCTGCGCGAGGGCGAGCCCCAGGGCACGGTCCCCGTCATCGCAGACGACGACTTCCACGACCTCTACAAGCGCATCGACCGCGCCATGTACCGCTCCAAGCACCTGGGCGGCGACCGCGTCACCGTCTATTCCGACGCCCACCGCACCGAAATCAGCGCGCCCGAATCGGGCCACTGCTTCAGCCTGCAGGAGCGCTCGGCCTACGAATCGTCTAAGTTTCCCCTGCTCATGTCTAGGCGCTCGCCCGCTGGAAGGACCCGACGCGCGGGGTGCTCTCACCGGCCGTCTTCGT
Organism: Eggerthellaceae bacterium; assembly: GCA_022644775.1. Lineage (GTDB taxonomy): Bacteria > Actinomycetota > Coriobacteriia > Coriobacteriales > Eggerthellaceae > Hugonella. The sequence goes on from JALCHN010000010.1 coordinate 16,733, forward strand.
GCCCGTGCTCGAAGACCGTCATCTCATCTGGGAGCTCGACCGGCACGTTCTGCGTCAAGCTTGCGCCTTCCAAGGAGCGCGCAAACGCCGCGGCCTCACCTACGTGCCCCGTTCGGTGAACCTGTCGCGCAGCGACTTTTCGGCGCCCGACCTGCACGAGACGATTTCCCAGGCCATCGCCGAAAACGGCCTTGCGCCCGCCGAGCTCGTGGCGAAGCTCGATGCCGAGGGGCTTGCCCCCATCACGCCCGGACAGAACGGCTTCTTCACGGCGACCGCGCGCGCCAGGAGCTGGGCGCCGTGGCCGCGCGCGGGAGCCCCCAGCGGGGCCCCAGCGCCCATGGGCCCGCCGAGCCCGAACGAGCTCGGCGCGTCTCGCGGCCCTTCGGCACCCTAGAGCTTTTCGAGCGGAGCCTCGCTGTCGAAGGCGGGCGTGTCGGTCGCCGCCAATTCGGCCCGGTACTCGCGGTCGATCGCGCCCGCGCCCGAAGGCGGCGCCACCTCGAAGGGCACGGCCGGCGTGACCAGGCTCACCAGCGGCACCACCGCAAGCGAGACGAACATGGCCACGGCGCCCGCCACGATCGACGAGCCCAGGAAGGGCACGACCATGTTGCCCACGGTAAGGCCCACGCCGCACGCGAAGCTGGCCCACACGCCCGCCTTCGACACGCGGTTGCTGAACAGCCCCCAGAACAGCGGCCCCAAGAACGCGCCGGCGAGCGCGCCCCAGGAAATGCCCATGAGCTGGGCGATGAAGGTAATCGTCGAATGGTACTGCACGAGCGCGATCGCCGCCGAAATGGTCACGAAGACCACCACGAGGCCGCGCATCCACCCAAGCGACTGCGCCTCGGACATCTTCTTCACCACGTTGCCCTTCAGCAAATCGAGCGTGAGCACCGACGAGCTCGTGAGCACCAGGCTCGACAGCGTCGACATGCTCGCCGAAAGCACGAGCACCACTACCAGGCCCACCAAGAGGTCGGGCAGGTTAGAAAGCATCGTGGGGACGATGGAGTCGAAGACGGGCGTGGCGCCGTTGTAGGCGATCTGGTAGGCGTAGAGGCGGCCGAACCCGCCCAGGAAGTAGCTGCCGCCCGCCACGACGAAGGCGAACAGGGTCGAGATGATTGCGCCCTGCTTCACAGCCGGGCCGCTTTTGATCGCGTAGAACTTCTGCACCATCTGCGGCAGGCCCCAGGTGCCCAGACTCGTGAGGATCACGACCGCCACGAGGTTGACCAGGTCGGGTCCGAACATGCTCGTGAAGGCGCCCTGCAGGCTCGTGCCTTCGGCCGGGACCTGCGAGAGCGCAACGATCGCCTGCGAGGCGCCGCCGTTGTCGGCAAGCACCGCCGCCACGACCGCCACGATACCGGCGAGCATCACGAGCCCCTGCAGAAAGTCGTTGACCACGGTGGCCATGTAGCCGCCCAGGACCACGTAGACGCAGGTCACAACGGCCATCACGATGACGCAGACCTCGTAGGGCACGCCGAAGGCCATCGTAAACAGGCGCGAGAGGCCGTTGTAGACCGATGCGGTGTAGGGAATGAGGAAGACGAAGATGATGGCCGCCGACGCGATGCGCAGGGCGCGGCTGCGGTAGCGCTTGCCGAAGAATTCGGGCATCGTCGCCGCTTTCAGACGCTGGGTCATCTCGCGCGTGCGCGGGCCGAGCACCCACCAAGCGAGCAAGCTGCCCAGCACGGCGTTGCCGATGCCGATCCACACGGCCGAGATGCCGAACTTCCACCCGAACTGGCCGGCGTAGCCCACGAAGATGACCGCCGAAAAGTAGCTCGTGCCGAAGGCGAAGGCCGACAGCCACGGCCCCACGTTGCGGCCGCCGAGTACGAAGCCGTCAACGGTCGACGCATGCCGTCGCGTGTAGACGCCCACGCCGATCACGACGCAGAAGAAGACGACGATCATCGCTAGTTTTTCCCACATAAAATGCCCCTTTATCGAGATCTGACCCTACACGGAGGCGCGCACACGAACCGCCGCGTCCGAGCGCAGACTCGGGCGAGCGCGTCATGTGCGCTACAGATATCGATAGGAATAGGGGGCGTTGGAAGCGGCGCGGAACCCCGCGACGGGAAGGTCGCGTGTGAACAAAGGGGCCTGTACGTCGTCGATATGCATGCGGTCACTTTACCACACGAAAGCGCCCATGCGCGCACGATTTCGCGACCGGCGCTCGAATGAGTCAACGGGGTCACATCTCTTTGGCTCACGCAGCCGACCTCGAAGCCGCCCGCTGCGGAAAATAGCGTACATTTTCGAACGCATTTCCGCCCATACGGCAGATGCTGTCCAGAAATGTACGTTATTTCAGCGGGGAGGCGCAGCTGAGGGCCGGATGTCCCGCACGGCAGAGCGCGCCCGCCCCTCCACGCAAAAGGGGAACCGGATCGCTCCGATTCCCCTTTGGGGCGCGCAACCGCTACGGTCACGCGCGGTATGTCCTTATGCGCTTAGGCGACCACGGAAGCGACCATCGCGATAGCGGCAACGGCCAGCGGGGCGGAAGCGATGAGGTTCTTGGTGAATACGTTCTTCATAGTGAGCTCTCCTTCGTATGTCTGCATCTTCGTTTCTTGCGGATGAGACTATACGGTCCCCGGCATCCCGTTTCAATGCGGTCAAATCCCGCCTTCTGTTGGGCATTCAACCGACTTTGCATGAAAACGGGGGCTCTTCACAGGTGTCTTGCATAGAAGTTCGTCTATATACCCCATCAGACTGGGAAATTCTCATGTAAAGGTTTTATGAACGTAAAACCTCCACCGTTTCCCCACATTCTGACAAATCGTCAGACAATTTGTCAGGTTTTGCCCCCGCGTCGCCTGAACCTGACCTGACAAATCGTCAAACCTGACCTGACAAATCGTCAGACTATTTGTCAGGTTTTACCGATTGGATTATTCCCCTGCTGATTCCCGTGAGACGCTCGATTTGGCGAACGGACAGGCCAGCAGACAACAACAGCCCGAGCAGGCTATTGCGTTCCCGACGGTCAAGCGTTTTCAGCTCATTGAGATTGCGCCCCTCGAGAACCTTCTCCGCAATTTCAAGAGCCACCCCATCGCGCATCGGGCGCGTCGGCGAACGCAGGGCGTCGGCATCCATGCACTGTCGCTCCCCCGCATGCGCCCTATGGAACGCGACAAACGCTTTCTCGCTGCCAAACGCGCCTAGGACGAGCTCGGTCGAGCATATTCGACGCGCATCGGCGCGACCGGCATATTCGCCGTAGCTGCTCCAGCGGTACTCATCCTGCTTGGCGATTCCGGCTTTTTCCGGATTGAAATGGATGTAGCTCGCAATGACGAGAAAGTAGGCCTCGTCATCTACCGGTTCGCTCTTGAACCGATCTTGGAACAAGCGGCCCGTTCGTTCGTAATGGGCGTTGAACGCACGCGCGTAGGCGCCGCACACGCGCTGCATGCAGAGGGAGATTTGGCTCATAGGCGCGCGAAGCAGCAGATGGACATGATTGCCCATAAGGCACCATGCAAGGATTTCCACGGCCGAAGTCGCCGCCGAAGAAACGAGAAGATCGAGAAAGCGCTCGCGATCTTCGTCAGCTTCGAATATCAGCTGTCGTCCAACCCCACGACAAACGACGTGGTAGATATCGCTCTCGCACTGCTTCCGCATGCTCGCACCACCCGCCCCCTTGCACCGAATGGCCGCCGATTTCCGACCATAGTAGCAGGGCCCAGCGATGGGCGCCGAGGGCGTTTCCATCTTGAAAACCAGCCAACCTGGCGAATCACCAGGTTGGCTGATGCTTCAAAACCTGACAAATACTCTGACAATTTGTCAGATGGCGAAAACCTGACAAATAGTCTGACGATTTGTCAGGTTATTCGTAGCGCTCGTCGAAGACGCGCTTGGTCTTCTTCTCGCTGCGCGGCAGCACGCCCAGCTCGACCACCTTCACGAGCGGCGTGAACCCGATGCGGCTCTTCACCTCATGCGCCACGCGGTCGGCCACGTCGAGGAAGTCGTACTCGCCGGTGGTTTCCACGTAGATGCGCATCGTGTCGCGGCCTTCCAGATGCGAAATGTGAATCTGGTACTCGCTCGACAGCTCGGGGAAGGTCTGCAGCACCTCTTCGATCTGCTTGGGGAAGACGTTGACGCCCTTGATCTTCATCATGTCGTCGGAACGGCCCACCAGCGCGTCGATGCGCGGGAAACGGCTGCCGCAAGCGCACTCCCCCGGCACGATCCGCGAGATGTCGTGGGTGCGGAAGCGGATGAGCGGCGCGCCCTCCTTGCGAAGGGTCGTGATGCAGATCTCGCCGTATTCGCCGTCGGGCACGGGCTTAAGGGTTTCGGGATCGAGAATCTCCAGGTAGATGAAGTCGTCCCAGTAGTGCATGCCGCAGTCGTAGTCGCAGCTGATGCCGATGCCCGGGCCGTAGATTTCGGTGAGGCCGTAGATGTCGTAGATCTGAATGCCCAGCTCGTTCTTGATGCGACTGCGCATCTTCTCGCCCCAGCGCTCGCTGCCGATGATGCCCTTGCGCAGCGCCAGCTGGTCGCGAATTCCGCGCTTTTCGATCTCCTCGGCGAGCAGCAGGGCGTACGACGACGTGGCGCACAGCACGGTCGGCTGCATGTCCTCCATGAACTTCAGCTGCTTTTCGGTGTTGCCCGGGCCCATGGGAACGGCCATGGCGCCGAGCTTTTCCACGCCCGCCTGAAAGCCGATGCCCGCGGTCCACAGGCCGTAGCCCGTGGTGATCTGCACGCGGTCGCGCGGAGTCACGCCTGCCGTGGCGAAGCAGCGCGCGAACATGGTCGCCCAATCGTCGACGTCTCGCTGGGTGTAGGGGACGATGACCGGCGTGCCCGTCGTGCCCGACGAGCTGTGGATGCGCACGATCTTGTCTTCGGGCACCGCCGAAAGCCCCAGCGGATAGGCCTCGCGCAAATCGGCTTTCTCGGTGAAGGGAAGCTGCTCGAAATCGGCCTGGGTGCGCACGTCGGCCAGGTCGACGTCGGCGTACTTCTTGGCGTAGAAGAGCGAACGGCCCTTCAGGGTCTTGAACTGCTCGCGAATCGCCGCGAGCTGCTCGGGTTTCATTTCCATGGGTATCCCCGCTTTCCACAGCGGCCGCGTCGCTGAAACGGCGCGGCCGCCCATCTAGTTGACTGAAGGCGCGCCGACGCGCGCGATGGCCGTGTCGATCGCCGCACGGTTGAGCGCGACGAAGGCGGGCTTCACACAGGCCTCCATCGCGCGCACGAGCTCGTCGGTGCCGATGGCACCGCGCAGGCCAAACGAGGTCCCGTTCGAAGCGGCCACGGCGGAAGCAAGCATCACGAGGTTGGCCACCTTGCGGCTGCCCACCTCCTCGCAGATGGCGGCTTCGTCGACGGCCAAGAAGTGCGGCGCCGCGCCTTCCAGATACGCGAGCAGCGGCTCCGCCTCGTACGGCTCGCCCGAAAGGGTGGTCTCCACCGAGGGAATGGCCGTACGGGCGCACACGAGCAGGCCGTCGGGCGCCAGGTAGGGCAAGGCGCGCACCGCTTCGCCCGGCTCGAGCGCGACGATGCAGTCGGCCGTGCCGCGCGCGATGAGCGGGGCGTGCACCTCTTCGCCCGCGTCGCCCATGCGCACGTGCGAGGTCACGTTGCCGCCGCGCTGGGCCATGCCGATCGTTTCGGCCGTGCGGACCTTCCAACCGCGCGCCTGGGCCGCGGCAGCGAGGATCTTGGCGGCGAGCACCGACCCCTGCCCGCCGATGCCGGCGATAAGAACGTTGAGCATCCTACTCACCTGCCTTACCAGCGAACGGAACGCGCCCTTCGGTGCGCACCGCCGCCGAAATCGCACCGTGCTGGCACACATCGACGCACAGCCCGCAGCCGTAACAGGTAGCGGCATCGACGATCATCTTCGAACCGTCGGCGGACATGGTCATGGCCGGGCAGCCGATCGCCTCCACGCACACGCGGCAGCCCACGCAGGCGTCGTCGTCGACCACGGCGCGCGGCTCGGGGCGGACGATCTGGGTGCAGGGCGAGCGGAAGATGAGCGCCGAGGGCCCTTCGAAGTCGACGGCACGCCTAGCCGCCGCCAGGCTCTCCTTCAGATAGAGGGGGTTGGCGTGCTCGATGCAGGTCACGCCGAGCCCTTCGAGCACCGCCTCGATGCGGATGGGATCCGACACGGGGCCCATGAGCGTGCGCCCGATGCCCGGGTGGGGCTGGCCGCCCGTCATGGCCGTGGTCGAGTTGTCGAGCACGACGATCGTGATGTCGTGCTGGTTGTAAACCGCGTTGGCCACGCCGGTCATGCCGCTCGCGAAGAAGGTCGAGTCGCCGATGAAGGCGACCGCCTTGGTGCCCGGTTCGGCCACGGCGACGCCTTGCGCCATCGTGATGCCGGCGCCCATGCACAGACAGGTGTCGACCGCCTCGAGCGGCTTGGCGTTGCCCAGCGTGTAGCAGCCGATATCGCCGCAGAGCACGTTCTTCTTGCCGCGCAGGGCGCGCTTGACCGCGTAGAAGGCCCCGCGGTGGGGGCAGCCGGCGCAGAGCACGGGCGGGCGGGCGGGCGCCTGGGGCGCTGCAGGGTCGGGTGCGGGCTCTTCGGGCAGCGCGTCGGTGACGCCCAGGAAGCGGGCGATGCGACGGGCGCAGTCTTCCACCGAATTCTCGCCGCGGGCAAGCGTCGACCCGTCGAGCTTGCCGTGCACGCGGTAAGACAGCTTGTCGCGGCCCGCCAGCATGAGCAGGTCGTCTTCGATCACGTGGTCGAGCTCTTCGAAGACGAGGACGTCGGTCTTGCCGGCCGCGAATGCGCGGGCCCGGCGCACCGGGAAGGGGAAGGGGGTCCCCACCTGCAAAAAATCGAACGCGGGCAGCTGGGCGCCGCGGGCGATGAGCATCTCGATCGCCTCGCGCGCATAGGCGCCGCTCACGCCGCCGCAAACGATGCCGAGCGGAGCCGCTCCCGCGTCGGCGGGCGCGCATTCCTCGCCCGCATAGGCGTAAAGGGGATTGAAGGAGCCGGCGGCTTCCTCGCTCGCGATTTCGTGCAGGCGGTCGTTGATCTCGCCGTGGGCCGCGTACGACCGGCGCGGAAAGATGACCCACTTGGGGTCCTTTTCGAAGCCGCCTTCGGGCACAGGACGCGCGTGGGTTTCGCTGGGCACGTCGAAGAAGGTGCTCGCGTGGTTCACGCGCGTGGTGGGCCGCACAATGACCGGCGTATGCCACGTTTCGGATACCTCGAAGGCGTGCCGCATCATGTCGGCGCCCGATTCGGGGTTCCACGGGTCGAGCACGGGCACTTTGGCGAAGTTGGCGAAGCGGCGCGTGTCCTGCTCGGTCTGGCTGGAAATGGGGCCCGGGTCGTCGGCCACGAAGAGCACGAGCCCGCCTCGCACGCCCACGTAATTGGCAGACAGCAGGGCGTCGGCGGCCACGTTCAAGCCCATCTGCTTGCAGGTGAACAGGCCGCGCGCGCCGCTGGCGGATGCGCCCACCAAAAGCTCGAGAGCGGCCTTTTCGTTATCGGACCATTCCACGTACACGTCGTGGGCCACGCCCGCCGCATGCAGTTTGGCCACCGTTTCGACCAGCTCGCTCGAGGGGGTGCCCGGGTAGCCGGCCACCACGTTCACGCCCGCTTCGAGAGCAGCCCAGGCGAAGGCCTCGTTGCCCATGAGCAGGGTGCTACGCATCGGCCATGTCCTTCTTGAAGGCGCGCATCTGGTCGCGGTAGGCCGCGTCGCCGGTGCCGAGCATCTGCAGGGCCAGGATGGCGGCGTTCTTCGCGCCGTTGATGGCCACGCAGGCCACGGGCACGCCCGACGGCATCTGCACCATGGAAAGCAGCGAATCGAGGCCGCCCAGATCGCTCGTCTTCATGGGAACGGCGATGACGGGCAGCGGCGTGTAGGCGGCCACCACGCCACCCAGGTGCGCGGCCTTGCCGGCGGCGGCGATGATGACGCGGATGCCGCGGTCTTCGGCGCTTGCGGCCCATTCGTGCACCTCGAGCGGCTTGCGATGGGCCGACGCGACCTTCACTTCGTAGGGGATGCCGAACGCATCGAGCTGGTCCATGCAAGCCTGCATATTGGGCAGGTCGCTTTTGGAACCCATGATGATGCCGACCAACGGCGTTGCTTCGTCTGCCATGAAAACGCTCCTTCGATCACGCCCCAGCGGGGCCCTAGCATGCGCTCCATTCTACCACCCGCGCACTTCAGCAGAGTGGAGTGCGCGGAATGCGCAAGGGTCGCAGGACTTGCAGGTGCGGGGCGGGCGCGCAGACGCAAAAAGGGGCGCACAGCCGGTTGGCCATGCGCCCCTCGAGGTGCGGGATACGGGCTATTTGGAAGCGCCGTCGTCGGACGCGGGCTTGGCCGGGTCGTTGGACGCAGCGGGCGCCGGGTCGTCTGCCGCGGGCTTGGCCGAATCGGCGGGCGAAGCGGGGGCTTCGGGCGCAACGGGCGCAGCCGGCTGCTGGGGCGCCTCGACCGCCGGCGCGGGCGACTCGGGCGCGGGGGCCGCAGGCTGCGACTGCACGGGGGTCGGCTGCACGGGTGCTGGCACGGGCGCCGCCGGCTGCTGGGGCTGGGATGCGGGCTGCCCCGCCGCTTCAGGCGCGGGTGCCGCAGGCTGCTGCTGTGCCGCCGTCTGTTGGGCCGCAGGGGCGTTCACCGGTTGCTGCGGCTGCTGCACCGGCTGCTGGGCCTGCCAAGCCGCGGCCGCTTGCGCCCGAGCCTGTTCCGCTTCGAAGGGCAGCGGCGCGTCCTGACCGCCCCACTTGGCCACCTCGAAGCCCTGCGTCCAGTAGCCCATCGCGCGGAAGACGAGGGCCGTGATGAACATCTGCCCCACCACGGCCAGGTAGCACACCGCCGCAAGGAGCAGGATGCCCAGGCCGAGCACGGGCAGGATCGACTGCAGGAAGGACAGGAAGGCCGCGTCGCTCGACCCGTAGCCGTATCCGTAGCCGTACGCCAGGTCGTCGTAGGAGCCGCTCATCATGTTCATGAAAGCGGGGCCGCCGGTGAAGATCCCGATGAAGATCGACAGGAAGATGACCACGAAGATCGCGCAGGACACCGCAATGCCGATAATGAGCCCTACCACAAGGGCCATGAGCAGGATGCGCACGATGCCCGACGCGTCATGCTTGATCATCTTCCACAGCGTCGAAATCTGGAAGGCGGGCGAGAAACGGTCGTAGATGACCGAACGCGCCGTGCCCGCGAGGGCGAAGAATACGATCGCGATCGCCACGACGAAGGCGAGCACGCCCATGACGAAGCCGAGCGCATCGAAGCCCGCGCTCGCCGGCGCCATGCGACCGTTTCCGTAAGCGCCCGCAGCGCCGCCGGCCGCCGCGCCCGCGAAGCCCATGAGCAGGCTCGTAAGCGCCCAGGCGATTGCGGCGTAGATGAACAGGGCTGCGAACACGAACCAACCGCGGCGGTAGAGCTTGCCGTCCTCGTTGCCGAAGATACGGGCGGGCAGGGGCGATTTCACGCCCCAGGCGATGTCGCGCGCCCAACCGCCCAGGTAGCCGTAGGCCACGATAGGCCCGAAGATCGGAATGAAATCGAGCAGGGCGAGCAGGCAGAGCTTGCCGAACCAGCCCGGGGAATTCTTGATGTCGTTCCATGCGCGTGAATAGTAGCCTTGCTGCATGGTGACCTCCTTTCGGTGGGATTTCCCGCGCCAGGGGCGCTGTCTGCCGCAACGCGCCGAACGGGCCCGGAAATCCATCGTCTCGTTTTGTCTCCCGATTATAAGCGAGGGGCTGAAAGCCACCTTAAAGATTGGGTAACGGGACCCCTTCCCCGCGGAAACCACAGGCCGGGCGCAGGCCCCACCGGGCACAACCGCCGAGGCTGGAGGAAAGAGCGCCACCCCCGCAAAAAACGAAAACAGGCCAGAAGCAAGAAGCTTCTGGCCTGCGAAAACTCGTGGTGGTCGGAAAGGGACTTGAACCCCTGACACGGGGATTTTCAATCCCCTGCTCTACCAACTGAGCTATCCGACCATCCGGATGCGTTGCGTAAACGCGAGATAGAAATATACGCGCTTCCGTCGCCTACGTCAAGAAAGAATTTTCGAAAGACGGAACCGGTCGCGCAGCTCCACGGAATCGCCCGTTGGCCCAAGGGGCGAGAGAGGATACCTCGCTGCACGGCCTGCACCCCGTCCGTTGGCTCGCCCGAGCGTCAGGCGGAACCCGCCGCGACGCGCGCGCCCCGCTAGTTGATCAGCAGCAGCTCCACCTGCTCTTTGGTCTGCAAGCCCTCTGCCCGGTCGCGCATCTTGCCGTGGTCGAACACGATGAGCGTGGGGATGTTGTACACGCGGTACTTGCGCGCGAACTCGGGCACCTCGTCGATGTTGACCTTGCCGATCTTGATCTTGCGCGGCTGCTCGCGCTCGATGCGGTCGAGCACCTTGCGCTGCTTGCGGCAGGGGCCGCACCAGGGCGCCCAGAAATCGAGCAGGACTATTCCGTCGAAATCGAGCACTTCGCGTTTGAAATTCTTCGTGGTGATCTGCACCGTCGACATGATGTTCCCTTCGTGCGTGCGCCGGCCGGCCGGCGCGGACCTCGCGTTACCGCTCTAGGATACGCTATTCCGCGTAGAGCGGGCTTTCCACCTGGCTATGAGCGCGCATCGCGTCGTTGACCACGGCTTCGGCCGAAAGGCGCAGAGCCGACAGATTGGCCTTGGCCTCTTCGGAAAGGCCCTCGGCATCGATGCTGTCGCACAGGCCCACGTTCACGCGCGCGTCGCACAGGGCGCCCAGGGCATCCTGTTTTGCAGCCATGGCTTTGGCGGCCGCCGCCGCGTCGTCGCCCAGAAGCGGGCCGAAGACGCGCGACACGTAGCGGGCCTTCTTGCACTCCTTGCGCACATGGTGGGTTTCCTTGGCGTCGGCGTAATCGAGCTCGTCCAAGCGAGCCGTCGTGTCGATGAGCAGCAGGTCGAACGCGCTGCGCACCTCTTCGCGGGCCAAGCCGTTGCGCTCGACGCTGCCCTTCCAGCGAATCGCGCGCAGGCGGTCGAGGATGCGGGCCATGAGCTTTTCGGTCTTGTCGCTCGTAAGGAAGCCGATGACCGCGTCACGCTCGTCGTCGCGGTCGGCCTCGATGGCGGCGCACAGATCGAGCGCCGGGTTCTCGAGCCCGTGCACCTCGTCCAAGAAGACGTCGAGCTCGCGCAGGCGCGAAAGCTCGAGCACCACCGAGCGCAGATCGCGCTGGAGGCGCTTGGAGAACGACCGCTTCATGAAGGGCTCGCAGAACACGAGCAGGCTGCGCAGGGTGCGGATGCTCACGCGCAGCTTGTGGCAGGTTTCGGGCTCGTCGGGATCGGCCAAGAAGGCCTTCATGCGACCCTCGAGCTCGTCGGCCCATTCGGCGAAACGGTCGTCCAGGAAGCAGAGGGTCTTCCAGAGCTGGGATTCGGGACCTTGGGCGAACCAGAGCAGGCGAGACGGGGTGCCCTGCGATTCGTCGCCGAGGCGCACGGCCGCCATGGCGCCGGTGGCGAAGGAGATCGAGGCCCCGCTCACGCGGCGGCAGACCTCTTCGATGAAGGGGTTGTGCCCCACGGCGAAGACCACGTCGGCGTCGCAGGCGGCCAAACGGTCGCGGAAGGCGTCGATGTCCTGCTCCCACAGGCAGTTTTCGATGCGCACTTCCCCTTCGAGGGACACGCCGACCTCGTCGAGGGCGTCGACCAGGGCATCGGCCGTCTGCACGGTGCGCTCGGCCGGGCTCGTCCACACCTGGGCCGTCTCCCCGTCGCCGATCTGCAGCAGGGACAGCATGGGCGCGAAGCGCGCGTCGAGCGCCCGCCGGCCGGCGGGAGTGAGGGTGCGCGTCTCGTCGGCGCGCTCTTCGGTGCGCGCCTGGGCTTTTCCGTGGCGAACCAGAACCAACATGCGAGTCATCGTGTGCTCCCTTCGACTGGTTTGTCGCACCAGCATACCACGAGGGTTCGCGGGCGGGATCGCGGTCAAGCCGGTGCCGTCTCGGCGCGCGTCCCGGCCGCACAGCGCGCACGTCCGCCTGGTAGGTGGGCGGGCTCGCGAACCAGTCGGCCCCGCCCAAGCCCGCGCACGCGCGCCCCCTCACAGCACGCCCCGCCTCCGCCTTCCGCACCCCACACAAAAAAGGGAGCCCCCAACGGAGCTCCCTTCCCAAACGGCGCAAGCGCCGGTGCATGTTCTGCGCGCCTTCTAGTATTCGGCGCCTTCAAGGTCGGCATCGGTCACCTTGCCGGCAAACGTGCGGTAGACCAGGAAATGGTAGAAGAGCACGAGCGGCAGGCCGATGCACAGGATCACCGTCATCGCGCCCAAGCCCACGTCGCTACCGGCGGCCGAGGCGATCGTCACCGAGTTGGCCGGATCGACGGCCGGCACGATGTTGGGGAACAGCGAGGTGGCGGTGAGCGCCACGAGCCCCAGGCAGATCACGGCTGCGGCGAGGAAGTTGGGCAGATCGCCCGCTTCGCCCTTGCGACCGAAGGCGAGCTCGGCCAGGAAGGCGATCACCACGAGCGCCGCGCACACGCCGGGCACCGCCAGGGGCAGATCGCCCGCCATCGTGGAGGGCACCTGCACGAAGTAGCAGACCGTCGCGAGCACGAACAGGACGACCACCGCGATCTGGGACTTGCCGCGCAGGTCGACCGCGCGGTCGTGCAGGTCGCCGGGCAGGGTCTTCACAGCCGTCCACGCGCAGCCCAGCGACACGAACTGGGCGAGCCCCACCAGGCCGCACAGGAGCGCGAAGGGGTTGAGCAGGGCGAAGAAGCTGCCCATGTAGTCGCCGTTGGCGTCGAGCGGCAGGCCGGCGAGCACGTTGCCCACGGCCACGCCCAGAAGCAGGGCCGGCAGGAAGCTGCCCACGACGAACAGGCCGTCGCAGAGCTGCTTGGGCGCCAGGTCGCGCGAGTAGAACTCAAGGCCGATCACACGGAAGATCAGGCCGAACAGCACGAGCATGATGGCCAGGTAGAAGCCCGAGAACGTGGTCGCGTAGGCCGGGCCGAAGGCGGCGAACAGGGCGCCGCCGGCGGTGAGCAGCCACACTTCGTTGCCGTCCCACACGGGCCCGATCTCGTAGCGCAGGATCGCCTTCTCCTTCTCGTTCTTGGCCAGGAAGGGATAGGCCACGCCCACGCCCAAATCGAAGCCGTCGAGCACGAAGTAGCCGAAAATCACGACGAAAATGATGATGAACCAGAAGATCGCGAGTGCGGACATGGCTACTTCACCTCCTTCGCGGCAGCCGCGCCTTCGGCAACGGCGGTCGCCTCCCCAGCGGCCTTGGCGCCGCCGGCCAGCTTATCGGCGATCGAGCCCACGCTCGTCCCCTTGCGGTCGGCATCCGTGGGGCCCTGCTTGGCCAGATGGAAGAACAGGCGCAGGAACACGACGAAGATGGCCAGGTACACCACGACGAACAGCACGAGCGAGATGATGAGCTCGGTGGGGTCGACGGCCTGCGAATAGGCGTCGACCGTGCGCAGCTCGTGGTAGACGATCCAGGGCTGGCGGCCGAATTCGGCGCACATCCACCCGGTCTGGATCGCGATGATCGGGAAGATCGGGGCGAAGAGCAGGGCCTTGAGCAATCCCTTGCCGGGCTCCTTGCCCTTCTTGGCCTTCACGGTTGCGATGAGCGCGAGCAGCACCCACAGGCAGATGAGGCCGTAGGCCAGAATCATGAGGTGGTAGGTCTGGAACACGAGGCCCACGGGCGGGACGTCGCCCGAATCGAAGCTGTTGAGACCCTGAATCTCGTAGCTGGGGTCGCCCGAAATCAGGATGCTCGTCATGCCGGGAATGGGCACTTCGATCGCCTTGACTTCCTGAGACTCTTCGTCGACGAAGCCGATGATCGTCATGCCGGCGGGGCCGTCGGCGTACTGGGCTTCCATCGCGGCGAGTTTTTCGGGCTGCTGCTGAGCGACTTCGACGGCCTGCTGATGGCCGGCCGGCATCATGACGACGGCCGCCACGAGCGCGACGATCGTGCCCACGCGCAGGGCCTTTTTGCCGAATTCCTTCTTGGAATGCAGCATATGATAGGCACCGATCGCAACGGCCACCAGGGCGCCCATGATGATGAGGGCGACGACGACGTGGAAGTAGCGCGGCAGGGTCGAATGATTCAGGGCGGCGGTGAAGAAATCGGTCATGACCGCCTTCGAGCCGGTGGCCGCCTGCTCGACGGTGTAGCCGGCCGGGGTCTGCATCCAGGAGTTCGCGATGATGATCCACAACGCGGACAGAAGGGAGCCGCCCCAAGCCAACCAGGAGCTGGCCAAATAGAATTTCGGGGACACCTTGTTCTTGCCCAGAAGCACCACGCCGAGGAAGGTGCTTTCCAGGAAGAAGGCGAACAGGGCCTCGGCGGCGAGCGGGGCGCCGAAGATGTCGCCTACGAAGCGGGAGTAGTCGGCCCAGTTAGTGCCGAACGAGAACTCCATCGTGATACCGGTGGCCACGCCCACGGCGAAGCACAGGGTGAACACCTTCGCCCAGAAGGTGGCGGCTGCGATATCTTCAGCCGCTTTGCTCTTGTACGCGCGCGTTTGCTCGATCGCCATGATCAAGCCCGTGCCGATGCTCATGGGCACGAACAAGAAGTGGTAGCAGGCGATAAAGCCAAACTGGATGCGCGCCAGCATCGCTGGATCCATACCAATCTCCTTCTCCTCCAGAGGGTGGCAGAAGCAAGGATCATAATTGCTACAATGCCACTCTCATTACTCACATTTCGAGATTAGTGAAGGATACGCAGGATGTCAAACACTATTCCTGCATAACCTGGTCAAATTGTACAACGGAAGATGTAAGCGGCTGGTAACAAGCGCACCGTGCCGCACCAATCAATTAACGCGCCCTTCTCACCCCCATCAGGCCGATTGCCCGCATTCCGATGAGAAAGGCGCATTATTCGCCCGCAGCGACCGCTGCGGCAGGGCGCGGCGGTCCGTTAACACGCCCTTTTCGCCCCTAGCGGGGCGAACATTCCGACGAGAAAGGCGCATTAATTGGCTGGGGCCCGGTCGGACTGTGGCCGGGGTTGGGCTGTGGCCGGGCTAGGCTGTGGCTGGGGTTGGGCTGGGGCAGGGTTGCACGGGGCGCCGGCCCGCTAACGCGCCCTTCTCGCATCAGACGCCCGAAGAGCGAGTTCCATGCCGCGAAAGGCGCATTACGTCCAGCGCCGAACGGAAAGTTCCGCCGTCGCGCGACACCGCGCAATACCAACAACGCGCCCTTCTCGCACCGGACGGGCGAGAAGGGCGCGTTAATCCGCGAAAGGCGCATTAATGGGGGTCGAGCTGATCCGAACGTCGCACGAAAGCGCGCGTTGCGCTAACAAACGCCGGCGCAGTGCACCGACCCGTAGACGCTCCCGTCGCCGAAGAGCAGCTCATGCTCTTCGCCGGTGAGCTTGGCGCGGGCCTGGTCGCGCAGCTTGTTCACGCCGATGAAGAACTGGCGCATCATGGCCACCATCAGGTAGCGGCCCTTGGGCGTGAGCGTGAGCTCGTAGGCGTTGTCGGTCTCGAAGGCGCCCGCCGCGCGCATATAGGCCATTTCGAGCGGAAGGCCTGCTTCCACCGACACGCCGAAGTGCTCTTTGAAGGCCTGCTTGTCCAAACGCAGGCCGAACAGGTTCATCATGAAACGATAGCGCATGCGCGAATGCAGGTCGAAGTCGGCGTAGCTGGTCGCCGACATGCGGCCGTGCTCGATGTAGTCGTTGTAGTCCTTCACCGAGAAGGTGTTCACGTACAGGCGCTGGCCCAGGTAGGTGATGCCGCCCGACCCAATCGCCGGGTACTCTTCGTAGTCAACCACGTACTCGTCGATCATGTCGGAATTCGAGTTGTCGAAGGTCCAGGCGCTGCTCATCGTGAAGCCGTTTTCGGTGAGAGCCTGCGCGATGATGTCGTAGTAGCGCTTTTCGCGGCTGTAGTCGACGCGGCCCACCGTGGCGGCGAGCGACTTTTCCACCGAAGGCGAGGCCATGAGCGGGTAGAACGTCGTCTGGCTCACGCCGCTTTCCAGAATGTAGGCGATATCGGTCGCCAGGATGTCTTCGGTCTGAGCCGGGAAATTGAAGATCATGTCGGCGTTCATCGACTTGAAGTGGGGCGTCGCGAGCTTCAGACGTTCCAGAATCGTGTCGGCATCGCCGTACTTTTCCAGGCGCCCCATCTGCTTGAGCAGGCCGTTGTCGAAGGACTGCACGCCCACCGAAAGGCGCTGCACGCGCCCCTCGAGCTTTTCAAGATAGGGCTCGGTGAGATGGTTGGGGTTGGTCTCGCTCGACACCTCTTTGATCGAGAAGGTCTCGCGTGACAAATCGATCGTCTTGCAGAGCTCGTCGATCATGATCGTCGGCGTGCCACCGCCCACGTAGAGGCTGTCGAAGTCGTAGCCCATTTCGGCGAGCATGAGCATCTCGCGGCGCAGGTTCTGGTAATAGGGGCGCGCACGCTCCTCGCTGTAGGGGAAGCGGTTGAACGAGCAGTAGGGGCACAGGCGCTGGCAGAAGGGCACATGCATGTAGAGCATGTAGCGCTTGCCCGGCTCGGGCCCCGGAAGGCGGTCGCCTTCGAACGGCTTCAGATTCAGATAGCGGTCGGTGCAGGATCGCACCACGCTCGACAACAGTCTTTCGCTCAGCATATACTGGTTTACTCCCACGAGCTCCGTCCGTGCGCGGCCTTCAGGCCGATGTCGGAACGGAACTGCTTTCCCTCGAAATCGATACGGTCGCACGCCTCGTAGGCACGGGCGCGCGCGTCTTCAAACGTAGCGCCCAATGCTACTACGTTGAGCACGCGGCCACCCGCGGTGACCAAATCTCCATTTTCGTCGCGCTTGGTCCCGGCATGGAAGACCGTCACGCCCGGCAGTTCCTCGGCCGCTTCGATGCCGGTGATCTTCTTGCCCTTTTCGTAGGCCTTGGGATAGCCCTGGCTGGCGAGCACCACGCACACGGCCCATTCGTCGTCGCGCCAGGCCAGATGCACGTCCTCGGGCTTGCCTTCGGCCACCGCCACCATGATGTCGGCCAAATCGGCGTCAAGGCGCGGCAGGACGACCTGGGTTTCGGGGTCGCCGAAGCGGGCGTTGAACTCGAGCACCTTGGGGCCGGCCGGCGTGAGCATGAAGCCGCCGTAGAGCACGCCGCGGTAGTCGTGGGCGAAGGGCTCCTTCGCCGTGGCCGCAGCGGCGGTTTCCATAACCTCGGTCATCGCCGCGAGCTCGTCATCGGTGACGATCGGAACGGGGGAATACACGCCCATGCCGCCCGTGTTGGGGCCCTCGTCGCCATCGTAGGCGCGCTTGTGGTCCTGGGCCGTGGCCATGCAGAAGGCGTGCCCGCCCGTGACGAAGGCGAGCAGAGAGCATTCGGGGCCGGTGAGGCACTCTTCGACGACCACGCGACTGCCCGCCTTGCCGAAGGCGCCCTCGAAGCAGTCGCTGACGGCGTCGACGGCCTCCTCGACGGTCTGGGCCACGATCACGCCCTTGCCGGCAGCCAGGCCATCGGCCTTCACCACGATTGGCGCGCCCATGTCGCGCACGTACTGCACGGCGGGCGCCGCTTCGGTGAAGGTGCCGTAGGCGGCCGTGGGGATGCCGTTTTCCTGCATGAAGCGCTTGCTGTAGGTCTTGCTGCCCTCGAGCTGGGCGCCCTGGGCGTCGGGCCCGAAGACGAGCACGCCGGCCGCGCGCAGGGTGTCGGCCACGCCGGCCACGAGCGGGGCTTCGGGGCCGATCACCACGAGGTCGACCGCGTGCGCGCGGACGAAGGCGAGCACCTCTTCCCCGTTGTCGATGTCGACGCCTTCCACGTTTTCGGCGATCGCCGCCGTGCCGCCGTTGCCGGGCAGCACGTAGAGCTTCTCGCAACGCGGCGACTTCGCCAGGGCCCACGCAATCGCATGCTCGCGACCGCCGCTGCCCAAAACCGCAATGATCATGTCCGTCTCCTTTCGGGCGCACCTGCGCCTACAAAACGGGCCCGCGCATAGGCAGGCCCGTCACACTGCACCAAAGGTGTTATTTGCTCGACCAGCCGCGGAAGATGGTCTGGTCGCGGTCGGGGCCCACGGCCACGATGCTCATGGGCACGCCGCAGAGCTCTTCGAGGTAGGTCACGTAGCGCTGGGCGTTGGCCGGCAGCTCTTCGAAGCTGCGGCAGCCGGTGATGTCCTGGCCGTACCAGCCGGGTAGCTCTTCGTAGACCGGTTCCACATGCTTGGGATAGAGCACGCTCTGCTGCATGGGGAAGTAATCGTAGGTCTTGCCGTCGGCTTTGTAGGCCACGCAAACCTTGATCTTGTCGAAGGCGGACAGCACGTCGAGCTTGGTAAGGGCCATGTCGGTGAGGCTGTTCACATCGGTGGCATAGCGGGCGATCACCGCGTCGAACCAGCCGGTGCGGCGCTTGCGGCCGGTGGTCACGCCGTATTCCCCGCCGATCTGGCAGAGCTTTTCGCCCGTTTCGTCGAAGAGCTCCGTAGGGAAGGGACCGCTGCCCACGCGGGTGATGTAGGCCTTCGACACGCCGATGACCTTGTCGACCTTCTTGGGACCCACGCCCGAGCCGATGCAGGCGCCGCCGGCGCAGCACGACGAGCTCGTGACGAAGGGGTAGGTGCCGTGGTCGATGTCGAGCAGGGTGGCCTGCGCGCCTTCGAAGAGGATGTTCTTGCCGTCGCCGTAGGCGCGGTTGAGCAGGTGCGCGGTTTCGGCCATGTGCGGGCGGATGATGTCGGCGTAGGGCAGGTACTCGTCGCAGATCTGGTCGACCGTGTAGCCGGGCATACCGTAGATCTTGGTGAGGATCTCGTTCTTTTCGGCCAGGGCCGTTTCGAGCTTCTGGCGGAAGATCTTCTCGTCGAGCAGGTCCTGCACGCGGATGCCGATACGGGAGAACTTGTCCTGATAGCAGGGGCCGATGCCGCGACGGGTGGTGCCGATCTTGTTCTTGCCCAGACGCTTTTCGGACGCGCCGTCGAGGTCGATGTGGTAGGGCATGATGATGTGGGCGTCGCAGGAGATGATCATGCGCTCGCAGGAGATGCCCTGCGATTCGAGCTTGGCCATTTCGTCGACGAGCACGCGCGGGTCGATGACCACGCCGTTGCCGATGACGGGCGTGATCGTGTCGTACATGATGCCCGAAGGAATGAGATGCAGGGCGAGCTTCTTGTCGCCGTGGACCACCGTATGGCCGGCGTTGTTGCCGCCCTGGTAGCGCACGACGTAGTCGAAATCCTGCGCAATGAGGTCGGTGATCTTGCCCTTGCCTTCATCGCCCCACTGGGCGCCGACGAGCACGGTACTGGGCATATGAGCCATCCTTTCATCGCCCGCAGCGCTCGCGCGCAAGGGGCAGGTTTCTTTGAAACGCGCAGATTATAGTACTACAGCTCGACCACGTTGGTACCCTTGCCGGCATCGCGCAGAAGCCTTACAACTTCCCGGTGGCAGGTGAAGACGATGACCTGGCGGGTGCGCGCGAGGTCGGCCAGCGCCGCTGCGGCGCTCGCGCGGCGGTCGTCGTCGAAGTTGACCAAGATGTCGTCGCAAACGACCGGCACGCTACGGCCCACGTTCGACGCTTCCTGCAGAAGGGCGATGCGCAGGGCCAGGTAGAGCTGCTGGCGCGTGCCCGTGGACAGGTAGAGCGGGTCGCGCACGGTGCCGCGGTCGTCGGCCACTTCCAGGTGCCCTTCCCCGCTGATGCGCACCGAGGTCCAGGCACCGGCGGTCATCTGGGCGAGCAGGGTCGAAGCGCGCCGGTAGACGGCCGGCTGGCTCTGGCCCTCCCAGGCCGAAATCGCGCGGGCGAGCAGGCGCTTTTCCAGAAGCAGGCGCGCGTAGTCCTGCATGGAATCGGCCAGGCGGGTGGTGAGCATGGCGTGCTCGAGCTTGGCGTCGTCGAAATCGCGGGCGTGCCGGGCCTGGGCGAGCACCTGGCCGAGCTCGCCGTAGCGGGTGTTGATGCTCTCGATCGTGCGCAGCTGGTCGTCGCGCTGTTCGGTCACGCGGGCGATGCGGGCGTCGACGACGGCCAGGGGCGTATCGGGCTTGGCGCCCAGGGCCGAAAGCGCTGCGGCACGATCGGCCTCGTTGCGGGCGAAGGCGGCGTCGAGCGAGGCCCGCTGGGCGCGCAGCGACTGGCGACGCTGGGCGAGCACGCTTTCGTCGGCGCGCACCTCTCCCCATTCGTCGAGCAGGGCGCGGGCCCGGCGCAGGCTGCCGTTGGCGGCGGTGAGCCCGGCGTCGGAAAGGAAGCGGGCGATCTGGGCATCCTGGGCCGCCAGGGCGTTCTTGCTCACTTCGAGCTTCTTGGCGTCCTTCTGCATGACCCACTGGGCGTCGGCGATGCGGTTGGTGCGCTCCTGGTCGGCGTGGTTGGGACGCAGCAGCATGGCGAAGGCGGCGCAGGCCATGCCGAAGGCGGCGACCACCAGAAAGATGCCGAGCGCGGTGACCGACAGGCTCCCGATCGCGCGGCCCCGCAGGAAGACGGGCACGCCGAGCACGGCGAAGACCACGGGCAGCACGACGGAGAGCAGGATCTGCAGCAGGCGCTGGCGCTTGGCCAGGCGCTCGAGCTCCTTCATGTCGTCGGCCTCGAGCAGGGCCTCGTATTCGGCTTGGGAGACGATCGCGTCCTGCTGGGCGATCGACAGGGCGTGTTCGGCTCGACCGCGCTGTTCGGACAAGTCGTCCATCTGGGCGCGCAGAGTGCGCTCTTCCACCGCGTCGATCGAGGGCGGCCGTCCGGCATCGTCGATGGCCCGCATGCTCGCCTCGAGCTCCGATTCCTGTTTTTCCAGCTGGGCGGACCGCTCTTCGAGCTGGGCGCGCGCGTCTTCGGCCTGAGCGAGGGCCGCCCGCTGCACGGTGAGCGCCTCGAGCTCTTCGTTGCTCTTCTTCACGGCGGCCATGAGGCTCGCGCGGCGCTCGGCTAGCTCGCGGTACTCATGGTCTTCCTGCTTGAGCTGGTCGGCTTCGGCCTGGCCGCGGTTCATGGCCTCGCGGGCGTCGGCGAGGGCGGCCCGCAGGTTGGGGATGGAATTCACATGCGCTTTGCCGCGCGAGGTGAGGGCCGCAAGCTCCTCGTCGATGCGCGCCATCGCTTCGGCCGGCGATGCGGCGGTGCCCGCCCCGGCCGTGAGCAGGCGCGAAGTCACGCGACTCGTCTTGCCCAGCCCGCGCAGCTGGTCGGCATCGAGCGAGAAGACGGAACGGAAGGTTTCGCGGTCGATGTCGGCGAGCACCGAAGGCGCCGGGTCGGGTGCGATGCCGTCGACGTTGCGGGCGCGCGTGAGCCGCTGTTCGCTGCCCTCCCCCGCCTTGGGCGCGAAGACGAGCGTGCCGCAGCGCTCGGCGTTCACCGGCTTGTAGACGTTGCGGTTGCCGCGTGCCTCCTCCCAGCCGAAGAGGACACCGCTCACCAGTTCGGACACGGTGGTCTTGCCGGCCTCGTTGGGGCCGTAGACCACGTTGAGCCCCGAGGTGAAGGGACCCACGTCGCGCTGGGCGAAGGCGCCGAAGGCCTCGATGCGAATCGAGCGCAGATAGTAGTCGGAAGGACGGACGTGCTTAGCGCTCATCGCTGCCTCCGTCCAATTCGTCGAGCAGGGCGTCGGTGGCCTGCCGCTGCAGAGAGCCGACGCCGCGGATCACGTGAGCGGGCAGCTGGAGGCCCGCCTTCAGGAACTCGTCTTGCAGATAGGCCACCGCGCCCGGCTCATCGGATGCCGCCAGGTCGGCCTGCTCGAGCAGGACCTGTGGAAAGAGCCCTTCGCGCTTCAGGGCCGCACGGTCGTGCGGGGCGCGCGTGCGGTCGATGAGCGCGTCGCAGAAAAACACCGGGTAGCCTTCGTTGACCTCGTCGCGCAAATCGCCTAGGACGCCCGCGTCGGCGAGCAGACCGTGCAGAGGCGTGGTGCCCACCAGAGTCACGCGCTCGACCATTTCCTCGCACTGGGCGGCGCCGTTGGCCGCGAACAGGGCGCGCATGATCGCATCGTGCACGTCGGCGATCGTGGTGCAGGCCGACACGTCGACGTCGAGCTTCTGCCAGACCACGCTGGCCAAGGGGACGAATTCGGCGCGGTTGGCCTTGCCCTCTTCGAGCGTGACTGCCAGGCAGCCGCGGGCCCCCGTTTCGTTGATGTCGCGGCCCTGGATGCAGCCGGAAAAGGCGATGCGGGGATCGGCGGCGTCGTCGAGGCGCGCTTCGTGGATGTGGCCCAGCGCCCAGTAGTCCATGCCGGCGGCGGCGAGCTGCCGAGGATCGGCGGGCGCCTTGGTGGGGTCGATGTCGAGGCCGGTGTGCAGGACGCCCACCGCGAAGGGGGCGCGCACGCCGCAGGCTGCCTCGGCCGCCGCGCGCGTGATGCCGGCCGCGATGTCGTCACCGGGAGCCACCGACTGGCTGTAATAGCCGCGACCGCCCAAAAGCGCGAGCGGGCGGCCGTCGCGCTCGTAGACGAAATAGCCTGGGGCGTCGGCGGGGAACATGCGCACGTTGGCGGGCAATTCCGCATACGACGTCTGCCAGGACGTGTAGGGGTCGTGGTTGCCCGTGCAGAAATAGACGGGGATACCGGCGTCGGCAAGCTTTTGCAGGCCGCGCACGAAATGGGCGAAATCGCGGTAGGACGGGCGCGCGGCGTCGAAGATGTCGCCCGCGATCACCACGAAGTCGCAGGCGCGGTCGATCGCCGCGGCCACGAGCCGGTCGTAGGCTTCGGGGATGGCCTCGACCAGGCGGTCGGCCCAGGTGGGCGACAGGGCGCGCAGGCCCCGGAAGGGCGCGCCCAGGTGCAGGTCGGCGGCGTGGATGAATGTTACCGTTTCGCTCATGGCAGTAAGTGTAGCGTAGGGGCGGCTAGATGATGTCGTCGTAGCGCGAACCGTCGACGTAGTCGCCGAACGCCGTGTTCTCGGCCGACCAGGACAGGGTGATGTCGCGCGTGGCGCCGTTACGGTGCTTGGCCACAATCAGGTTTGCGGTGCCCAGCTCGGGGCGCTCGTCGCTTTCGGCCTCCATTTCATCCATGCTGCGGTCGATGAACATGACGATGTCGGCGTCCTGTTCGATGGAGCCCGATTCGCGCAGGTCGGAAAGCATAGGGCGCTTGCTCTTCCCGCGCTGTTCGACCGCGCGAGAGAGCTGGGACAGGGCGAGCACGGGCATGTCCATTTCCTTGGCGAGGACCTTCAAACCGCGCGAGATCTCGCCGACCTCGACGGCGCGGTTGCCGTCCTTACGGGTCTGCGGCGGGCTCATGAGCTGCAGGTAGTCGACCACGATGAGGCCCTTGTCCTTGTCGCGCAGCTCGCGGCGGGCCTTGGCGCGCGCTTCAAGAATCGAAAGCGAAGGCGTGTCGTCGATGTAGAGCTCGCAGTTGGACAGGCGGGTGATCGCGTCGGCCAGCTGCTGCCAGTCGGATTCGCCCAGAAAGCCCCCGCGGACCTTTTCGAGGCTGATGTGGGCCTCGGCGCACAGGATGCGCTGCACGAGCTGGGAGGCGCTCATTTCCAGCGAGAAGAAGGTGACCGGATAGCCGGCTTTGGCGGCGTTGGTGGCGATGTTCAGAGCGAGCGAGGTCTTGCCCACGCCGGGGCGGGCGGCCAAGATCACCAGGTCGCCGCCGCGCCAGCCATGGAAGAGGTTGTCGACGTCGGCGAAGCCGGTGGGCACGCCGGCCAGGTGGCTCTTCTGCTCGGCCAGCTTGGTGATCTCATCGAAGGCGTCGGTGAGCAGGTCGTTGATTGCTTTGAACGATGACGACACGCGCTGTTCGGTAACGTTGAACAGGGTCTTTTCGGCCGTTTCGACCACCTGGTCGAGGTCGTCGGGCGCGTCGTAGGCGAGGGCCTTGATCTGCGACGAAGCGTAGATCAGGTCGCGCAGGACCGCCTGGCGCTTGACGATGTCGGTGTGGGTGACCCAGTTGGTGAGCGCGAAGGTGTTATCGGCCAGATCGACCAGATAGGAATCGCCGCCGATGGCGTCGAGCTGACCGTTGGCGCGGAGGTTTTCGGCCAGGGAAAGCTGGTCGATGGGGATGTTGCGCGCATGCAGGTCGAGCATGCTGCGGAAGATCGTCTGATGGGCCGGGCGGAAGAAGGATTCGGGCGTGAGCTTCGAGGCAACTTCGTCGATCGCGTCGGGGTTGAGCATGCAGGCGGCGAGCACCGATTGCTCCGCTTCGATGTTCTGGGGAATCTGGCGGCTGCCGCTTGCGGTGCCGGGCAGGCCCCCGCCGTTGTATTCATCGGCGCGAAGTCCGGGCGATGCGTAATTGGGCATGATAGATAGCTCCTTAACCTCGAACGATACGTGACCTACACCATAGGGCATGGGATGGGGCACGTGCGACCCACAAAGGGGACAGCGGGCGTGCGCCCCCGAATGCGAGCAATCCGAAACCGAGCCGGCACTTCAAGCTTTGGGCTGCTCGCAAAAAGCCCCCGGACAGGCGAATGCCTGTACGGGGGCGTGCAGCCTGCGTTGCGGGCGTAGAGCCCCCTGCGCATGCGTGTGCCTATTCGGCAGCCTTTTCGGCGGCTTCCTCGGCGGCTTCTTCAGCCTCTTCGGCTTCCGCTTCGGCCTCTTCGGCAACGGCTTCGGCCTCGGCAGCGGCGAACCATTCGTCGTCGCCCACGAGCAGCTTGAGCGCGGCCTTCACGTCGCGGTGCAGGGAAAGCACGGCTTCGTGTTCGCCGGCGGTCTTCACGGCTTCCTTGAAGTCGATCAGGCGACGGTCGACTTCCACGCCATGCTGTTCCTTCAGGGCGTCGGCGACCATCTGAGCGGTCACGGAACCGAACAGAACGCCTTCTTCGCCCACGCGGGCGTTGATCTTGACGGTAGCACCGTCGAGCTTGGCCTTCAGTTCTTCAGCGGTGGCAACGCGCGCGGCTTCACGCTTGGCGATGTTGTTGCGGCGCTGTTCCAGCTGCTTGAGGTTGCCCTTGGTGGCAAGGACGGCCTTGCCGTTCGGCAGCAGGTAGTTGTTGGCGAAACCAGGAGCTACGTCGATGACGTCGCCTTCAACGCCCCTACCCTTCAGCTCTTCGAGCAAGATAATCTTCATAGCGATCCTTCCAAACTAACCGCGGTTGCGGCGGTCGCCGCGGCCGCTGACGGAAGGCACGGCGTAAGGCATGAGCGCCATTTCGCGAGCGCGCTTCACAGCCGTGGCGATGTCGCGCTGGTGCTGGGTGCAGGCACCCGTCACGCGGCGCGGCTTGATCTTTCCGCGATCGGTTACATATTTACGCAGCATCTGAGTGTCTTTGTAGTCGATGTACTGGGTGTCTTCCTTGCAGAACTGGCAGTACTTACGACGAGGCTGCTTTACGTAGTCGGACATAAAACCCTCTTTCGTAGTCCCTAGAACGGGATGTCTTCATCGTAGACAGAGGCGTTGACCGCAGGCGCAGCGGGTGCCGGCGCCTGCTGGGCGCGCGGGGCGTAGCCGCCGCCGTTGTTGTACCCGCCGTTGTCGTTGCGCGAGGACATGAACTCGATTTCGTCCACAATGACTTCCAGCTTGGAACGCTTCTGACCGTCGCGCTCCCACTGGCTCCAGCGCAGTTTGCCTTCGATGGCAACCTTGCTGCCCTTGTGCAGATACGAGCTGATCGCACTCGCGCGGGAACCGAACATCGTGCAATCCACGAAATTCGGATAGTCCTCCCACTCGCCGGTCTGCTGGTTCTTGCGGCGGTCGTTGACCGCCACACCCAGGCCGAGCACGGGCATGCCGCTTGCGGTCTGGCGCAGTTCGGGGTCGCGGGTAAGGTTTCCGGTGATAACGACTCGATTGATGCTCATGGTCTAACCTCTTATCGCTTTGGGGTGCTCGCGCACCCGGTTCACAAAGGAATCGTACTAGTCGCGGTCGGTGCGGCAGACGATCATGTGGCGCTTGACGGCGTCGGTGATGCGCAGGACGCGGTCGAGCTCAGCGATGTTCTGGGGATCTGCGTGAAAGTCGACGAGCGTGTAATCGCCCTCGTTCAGACCTTCTACCTCGTATGCGAGCTTGCGCTTGCCCCACTCTTCGACGTTGTCGACAGTGCCGTTGCCTTCGGCAACGGTGGCGTTGATGCGCTTGGAAACGGTCGCACGGGTTTCTTCATCGATAGACGGATCGACGAAGAACAGCAATTCATAAGCCTTCATTGGTACACCTCCTTTGGACTCTACGGCTTCGGGCTGAAAGCTTGATCACCCGAAGCAGGATTAAGCTTGCCTATGGTAGCACCCGGCATCGGCGATTGCCGAACATCCGCCGAGCGCTCCACAAAACGAGCTCAACCGAGCCGTCGCGTCCTTGATGGGTTCACCCTATCAGCCGCAGAGCGCGTCTTCGAACGAAAACGCTCGCGCGGCGGGCGCGCAAGGGGCGCCCGCAAGGCGGGCACTGGGCGCGGGTTCGGCATGAATTCGGCACGCAGACGGCACGAATGCGGCGCGCAGCCAAAAAGGGGCGCCGCCCCACCAGGCGACGCCCCCTCTATGCGCTGCAGGAGGACCTACTTGTCTTCGGTAAGACCTTCCGGCGAGGCTTCCTCGTCGGCCGCGGTCTCTTCCGCCTCGGCTTCGGCATCCTCTTCTTCGCCCTCTTCGGCAAGGGGCGCGTCGACCTCGTAGTTGGTGAGGATCATGAAGTTAGGGGCTTTGCCGATGTAGATCGGCTCATCGGCGATCGAGGTCACGTTGCCCTCGTCGTCGGATTCGTAGACGATGCCGACCGCATAGCCCCAGTCGGCGCCGGGCACGCCGCCTTCGGCGATGAGCGCGTCCTTCTCGCCCTGGTCGGTGTCGAGATAACCGTCGTAGCAGAGGGCGTAGGCATCGGCACCGCGCACGTGCTGCACGTTGTGACGGGCGTAGGCGTAGACCTCCTCGGCGGATTCGCCGTCCATCTGCTCCATAATGAGCTTGTCCTTCACGGCAAGCGAGGTAAAGGCGACGACCTCTTCGCCGGCTTCGAGCTTTTTTCGCGCTTCGTCGAGCGATGCGAGCAGCACCGACGTGAGCGTCATATCGATTTCGGGAACGGCTTCGTCGGAGTCTTCGATCATGCGTTCGGATTCAGCCATTGCGGCCCCCTCTCGTGTGGAAATTGCTGCCACGAGTATACGCGAGCGCGGGCGCAGCGGGCGGGAACAGAACCTCAAACCTGTGTGAGAAGCCTCCGGGCGTTTCGCGTGGAGCGACCGTGCGAAACGCGCCTGCTCGTCTCGCACGGCCGCTGCAGCTGGATACTCGTTTCGCACGGCCGCTGCAGCTGGGCGCCCATCGTGCAAGGTTATTTCACGCGATTTCGCGTTCGGGCCCCATATAGGGGCATCTCCGCTCGTTTTGCAGGAAAATGTCAGGACGAACGTTGAAATCCTGCTCATCCTGCAGGGTCGTTGCGCGATTCTGCTCAAAACGCACGGTCGCGTCAGGTTTCGGCTGCAGCAACCCTGCGAAACGAGTTGCAACCAGGTCATTTCCCGTTCGGGTGGCAACAACCGTGCATTCCGAGTCGTGCGTCGCTGCCCTCTGGGAAGCACCGCAGCGAACCCCGTTCTACCCGCTCCGCCGGGCGCGCGTTCCCCTCGCGGGTTCGAATCCCTTCCACCTGCGGGAATAAAAAAAGCAGGCGCATTTCTGCACCTGCTCGATTCCTTCTGGCGGAGGAGGAGGGATTCGAACCCTCGTTACCTGGATTACAGGTAAAACGGTTTTCGAGACCGCCGCATTCAACCACTCTGCCACCCCTCCGTGGGTGTCGGCCCCGGTTTTCGTGAGCCGAATCTGCCTTTCGGCAGCGCGTTGGGCTTGCGCCCTATCCTATTAAAAAGCGCGCCGAAGCACGCTTGTTAGTTCTGGCGGAGAGATGGGGATTCGAACCCCAGATACCCTTGTGGGGCATACACGATTTCCAATCGTGCTCCTTCGGCCAGCTCGGACATCTCTCCATAACCGCCTTGTTCTAGCAGCGATGTTGAAGTATACAGCAAAATTCGCACGGACGGAAGAGGTTTGGCAGCCGCGCGAAAATCCACAATTCCTCGACGGTGACAAGGGTTGGCCGAGAGGAACAAGAGGGGGTTTGGGGGTTTGGGGGTTTGGGGGTTTGGGGGTTTGGGGGTTTGGGGGTTTGGGGGTTTGGGGGTTTGGGGGTTTGGGGGTCCGGCCCTCGGGACTTCTCTCGCTTTCAGACATCTGCCGACCCAGGCGGCCCGGCAGGATGCCGCGGAACGCCGCGATGGGCTCGAGGAGCAGGCCGCAATCGCAAGACAAGCGCGCCGCGACCCGCAGGGCAGGCGCAGGCCGGCTGCAGCCTCCCGCCCCACCCCGTCTGCGGGCATAAAAACGGGGCGCCGAAGCGCCCCGCGTTCAACAGCGGCCCTAGTTGGCAGAGCTGCTGAGGCTTGTGGTCGAATCGCTCTCGGACGGAGCGCTCGCGGAGCTCGAGGAGCTGCTCGCGTCGATCGCGCTCGACGCATCCGAGCTCGAAGAGCTGGCGTCGGCAGAGCTCGAGCTCGAGGAATCGGCCGCGCTGCTCGCGTCGGAACTCGTGTCGCTGCTCGTCGTCGCGTCGGTGGAGCTGCTGCTCGACGAGCTGTCGTCGGACTGGTACTGGGACATGTCGACGTCATAGGGGAGACCGCTCGGCATATCGTTCTTCTGGATGTCGGCCTGGTTCTTGTAGTCCTGGAACCAAGTCTGGTAAGCGCTCGCCTCGTTGGAGCTCTTTACCATCGAACGCAGGTACTCCACCAGTTCGGGCGGCACCTGGTCGAGGCTCGTGACCTCGTCGGGAGCGGTGTAAACTTCGGTGCACTTGATGATGTGGATGCCGTAGTCGCTCTTCACCAGGCCGCTGACCTGGCCTTCGGACAAGTTGGCAAGCGCATCGGTGTATTCGGAGACGAACTGGTTGAGCAGGTCCCAACCCACGTTGCCGCCATCGGCCTTGGAAGCGTCGTCGGTGGAGTACTGCTGCACGGCGTCTTCGAAGGACAGCTCGCCGGAATTGATCTTGTCGAGCACTTCCTGAGCGGTGGCCTCGTCGTCGCTGCTGAACAGGATCTGCGAGGACTTCTTCGCGCCGCTGAAGGCGGACGCGTACTGCTGGGCGTAGGTGAGCAGGTCGTCGTCGGAAGGATCGGTGTTGTCGGAAGCGACCTTGTCCTTCAGCGCGCTTTCGAGCATGGCCTGGCGCACGCTCTCGCGGTACTGGTCTTCGGTGGTACCGGCCTGCTGCAGCGCATTGTTCCACGCGTCGTCGTCGCTGTAGTTCGACTTCATTTGCTCGACCTGGGCGTCGACGTCGTCGTCGCTGACCGATACACCGTTCTCGTCGGCGGCCTGCTTGGTGAGCTCGATGTCTTCGTAGTAGCTGATCACTTCATCGCGCACCGACGAAGGATCGAGACTGTACTGGGCCATCCACTTGCCCCAGGAGTCGTCGTCGGTGAGGTTTTGCGACGTACGGAAGTTCTGGATGTAGTCGGTGACGGTCTGCTCGGAGATTTCGGTGCCGTTGACCGTAGCAGCCACCTGGTCGTTTGACTGCGACCCGCTCGAAGAGCAAGCCGCAAGGCCGGTAAGGCACGCGGCAGAAAGCGCCACGGCGCACACCGAACGTGCAATGTTAAATGATTTCATGCGAACCTTCCTACTGCGTGTAAAGTTCTCGTCAATGCGCAGTATTCTCCCATAGGGAAAAAATGCGGGATTGGGTTACACGATATGTTCATCCCCGCACCACAAATGACTCTACGATTTTCCCTCAGTTATCCTTGTTTAACTATAGGTTTCAACTGGGAATATAGCGTGTAAATGCCAGACATCGGTCGGGTTGCGCTTCAGGCGGAAGACCCGTCGCGCCGCGCCCGCGCACGGCCGCCTTCGCTGGTACAATGACGTTCATGAACGACGCAAGCAACATCTACGCACACGACCGCTCCCGCGTATGGGACGACTTCCAAGCCAGTCTTTCCGGCAGTCGGGAAGGCCTCTTCGTCGCCGTCTGCACCACGTCGACGTCGGATGAGGCCCGCAACGCCATCGTGAAATCGGCCCAGGCCCTGGGCTACGGGGCCGACGGCGTCACCTTCGTGACGATCGACGCCACCGGCACCCGGCTCACTGCGCCACAGCTCATCGATATCGTGGAAAGCATGGACCCCCTGTGCGTGGTCGCCGCCGACGCCGGCTCGACCCTTCTGTTCGCCGAAGCGGCCCAGAAGCTCGTCGAGCCCAACGAGCCCATCCGCCTGAACGGCCGCGAGGTACGCGCCTTCGACGATCTCAACGAGCTCATGAACACGCCCGCCGGCAAGCAGAAGGCCTGGGCGCTGCTGAAGACCCTGCCCCATTTCCCCCGCTCGTAGATGACAACGGGGGCGCGTGATGTTGACACAAACGGCGCCCCGAAGGACGCCGTCTCGCATGCTCTGGCTTATGCGGCCGTTTAGATCTTGTACATGTAATCGAACACGTCTTGGCGCTGCAGGACGATCTGCACGCCCAGGCGCTTGGCTTCGGCGTCGAGCTTTTCCTGCACTTCGTTGAAGCCCGCCGTGTCGGTGTCGAGCGTGACCATCATGGTCATGCTGAAGATCCCGTCGAGGATCGTTTGGGAGATGTCGTCGATGTTCGCGTGGCATTCGGCGAGCACCGCGGACACGCCCGCAACGATGCCGGATTGGTCTTTGCCCAGAACGGAAAGCACACAGCGCATTGTCATCCTTTCTCGATGTCGTGCTATTGTACCGCGCCGCTCGCGCTAGCGGCCCAGAATCAGGGAAAGGGCCTCTTGGCGCGTGACCGGGTTGTTGCGGAAGATGCCGCGCACGGCGCTCGTGGTGGTCTTGCTGCCCGGCTTCTTCACGCCGCGCATGCTCATGCAGAGATGCTCGGCCTCGAGCACGACGATCGCGCCCTGGGGCTGGAGCTGCTCCATCAGAGTGTCGGCTACCTGGCCGGTGAGGCGCTCCTGCACCTGCGGGCGGCGCGCGAAGCAGTCGACCAAGCGCGCGAGCTTCGAAATGCCGCAAATGTGCCCGTCGGCCGCCGGGATGTAGGCCACGTGGGCCTTGCCGAAGAAGGGCGCCAGATGATGCTCGCACATCGAATAGAAGGGGATGTCACGCACGAGGACCATTTCCTCGTGGTGCTCGTCGAAGGTGGTTTCGAAGTATTCGGCCGGGTCGGCGTAGAGGCCGGCGAAGCATTCGGCGTACATCTTCGCCACGCGCTCAGGGGTCTTCTGCAGGCCCTCGCGGTCGGGGTCTTCGCCCACGCCTTCCAAAATCATCCGCACGCCAGCTTCGATCTTTTCAAGGTCCATGTGCGAACCGGTGATGTCCATTTCGTTGCTCATAGCTGCAAATCAGTCCTTCAGTGGTTGCGGGAAGCGACCCGGCGCGCACGCGTCGGGAAAAAGCGCATGGGCAGAGTATGGCCTAGGGGCGCCCGGCGCGCGAGCGGGGTGCGGAATCTCCAGCGAAAGAGGGGAAACGGCACCCGCTCACGACGGACGGTCCGCGTCCGAAAGGCGCATCGTGCAATCGCATGCGGCCGCTACCGCCGGGTCGTGAGTGACGATCAGCACGGGTGCGCCCTGCGCATGAGAGCGCACCGCCGACAGCACAGCGGCGGCCGATTCGGCATCGAGGCGCTGAGTGGGCTCGTCGAGCAAGAATGCCTCGGCCGGGTAGGCAAGGGCCCGAGCGACGGCCACGCGCCGGCGCTGACCTCCCGAAAGCGAAGCGACGCGAAGGTCTTCTCTGCCGGCAAGCCCCAGCTCGGCGAGCAGGCTTGCGGCCCGGGCGCGAGTTGCGCCCACGAGCTCAACGTTAGCCAGAGCCGACGCCCACGGCAGGAGCAGGTCGTCTTCGAACACCATCGAAAGACGGTCGGGCACGTCCTCCACCCTGCCGGCGTCAGGCGTCTCGAGCCCCGCAAGCAGGCGCAGGGCCGTCGTCTTCCCGCACCCGGAGGGGCCCACAAGCGCGGTGACGCCCTCGCTGGGCACTTCGAGAGTAAGACCGCGAAAGACGGTCGTTCCACCGTAGCTTTTATCGACGCGATCGAGCTTCATCGGAATCCCCCTCCCCCGCTGCCTCGTCCGCACGCGCCAACCGCCAGCGTCTCGTGAGCGCGCGCAGCGCAGCTTCGAGCGCCAAGCTCAGAAGGACGATCGCAATCGTCCAGACGAACAGGTCGGAGCCTTCCAAGGCGAGCTTCGCCCGGTAGACTCCAGTGCCTATGGCAAAAGGCGGCAAAGCGAGCACTTCGGCCGTCACGCCCGATTTCCAAGCCAGGCCCATGCCCACTTCGGCGGCGGCCGCCAACTCGCCCGAAAGGGACGGCAGGTATATCGACCAGAACGCTTTCATGCGCGAAATGCGAAAGACGCGCACCACATCGGCGTATGCGGCCGATGCGGCGTCGAGCCCCTCGATCGCGTGGGTCCAAAACACGGGTAGGACCATAAGAGCCGCAACGAGCGTGGGTATCACGGTGTTGCTCGCCCACAAAAGGAGCACGAGCACGAAGCAAACCATCGGGGTCGTCCGCAAGATTTTCACGAATGGAGCGAGCACCGTGCGCAGGCGCGGCGCACCATGCATGGCCACCGCCAGCATGACGCCCGCGACCATACCGATTGCGAAGCCGGCGAAGATGCGCGCGAGCGACAAGGCGACCGACCGCCAAAAATCAGCGGTCGTCCCCAGCTGCAAGGCGCGGGCGCCCACGTCAAGGGGTCCGGGAACCACGTAACCCGCGCCTACCGCCAGAGCAGTCGCCTGCCAGCCGCCGAAGAACACCAAAAGGAAGAGGGCGGCGTCGGCCGCACGCCGCCCCTTAGCGGGGCGCTGCCGACCGCCCGCCGGCCCCATCGTCACGACTACCCCCGGTAGTAGAAGTCATCGCCGGGAACGGAGCCGCCCACAGACGAGGGGTTGCTCTGGGCGAGCACGCCCAGGAAACCGTTCACCGGAGCCTTCATGTCGTCGCCCGTAAGGCACACCAGGCCGCAGCGCGGAATGGCCTCCTGAGCCGCGGCGGCGTTGGGCAGAATGCCCTTGTCGGCGCACAGCTGCGCGGTCGCAGCAACATCGTCGTTGGCCTTCGCAATCGACCCGTCGAGGTCGGTAAGGAAGGCGTCGACCGCCTCGGGATGCTCGTCGAGATAATCGGTGCGAGCGACCACGCACCCCAAGGCAAGATCAGTACCGGTGGCCTGCTTCCACAGGTCGTTGATGCTCAAAGCCACCTGCACGCCGGCGTTCTTTCCTTGAGCCACCGACACGAAGGGTTCGGGCAACATCGCAATCGAGGCTTCGCCGTTGGCCACCATAGCCGCAAGCTGGGCGTTGTCGGCGACATAGGTCACCGTAACGTCCTGCCCCGGCACCAGCCCTGCCTGCGTGAGCAGGTATTCGAGCACATACTGGGGGTTGGCCCCCTGACCGGTGGCGTAGACGGTCTTGCCCTTCAGGTCGGCAAGATTTGCCACCGGCTTGCCATTGTCGACCACGTACAGCGACCCCAGGGCATCGACTGCGACGACCTTCACTCCTCCCTGGGTTTTGTTGTAGAGCGTGCTCGCCAGATTGGTGGGCACGGCGGCGATATCGACCGACCCGCTGCTCACCGCGCTCACCACCTGGTCGGGTTGGCTCACGAACTGAACGTTGTACGCCGAATCGTCGGCGAGATTGGCCATGCCGATGCCCGTGGGGCCGTTGATGGCCATGACCTGCGGGGGTTCCGCAGACGCGCTATCGGCTTTCTGGCCCGCCTGCGCACAGCCGGCGCAGAGGCAGGCCATCGCAAGGAGCAGAACCGCCAGCGCGAACGGCCGTGCGACCTTGGTTTTCGCTCGTGTGTTCATTCTTCGATTCTCCTTACAAGACGGCGCCCGCAACCGGCGGGCGCCGCGCACGTTAGATATCCCAAGCGGCCTGATCGGTATGCAACCAAGCCTCGGCGGTTTCGGAAAGCGGTTCGCCCAAGCGCTCACGGTAGAGCTTTTGTATGTCGGGGTTCTCGTGCGAATAGCGCAGCACATCGGCCCCGTCGAGAGCATTGAGCACCGCTGCCCTTTCGGCATGCAGCTCATGATTGAAGGAAATGGGCTGGCCGCCGCCGCCCACGCAGCCGCCGGGACAGGCCATGATCTCGACGAAATCGCATTCGACCGTGCCCGCACGCAGGGCATCGAGCAGCTTGGCCGTGTTGGAAAGTCCGCTCGCCACCGCGACCTTCAGATGCAGGCCGGCAAGGTCGAGTTGTTTTTCGACCCAGGGGCGTTCGGGCGTGGCCGCCGTGGTGTCGCATACGGCAATGGCGGGGTTTTCGCCCGTGAGGAAGTAGCCCGCCGTGCGCAAGGCGGCCTCCATCACGCCGCCCGTGCGACCGAAGATGGTGCCAGCGCCCGTGCTCGTCCCCAACGGGTTGTCGAAGTCCTCTTCGGGCAGGTCGGCGCAATTCACGCCGAACATGGCAATCATCCGGTCGAACTCGCGGGTCGAGAGCACGGCATCGACGTCGCGCCCGACATCGGTGGACAGCTGCGGCACGTCGGCTTCGTATTTCTTGGCAACGCAGGGCATGACGCTCACGAGGAAAACGCGCTTGCCTTCGGCAGCGGCGCGGTCGGCAAGAACGTGCTTGGTCACGGCGCCCTGCATTTGATGAGGCGACTTGCTCGAAGAAAGCTGGGGGACGAAATCGGGATAATGCAGTTTGGCGAAGCGCACCCAGCCCGGGCAGCAGCTCGTGAACATGGGGCGCGGCTTGCCGGAGCGATACCATTCGATGAACTCGCTCGCCTCTTCCATGATCGTGAGGTCGGCGCCGAAATCGACGTCGTAGACCAGATCGAACCCTATCCGGCGCAATGCGGCAACCATGCGGCCCTGCGTGGCCTCTTCGCGAGAAAGCCCCGCGCCTTCGCCCCAGGACGCGCGGATGGCGGGCGCCACCTGCGCCACCACAAGAACGTCGGGGTCGGCGAGAGCGTCGACGACCCGGTCGATGTCGCGGCGCGCCGTGAGGGCGCCCGTAGGACAATGGGTGATGCATTGGCCGCACAGCGTGCAACCGGCCTGCGCGATGGGCGCACCGCCGGCAACGCCGACGCTGCGATGTTCGGCCGGCCCCGCCGCTTCCCATACCGAGCAGTACTGGACCTTGGCGCATTCGGACACGCAGCGCATGCAGCGGATGCACTTGGTAGCGTCGCGCTGCAGGGGAAACGCGGGATCCCACGGCTCGAAGGCGTAGACGGGCTCGGCGTCGAGCTCGCCCACGTTGAGATCGTGCGCGAGCTTCTGCAGGGCACAGGTGCCCGTGCGCTCGCAGGTGGTGCACTCGCTGCGATGGCCGGACAGGATGGTCTTGAGGTTGCGGCGACGGGCCGACACGACGCGCGGCGTGCGCGTGCGCACCTGCATGCCCTCCCAAACCGGGGTGTTGCAGGCGGGCACAAGGCCCTCTTCGCCCTCGACTTCGACCACGCACATGCGGCAGGAGCCGATATCGTTGACGCGCCGCATCCAGCACAGAGTGGGCACCGGGGAGCCGGCAGCTTTCGCTGCGCGCAGGACGGTAGACGAAGCGGGCACGGTAACGGCGGCTCCATCGACCGTGACCGTAACTTCAGAACGTTCGCTAGACATATTGGACGCGACCCCCTTCCATTGCACCGCACCCGTAATGGTCGCAGCGCAGGCATCTGCTCGCTTCTTGTTGGGCTTCCTCAACCGACATCTCGACTTCGACGCCTTCGAAGTCGCAGCGGCGTTCGTGCGGAAGGCGTTCGTGCACTTCCACGCGGCCGCAGGGCGTACGCTTGTTGGGATGAGGCGCCGGAGCGCTCACTCCGCAATCAAGCTCATGATGAAAGCCCAGGAACTCGTCGATGTTGCGCGCGGCCACCTTGCCGGCCCCCACCGCGAGGATCACGGTTTTGGGCCCGAGCTGGCAGTCGCCGCCCACGAAGACGTTGGGGAGGCTTCCTGCCGCCTTGAGCTGGGGCGTCGCGATGAAACGCGCGCGATCGGCTTCCATGCCGGCCTCTTCGAAGGGGGCCGATTCGATGGCTTGGCCCACGGCGACGAGGACGACGTCGGCCGGGATGCGCAGCGGCGGCTTGCTCGCCTTCTGCGGCGCCGGGCGGCCGCGCTTGACCGCGCCGATGAACTGGGGCCGGGTGACGAGCGCCGTGCAATGGCCCGCCTCGCCGACCTCGATGTGGTCGGGCGCCTGGAGCATGAGGATCTCGACGCCCTCCTGCATGGCGGAGTCGATCTCGGTGCGCAGGGCCGTCATGCAGGAGG
>JALCHN010000011.1 GCA_022644775.1 Eggerthellaceae bacterium
CGTGATGTTGTCACACCATGGTGTGACAACATCACGCGCCCCCGTTGTCACCGTTGTCATACACTAACGGCACGCACAGAAAGGGGGCCGTCATGGTCGAAGTGCTGCAAGGGCTCGTCATACCGTTCGCCGGCACCACGCTGGGTGCCGCGCTCGTGTTCGTCATGCGCGGGGCGCTCAACCGGTCGGTGCAGCGCGCGCTCACCGGGTTCGCGGCGGGCGTGATGGTCGCGGCGTCTATCTGGAGCTTGCTCATCCCGGCCATGGAAGACGCTTCCGCAATGGGCTCCTTCGCCTTCGTTCCCGCCGTGGCGGGCTTCTGGCTGGGCATTCTCTTCCTGCTCTTGCTCGATACGGTCATTCCGCACCTGCACCTGGGCGAAACCGATGCCGAGCCCGAGGGCCCGCGCAGCCGCCTGCAGCGCACGACCCTCATGGTGCTCGCCGTGACCCTGCATAACATCCCCGAAGGCATGGCCGTCGGTGTGGTGTACGCGGGCTGGCTCGCTGGCGACGCCAACATCACGCTCATGGGCGCGCTCGCCCTTTCGATCGGCATCGCGATTCAGAACTTCCCCGAAGGCGCGATCATCTCGCTGCCCCTGCGGGCGGCGGGCGCGAGCCGGGGCAAGGCCTTCGCGGGCGGCTTCCTTTCGGGCGTGGTGGAGCCCATCGGCGCGGTGCTCACGATTATCGCGGCGGGGCTGGTGCTGCCCGTGCTGCCCTACCTGCTCGCGTTCGCCGCGGGCGCGATGATGTACGTGGTGGTCGAAGAGCTCATTCCCGAAATGAGCGAGGGCGCCCATTCCAACGTGGGCGTGCTCATGTTCGCGCTGGGCTTCACGCTCATGATGGCCCTCGACGTGGCGCTGGGCTAGGGCGGGGCCCGTCGTGCCGCGGGCGACACGACGCTGGCGTCTCTGCCATGCCTGAAACGCATACGAGGCGAACGATATAGGCATTGGAAACGGCCCGCGCGCCGCGCCATGATGGTTCCGAACGATTCTGCGCCTTCAGAGAGAGGACCATGCCCATGCTCGGAACCTTCACCTATCACAACCCCTGCCGCCTGCACTTCGGCCCCGAGGCCCTCGACGCCCTGGCGGGCGAGCTCGCCGGCTACGGCGACAGCGTCGTGCTCGTCTACGGCGGCGGCTCGATCAAGCGCAGCGGCCTTTACGACCAGGTCATGGCCGCCCTCGCGGCCGCCGGCAAGCAGGTCGCCGAAATCTCCGGCGTCATGTCGAACCCCACGGTCGAGAAGCTCTACGAAGGCTGTGCGATCGCCCGCGAGGCGAACGCCGATCTGCTGCTCGCGGTGGGCGGCGGCAGCGTGATCGACTACGCCAAGGCCGTGTCGGTGTCGGCCTATTGCGACGGCGACCCCTGGGAGACGTACTACCTGCACATGGACGAACCGGCCAACAAGATCATTCCCGTGGGCGACATCCTCACGATGAGCGGCACGGGTTCGGAAATGAACGCCGGCTCGGTCATCACCAACCATGAGCAGGGCCTGAAAATCGGCCACGTCTTCGGCAGCGAGGTCATTCCGCGTTTCGCCATCGTCAACCCCGAGCTCACCTTCTCCGTGCCCGACTACCAGATGAAGGCAGGCATCTTCGACGCCTTCAACCACATTCAGGAGCAGTACTTCTCGGGCACCGACGACAACACGTCGGATTACCTGGCCGAAGGCCTGATGAAGAGCCTCGTGCACGCGTCGCGCATCGCCGTGGCCGACCCCGAAGACTACGAGGCCCGCAGCAACATCAGCTGGGTGTGCACCTGGGCGCTCAACACGCTCATCGCCTGCGGCAAGTCGACCGACTGGGAAGTGCACATGATCGGCCAGGCCATCGGCGCGGTCACCGACGCGACCCACGGCATGACCCTTTCGGCCGTGGCGCCGGCCTACTACCGCCGCATCATGCCCTACGGCCTGCCCAAGTTCGTGCGCTTCGCGACCGAAGTATGGGGTGTGGCGCCCGAAGGCAAGACCGACGAGCAAATCGCCGAAGCAGGCCTTGCCGCCATGGAAGACTGGATGCGCGAGATCGGCGTGGTCATGCACGCGTCCGAACTGGGCCTTACCGAAGCGATGTTCGACGATGTGGTGAAGGGCACCTTCCTGCTGGACGGCGGCTACAAGAAGCTCGCGCCCGAAGACGTGCGCGCTATTCTAGCGGAAAGCATGTAGGGGGATACAAACATGGAAAAAATCGTGCAGACGGCCGGCCGCGACAACCTGGGCGCCTTCGCCCCGCAGTTCGCACATTTCAACGACGACGTCCTGTTCGGAGAGGAGTGGAACGACCCCACGCTCAGCCCGAAAACCAAGAGCATCATCACGATTTCGGTCTTTCTGGGCCGCGGGATGGTGACCGACGCCTTCGTTCATCACCTGCAAACGGCCAAGCGCAACGGCGTGACGCGTGCCGAAGCGGCCGCGATCATCACGCATGCGGCCTTCTACGCGGGTTGGCCGGTGGCGTGGGCGGCGTTCGGCCTTGCCAAGCAGGTGTGGGCCGAAGACGAGACGGCGGAAGGCGCGGCTGCCGAAAGCGAGCTCGACGCCTACGCGCGGTCGATCTTCTTCCCCGTGGGCGAGCCCAACCCTTATGGGACCTACTTCGACGGCAAGAGCTACTTGGCCGCAGTGTGCGGCGAGCCGTTCCCCATCGCCAACGTGACCTTCGAGCCGGGCTGCCGCAACTTCTGGCACATCCACCATGCCGAAACGGGCGGCGGCCAGCTGCTCATTTGCGTGGGCGGCCGCGGCTGGTACCAGGCCTGGGGCGAAGAGCCCGTGGAAATGACGCCGGGCACCGTGGTGGAGATTCCGGCCAACGTGAAGCACTGGCACGGCGCCGCCGACGATTCCTGGTTCTCGCATCTGGCCTTCGAGATTCCGGGCACGGGCATGAGCAACGAATGGCTCCGGCCGGTGGAACGCTAGCGTCGCGTGGCGTGACAGGGGGACGGAGGTTGTTGTCACGCTAGAACAGGGAGAGCTGGTCGACCTTCCACGACCGCTGGGGCACGTCGTGCACGCGGTCGCCTTGTTCGGGCCCGCCGATGAGGAAGGGCGAGGCGGGGTCGTGCCGTGCGCGGTTGGCGGCGACGGCGCGCGCGTCGCGGTTGGCGTAGCAATAGCGGCACAGGTGCGGGCAGGTGCTGTAGGCGCCGATGTCGCAGCCCAGGTAACAGGCGCAGGCCGCGCGCGCCGGCTTGAAGGCGGGCGGGTCGAGCTTGCTTCCGATGGCCCGCTCGTAAAGGTCGAGCGTCATGCATCCGGCGTTGGCGACG
Source organism: Eggerthellaceae bacterium (assembly GCA_022644775.1). Lineage (GTDB taxonomy): Bacteria > Actinomycetota > Coriobacteriia > Coriobacteriales > Eggerthellaceae > Hugonella. The sequence continues at coordinate 3,310 of JALCHN010000011.1, forward strand.
CCGGTGGCGGCGAGCCGGTTGTCGGGCGGGCAGAGGCGCACCGTCATGTCGTGGGCGGCGGCGATTTGCACCAGGCGGCCGGCGAGCTCGATGCGGTCGGCGAGCGCGACTTCGGCGGCCTCGGGGAAATTCCGCCGCAGCTTGTCGTAGATCTGGATGAAGCTGATCGTGACGGTGTCCGTGGCTCCCTCGAGGGCCGTGGCCATGGTTTCGAAGGCCCGCAGATGATAGGCCTTCGTGTACACGGGCGACAGGAGGATGGGGTCGTAGCGCCAGCAGACCGCCTGGGGCCCCACGCGGGCGGAAAGCTCGCGGAAGACGCGCAGCAGACGGTGCTTGTTGGGCACAGCGGGCTCTATGTCGCGGCCGTAGGGCGTGATTGTGATGTACCAGAACTGGCCGAAGGGCTCGAGCGCGTCGAAATAGGGGAAAAGCGGTTCGGGGTTCTTGGTGCAGAAGCCGATCACGTCGACCACGTCGGGGGAGAGCCGATAGCGGCTCACCTGCTGGGGGTTGAAGGGATTGCGCACGCACACGCTGCCGGCGCGCAGGCGGTTGGCCAGCCAAGGCGCGAAAAAGGCGGGGATGTCGGTGCGTTGTCCGGTGTTGACGATCATGGGCGCGCGGGTCCTTTCGACGTGCTCTTATCCTAGCAGGCGGGCGACGTGCGGGCATGCGTCGCGGGCCCAGCGCGCCGCTGCCTTCACCGGCTGGCAATTGAGCGCGCGCCGCCTCAATTTTCGCGCGCATCGATTCAGTCGGTTACTTGGCGCGCGTGGCACTACGGGTCGGTGCGCTGGTTTCAGGTATGCGTATAGGGTCGGGTACCGTCTCCTCATGTGCATATCCTGTATGAATATAAGAAACTTGCAGAAACTCATTCGGACGTGCCGCTCGAACCTTGCGCGGAGCAGGCAACGTGTCACCTGCTACACTGGAGGTGGGAAGAAGCCATCGCTTTGCAAGGGGACTACGATGACGCAACGACGTTCGGGGAACGACGTTCACGGAAACGATCAACGCAGGCGCGCGGAGAACGCGCCGCAACCGCGCGCGCGGAAGGGCGCCGCGGGGCAGGCGGGCGCGCGCCGACCGAGCGTACGCGACACGGGGAGGACGCCGAAGAGAACGCTGCGCCCCGAACGCGAAAGCGCAGGGCAGCGCCCACGTTCCGAACGTTCCTCGCGCGCCGGCCGACCGGCTCGCCCAGAGCAGCCTTCACGCTCTGCCCGACCCGTGCGCGCCGACCGTCCGTCTCGTTCCGGCCAGACGGCCCGTTCCGACCGCACGCAACCGAAGCGCCCGCCCTCGCGCCCGAACGTCCGCACGGCGCGCGCGGGCACGGCGCCCGCCGCGCGCGGGGACCGCGGGCGCGCCGATCGAACGGCGGCCGCGCGCGAGCGTCGCGAACGCACCCGGTCCCGTCAACCTCAGACGGAAGGGCGAAGGCCGACGGCAAAGGAGCGCGTCGCTTCGACTATACCCGTACAGCTTTTGGCTTCAGGGCGCAAAGCGCCGTCGGAGTTGGCGATGCCGTCGCGCTTGCCGGTCGTTGTGGTGGGCGTTGTCGCGGCCCTGGTGCTCGTCTTCAGCATTGCCCAGTGCGCGCGGGCGGGGGCCCAGGCGGGCGCAGGCGGCGACGCCGCGCAAACCGCCGAGCAGACCGACGCGAGCTCCGATCAGGTCGACGCCGCGGCCGCGCCCGAGCGCGTCGAGCTCACGGTGACGGCCCTGGGCGACTGCACGCTGGGCACCGACCCCGATTTCGACGCGAGCACCAACTTCACGAGCGTCTACAAGAAGCAGGGTCCCGCCTACTTCTTCGCCAACGTCCTGCCCTACACGGGCGCCGACCAGCTTACCGTGGGCAACTGCGAGGGCACCTTCACCACGAGCACCGACGTGCAAGAGAAGTCCTTCAACTTCAAGGGCTCGGCGGAGTACACGCAGATCTTCACCGACGGCAGCGTCGAAGCGGTGAGCGTGGCCAACAACCACAGCCACGATTACGGCACGCAGGGCTACACCGACACGATCGACGCGCTCGATGCGGCTGGCATCACGAACTTCGGATTCGACCGCACGGCCACGTACGACGTCGACGGCGTCAAGGTGGGGCTGTTCGGCATTCGCGACCTGAGCGCCGACGCCGATTCCCAGAGCGAGATGGAAACCTGCGTGAAGCAGCTGCGCGACGAGGGCTGCCAGCTGGTGATCGGCAACTTCCACTGGGGCATCGAAGGCAACCATACGCCCGAATCGACCCAGGTCGACCTGGCCCATGCGGCGATCGACGCCGGCTGCGATTTGGTCATCGGCGGCCATCCTCATGTGCTGCAGGGCGTCGAGCGCTACAACGACCGCTACATCCTCTATTCGATGGGCAACTTCTGCTTCGGGGGCAACGCCAACCCAAGCGACAAGAACACGATGATGTTCCAGCAGACCTTCGTGTTCGAGAACGGCTCGCTTGTGGCGGATGGGGACGCCCTTTCGAAGGCGTGGGTGGTGCCGTGTTCGGTGTCGAGCGCGTCGAGCCGCAACAACTATCAGCCCACGCCGCTTGCCGGCGATGAAGGCACGGCGGTCGTGGAGAAACTCAACGGATATTCGAGCAAGCTTTCGGGCGATGCGGCCACGTTCAGCACCACGTTGGGCGACGACGGCCGCGCGGCGGTGGAGGCTGCGTCGTAGCTGCAGCGGTGGCGGCGTCGTCGTAGGCGCAACGGCAGCGGCCGGCCCGGCGTCAGCTGCAGCAGCGGATACGCGGCAGCGGTAGCCGCAACAGCTGTAGCCGCCGTAACGCGCCTTTCGTGACGGAATGTCAAGAAAGGCTGCGCGTCTTGCGTGAAGGGCGCGTTGTTGCCGGGGCGTCTGGCGTCCGGCAACTGGATAACGCGCCCTTTGCGACGGATTGGCGGGATTTCGGGATTTACTGCGAGAAAGGCGCGTTATCGGCCGTCCACCCCGCATCCCGGGGTTGCGCAACACGCCTTTCGCGTGCGAATGCGTCCTCAAAAGCGGAATTAGGCGAGAAAGGCGTGTTGTTGGCGGCCCGCCCGCGCCCGGCGGCCCGGCGGCCCACCCGTGCCTACCGGTTGATGTGCACGTGGGGCATGTCGGAGTACTCGTGCATCTCGCCCATGTAGACGAAATAATCGGCCAGGGCGTCGGCGAGCGACTGGTCGTGGGTGCTCACGATGAGCGTCTTTCCCGATTCCTTCAGCGTCTGCAAAAAGCCGTAGAGCCAGTCGCGCGTCTTCACGTCGAGGCCGTTCAGCGGCTCGTCGAAGCAGTAGACGTCGGGGTTCATGCTCAGGATGCAGGCGATCGCGGTTTTCTTCTTCTCGCCGCCCGAAAGGTGATAGGGCGCGCGCTTCCGCAGGCGCTCGATGCCCAGCAGGCGGCAGGCGTCGGCCACGCGCCGCTCGACCTCGTCTTCGGGCAGGCCCATCTGGCGCGGCCCGAACGCCACCTCCTCTTCCACGCTCGAGCAGAAGAGCTGAGCGTCGCTGTCTTGGAAGATGAAGCCCACGCGCTGGTGCAGGCGCTTGGCGAAGGCCTGGTCCTTCATCGTCTCCGGCGTCACGGCGGCCCCGTCGAACAGATAGGCGCCCTGCTGCGGGAACACGAGGCCGTTCATCGCCTTCAGAAGCGTCGACTTGCCCGACCCGTTGTAGCCCATGAGCACCACCGAATCGCCCGCGTCGATTTCCAAATCGATATGGCGCAGAACCGGCTCGCTTTCGTAGGCGTAGCAGAAGTCGCGGAACTCGATGAGGGGGTGCGCGCTTTCGTGGCGCGGATGGTGCAGGCCGGCGGGGTGGGACGCGGCGGCTCCGTCGTCGTCGCCTGCGTGGGGCATGTCGCGCTTGGTGAGCAGGGGGTCGCCTTCGTGCACGTGCGGGCGCGCGGCGTGTTCGTGGGAATGAACGAAACTCATGAGACGGCTCCTTGCAGGAAGGCGAACAGGACGACGGCCGCGGCGAGCACGGCGAACCAAGCGGCGTCGACGGCGCGCCAGGGCCGCGCGGGAGGCGTGGGGTAGTCGCCTTCGAACCCGCGGCAGCACATGGCGTCGTAGGTGGTCTGGGCGGCTTCGTTGGTCTTCAGGAACACGACCCCGCCCACGCCGCCGATCGACGACCGCTTGTCGCGGGAGCGCCCCACGCTGCGCAGCCTGAGCGCGGTGAGCACCTCGAGCGCGATGTCGCCCAGGCGCACGATGTTCTTCAGCGCCAGGTCGATCGTGAGGATGAAGAGGTTGGGAACGTGGAAGACGCGCAGGGCGGCGGTGAGCTCGTTATAGGGAGTGGTTTGCGCGACGGTGAGCGCGCAGCCCACCGACACGAGCACCTTGGTGGCCACGAGCAGGGCCGACTGCGACTGGCCGATGAAGACGGCCGGCAGCATGATGAGGAAGGTGAGCCCCGCCGCCCCGGCCGACACGGCGGCGACGCGCTTGAGCGCACGGGCGGGCAGGACGCAGGCGCGCACGAGCAGGGCGGCGAGCAACACGAGCACGAAGAAGTAGTTGCGCGACAGCGAGGCGAGCAGGATGATCCCCAGTCCCACGATGAGCTTGGCGGGCGCCGAAGGCGAGAAGCGGTTGGCGCGGCCGTCGTCGAGCCGAAAGCTCGCGAGCACGCCGGTGATCGAGAGCATGCTCTTCCCGATGAAGCCGTCGCGGTCGCGCGCGGGCTCGTAGTGCTCGGGTTCCAGCAGCCAGCTGGGGATGTCCTGCGCGGCGGATCGGGGCGCGTCCGCCTGTCCCTCTTGACTCACGTTCGACGCGCCTCTAATCGAAGGAGACGGACGGCTTCATCGCGGCCGCGACCAGTCGGAAGACGATTACCAGCAGGGCCACGCCGATCACGGCGCTCAGCAGGTAGCCCGCGATGTCGGGCAGGCCGCCGATCGAATAGTCGGGCATGAACGAAGACCATTCCCAGCCATCGCCCAAGCCCACGGGTGTGTAGCCCACCATTTCGGCCAAGTCTTCGGTAGACCATTCGCCCCAGGCGTCGCCTTCGGCCAGAAGGCCGAGCGGGGTGAGGGCCACGAGCGCGGTGACGAGCACGTAGACGGGCGTGAGGGCCTTGGCGCCGGTGGGCTTGTCGACGGCGGTCTCGACGCCGAAGGACGGGGCGGTCTTGCGCACGAAGGCCAGGATGCCCACGGTGAACACCACTTCGGCGGCGCCGAAAATCGTAAGGTGGCCCACCATCATGGCCGGGACCGAAATCCACAGGGGGTAGGGGCAGTAGAGCGCCTGGCCGGCGGCGTCGGTGAAGAGCAGGGGCTGCACGCCGAATTCGATCGCGGCGCACAGGGCGGCGGCGTTGATCGCCACGTAGGAGGCGACGCCGGCGGCGGCGAGCTCGCTAACGAGCGTCTTCTTCGTGCGGCCCACGATGAAGGAATAGATGCCGAAGCCCACCAAGGGCAGGACGAAGGCCATGTTGAAGCAGTTGGCCCCGATGGCCAGGATGCCGCCGTCGCCGAAGAAGATGGCCTGGATGATGAGGGCAATCGACACGGCGATCGTTGCGGCCCAGGGGCCGAAGAGGATGGCGATGAGGGTGCCGCAGACGGCGTGTCCCGTGGTGCCGCCGGGCAGGGGGATGTTGAACATCATGGCAAGAAAGCAGAAGGCCGCCGCGACGCCCAGCAGGGGCATCTTCTCGCGCGGGACCGTGGCGCGCACCTTTTTGATGGCGTGCGCCCAGATGGGAATCATGGCAAGGCCGAAGACACCGCAGGTTGAAGGGCTCAGGTAGTTTTCGGGAATGTGCATGACCTTCCTTTCGTCGTGTTACGTCTTCAGAAATGGTAACACAACCTGACAACGGGAGCGGGTGGCGTTGTCGCACGCGTGCGGCAACGCCACCCGCTCCCGTCGTCGCGCCTACTCGAAGTCTTCGGCCACTTCGGCGAGCAGGTCGATGATCGGCAGGTGCTGCGGGCAGGCGTCCTCGCACTGGCCGCAGGCGATGCAGGCGGACGCGCGATGGCCGCCGGGGCGCCAGCCGTAGTCGCGCTTGGCGCGCTCGAGGTTGCCGTAGAGCTTGTACTCGTTCAGGATCTGGAACATTTCGGGGATGTGGATCTCGAGCGGGCAGCCGGGCGTGCAGTAGTGGCAGGCCGTGCACTGCACCTGGTTGATGGACGCGAGCACGCGGCGTGCTTCGGCGATCGTGTCTTGCTCGGCGGCGGAAAGCGGCTCGAAATCGCGGAACACGCCCAGGTTGTCCTTCATCTGGTCGGGCGTGGACATGCCGCTTAGGACCATCATCACGCCGGGCAGGCTCGCGGCGAAGCGCAGGGCCCAGGACGCGAGCGAAGCCTGCGGGCTGGCGTCGCGCAAAACGCGCGCCACCGGTTCGGCGGGCCGGTCGAGCAGGCCGCCCTTCACGGGCTCCATCACGACGATCGGCTTGCCGTGCGCGCGGGCCACTTCGTAGTTCTCGCGCGAACGAACGGTCGGGTTGTCCCAGTCGGCGTAGTTGATCTGCAGCATCACGAAGTCGACGTCGGGGCGGGCGGAAAGTAGCTTATCGAGCAGGGCGGGCTGGTCGTGGAAGGAAAAGCCCACATGCTTCACCAGGCCCTCTTCTTTCAGGCCGCGCATGTAGTCCCAGATGCCGTAGTCGTCGTAGAAGCCGATGTTGTTGTCTTCGATGCCGTGCAGCAGGTAGAAGTCGAGGTAGCCGGCGCCGCTGCGTTCGAGCGTCGCGCGGATCTCGTCTTTGGCGGCCGCTTCGTCCTTGGCCGCCCATTTGCCGGCGTGCAGCTTGCTCGCCAGGTAGAAGGCGTCGCGCGGGTAGCGCTCGACGAGCGCCTTGCGCGTGGCCTCTTCCGACCCCTCGTAGACGAAGGCGGTGTCGAAGTACTTGCCGCCGGCGGCGATGAAATCGTCGACCATGCCCTTGGTGGTTTCGACGTCGATGGCGCCTTGGGCGTCTTTGGGCAGGCGCATCATGCCGAAGCCCAGTTTGAGGCAGTCGTTCACCAGTTCGCTCATGTTGTATCCCCTCGTTCGTTGCTGCTCCTATCCACTCTAACGCCTGGCGGCGCGCGCGGGCGCGGGAAGGGGCTCTGGTTCCCTCAAGAACACGAAGGTGGGGAAGGGCGGAAGCGCTTCGGGAGTGTCGTGGTAAGGCAGCGGCGGTGCCGCGAAGCAATCGCGCGAACGCCGCGGAAGTGCCGCCGAACGGTCGCGGAAGGCGCGCGCTCGCGCGGCGCCGCCCCCGCAGCCGGTGTGGTACGCTTTGGCCAGTTTCAATCGTGAAGGAGAACCCCATGCACATGCAGCGTCCCTACCCGCGCGCGGTCATCACCAAGAAGGGCGCCCTGGCCCTGAAGAAGGGCCACGTGTGGGTCTTCGAAGGCGAAGTGGAACGCATCGAGCCCGCGCCGGCCGACGGCGCGCCGGCCACCAACGGCTGCATCGTCGACGTGGTCGAGGAAAACGGCACCTATCAGGGCACGGGCCTGCTTTCCGAAGAGAGCAAGATTCGCATCCGCCTGGTGTCGCGCAACGCCAACGACCGCTTCGACGACGCCTTCTGGCGACGCAAGATCCAGTGGGCCTGGGATTACCGCAAAACGGTCATGGGCCAGCGCGCCCTGCCCGGCTGCGAGCCCGACACCAACTGCTGCCGCGTCATCTTTTCCGAAGCCGACGGCTTTCCGGGGCTCATCGTCGACCGCTACGAAGACGTGCTCGTGGCCCAGGTGGGCACTGTGGGGATGGACCGCCTGCGCCCCGTGCTCTACCCCATGATCCTGGACGTTCTGCGCGCCGACGGGCAAGAGGTGCGCGGCATCTACGAGCGCAACGACGCGCCGGCCCGCCGCCACGAGGGGCTTGCGCTGCAGAAGGGCTGGTGGGACGCCGCCGCAGGCGCCACGCGGGTGGACGACGCCGGCGCCCAGGAGCGCATCGTCATGCACGAAAACGGCATCGCCTACGACGTCGACCTGCTCAACAGCCAGAAGACGGGCTTCTTCCTCGACCAGAAGTACAACCGGCTGGCCGTGCGCCAGCTCGCGGCCGGCAAGCGCGTGCTCGACTGCTTTTCCCACGTGGGCCCCTTCGGCCTGAACGCGGCGGCGGGCGACGCGGAATTCGTGCGCTGCGTCGACGTCTCGCAGACGGCCGTCGACCTGGCCCGCCGCAACGCCGAGCTCAACGGCCTGGCCGACCGCATGGGCTTCACCTGCGCCGACGTGCTCGACTACCTGCCCGCGCTCGCCGGCGACAAGAAGCGTCTGGCGGAAGAGGGCGGTCCCTTCGACCTGGTGATCCTCGACCCGCCGGCCTTCACCAAGAGCCGTTCGACCGTGAAGCAGGCCCGCCGCGGCTACCTGAAGATTAACGAGCTCGCCCTGCGCCTGCTCCCGCGCGGCGGCTACCTGGCCACCTGCTCGTGCTCGCACTTCATGACGACGAGCCTTCTGAAGGGCGCGATCGGGGAGGCGGCGGCCGCGGCGCACGTGCAGTTGAAGCAGGTCGAAGAGCGCCAGCAGGCGCCCGACCATCCCATCCTGTGGGGCGTGCCCGAAACCCACTACCTCGACTTCCTCATCTTCCAGGTGATTTAGGGCGCACGGCGCGCAAACAAAAGCGGCCGCGACGGCGGGAACTATTCCGTGCCGTTGCGGCCGCTTCGCGTATGTGTGGGCTGCCTTGCAGGCTGCGCTTCCGCTATTTCTTCTCGATCTTGAAGGCGGTGCGGATCACCGTGTCTTCGGGCAGGGCGTTGGCGAGCACCACGGCCACCAGGAACACGAGGGCCACGCTGTTGCCGGCGAACACGCTCTGCAGCAGGGGCGGGAAGTTCACGAAGATGCCGGTGACCTGCGAAAACCCGATGCCGATGGCGAGCGAGATCGCCGCGACCGTGATGTTTTTCTGCGAGAAGCCGGCGCCGGCGATCATCTGGAAGCCCGACACGATGATGCTGCCGAACATCATGATCGTGCAGCCGCCGAGCACGGCGTTGGGCAGGCTTGCGAACACGGTGCCCACGAAGGGCACGCAGCCGGCCAGGATGAGGACCGCGGCGCCGCAGGCGACCGCGCGGCGGTTGATCACGTGGGTCATCGCGATGAGGCCGATGTTCTGGGCGAACGAGGTGAGCGGCGAGCAGCCGAAGACGCCGGCGAGCGCCGACGTGAAGCCGTCGGCCGCGATCGAGCCCTGGTACTCGCGTTCGGTGGGCTCGCGCTTGAAGCCCACCGATGTGACGGCGGCCGTGTCGCCGATGGTTTCGGCGGCGCTCACCAGGTAGAGCAGCACCACCGACACGATGGCGCCCAGGTTGAATTCGGGCGCGTAGGGCAGGATGGCCGGCACGCTGAAGGCGGAAATGCCGCTGAAGGCCGAAAAGTCGACCTTGCCCATGAACAGGGCCACCACGTAGCCCGCCGCGAGGCCGAAGAGCACCGACAGCTGCTTTTTCGGGCCCTTCGCCACGCCTTGGAAGACCAGGCAGGCGATAAGCGAGAAAGTGCCCAGGAAGAGGTTTTCGTGCGAGGCGAAATCGGGGGCGCCCGTGCCGCCGGCGAACGACGCCGCGCCCACCGAAAGCAGCGAGAAACCGATGGAAGTGACTACGACGCCCGACACGATCGGCTTGATGAAGCGGCGCCAGTACTTGGCGAACAGGCCCAGTATGCCCTCGCAGACGCCGCCCGCGATTACGGCGCCCACTACGGTGGGGTAGCCGTAGGTGGCGGCGATGCCGCAGAGCACGGTGATGAAGGTGAAGCTCACGCCCATGACGATGGGCAGCTTGCTGCCCACGCGCCACACGCTGAAGAGCTGCACGAGCGTGCCGATGCCGGCGACGACCATGGCGTTCTGCATGAGCAGGGCGGTCTGCGCCTCGTCGAAGCCGGCCGCCGCGCACAGAATCGTGATCGGGGCGAGGTTGGCCACGAACATCGCGAGCACGTGCTGGATGCCGTAGGGGATGGCGCGCGCGATGGAAATGGGCGCGCCGAAGGTGGAAAGCGCCGATACGGAGCCCTCGGTCGTTTCGGGCGCGGGAGCGGGTGCGGGCGTCGTCATGCGCGGAACTCGATTCGCCCGGTGGCGTCGTCCATCGATTCGACGATGGCGAGCGAATCGACCCGGTAGCCGCGGGCGCGCAGGTCGGCGCCGCCCGGCTGGAAGCCCTTTTCGATCGCGATGCCGATGCCCACCACGGTGGCGCCCGCCGTTTCGCAGATGTCGATGAGCCCGTTCATCGCGCAGCCGTTGGCCATGAAGTCGTCGATGAGCAGGATGCGGTCGCCGGGGCCCACGTACTTCTTCGACACGATGACGTCGTAGTCGCGCTGGTGGGTGTAGGAATGGATCTTGGCGGTGTAGACCGACCCGTCGAGGTTGATCGACTGGCTCTTCTTGGCGAAGACCACGGGCACGTCGAACTCTTCGCCTACGATGGCGGCGATCCCTATTCCCGACGCCTCGATCGTGACGATCTTGTTCACGCCGGCGTCGGCGAAATCGCGCTTCCACTGTTGGGCCATCGCGCGGAAGAGCTTCACGTCCATCTGGTGGTTGATGAACGAGTCGACCTTCAGCACCTGACCGGGCTTGACCGTGCCCTCTTTCCGAATGCGTTCTTCGAGCAATTCCATAGCGTCTCCCGCCGCGTCTTCACTTCTCGTAGTTCCTTGCTGGTGGGACGCGCGCGCCCCTTGGGCACATTATTCTATCTGTTGGAAGGGGCTTTGGGGGACGGCGGCCCTATTTCGTGCGCCACGCGGACGAAGCCCGCGCGCATCGGCTGGCCGCGTTGCTAGCAATCGAAGGTCTTGGCGCAGCGGGCGAGCTCGTCGACGATCGGCAGGCTCTGGGTGCAGGCGCGCTCGCAGGCCCCGCAGGTGATGCAGCTCACCGCGCGGGCGCCTTCGGCGGTTGCGGCGGTGTAGGCGGCTTGGGACGCTTCGATCTGGCCGGCGCCCAGGCGCAGGTTCATGGCGCCGAAGATCCCGGGGATGTCGATCTGCTGGGGGCAGCGGGGCAGGCAGTAGCCGCATTCGGTGCATTGGATGAGCGGCGAGGCGTTGAAGGCGGCCTGGGCCTTTTGCACGGCGGCGCGCTCGTCCGCGTCGAGCGGGCGGAAATCGCGCATGTAGGAGACGTTGTCTGCCACCTGGCCGGGCGTGCTCATGCCCGAAAGGACGCAGATCACGCCGTCGAGCCCGGCCGCGAACCGGATGCCCCACGACGCGTAGCTTGCGTGCGAGCCGGTGTCGTCGAAAATCTTCTTCACGCTGGCGGGCGGGTCGGCGATCTTGCCGCCTTTCAGGGGCTCCATCACCACGATCGACGCGCCGTGGGCACGGGCGACCTCGTAGTTGCCGCGCGAGGCCACCTTGGGGTTCTCCCAGTCGGCGTAGTTGATCTGCAGCTGCACGAATTCCACTTCGGGGTGGCCGGCGAGGATCCCTTCGAGCACGTCGGGCGTGTCGTGGAAAGAAAATCCTACATGGCGGATCGTCCCTTCGGCCTTCTTTTCCTGCACGAAGTCCCATAGGCCCAGCTTTTCGTACTTGCGGCTGTTGCTGCGGTTGAGCGAATGGAGCAGGTAGTAGTCGACGTAGGACGTTCCGAGTTTTTCGAGCGAGGTGTCGAGCTGCTGGCGGGCGGTGCGCCCGTTGCGGGCCATGGGCGCGTAGAGTTTGGTGGCCAGGGTGAAGCGCTCGCGCGGGTAGCGTTCGACCAAGGTCTTGCGGGTGGCGACCTCGCTGCCGGGGTAGATGTGGGCGGTATCGAAGTAGGTGAAGCCGGCTTCCATGAAGAGGTCGACCATCTTCTTGGTTTCCTCGATGTCGATCGCGGCCAGCTTTCGGGGCAGGCGCATCATGCCGAAGCCCAGTTTGGGCACGTCGCTGCCGAAATATGCGCTCATGGGCGTCTCCTTGCGTGGGCGCGGCCGGCGCTTGGCGGGTGCGGGCCGGGCGCGCTAGCCGATCGATTCCTGCACGGCAGTGTAGAGCTCTTGGGCGCTCTGCGAAAGGTCGGTGCGGCCGTACTGGTACTTGCGCAGGCAGTCCTTGAAGGCGTTGACGGTTTTCGTGTCCTCCATCGCGGGCTCCATGGCCTTCAGGCCGTCCATGTTGCGGTGCATCTGCTCGGTGGCCTCCTCTTCGAAGCCCGACAGCTTGCCGTTGTCGGCGAGGGCCTGGTAGGCGGCGCTGCTTACGGGCACGCCCTTTTCGGTGCCCTGCAGAAGCGCGTAGTCGGGGTCGTTGAGCAGGTAGTTCACCAGGCGGGCCGCCTCTTCGGGGTGGGCGGTGTTCTTGCTGATGGCGAGCATCGTGGCGGGCTTCATGTACCAGCCGGTCGCGCTGGGCCCGTCGACGCCCGGGTTTTCGCCCAGCACGACGGTCTGCCCGGCGTCGACCACGGGTTGGCAGTAGCGCGAGGCGTCGCTTGCCCAGATGGCGACGCCGGCGGTCTTTCCGTTGGCGAACTGCTGGGCGGGCGAGCCTGCGTCGAGGTCGATTACGCCTTCGGCGGCCATGCGGGCGCACATGGACAGCATGGATTCGAAATCGGCCTCGCCTATCTGGCAGGCGCCGTTCTCGTCGAAGACCGCGGTGCCGGTGGTCTGCTCGTACCAGGCGAGCATGGTCATCCAGAGCTGCTTGTCGTTCATGCAGAGCATGCTCACGCCGTGCGCGCGCAGGACGCGGGCGCAGGAGAACAGGTCGTTCCAGGTGCGCGGGACGGAAAGCCCGTACTGGTCGAGGATGGACTTGTTGTAGTAGAAGACGGGCATGTTGTAGGCGATGGGCAGGGCGTTGAGCGCGCCGTTGCGCGTGCCGAAGGCCAGGTCGCGTTCGGAGAACTGCGAAAGGTCGATCGTATCGGAAAGCTCGTTGAGGTCGTAGTAGCCGCTGCCGTCCGGGGAGTAGGTCGCCAGCCAGGCGTAGTTGATCTGCATGACGTCGCATTCGTCGTGGGCGCGCATCATCGACGCGTAGCGGCGCTCGTAGCCGTCCCACACGCCGTAGGAGAGGCTGACGTTGATGTCGGGGTTCTTTTCGGTGAAGTCCTTGATGCCGTTGGCCGTGTAGTGGTGGCGCGCGTCGTTTCCCCACCAGGAGTAGCTGATGTCGGTCTGTTCGGCGACGCTCGCGTCGACCTGGCGCGCGCTGTCGCTTTGGGCGGCGCGCACGAGCAGAATAGCGAGGCAGACGATCACCGCGGCCAAGATGACGGCGGCCAAGCGCATGGTGTGCGAAACGGCTTTATTCGCGTTCAGCGCCATACGCCCTCCTTGTAGACGGTCACCGTGCCCCGGTCGCGGCCCCGGTGCTTGGATTCGTAGAGGGCGGCGTCGGCCGCTTCGTAGAGCTCTTGGAAGGTCACCGAGCCTGCTGGCGCGATGGCTTCGCCCATGCTCACGGTGATCGGCAGGCCCTCCCATTCGGGTCCGCTGAACTCCCGGTGGATTTCTTCGGCGATGCGGTCGATGAGCTCGCGGGCGAAGGCGGCCGTCTCCTCTTCGTCTGCGCCCTCGATGAAGGCGAACGACGAGAACTCGTCACCGCCCACGCGGCCTGTGGCGCTCGCGTGCACGCAGCATTCCTTCAATATGGCGCCGACGCGTTTGAAGACCTCGTCGCCGCGGGCGTGGCCGAAGCGGTCGTTGACGTCTTTGAACCGGTCGATGTCGAGGATCAGGTAGCCGAAGCAGCCCGCGGCTTCTTCGCGCGCGAGGCTCTGCCGCGCGATGGTTTCGTAGGTGATCTTGTTCAACAGGCCGGTGAGCTGGTCGGATTTGGCACGGTCGGCGAGGTCGTCGACGAGCGTGTCGACCGGGCGCGCCAGGCGCAGGTAGACGAGGCCCGACACGAGCACGAACAGGGCGACTATGAAGGCCAGGAAGAGCAAGAGGACGTTGCGCATGCTGGTCGACTGCTCCATGACCGAAGCGGTTGGGGCGGCCACGACCACGCGCCAGCCGTTGTCGACGGTGCTCGACGCGGCGAAGTACTCGTCGTTGTAGGAGCTCACGTTGCCCGACGTGCCCACAAGGGCGGCCACCGAAGCGTCGAGCGGGGCGCCCACGTCGGTGCCGTTGCTCGCGAACAGCACGGTGTTGTTGCCGTCGACGAGCGACACCGTGACGTCGCCCAGGCCCTCGGGCACGGCGAAGATCTCGCCCAGGGAGTTGGCGTAGACCGACATCACGAGCAAGGCGTCGTCGTTCAGTCGTTTCACGTACCACAGGCGGTCGGTGTTGCCGCGCACGTTGAAGGCCCAGCCGCTCTGGCGGGCGCTGTCGGTGATGCAGCCGGCGAATTCGCTGTACATGCCGCCGTTGGAAAAGAGGCCGAGCGTGGTCTGCGAGATCCAGCCCAGGTGCTCGTCGTCGGCGTAGACCACGCCGAAGTCGGAAAAGTTTTCGGTGCTGCCGATGTCGATGATGCGGTTGCGCACGGCGTTTTCGGCCTGGATCTTGCCGTAGGCGTCGAGGTCGCTGGTCACGGGGTCGTAGGCGTAGTAGTTCTCGTCGGTGAACATGAGCTGGGCGGTGCCTTCGAGGGTGGTGAGGTAGTTGGACACGTTGAGCTCAATCTGCTCGGTGTCGGTGCCCATGAGGCGGGCCATGTCTCCCTGCAGGACCTGTTCGCTGCGGACGATGAGGAAGGCGCAGGCCACGACCATGAAGGCGAGAATGAGCAGGACGGCAGCTCCCAGCTGCCTTGCTTGGATCTTTTACAGGTCCTCCTGCATGAGGCTCGATCGCTTCCCCTCGCTGTGCTTGCCGCGGCGTGTGTGTGTACACAGTAAGTGTAGACGATGCGGGCGATTCCTGCCTGCTCGCCGTGCGCGCAGCTAGCTCTGCGGCGCGAAGAATTCCACGACCGTATGGATCGCGAAGTCCATCTTCTTGGGGTCGTGGAAGGTGTGGTCGCAGTCCGGCACCGCAACGAGCTCGATCACGTTGTCGTCGGCGAAGGCGCGCGCCTCGTCGATGGGGATGAATTGGTCGTTTTCGCCGTGCAGCATGATGATGTCGTCGGCCCAGTCGAAGAATTCGGCCTTGGTGATGTCGTGGGCGGCCAGATCGTCGATGAGGCTGCGGTCGATCTTCACCAAACGGTCGAAGCCCACTTCCACTTCCTTGCCGCGGTCGAACTTGGCCCGGTCGGCGGGGGAGACGTAGTCGTCCATGAGCTGGGCCATGCGAATGCCGGTGGAGCGCAGGGCGATGCGGTCGAAGGGATTGCCGTGTTCCTGCAGGTAGGCCAGCGTGAGGTAGGCGCCGAAGCTCACCGAATAGATGTAGAGGTGGCAGGCCCCCAGCTCGCGCTTGGCGTAGTTCACGACGATCGAAAGGTAGGAGAAGCATTCGTCCAGCTCGAGCTTCTTGCGGGCGTCGCGGCCGTGGCAGGGCCAGTCGAAGGCGATGACGGCGTCGCGCTTGTGTTTGCCCACTTCCTTTTCGGCGAACTTCTGGATGCTCGCGATGTCTTTATTGCCGCCGAAACCGTGCGTGCAGATGACCACGCGGTCGTGGGTGCGGTCGTCGGTGCCGGCGGTGATCTTGCAGCGGACGCTGTAGCCGTCTTCGTTGATGTCGAGTTCCCTGGTTTTCATTCGTCCCTCTTTTGGTGGGCTCTCTTGCTTTCGTTCGGTTCGACTATAGCCGAATGCGGGGCGCGCGAAACCTGACGGGCGCATTTTCTGCCGGTTAGCGATACTCTGTAACGGAGCGTTTGGGCGGAACGCCGTTTCGATAGAGGAGACCTGATGACAGAGGAGAAGAGCAAGCGTTTCTCCGTACGCTATTTCGTGCGCAACCTGCAGGACCAGATTCGCACCGACCGGCGCGATTTCATCATCTATTCGGTGCTGCGCGTGCTCGTGATCGTCACGCTCGTGCGGTCGGTGATCATCGGGTCATGGGAGAGCGTGGCCCTGTGCGCCCTGTCGCTCGTGCTCTTTCTGCTGCCGGCTTTCGCCGAAACGCGGCTCAACATCGAGATCCCCACCATCTTCGAGGCGACGATCTACCTCTTCATCTTCGCGGCCGAAATCTTGGGCGAGGTGAACCACTACTACGTGCTCATTCCCGGCTGGGACACGATGCTCCATACGCTCAACGGCTTCCTGTGCGCAGCGGTGGGCTACTCGCTCGTCGATTTGTTCAACAAGCACAGCGACGGGGTGCGCCTGTCGCCCAAGTACCTGGCGTTGGTGGCCTTCTGCTTTTCGATGACCGTGGGCGTGCTGTGGGAGTTCGTGGAATTCGCGATGGACAGCCTGTTCGCCGTCGACATGCAGAAGGACTTCCTGGTCACGTCGATCTCATCGATCCTGCTCGACCCCACGGGCACGCAGACGCCCGTGCGCATCGACGACATCGTGCAGACGGTCGTCACGTCGGGCAGCGGCCAGACGCTTGCGATCGAGGGCGGCTACCTGGACATCGGCCTGCTCGACACGATGAAGGATCTGCTCGTGAACTTCGTAGGCGCCGTGGTCTTCTGCACCTTCGGCTACCTCTACACGAGCGGGCGGCGCAACGGCACGATCGTGCGCGGGCTGCTCATCAGCCGCAATGGGCGCAGCACGTCGGCCAAAGTGGCGCGCGACGAGAAGATCAAGCGCGCCCAGGCGGGCAGGCCCGTGCCCGAGCCGCGCGGTGCGCGGGATGCGGGCGTTGCGGAAGGCGCCGGCGAGCTGGAGGGGCGGGCGCCCGAGGGGGCGTGACGCCCGGGCGCGGTGTGGGCCCGTGGGCGCGTCTCCGGGTGCGGCGGCCGCAGCCCCGTGCACGCGCGAGCAAGGCGCGGACCCTCGTTGGTGCGCGACGCTGCGGCACGGGCGGTGTCCCGTGTGGAGGACCTGTGAAGGCGCCCGTGCGGTTCCGCGTTGGGAGCGCGGCGGCAAAACATTGATTTGACCTGGCCTTACGCACTATCTATTCAATCTTTCGATACCTGCGCATCGAGATTTCCGAAGGTTTCCGCATCGGGGTTTTCCCGATGGAAATGTACGTGATTTCCCCACGTCGAGCGGCCTGTTTGCCTTTCCCGAAAGCCAGCGTGCACATCTGCCTATGGCAATCCCCGCAATCTTACTAGGAATTCGGTTTTTAATTGACCGCGTCGCTTGCGAGCCCCGCCGCGGGGCCGCGAGCTTGAGAGAAGCGAACCGAACATCCCAGGAGGAACCAGCGTGGAACGCATCGTCATCGACACCGACGTGCTCATCATCGGCGGCGGCACGGCCGGCTGCTTCGCGGCGCGCACGCTCGGCGCGCGCGAGGACCTTCGCGTGACCGTGGTCGACAAGGCCGCGATCGAGCGGTCGGGCTGCCTGGCGGCGGGCGTCAACGCGATCAACGCCTACATCACGCGGGGCCGCACGCCCGAGTTCTACGCCGACTACGCGATGGACGACGCCAACGGCATCGCCCGTTACGACCTGCTCATCTCGATGTCCGAACGCCTGAACCGCTGCGCGGAGGCCCTGGAAGACGAGGGCCTCGTGTTCCTGAAGGATGCCGAGGGCCGCTATGCCGAGCGCGGCACGCGCAACGTGAAGATCAACGGCGAGAACATCAAGCCGCTTTTGGCCCGTGCCGCCCGACGCCAGCCCAACGTGCGCGTGGTCGAGCGCGTCAACGTCACCGACCTGCTCGTGGCGGGCAATCGCGTGTACGGGGCCTGCGGCTTCGGCGTGGAAGACGGGGCGGCCTACGTGCTGCGCGCCCGCGCCGTGATAGTGGCGACGGGCGGGGCGGCCGGCCTCTATCGGCCCAACAACCCGGGCTTTTCGCGCCACAAGATGTGGTATGCGCCCTTCAACACGGGGGCAGGCTATGCGATGGGCATCCGCGCCGGGGCCGAAATGACCTCCTTCGAGATGCGCTTCATCGCCCTGCGCTGCAAGGACACCATCGCCCCTACCGGAACGATCGCCCAGGGCGCCCATGCCAAGCAGGTCAACGCGGCGGGCGAGGTGTACGAAACCGCCTACGGCCTGCGCACGAGCGAGCGCGTGTGGGGCACCGTCGAAGAGAACCGCGCGGGCCGCGGCCCCTGTTACCTGCGCACGCGCGGCATCGGGGCCGCTGCCGAAGAGGACCTCTATCGCGCCTACCTGAACATGGCGCCCGCGCAGACCCTGAAGTGGGTCGAGGCTGGTGCGGGTCCCGACGCGCGCGATGTGGAAATCGAAGGCACCGAGCCCTACGTGGTGGGCGGCCATACGGCGTCGGGCTACTGGGTGGACGTGCATCGGGCCACCACGGTGGCGGGCCTTTTCGCCGCCGGCGACGTGGCGGGCGGCGCCCCGCAGAAGTACGTGACGGGGGCGCTCGCGGAAGGCGAGATTGCCGCCGAATCGGCTGCGGCCTTCCTCGACGCGCATCCGGCGGGCGCGGTGCCCGCCGCCGTAGAGGACCAGGCAGAAGCGATCGTCGCGGGCTACGCGGCGCATCTCGGTGTGACAACATCACGCGCCCCCGTTGTCACCGAACAGGTGGAGGAGGCCATGCAGAAGGTCATGGACGAGTACGCGGGCGGGATTTCGACCGGCTACCGCTACAACGCCCGCCAGCTCGAGCGCGCCGACGAAGAGATTCGCTCGCTTGCGCCCCTGGTCGACCGTCTGCGCGCCCGCACGCCCTTCGAGCTCTTGGCCATCTACGAGCTGCGCGAGCGCCTTACCGTCTGCCGCGTGCTCATCGCCCACATGGCGGCCCGCAAGGAAACGCGCTGGCACGCCTTCGCCGAGCGCACCGACTATCCCGAAGCGCGCCCGGAATTCGAAGCGTACGTGAACTCGCGTCTGGAAGACGGCGACATCCGCATCGTCCTGCGCGACCTGGTGGGGAAGGGAGAGTGTCTTGAGCATCTCGATCGATAGGAACCGCTGCACGGGCTGCGGCGCCTGCAACCGGGTCTGCCCGGGCAACCTGCTCGCCTTGGACGCCGAGGGCCGGGCCAAAAGCCGCAGCCCGCGGGACTGCTGGGGCTGCACCGCCTGTCTGAAGGCGTGCCGTTTCGGGGCCATCGCCTACTTCCTGGGCGCCGACATGGGCGGCCGGGGGACGACGCTTTCCGTGGCCTCGACCGAAACGGAGCACGCCTGGACCTTCACGCGGGCGGACGGCGGCACCCGCACCATCGTCATCGACCGCCGCACGGCGAACAACTACTAGGAGGAATCGTGACAGAGCGTTCATCGCACCTCGACGCGCTCGAGGCCGAATCGATCTACATCATGCGCGAAGTGGCCGCGCAGTGCGAAAAGCCGGTCATGCTCTATTCGATCGGCAAGGACTCGAGCGTCATGCTGCACTTGGCGCTGAAGGCCTTCTACCCCGAAAAACCGCCCTTCCCCTTCCTCCACGTGAACACGACCTGGAAGTTCCACGAGATGATCGCCTTCCGCGACGAGCAGATGAAGCGCTACGGGCTCGACTTCATCGAATGGATCAACGAAGACGGCGTGGCGCGGGGCATCAACCCCTTCGACAACGGGGCGGCCTACACCGACATCATGAAGACCCAGGCCCTGAAGCAGGCGCTGTCCCACTACGGGTTCACGGCGGCCTTCGGCGGCGGGCGCCGCGACGAAGAGAAGTCGCGCGCCAAGGAGCGCATCTTCTCCTTCCGCAACGCCCAGCAGGCTTGGGATCCCAAAAACCAGCGCCCCGAGATGTGGAAGCTGTTCAACACCCACATCAACAAGGGCGAGTCGATGCGCGTCTTTCCCATTTCCAACTGGACCGAAAAGGACATCTGGCTCTACATCCGCCAGGAGGGGATCGACATCGTGCCGCTCTACTTCGCCAAGGAGCGCCCCTGCGTGGAACGCGACGGCCAGCTGATCATGGTCGACGACGACCGCTTCCGCTTCGAGCCGGGCGAGAAGCCCCAGATGCGCAAGATCCGCTTCCGCACCCTGGGCTGCTACCCGCTTACGGCCGGCTTCGAAAGCGACGCCGACACGATCGACGCGGTCATCGACGAAACGCTCGGCGCGGTGGAATCGGAGCGCACTACGCGCGTGATCGATCACGACGGCGGTTCGGCGAGCATGGAAAAGCGCAAGCTGGAGGGGTATTTCTAATGCTGGATCTTCTGAAGTTCATCACCTGCGGCAGCGTCGACGACGGCAAGTCGACGCTCATCGGCCACCTGCTCTACGATTCCAAGCTCATCTACGCCGACCAGGCGCGGGCGCTGGAACTCGATTCGAAGGTGGGCAGCCGCGGCGGCGCGATCGACTACTCGCTTCTGCTCGACGGGCTTTCCGAAGAGCGCGAGCAGGGCATCACGATCGACGTGGCCTACCGCTACTTCACCACCGACCACCGCAGCTTCATCTGCGCCGACACGCCCGGTCACGAGCAGTACACGCGCAACATGGCGGTGGGCGCGAGCTTCGCCGACCTGGCCGTGATCTTGGTCGACGCGAGCCGCGGCGTGCTCGTGCAGACCCGGCGCCATGCCCGCATCTGCGCCCTGGTGGGCATCCGCGACTTCGTGTTCGCGGTGAACAAGATGGATTTGGTGGGCTACGACGAGGCAGCCTTCCGCGCAATCGAGGCCGACATCGCCGGGCTCGCCCAGGAGCTGGGGCTCGCGCACGTCGCGGTCATCCCCGTTTCGGCCACCGAAGGCGACAACGTCACGCGCGAAAGCGACCGCACGCCCTGGTATGCGGGCCAGGCGCTTTTGCCCTACCTGGAAACCGTGCAGGTCGACAACGCCTCGCGCGGGGCGGGCTTCTACATGCCCGTGCAGCGCGTGAGCCGCCCCGACCACACCTTCCGCGGCTTCCAGGGGCAAATCGAAGCCGACCGCGTGGCCGTGGGCGACGAGGTGCGCGTGCTGCCCTCGCGCGAGAAGGCGCACGTGAAGGCCCTGCTCGTCGCTGGGAAACCGGCGGAAGAGGCGCGCTTCGGCCAGCCCGCCACGATCCAGCTCGACCGCGAGATCGACGTGTCGCGCGGCTGCGTGATCGAACGCGGCGCGGGACTGAAGGTGGCTTCGTCGGTGGTGGCCACGATCTTGTGGATGGACGACGCGCCGCTTGCCGAAGGCCGCGACTTCTACGTCGAGGTGGGCACGCGCGAAATCCCCGGCATGCTCACCCAGATCCTTTACGCGATCGACGTGAACACCGGCGAGCGCACCAAGACCGCGACGCTCGAGAAGAACGAGATCGCCGTCGTGCGCCTGGGCTTCACCGAAGCCGTGGTGATCGACGAGTTCAAGAACCACCGCACGATGGGAGAGGTGATCCTCATCGACCGCGTGAGCCACGCGACGAGCGCGGCGGGCGTGGTGGAGCGCGTGGACGACGCCGACGCTGCGGGCGCCGCGCAGGCGGACAGCGGCCTGCGGATGGTGCTCAAGGGTCAGGTGGGGTCGACCTTCGCCTTCCCCTTGGGCGAGGGCTCGCGCCGCTTCGCCCTTGAGGAGGTGAAGGCGATCGAGCGGGCGCTCATCGAGCAGGGTCGCGACGCCTACCTCTACGCGCCCGACGAGCATTCGCACGTGCGCGAAGTGGTCACCAACCTGAACCGCGCCGGCGTGACCGTCCTGCTGGCGGCGGGCCCCGCGATCGAAGGTGCGCTGCCGGCGCGCGACGAGCATCTCGTCTTCCGCAACCTGGTGGAAACGGTGGGCACCGACCCGGCGGCGATCGTCGCCTACATCAAGGACATGACCGCCACTGCGGCGGACGAAGGAGAAGACCAATGGCAGAGAAGATAGATTACGCCACGCTCAAGCGCGGCGGCTTCATGAGGCAGAAGCAGAAGAACCGCTTCAGCCTGCGCCTGCACAGCGTGGGCGGGGCGTTCTCGTCGGACGATATCCGCAACATAGGCGACATCGCCGACCGCTACGGCAACGGCACCGTGCACTTCACGGCTCGCCAGGGTGTCGAGATTCCCTTCGTGAAGCTCGAAGACGTCGAGAACATCCGCGCCGATTTGGCCCGCGTGGGCCTGCGGCCGGGCGTGTGCGGCCCGCGCGTGCGCACGGTGACGGCCTGCCAGGGCAGCACGGTGTGCCCTTCGGCCAACATCGATACGCAGGACATCGCCCGCAAGATCGACGAGCGCTACTACGGCATGGAACTGCCCCACAAGTTCAAGTTCGGCGTGACGGGCTGCCATAACAACTGCCTGAAGGCCGAGGAAAACGATGTGGGCATCAAGGGCTCGTGCCGGGTGAAATGGAAGGAAGACCCCTGCATTTCCTGCGGCATCTGCGTGACGGCCTGCCGCGAGCATGCGATCGAAATGACCGACGACGGCAAGATCGCGGTCGACTACGCTGCCTGCACGAGTTGCGGCCGGTGCCAGCGCGCCTGCCCCACCGACGGCTGGGAGACTCATCCCGCCTACACGCTCACCTTCGGCGGACAGTTCGGCAGCACGCTCATCAAGGGACAGGAGTGCATTCCGCCGATCGACGACGAGGAAACCCTCTTCCGCGTGACCGACGCTGCCGTGGGCTACTTCAAGGACCACGCCAACAAGGGCGAGCGCATGGGCAAGATGCTCGCGCGCATCGGGCGCGACGAATTCGAGGAAACGATCAAGGAGGCCTACCGTGGCTGATTTCAACGTGGCAGACAAAGTGGACATCACCGACGTGGTGTGCCCTGTGACCTTCGTGAAGACGAAGATCGCGCTCGAAGAGCTCGACGAGGGGCAGATTCTGCAGGTGCACCTGGCCGAAGGCGAGCCGCTGCAGAACGTGCCGCGTTCGTGCAAGGAAGAGGGGCACCGGGTGCTCAAGCTGGAAAACAACGGCGACGGCACCTTCGAGATGTACGTGGCCAAAGGCCCTGACGACGAGGCATAGGGCCGCGTCCGTTGCAACGAATGATTTCGAGAAAGGCAGAACAGGAATGAAGCTCAATATCGCAGGCGAAGAGAAGACCTTCGACGACGGCCTGACCGTCGACAAGCTCATCGAAGTCGAGCAGGTGGAAAACCCCGAATACGTGACGGTGAGCGTCAACGACGAGTTCGTGCGCACCCCGCTCTACGGGGAAACGGTCCTGCACGACGGCGACCAGGTCGAGTTCCTCTACTTCATGGGCGGGGGCGCGCGCTAGCCATGGCCATGACCAACGAACAGATGGAGCGCTACTCGCGCCACATCCTGCTCAAGCAGATCGGCGTGAAGGGGCAGAAGAAGATCTCGAACGGGTCGGTGCTCATCATCGGCGCCGGCGGCCTGGGAGCACCGGCGGCCCTCTACCTGGCCGCAGCCGGCGTAGGCAGAATCGGCATCGCCGACGCCGATACGGTCGATTTGTCGAACCTGCAGCGCCAGGTGATCCACACCACGGTCGACATCGGCAAGCCCAAGGTCGAATCGGCTGCGGAAACCATGCGGGCGATCAACTCCGACGTCGAGGTGGTGCCCATCCACGACTTCGTGAACTCCTCCAACGTGATGGACCTCATCGCCGACTACGACTTCATCATCGACGGCACCGACAACTTCCCGGCGAAGTTCCTGGTCAACGACGCCTGCGTGCTGGGCGGCAAGCCCTTTTCCCATGCGGGCATCCTGCGCTTCGACGGCCAGCTGATGACCTATGTGCCGGGCGAGGGCCCCTGCTACCGCTGTCTGTTCAAGGAGCCGCCGCCGGCGAACGCGGTGCCCACCTGCAGCCAGGCGGGCGTGATCGGGGCCATGGGCGGCGTGATCGGGTCGCTGCAGGCCATGGAGGCCATCAAATACCTCACCGGCGTGGGAGACCTGCTCACCGGCCGCCTGCTCACCTACAACGCGCTGTCGATGAAGTTCCACGAGATCAAGGTCAAGCACGACCCCGACTGCGCCGTCGACGGCGACCACCCCACGATCGACCACCCCATCGACTACGAGCAGGCCGTCTGCGACCTGGCCAGCCATAAGGGGTGAGCAGCGTGGCCTACACAGTGAAGATGAGCGCCGCCGACTATCGGGCGATCGTGGCGCATGCGCGCGCCTGGCTGCCGGCCGAGGCCTGCGGCCTTATTGCCGGCCGCATCGAGGGCGACGTGAAGACGGTCGAGAAGGTCTACCTGCTCACCAACGTCGACCGCAGCAGCGAGCATTTCACGATCGACATGCACGAGCATCTGGCGGCGGTGAAGGACGCGCGGGCGCAGGGGCTTGCGATGCTGGGCAACTGGCATTCGCACCCCGCGACGCCGGCGCGCCAATCGGAAGAGGACAAGCGGCTTTCCTACGACCACAGCGCGAGCTATTTGATCCTGTCGCTGGCGGGGGAGGAGCCGGTTCTGAAGAGTTTTCATTTCGACGGAGCGGAAAGCACCGCCGAGAACCTGATCGTCGAGTAAAGGCGGGCGGCGCCGGCGGGTCCGGTGCGCGCCCGGTGCTGAAAGGAGCATGACAATGGGCAGCGCATCATCACCGATCGACGCGGCGCGCGGGGCGCGCTTGGGCCTGGCGGGCGGCGCGCGCGCAGGTCGCTCCCGCGAGCGGGCCCGGCTCGCCGGCCTTTTCGCCGCTTCCGCGAAAATCGGCCTCATCGGCTTCGGCGGCGGCAATGCCCTCGTGCCCGTGATCGAGCGCGAGCTGGTGCGCGGGCGCGGCCTGGTGACGCCCGAAGAGTTCGACAAGGAAGTCGTGGTAGCCAACATCACGCCGGGAGCCCTGCCGATCGAAGTGGCCTCGGGCGTGGGGCGCACGGTGGCGGGGCCGGCCGGCATGGTGGCCGGCGCGGTGGGCATGGGGCTGCCGGGCGCCCTGCTCACGCTCGCGTTGTTGGCCCTGTTCGCCGTCGCGTCGGGGCCGGTTGTCCAGCAGGTGCGCTACGCGTCGGTGGGCGTGGCCGTGCTCATCGTCTATGTGCTCGCGACCTACGCGGCGGGGTCGGTGCGCGCAAAAGCCGCCGGCCGCGATCGCCGCCTCGCGCTCGCCCTGCTTGCGGGCGTCTTCCTGCTCACCTGCGGCAAGCGGATGCAGGCCCTGTGCGGGTTCGCGCCCTTGCCGATCACCGTCTCGACGCTCGACGTCTTGGCCGTGGTCTTCTTTTTCGTGTTCGCGACGGGCGGGAGCCTGCGCACCCAGGGCCGCGCGTCGGGGCGCGCCGTCGCCGCCGTGGCGATTGCGGCAGCCTACGTGACGGGCGTCGCCGGCGTGGGCCCCTTCGCGGCCGAAGCGCCGCTTAGCGTCCTGCGCGCGGCTATGGTGGTGCTGGGGGCGGCGGGGCTCGTGCGCAGCTTCGCCGCCACTCCCGGCAAGCCCGGCCGCTTCCCCTGGGCGCGGCTCGCGCAGGAGGCGGTCGTGTGGGTCGCCTTCATCGCCGCCTGCGTCCTGCCTGCCGTCGCCGTCTGCCCCGAGGCGGCGGCCTTCGCCGGCAACGCCGTGGCGTCGGTGCTCATGTCCTTCGGCGGGGGCGACGCCTACCTGGCCTTCGGGCACGGGGTCTTCGTCGATACGGGGCTCGTGTCGAGCGCCGACTACTACGAGCAGATCGTTACCGTGTCGAACGCGATGCCCGGGTCGATCATCGCCAAGGTCCTCACCGGCACCGGCTTCGTGATCGGGTCGACCTACGGCGCCGGCGCGGCCCTGCTCGTCGCGCTTGCCGGGTTCGGCATCGGGGTGGGGGCGTCGGGGCTCACCTTTCTCGTGGTCTACTACGTCTACGACCGCTTCGAGGGTCTGGCCGTGTTCGGGGCGATCAAGCGCTGCATCCGTCCCGTGATCGGCGGCCTTCTGCTCACGATCGCCCTGCAGATGCTCTCGCTTAACGTGGGCGTGGCGACTTCGTACGGCCTTTCGGTGCCGGCCGTGATGGCGGCGAGCGCGGCGCTTCTGGCCTTGCTCGTGTGGATGGGGCACGTGCGCGAGCTGCCGCTCGGCGCGCTCATCGCGGTCGCGATGGGCTGGGGGCTCGTCTCCTGCGCGGCAATCGCGGCCCTGTGAACGCGCAAGCGGGGCGCTCCGGGCGGAGCGCCCCGCTTTATAGTGCGCGCAGGTTGTGTTGGCGTGCGTGCACTAGCTGTTGATGTGCTCGATGAGGGCGGCCTTCAGCTCGCCTTCCATCGTGCGCATCTTCTGCTGGGCTTCGGCGCGCTGGGCGCGGCCCTGCCGCTGCACTTCGAGCGTGTCCTTCAACGTGGCGATGAGCTCGTCGTTGACGTGCTGCAGGGTGTCGACGTCGACCACGCCGCGCTGGTTGGCCTTCTCGGCGGCCACGGCGCCCTGGTGGAGCTGCTCGGCGTTCTCGCGCAGCAGGCGGTTGGTCACGTCGTCGACCTTCTGCTGCAGCTCGATTGCCTTGCGCTGGTTTTCCAGGCCCAGTGCGATGACCATCTGGCTCTTCCACAGGGGGATCGTGGTGGTGATCGTCGTTTGGATCTTGTCGGCGATCGTGGCGTCGGCGTTCTGCAGGATCTTGATCTGCGGGCAGGCCTGCAGGGCCACCAGGCTGATGCGGTCGAGGTCGTCTAAGTGCTTTTCGAAGCGGTCGAGCTTGCTCTTGAAGTCTTTGAGCACCTGGCCGGCCATGGGGTCGCTCGATGCGGCGGCCTGGGCCTCGAGCGCGGGCAGCTGGTCGGCGCGGAAATCGGCGAGCGCCTGGGCACCGGCGGCCACGTAGATCTTCAGCTGCTTGTACTGGGCGACCGACTGGTCGTAGAGCTGGTCGTAGAGTGCGATGTCGTTGATCATCTGGGCGCGCGAGCTTTCCAGCTGGCCCACGATTTCGTCGACCTGCGGGACGACCTTCTGGTACTCGCGGCGCACCTGTTCGACCTTCACGGCGATCGTGCCGATGATCGGCACCTTCTTCACGCCGGAAAGCGAGCTATCGTCGACGGTGACCACGAGTTCGCGCAAGAGCTCGCCGGCCTGGCCTGCGTCCTTGCTGCGGGTCTTTTCCAGCACGCGGTCTGAGAAGTCTGCCATGCCGCGCTGGGCGTCGGCGCCGAAGGTCTGCTCGATGCCCGACTGGGTGAAGTCGATTTGGCGGGCCAGGTCGTCGACCTTCTTCTGGTCTGCGGCGGAAAGGGCCGACACCCTTTCGGTCACGGCCTTTTCGGTGGCGGCGGCCGGGGTGACGTGGCTGTTCGCGGGCTGGGCGGCCGCGGCCTGCCCCATGAGCGATTCGAGCGTGACCTTGGGGGTGTTGCTGGGCGTATCGGGCATGATGGCTCCTTGTCTTCGGGTGTGCCTTTAAGGATAGGGGATGCGGCCGGATTTTGCGGGCGGCGCGGGCGGGCGGTTGCCGGCGCGTTGACGGATGCGGGCGCTTGCCTTATAGTCCCGCTTCGTTAAAACCTTCCGTGGACTTTTCCGGGCGCAGGCCATCTTTTTTCCACGGCCCTCAGACGGGGTCGTGGGGCGCGGGCCGCGCTTCCATGCCTCCGTCTCTCTCGACAGCCAAGACGGAAAGGCGCATCTATGGAAAAGGAATCTGCAGCCGTGCGGCGCGTCGCCGCGCTCCAAGTGTTTATTGGCGGGGCCTGTTACGGGGCCAATGCCACCATGTGCAAGTCGGCCTTTGCGAGCGGGTTTTCCTGGCAGCAGGTGGTCGCCGGCCAGATGTGGTGTTCGGCGGTGTTGTTCGGGGTCGCGCTGCTCGTGCAGGCGGCGCGCGGGCGCGGGTGGCGGCGCCTGGGGGCGCGTGATGCCGCCAAGCTTGTCGCGCTCGGCTTCCTGTCCTGCGCCACGAGCGTCCTCTACTACTTCGCGATGTCGCTTTTGCCGGTGGAAGTGGCGATCACCCTGCTCTTCCAATATTCGTGGATCGGCTTGGTCATCCAGGTGATCGAGACGCGCCGCGCCCCGCGGCCGGCCGAAGTGGCCGCTGCGGCGGTGATTCTGGCGGGTACCGTGTTCGCGAGTGGAGTCTGGCGCACGGGCCTTGCCGGCTTCAGCCCGCTGGGACTGCTGTTCGGTTTCCTTTCGGGCGTGAGCTGCGCGCTGTTTCTGGCCCTTTCGGGGAAGGTCACGGTGCCCTGCAGCGATGCCCAGCGCGGCTTTCTGGTGTGCCTGGGCGCGAGTGCGGCGTCGCTTGCCATCTGTCCCGACTTCATCCCCTCGGGCGTCGTCTTCCAGGGCATGGCGCCCTATGCCCTGGTCATGGGGCTCTTCGGCATGCTGCTGCCCGTGTACCTCTTCGGTCTGGGGACGCCCCATATCCCGGCGGGGATGGCCACCGTGCTCGCATCGTCGGAACTGCCGGCCGGCTTGTTCGTGTCGATGATCGCCCTGGGCGAGCCCTTGGGCCCGGTGGAATGGCTCGGCGTGGCGGCGATCCTGGCCGGCGTGGCGATCTCGCAGGCAGGGGAGGGCCATTCCGTGCGCCCGCGCCGCCGCGAGGCAGAGGCGCGGGGCTAGTCGCTGCGCGCCCGCGCCCCTTCAGGCCAAGCGGTGCAATCCGAAGCCTTGGGCTCCTTGCCGCATCTTTAGGGCGCGCACGGGGAATCGGCGCGCTCGGGAGCGGCGCTTTCAACTGCCCCAACTGAAACGGCCCCTGTTCCTTGCGGAAACAGGGGCCGTTCGCATGTGCTGGTCGGGCGCTTATTCGTGATAGTAGCGGTGCGACTCGTACTTGGGCTCGCAGCAGACGTTGATGCCCAGCGACCGGTAGAGCTGCTCGTCGTCGGAAGTGATGATCGTCGAGAAGTAGGCGTCGCAGCCCTTCAGCTCGACCAGGTGGTTCAAGGCGCGGCCCGCCATGGGGTTGGTGAGCGAGGACGTCGACACGGCGATGAGCATCTCGGTGGGATGCAGGTGCGGGTTCTCGTGGCCCAGCAGGTCGGTGCGCAGGCGGGCGATCGGGGCCATCGCCTCGTCGGAGATGATGTACATGTCGTCGGGGATGCCGGCCTGGGCCTTCATCGCGTTGAGCAGGACCGAAGACGCGGCGCCGAGCAGTTCGGACGTGCGGCCGGTGATCACGCGGCCGTCGGCCAGCTCGATCGCGCCGGCGGGCTCGCCCGTTTCCTCCGCCTTGTCGAGGGCGGCCTTGTGGGCGGGGTTCACGTCGACGTCGACGCCCGCCTTCTTCATGAGGATCTCGAGCTTGGCGACCTGGTCTTCGCCCACGCCCGTGCGGCGCACCTCTTCGGCGGTTTGGAAGTAGCGGCGCACGATTTCGTTCTTGGCGGCCTCGCGCACGGCGTCGTCGTCGACGATCGCGAAGCCGGCCATGTTGACGCCCATGTCGGTGGGGCTCTGGTAGGGGCTTTCGCCCTGGATGTGCTCGAGCATGGCCTTCAGCACGGGGAAGATCTCGATGTCGCGGTTGTAGTTGACCGTGGTCTCGCCGTAGGCGGCCAGGTGGAAGGGGTCGATCGCGTTCACGTCGTCGAGGTCGACTGTGGCGGCTTCGTAGGCGATGTTCACCGGATGGTCGAGCGGCAGGTTCCAGATGGGGAAGGTTTCGAACTTGGCATAGCCGGCCTTCACGCCGCGCTTGTTCTCATGGTAGAGCTGCGAAAGGCAGGTGGCCATCTTGCCCGAGCCGGGGCCGGGGGCCGTGACCACGACGAGCGGGCGCGAGGTTTCCACGTAATCGTTCTTTCCGTAGCCTTCGTCGGAAACGATATGGGCGATGTCGTGCGGGTAGCCTTCGATGGGGTAGTGCAGGTAGCTCTTCACGCCCATCGCGTCGAGGCGCTGGCGGAAGAGGTCGGCGTTGGGCTGGTTGCCGTACTGGGTGATCACCACGCTGCCCACGTAGAAGCCCAGGTTGATGAAGGCGTCCATGAGACGCAGCAAGTCCTCGTCGTAGGTGATGCCCAAATCGCCGCGGACCTTCGAGCGCTCGATATCGTTGGCGTTGATGGCGAGAATGATCTCGACGTCGTCCTGCAGGGCCGAAAGCATGCTCAGCTTGGTGTCGGGCTTGAAGCCGGGGAGGACGCGCGAGGCATGGTAATCGTCGAAGAGCTTGCCGCCGAATTCCAAATACAGCTTGCCGCCGAACTCCGCGATGCGCTCGCGGATGCGCTTGGTCTGCAGCTCGATGTATTTGTCGTTGTCGAAGCCTACTTTGTGTGGCATGGAATCCCCTTCCCAGGGCGGTTGAAGGCGGGCGTGGAACGGGCGGCATGTAGCGGTGCCGTCGCATGAACTTATAGATAATACCGCGACTTCGGGCGGATTCATGTGGGATGCCCATGGGGAAAGTGAGCCGATGTCCATGGTCTGTACAGACGATAACGGCTCCGAATGATTCAGAATTATTAAATTATCATCAACCATTGCGTGACTTCATGGAGAAATGTCAAAACTATGTCAAGAAGCATGCAGGGCTTGGTAAAGTCATGCTCGACAGTAAGAGGTTCTCGCAAGGATAGGAGTTTGCATGAGGCTTTTTACAAGCAACCGCACGTCCGTATCCGATCGCGGAAATAGGGATGCACTGATTCCGGCTAACGCCGTGCTACTGAACGATTCCGACCCCGAAGGCAAAGAGCAGTGGGCGGCGTGCCGCTCGTTCATCACCGTGCTCGCGATCGTGGCCGACATTTACCTGGTCGCCATGCTTGTGGGCGTGGCGGCTATTCCCGATCTTACCAGCATGCCGGCGCTCGCCGGCATCGTGATGGCGTTTTCGATGGGGCCGGTGCGCAAGCTGATCGCGTCGCTCGCCGTGCACGGCGGCGTGACGCGCCCGATGACGCGCGCCCGCTATATCGCGTTCTGCACGGCGCCGTCGCTCGTGATGGGCTGGTTGCCCCTGGCCGTGTGGGCCGTGGCGCCGCTCGCCGACGACCTGGGTACCTACCTGTTCGCGTTCGCGGCCGCTTCGGCGGTCAACGGCGCGCTCGAGCTGAAGAACGCCTGGAACACAATGATGCAGGCCCCGCGCAACGCGATGATGCAGACCGCCGGCGCCCGCACCTATTGGTACGCCGCCGACCAGTCGCGCGACGAGCGCTAGGGGAGGCGCGCAAGCAACCGAGGCGCGGCCGGCCGCCGCGGCTGCCAACAACGCGCTTTTTGCGCGCGATATCCCCCGATGCCCCGGATCCTTCCGCGAAAGGCGCGTTATCTGGGGCCTGCGCCTAGCGGGCCACTGTTGCCAAAGCGCTAACAACGTGCCTTTCTCGTTCGATTCCGCCCGATACCTCGGATTTTTTTGCGAAAGGCGTGTTATCCGAGTCGGGGGTGTGGCTGGGCTGTGCCCTTCGGGATTCGGTTCGCCTCGCGCGCATTCCTCTCGCGGTAGAATAGGCGTCGTTCTATTCGCGTTTCCGCAAGATGGAAGGTCATCTGCCTTATGAAGTTCATATCGTGGAACATCGATTCCCTGAACGCGGCGCTCACCGGCAAGAGTGCCCGCGCCGACCTCACGCGCGCCGTGCTCGACACGATCGCCGAAGAGGACGCCGACATCATCGCCATTCAGGAGACCAAGCTGCCGGCCGTCGGCATGAACAAGAAGCAGGCCGAAGCGCTCGAGGCGTATTTCCCCGGCTACGACGCCGCCTGGGTGAGCTCGCACGAGCCGGCGCGCAAGGGTTATGCGGGCACGATGGCTCTCTACAAGAAGGGGCTGGACGTGACGCCCGCCTATCCGGCGATCGGGGCGCCCGAGCCCATGGACGAAGAGGGGCGCCTGATTACGCTCGAGCTGCCCGATTTCTATTTCAATTTGGTCTATACGCCGAACGCCGGCGACGGGCTCAAGCGCCTGGGCGAGCGCCAGCTGTGGGACGCGCGCTACGCCGACTACCTGGCCGAGCTCGATGCGCGCAAGCCGGTTATCGCGTGTGGCGACTACAACGTGGCGCATGAGGAGATCGACCTGGCCAATCCGGCTGCCAACCATATGTCGGCCGGATTCACCGACGAAGAGCGCGCCGGTTTCACGCACTTGCTGGGGCGAGGCTTCGTCGACACCTTCCGCTACGTGCACGGCGACGAGACGGGCGCCTATTCCTGGTGGGCCCAGCGCGTGAAAACGAGCAAGATCAACAACGCGGGCTGGCGCATCGACTACTTCCTGGTGAGCGACCGCATGAAGGGGCGGGTCGTGCGGTCGGACATGGTAGATTCAGGTCCGCGCCAGGATCACGCGCCCATTCTGCTCGAAATCGAGTAGCGAGCGCGTCGCAGATATGGCGGGGCGGTTCTCTTCGGCGCTCGACAAGCGCGTCGAAGAGAACCGCCCTTTTGGCATTCTGCAGGCAGCGGCCTAGCGGTCGCTTGCGGGGGTGGGGACGCTGCGCATGACGGTGAGCAGCGTTTCGTAGACGGTGCGCAGGTCCTCGTCGCGCAGCGGGCCTCCGTTTTCGGCGGCGATCTTTTCGAAGATGCGCTCTTCGCGCGCCGGGTCGTAGAGGTTCATGCCGGCGCCGGGCTTCAGTGCGCGGATGGCGAGCGACTGGCGGGCGCGCGCGTTCAGCAGGTCGACGATTCTGCGGTCGAGCGCGTCGATTTCCTTGCGGTGCGCTTCGATCTGGGCGATGTTTTCGGAATTCTGACTCATGGCGTGCCTCTTTCGCGGTGGTTTTCCGCCATCATAGCAAAGCGCTCCACCCTGCTAAAGCGCTGCTGCCTCCTGCGCGGGGAATCCACACGCTTGCGCAAGCGGGCGCGTGATGGGGCGCTTGCGCCCTCCGCAGGGCTGGGCCCCGTGACGGATACATGCTCCTTTCGCGTGCCGGTGATGAGGAAGCGTCTGCTTGCGATGGCAACCCTCGCGCCCTCCTGCGCTTTTGCCTTCCCAAACGAAAAGCGGCGCGGGGCGAACGAATCGCCCCGCGCCGCTTATGCGCGCGCATGTGCGCGCTGGTCGTCTTGCCTGCTTGAGCGCCGCTCGCGTAGCCCGCACTCTTAGAACAGGCCCATGCCCTTGGCGCCGAAATAGCCGAGCACGATGACGCCCACGACGATGCGGTACCAGCCGAAGGCGGTGAAGTCGTTCTTCTTGATGTAGCCCATGAGGAACTTGATCGAGATGACCGACACGACGAACGCGCACAGGACGCCGGCGACGAGCACGGCGACTTCGGTCTGCGACATCGTCAGTCCGGCGGCGAGGAACTTGATGACCTTCACGATGCCCCAGCCGAACATGATGGGGATGGCCAGGAAGAAGGTGAACTCGGTCGCGGCCACGCGCGAGCAGCCCGACAGCATGCCGCCGATGATCGTGGCGCCGCTGCGGCTCGTGCCGGGGACGATGGCCAGGCACTGGAAGGCGCCGATCTTCAGCGCGGTGGGGATGTCGATATCGTCGACGGTCGCGGTGCGGAAGATGCTCGATGCGTCCGAGCCGGGACGCGCGTGCTTGCCGTGCGCCGGCATGACCGCGGCCTGGGCTTCCAAGCGGCGGTTGCGGCGTTCCATGATGATGAAGACGATGCCGTAGAGAATGAGCATCGAAGCGACGACGATGCCGTTGTAGAAGTGGTCGTGCACCCAGTCGTCGAGCAGCAGGCCCACTACCGCTGCCGGGATGCAGCCGATGAGCACCATGCCCCACAGGCGCCAGGTGCCTTTGCGCTGTTCGGGGGTCTTCTTGCGCGAGAAGGGGTTGAGCTTGGTGAAGTAGAGGATGATGACGGCCATGATTGCGCCGATCTGGATGACCACGAGGAACATGGCGAGGAACTGGTCGGACACGTTGAGCTTCAAGAACTCGTCGACCAGGATCATGTGGCCGGTCGAGGAAATGGGCAGCCATTCGGTGATGCCCTCGACGAAGCCGAGGAACAGCGCTTTCAGTACTTCGATAATCATGCGGTTGCGACTTTCATAGATGCGACGGACGAAACGCGGGCGCATCCGCCCACGGGCGAGCAATCGTACCATGGGCGGATGTGCGTTTTTTGTCGGTGGAAGGCGCCACCCGAAAACTCGCACACGTGACACCGGGTGACAGCGGGGCGCGTGTGACAACGGGCGCGCGTGATGTTGTCACGCGAACGGGTGACAACAGGGGCGCGTGATGTTGTCACTCCGTGCCTTCGCAATTGCGATGAAAGCGCGGGCTCGCGCGGGTGCGGGGCGCACGCGGCGGGCAAGTTCGCTAGAATGCTGTGCAGATACCCTGCTGCGGCACGCGCGTGCCGCCGTTTCAAAAAGGAGCAATCTGTGGCTACTGCATCTACCGATCAGAAGGTCATCGTTCTCGATTTCGGCGCCCAGTACGGGCAGCTCATCGCCCGCCGCGTGCGCGATCTGCACGTGTATTCCGAAATCATGCCGTGCGATGCGTCCGCCGAAGAGATCATGGCGCAGCATCCGTCGGCGATCATCCTTTCAGGCGGCCCGGCGAGCGTGTACGCCGAAGATGCGCCCAAGGTCGACCCCAAGGTCTTCGAGCTGGGGCTTCCCGTTCTCGGCTTCTGCTACGGCCAGCAGATCATGGCCGTCACGCTGGGCGGCACCGTGGGCCACACCGAAAAGGGCGAGTACGGCCACGCCACGCTCACGCGCGAAGGTGAAAGCCGCCTGCTCGACGGCACCCCGCAGGAACAGCAGGTGTGGATGAGCCATCGCGACGCCGTGAGCGTGGTGCCCGAAGGCTTCAAGGTCACCGGCCGCACCGAAACCTGCCCGGTGGCGTCGATGGAATGCCCCGAGCGCAACCTCTACGCGACCCAGTTCCACCCCGAGGTACGCCACACGCCCAACGGGCAGGACATGCTTTCCAACTTCCTGTTCAAGATCTGCGGGCTCGAGCCCAACTGGACCATGGAGGGCATCATCGATTCGATGGTGGCCGACATCCGCGCCAAGGTGGGCGGCGACCGCGTGATCCTGGCGCTTTCCGGCGGCGTCGATTCGAGCGTGGTGGCCGCGCTCATGAGCCGCGCGGTGGGCAAGCAGGTGACCTGCGTGTTCGTGAACCACGGGCTGCTGCGCAAGAACGAGCCCGAGCAGGTGGAAGAGGTCTTCACCAAGCAGTTCGACGTCGATTTCGTGCACGTGCATGCCGAAGAGCGCTACGCAAAGCTGCTCGACGGCGTGACCGAACCCGAGCAGAAGCGCCGCATTATCGGCACGCAGTTCTGGAAGGAATTCTTCGCTGTGGCGCAGAAGCTCGACGGCGTGAAGTTCCTGGCGCAGGGGACCATCTATCCCGACATCATCGAGTCGGGCGCGCGCAAGACCGGCGGCAAGGCGTCGACGATCAAGAGCCACCACAACCTGATTCCGTTCCCCGACGGTGTGCATTTCGACCTGATCGAGCCGCTCGATCATTTCTTCAAGGATGAGGTGCGCGCGCTGGGCACGGCGCTGGGGCTGCCCGACCACATCGTGTACCGCCAGCCGTTCCCGGGCCCGGGCCTGGCCATCCGCATCATCGGCGCGGTGACGCCCGAAAAGCTCGAGATCCTGAAGAACGCCGACGCGATCGTGCGCGAGGAGCTCGACGCCTACAACGCCAAGCTCTTCGAGGAAACGGGGGAGCGCAACAGCGAGCATTCCGTGTGGCAGTACTTCGCGGTGCTGCCCGACATCAAAAGCGTGGGCGTGATGGGCGACGAGCGCACCTACGCGCGCCCGATCATCCTGCGCGCCGTGGAAAGCAGCGACGCGATGACCGCCGACTGGGCCAAGCTGCCCTACGAGGTGCTGGGGAAGATTTCGAGCCGCATCGTGGCCGAAGTGCCCGGCGTGAACCGCGTGGCCTACGACATCACGTCCAAGCCGCCCGCGACGATCGAGTGGGAATAAAAAACCGCCCGAAACACCCTGTTGCGCAAGGTGACGGAAACCAACGAAACCCCAGGTAGGATTACCTATCTGGGGTTCTTTGCTGTCATGCTACGAAACATTCCGAAGCGCTTTTTTCGGGATAATTCGTACCGGAATTCGTACCTGACAAATCGTCAGACAATTTGTCAGGTTGAGCGCAGAGCGTGGCGGGAGCTAGTGTTTGAATGCAACAACCTTGCAGCCCGCGCAATGCCAAGCTTCCACGCTAGTTCGGCATCCTAGTTTCGGTTCGGTGATTTGCACGAAGCCCTCGGCATTCCGCGCGTTCTCGAAAACGCCGGGAACCCGACTTGCGAACCCGAAAGCGCCGTCTTTGCTGGCAAACAACCAACCTTGTTCCATGCTCGCGCCACATTCAGGGCAGTTCATAGCTGCTCCTTTCCATGCATTTTGTTATCGGTCGGGCTTACAGCGCAATAACTCTCGCGATTTCCACGACTATGATCTTCACGGCAACGCCTGACGCCATAAACCAAAAACAGAGCTCTTTAGCCTGTTGCGAGTTCGCGATGAGCATGGCGATTGCAGACGCGATTATGACAAGGGCGCCAATGCACCCTGCAACGGTCGGGATGCTGACCAACGGGAACAACCCCGCCGCGCAACTCCCATTGATGGAGGACTGAATGGTCTTGTCCAAGCCGTCGCGCGCCGCCGCGAAGCAGCAAACGGCAAGGCCGAACGCAAGGAGCAGCAGCCCCCGCATTCCCCAGTGCTGGACACTGCCGCGGTTGACGATCGTGTAGCCGATGAAGACGACAAGGGCGAGAATCATGAGCGTTGTGGCTATGGTGGTCGTATCGCCGAAGTAAAGTTTCGTCATCGGGAGTCCTCCTTACCTGCTGTGCAGCAAATCCTTCCCGCTTCAATCTGGTCGATGAATCGGCTTACATGATCGTCCAGCAGCTCCATTGCGCGCGCTTCGCTCATCCCCCCGTCGGACAAGCCGTATAACAGGAACATCGGCCCATAGAACTCCAGCGCAAGCTGCCAAGCCGCGTCTTCAGAGCCTGTAATCTCACCGAACACCGACGCCATGTATTCAACAGGGCCGCCCGCCAAGTACTTTTGGTACAGCTCGGCCATGCCCGAATCCCGATACTGCTCCAACGTCAGCATCTTGCGAAAACGGGAGGGGAATTCCTCCTCCGTCCAATGCAGGAACTGTGCTCTGCTGTATGCGCGGATCTTCTCGGCGGGGATTTCCTTGTAAGCGGCAGCGCCGCCCAGATCGTTCCCCGGCATGGAGAACCGTTGCGACCGCTCAGTGTCCAGCTCATCCATTCGCGCAACAATACAATCCAAAATGTCTTGCTTGCAGGCGAAATGCTTGTAAAGGGCGGCCTTCGAGACCCCGACCTGCTTCGCGATATCGCCTAAAGACGTACCCAGATACCCTTTTTCGGAGAACAACCGAAGCGCTGCTTCCGTGATCCGGTCCTTCGTGCTCGGCTCCATATCAGTCCTCTCTCTGTTAGGTGACCGAACGGTAACCTAGTATAGTTACCGTTCGGTCACCTGTCAAGAAAGCATGCAAGATGCCGGAGAGGCGGGCAATCTCATCGAGAGCGTGGGCGCCACTTCGATCTAAGCATCAAATGCATCAACGGAAAGGCCCCATAAGGACTGCCCAGCTCGGGCTACGAGTGGGCATCGAAGTCCGACGTGGAGGTCTACTTCGGCCCGAACATGACAGCCGACGACTACAGGAGTCAGGCCTGGCTTCCGATAGAGAAGCGCTAAGCGTAAATCGAACATTGCACGAAACAACGGTCTAGAGGCGTCTGACAAATCGTCAGACAATTTGTCAGGTTTTTCCCAACGCTTAGAACCACGACCGCCGCTCACCCGACCGCCGTTTTCGCCAGCGCGTGGTCTCGTACGAACGTTTGGTACAATTTCCGACGACTTTGGAAGTACACCGCGCAACGCATTGTGTTGGCAGGGAGCTCATGCTCGCTCGCAACATCGGTCGCAGGCGGCGTCTGCGCATTAAGCCACGGGAGAGGACTATCATGCGCGAAAAAGTTACGAGGCTGGTCGAGAGCCTTGCGTTCCAGAATTTCATCCTCGCGGTGATTTTGATCAACGCGGTTACGATCGGAATCCAAACCACGCACCTCAGCCCGGAAGTGGCCCACGCGCTCGCCGTGTTCGACAACGTCTGCCTGGCCATCTACATCGTTGAGGTCGCGCTCAAACTGATAGCTTGGCACGGTGATTATTTCCGCAACGGTTGGAATATCTTCGACTTCACGATTGTGGTGCTCTGCTGCATACCCACCGGCATCATCCCGTTTCCGGTGCAGGTGGCGAGGGTCCTCCGCGTTCTGCGCGTGTTCCGGGTGCTGCGCCTTGTGTCCATGTTCCGCGAGATGCGCATCATCATCGAGGCGCTCGGCCGTGCCGTTCCCGGCGTTGCATGGACGGCGCTCTTGCTCATCATCGTGTACTACGTGTTCGCCGTCATCGGCACCAACATGTTCGGCGAGGCGTTCCCCGAGTGGTTTGGCGACCTGGGCAAGAGCTTCTACACCCTATTCCAGGTGATGACGCTCGAGAGCTGGTCGATGGGCATCTCGCGTCCCGTTATGGAAGTGTTCCCATGGGCGTGGGCGTACTTTGTGCCGTTCGTCATCATCTCGGCGTTCGTCATCGTAAACATCGTTGTCGGCATCATCGTCGACGTCGTGGACCAGACGCATCGCCAGGCGGAGGACGAGGACCTGGAGGAGCGCAGGAAGACGGAGGGCCTCGGCCCTGACGACGAGCTGTTGAAGCAGATCGCCCTGCTGAAGGAGCAGGTCGCACGCGTGGACGCGCTCGTTGCGCTCCAAGCCGAAGAGCGCAGGCAAGAAAAGAAGAGCGCCGAGAAGGCCGAGCCCGAAGCGTAACTACGCGCGAAAGATGGCGCATCTGGCAAATCGTCAGAGCATTTGTCAGATGCGCTCCTAGACCTGACAAATAGTCTGACAATTTGTCAGGTCATGCGATTCGTCCGATTGCCAACGGGCCGGCTGGATCCGGTGTAGTATTCTGCCGAAAACATAACCCCCTGCCTGCCCAATCGCCTTTCGACAGGAGGCCGCCATGAAACGATATCTGCTGATGGGGCTCGGATTCGTCAGCTTCGGCCTGGGAATGGTCGGCGTGTTCGTCCCCGTTCTGCCCACCACGCCGCTTCTGCTGCTCGCAGCCTTCCTCTTCTCGCGCAGCTCCGCGCGCATGGACGCGTGGATCAAATCAACGCGCGTTTGGAAGTCGTACGGCCAGCCGTTCAAGGACTCCAGCGGCATCGCGCGGCGCAAGAAGGTCCACATTGTGGGAGTGTCGTACCTGGCGCTGGGCGCGAGCGCGTTTCTGGTGCAGAAGCCCATCGTTTGGGGCGTCCTCGCCGCCGTGGCGCTGTTCCTCGCCTGGCTGATGCTGTTCCGCATTCCCACCGTGGAGAAAGACGGCATTGGGAAGTTCGTCGATCCGGAGCCCGAGATCGAGGCGATCGGGGAGGTGCTCGCGGAACAGCGTGCGCACGCCGCGCCCGCCAACGCGGTCGAAGTCGGCGTCAGGCAGGTCGCTGAGTAGCGGCTCCTTTCCGGAAAACCCCGATTCCTGACAAATACTCTGACGATTTGTCATGACGATTTGTCAGATTCGTGCCAGCGGCGGCTCGTCAAAACCTGACAAATAGTCTGACGATTTGTCAGGGATTTGTCAGGTAGATGCGGCACTACGCCTGCTCGATGCGCAGCAGCGTCTTGCCTTGCGAATGTCCCGTGCGCACGCGTTCGAGCGCATCGTTCACTTGGTCGAGGGCGTACGTGCCGTCGATCGACACGGCAAGCGGCCGCTCTGCGGGGAAGAGCTCGGCGATGTGCTCGAGCTGCGCGCCATCCTCGTGAACGAAGATGAAATCGTACGTCTGTTGCTTGCGTGCGGCCATCCTGTCGAGCTTGCGGCCCGCGAGGCCGAAAAGCGCTCGCTTGAACAGCGGAAACCCCTCGCGCTTGGCGAAGCGCCCGTTGGGCGTGCCGCGAAGCGACACCAGGTGCCCGCCGGGCTTGAGCACGGCGAACTCGTCGGGCAGCTCGCGCTCGCCCAGGGTATCGAGGACGCAGTCCACGTCGTGCAGCTCGTCGACGTAGAGCTGGGTCTTGTAGTCGATGAACGTGCTTGCCCCTAGGCCGCGGACGCGCTCCTCGTTGCGCGCGCTGCCGTTGGTGGCAACGATAAGGCCCATGCGCGCGGCGATGGGTATCGCCATGGCGCCGAGGCTGCCCGTCCCGCCGGATATGAACAGCGTCTGGCCGGGCTGCGCTTCCATAAGGTCGATCGCCTGCAGGGCGGTGAGCGCGGTCAGGGGCACGCAGGCTGCCTCTTCCATGGATAGATAGCCGGGCACGTGCGCGAGCGCGGACTCGTCCACGGCGGCGTATTCGGCGAAGGCGCCGATCTTTGCGAGCGGCATGCGGCCGTACACGCGATCGCCGGGTTTGAACCTGCCGGCGTCGGCACCCGCACGCACTACGGTGCCGGAGAATTCGTTTCCCATCACGAGCGGCGTGCGATAGGGGACGATGAGGCGCACCTCTCCGCGGACGATCATGTTGTCGAGCGGGTTCACCGCTGCCGTGTGAATGCGCACGAGAACCTCGTGCGGCCCGGGTTCCGGGGTGGGGACGTCCTTCACGACCAGGGTCGTGCCGTTTTTATCGTATCGGTCCAGTACTGCGGCTTTCATTGGTTTTTGCCTTTCTGTCGGGTGATGCCCTTCGGGGCGCGTTCGTTGGTTTCGATTCGCTTGCGCATCTGCGCTATGCAGTCCGCGAGGGTCGTGTCGGCAAGCTCGCGCTCGAGGACCTGCTCCTCGTGGCGGAACATCCCGTTGAGCACGGGGCGAATGTTGCGACCCACGATGCATTCGTCGCTGGGATTCTGGTGGACGTCGAACACATGGACGTTTTCGGTCTGCTCGACCGCGCGGTAGATTTCAAGGAGCGAGATGCGCTCTGGCGTTTTCGCCAGGGAGAACCCGCTGACGCCGCGCCTGCCCGCGATGATGCCAGCTCGGTTGAGGCGTGCGGCGACCTTGCGGATGTAGCTGGCGTTCGTGCCCACGCTGTGGGCGATTTGTTCCGAGCTCATGGGGGCGTCGGCTTCGGACACCATGATCAGCAGGTGAATAGCCGTGGAAAATTTTGCGTCCATTGATCGCTCCTTTCGTGGGACGGGCGCGTTGCGGGCTATCGATTCGTCGTTCGTAATGTATCAGAAAGTGATACAACTAGCGACCAACTCACGGGAATCGCATCACCTGACAAATTGTCAGAGTATTTGTCAGATGATTTGTCAGATGAGTACTGGCGGCGGCTCGTCAAAGCGTCCGGAATCGCCTAAGCTTGGCAGTCGCAGACAGTCACGAAGCGGCCGATTCGGCGGGCGCAAGAGAGAAGCGATGGGCATGAAGGTGTTCTATTTCACGGGAACGGGCAACGGGCTCGCCATTGCGAAGGCGATCGGCGGCGAGGCGATTTCGATCCCGCAGGCGCTGAAGTGCGGACGCACCCGCTACGAGGACGACGCCATCGGCATCGTCACGCCCACGTATGCGGGCAATCCCGCGCGCATCGTCGTCGAGTTTCTGAATCGCGTCGACCTCGTTGCCGGCTATCGCTTCGCCGTGGCCTCGTACGGCGGGGGAATGGGCAACCCCCTGAAGCCGCTCGTCAGCGCGGCGGCGCGCAAGGGCTGGCGCTTCGACTACACGGCCAGCGTCAAGATGGTCGACAATTACCTTCCGCTGTTCGATGCCGACGAGGAACGGAAGGTCAAGGACCAAGCGGCGATCGGCGTCGAGTTGAAGCGCATCGCCGGCGACGTCGCCGCCCGTACGCGCTTTCTTGCGCACGTCGGCGCCGGCAACGCCCTCTACGGCGTGGTGGGCCGCCTTGCCTACAACCGAATCGCGGGCCCCGAAATGGTGCGCAAGACTTTCACCGTGAACGACGCCTGCGTGTCCTGCGGTATCTGCGCGCGCTCATGTCCCGGCGGCAACATCACGGTCGAAGAGGGGCGCCATCCCGTCTTCGGCTCGTCCTGTCTGGGATGCTACGGATGCGCGCACATCTGCCCGCATAACGCGATTCACGCCAAGGGGGAGAAGAGCGCCGCCCGCTGGCGCAACCCCGCTGTTACCGTCAAAGAGCTCATCGCCGCCAACGACCAGCGATAGCTGCTCCCGACCTGACAAACCGTCAGAGCATTTGTCAGAAACCTGACAAATGCTCTGACGGTTTGTCAGGTCGGGAGCAGTCCGTTTCTCGGATTCCCACCTGCTCCGTCCCCCATGACTGTTAGTATCTAGTACCTGAGAAATGGGCATACAGCACCGTGGGGATGCGAACTATGAGCGACATTTCATCTGGCGCCTACGTCATCGATGACGACTACACCATCGTCAGCTTCAACAAGACGATGGGGGAGCTCTATCCCCAGCTCAAGCGGGGCGAAAAATGCCACAAGTGCCTCATGGGCCTCGACGAGCCCTGCCCGCCCTGCCCGGTAGCCAACCGCGTCTACGGTCCGCAAACCTACCTTGACCCCATTCGCGACATCCACGAAACCGTCGACTGCGTAGAAATGGTGCTCGAAGACGGGCGCGTCGGCCACGCCCTCATCGTGAGCACCGTGGGCGAGAGCGAGGTCATCTCGGCGAAGCTCCCACGCACCGACGACGAGCTCCAGCGCCTGCTCGAGCAGAAATTCTACGATTCGGTGACCAGCGGTTATTCCCGTCAGGGCTTCATCAGGGAAACCGAGCGCGTGTTCGAAGAGGTCGACCGCACCGGCTACGCCGTCATCGTCTTCGACATCTTCAACTTCAAGGCGGTCAACGACACGCTGGGCATCGAAGGGGGCGACCGGGTCCTCTCCTTCGTGTTCGACACGCTCAACGACAGCTGGATGCACCCGGTGGTGTCCGCGCGCCTGGAATCCGACTGGTTCGTGTTCCTGGTGAAGCGCGAAGTGCTCGAACAGGGCGACTTCTCCCGCCTGCTCGGCATCGAATGGGACCGCGACGGCCAACGGTTCACGCTGCACCTGCGTTGCGGCGTCTACTGCGCGGAGGGCGACGACGTGCCCGTGTCGAAGATGATCGAGCGGGCCGTGATCGCGAAAGGCTGCGCCGGCCGCGACGGTCGCAATTCGACCGTGGTGTTCGAAGAATCGATGCTCAAGTCCTACATCAGCAATGCCGAAATCACCGCCCAGTTCCAGAACAGCCTGCAGAACGCCGATTTCAAGGTCTACTTCCAGCCGATCGTGCGCGCAGCGGACGAAACCGTCTGCTCGGCAGAAGCCTTGGTGCGCTGGGAACATCCCACGATGGGCACCGTGGGGCCGGGCGCGTTCGTTCCGGTGCTCGAGCGCGGCAACCAGATTTCGCAGCTCGATCGCTACGTGCTGCGGCAGGTGCACGATTTCCAAGCTCGTCTCGCGCAAGAGGGCAGGGACCTTGTGCCCATCTCGATGAACCTCTCGCGCCAGGACTTCTACAGCGACGGCCTCATGAACGAGATCTTCGAGCTCGCCTCCGACGGCACCGTGCCGTCGGGCTTCGTGAATTACGAGGTGACCGAAACGGCGGTCGCCATCCTGCAGGACAACTGCACCTACTTGCTGCAGCAGATCAGGGACACGGGCGCGAAGATCTTCCTCGACGATTTCGGCAGCGGGTACTCCTCGCTCGGCATGGTGGGCAGCTATTCGTTCGACGTCGTGAAGATCGACAAATCTTTCGTCGACGAAATCGAGGCGAAGCTGCCCGTGCGCGCCGTTATCGCCTCGACGATCGAGATGTGCCACCGCATCGGGTTGAAGACGGTCGCCGAAGGCGTCGAAACGCGCGCCCAGCTCGACTTCCTGCGCGAGAGCGGCTGCGATTTCATCCAGGGCTACTACTTCGCCAAGCCGATGGACCGCGCCGCCTTCCTCGCCTACCTTGACGCGCGCGGATCCTCTGCGGGCGATTACGCTGCGCGCGATGCGGTCGAGCCGCAGCTTGACGTCGACCTGTTCAATCTCGTCGATCTGGTGGACCATTCCGGCCAGTTCATCCAGGTGTGCCACCCTGAAGACTACACGATGGTGTTCGCCAACGAGCAGACGCGCCTGGTGTCGGGCCATCCCGACAAGCCCTATCAAGGCAAACGGTGCTTCAACTACAT
Organism: Eggerthellaceae bacterium; assembly: GCA_022644775.1. Lineage (GTDB taxonomy): Bacteria > Actinomycetota > Coriobacteriia > Coriobacteriales > Eggerthellaceae > Hugonella. Next base: position 47,262 of record JALCHN010000011.1, read on the forward strand.
GCTCGGGCTCGACGCGCCTTGCGGCCACTGCCCGATGAAGCAGATGGGCGACGAGACCGAAAAGACCATCGAGGTCGACGACGGCGAGCACGTGTTCCAGCTGAAGGCGCGCTACGCCATGTGGAACGGCCGGAAGGTCTTCATCGAATACGGCCGCGACGTGACCGCCGTCAAGGCGGCTCAGCTGCGCTACGCCCGCCGCATGCGCGCCATCATCGAGAACATCCCCGACGGCCAGGGCGTCTTCCACGTCGACCTCACCGCCGACGAATGGTTGAGCTCGAGCGGCATCGCCGAAAACGCGCAACGGATGCAGAACGTCCAGGGCGTCGACGCGCTCATCCGCATGATCGCCGCCTTCGTGCCCGACGAAGCGGGGCAGAAACGGTTCTTTGACACCTTCTGCCGCGACCGCGAGCTTGAAGAGTTCGCCAACGGAAAGCACCAGATCATTCTGGAAACCGAATCGTATTACGACGACCGATTGATTCGCTGGTCGCGCATCACGGCGCACCTGCTCGAAAACCCTGGCAACGGTCACGTCGAGAGCGTCATTTACGGCATAGACATCTCGCAGGAGCGCGCCTACGTCGCGTCGCTCGAACGCGAGAAGGAGCGCCGCGAACACGAAGGGCGCGGCCGTGAGCGCGCGGAGCCTTCCAGCGGTGCGGTCGGCGAGATGCAGGAAGTCTGGGGCATGTACGCCCAGGCCGACCGCGACCGCCGTCGCGACTACCTCACCGGGCTCAACAGCCGCCTCGACCTCTACGATGCGCTCAGGCGCTCCGAGGGCGGCGTCGACGCCCCGATCACGGCGGTGTTCATGGTCGATCTTGACGATTTCAAGGCCATCAACGACGCCTACGGCCATTCGGCGGGCGACGTCTGCCTCGCGGCGCTGGGCAACCTGCTCACCGGGTTTGGGGCGAAGCACGACATGACCTTCTATCGTTTTGGCGGCGACGAGATCATCGGCGTCGCGCGCGAAGACGCGAGCCGCATCCCGCAGATCGCGGAAGACCTGCTCGAAGCGGTGCGCGGCATGACGGTGCGCTTGAAGTCGGGCAACGAGCTTCATGTGACCGCGTCCATCGGCTACACCGTGGAATCGCGCGGCTGCCAGGAGGCCATCGACAACGCCGACCGGGCGATGTACGCGGCGAAGCGGCGCGGGAAGAACCGGGCGGTCTGCATCGACTAGCGCATCGATTGCGTTAGGAGGGCGGTCGCACTGCGGTGCGTTTGAGACGCAGCGACCGTCCCCGCGCATCCCGTTCCATGTGAAACTGTCACGTTTCCGGTGCCATATCTCGAATAGACCGCTGACCTGGTCGTTAACATTGTTGCGGCTGTGAGTGAATTACGTGTTGGAATGGTTACGTCGTCAGGCGGCCGTCTGCCTAGTTGCCGCTTGACACTATAATGCGCACAGAGTATTTGGTGGTCCGTTCGGAATTGGGCGCAGCATGAAGAACAGCAAGAATCGCGATATGGGCACGAACGCGCACGGCGGCAAGAAGCGCAAGAAGTCGCTTGCCGGCTTCGCGGCCGCAACGGGCGCGGTGTTCGGCACCGGGATGGTCGTCCCGGGCAACACCGTGTATGCGTCGGAGCTGGATTCTGCCAACTCCGAGAGCATGGAGTCCGAACTGGAAAGCGGGGCATCGGCCTCGCAGTCGCAATCGGAATACGTGGCGCCGTCGCAGAGCGAGCAGGAGTCCCAGGCCAAGCGGCCGTCGGCTGCGAAGGCCGCGACCGCGGCGACCGAGAGCGGGAGCGCCTCCGCGGCGTCGCAGGAAGCGCACACCGGATCTGCTTCGAGCGTTGCGCTGGCGTCCGACAGCGGTGATGCGCAGGCGAGCGCGGAAGATTCCGCTTCGGCGAGCGCTTCCGAAAGCGCGTCTGCGAGCCGTGCGGCCTCGCAGGAGGAGTCCGCTTCGATGAGCGCATCGGTCGAGGCGAGCGTGTCGACCGAGACGAGCGCGTCCGTTTCCGCAGTGGCGAGCCTACAGGCGAGCGAGAGCGCATCGCTTGAGGCTGCGAGCGCCCAGGCGAGCGCGTCGGCGGCCCTTTCCGCGAGCGCCGTGCAGTCCGCGTCGGCGTTCGCTTCCGTCGCGCAGTCGCAGGAGGAATCCGCCCTCGCGAGCGAATCGGCTTCTGCGACGAGCGCTTCCGCGTCGCAGAGCGCGTCGCTTTCAACGGTGGATTCGGTCGAGACCTCGCGCGCGCAGAGCGTTTCGGCGAGCCTTTCCGAAGCAGTGAGCGAGGCCAATTCGACGTACGCTTCGGTGTCGAATTCGTTTTCCGAAGCGGGCTTGCAAAACGAGTATCTGGAGAACCTCATCGCCCAGATCGAGGTGGCCAAGCAGAACCTGCAGAACATCCAGGATGCTGCGGCTGCGTCGGGGAAGTCGCTTGCGAACAATTCCGACTACTGGAAGGCTGGCGACGTATTGGCCAACCTGCTGGTGCAGTACAGCTTCTACCAGGACAGCGGCGTGACGAGCATCGAGTACGGCACCTGGGATAAGAATTCCGGCAACGGCAACCACGTGCACGTCGTCTATATCGACGAGTACGGCCGGCAGCAGGACGCCTACTTCGACTACATCACCGTCGACAAAAACGGCAACGCGCTGATGACCAGCAGCGGGAAGCAGATGTCCGGGTACAGCGACGCCTCGCAGGTCGCCGGCATCATGGTCCTGAAGAAGACGCCGACGTACAGTTGGTGGGGCGGGAGTCTGAATGGATTCACGGGCGACCGATCATCTGCCGGGTACTACACGAACAACGCCGGCGAGCAGAAGTGGGGCTATTTCAACACCAAGGGCAACTACTACTTCTCGCTGAACGATTACGAAAAGGGCAAGGACAGCTACTCGCATGATCGCAGCGAGGTCACGTCGGTGTCGCATTCGGCGAGCGCCCTGCAGTCCCAGGCGGATTCCGCGAGCGCGTCGACCGCGGCGAGCGAGAGCGCGAGCGAATCGGCCAGCGAATCGCTGAGCGCGAGCGCCAGCGGGAGCGCATCGGCGTCGGCGAGCGCGTCGGAGAGCCGCGCGGCGAGTTTGAGCGGGTCCACGAGCCAGTCGACGAGCGCGTCGCAGAGCGCCAGCGAATCCGCGAGCGCCAGCGTGTCGGCGTCGGCGAGCGCGTCGTCGTCCCGCTCGGCGTCGCTGTCCGCGAGCGCGAGCGCTTCTGAGAGTGCGAGCGAGAGCGCGTCGGAGTCGGCTAGCGTTTCGGAATCCGAATCTATCGCCGAATCGGAGTCGATCAGTTCCAGCGAGTCCCTCTCGACTTCGGCCAGTTCTAGCGAGTCCGAGTCGGCCTCCGTGAGCTCGAGCGAGAGCGAGTCGACCTCCGTTTCCGAGTCCGCCAGCGAGTCGGAGTCGACCTCCGCCAGCGAGTCGGAATCGGCATCGACGAGCGAGTCGGAATCGGAGTCGACCTCGATCAGCTCGAGCGAGTCCGAATCTGGGTCGACGAGCGTATCGGAGTCTGCTTCCATTTCCGAGTCGGAATCCACCAGCGAGTCCGGGTCCGAGAGCGAATCGGTTTCCGCCGGCGAATCCGTTTCCACCTCGACCAGCGAGTCCATGTCGACGAGCGTTTCGGAATCCGAATCGGAATCGGAGTCGACAAGCGAGAGCCTCAGCGAGTCCGAATCCGAGTCTGCCAGCGAGAGCGAATCAACGTCGGCCAGCGAGTCGGAATCCACCAGCGAGTCCGAGTCCGAAAGCGAATCGACCAGCGAGAGCGAGTCGGAATCCGAGTCCCTGAGCGAGAGCGAGTCGACAAGCATAAGCGAGTCCGATTCGACCTCCATTTCCGAGTCGGAATCCGAATCCGCCAGCGAGAGCGAGTCGACTTCCGTCTCCGAATCGGAGTCGGCCAGCACGAGCGAGAGCGAGTCGGAATCCACCAGCGAGTCGGAATCGGCTTCCGCCAGCGAGAGCGAATCAACGTCGGCCAGCGAGTCGGAGTCGACGTCGACGAGCGAGTCCGAATCTGGGTCGACGAGCGTATCGGAGTCCGCTTCCGTTTCCGAATCCGAATCCGTCAGCGTCAGCGAGTCGGAATCGACCAGCGAGAGTGAGAGCGAGTCGGCTTCCGTAAGCGAGTCGGAGTCTGCCAGCGAGTCCGAATCGACTAGCGAGAGCGAATCGACTAGCGGGAGCCTCAGCGAGTCCGAATCCGTCAGCGAGTCGGAATCGATTTCGGCCAGAGACAGCGAATCGGTTTCCACCAGCGAATCCGTTTCCACCTCGACCAGCGGGTCCGTGTCGACGAGCGTTTCGGAATCCGTCTCGACCAGCGAGAGCGGGTCGGAGTCGGCTTCCGTCAGTGAGTCCGAGTCGGTCAGCGTTTCGGATTCGGAATCGGTTTCCATCAGCGACTCCGAATCGGCAAGCGAGTCCGAGTCAACAAGCGAGAGCGAGTCGGCCAGCGAGAGCGAATCGACTTCCATTTCCGGGGCGGAGTCGACCTCCGCCAGCGAGTCGGAATCGACCAGCGTCTCGGAATCCGAATCCATCAGCGAGAGCGAGTCGGAGTCCGAATCGACTAGCGAGTCGGAATCGGAGTCGACCAGCGAATCGGAGTCGGCTTCCGCCAGCGAGAGCGAGTCGGAATCAGAGTCCCTGAGCGAGAGCGAGTCGACAAGCATAAGCGAGTCCGATTCGACCTCCATTTCCGAGTCGGAGTCGGCCTCCGCCAGCGAATCGGAGTCGATCAGTTCCAGCGAGTCCCTCTCGACTTCGGCCAGCTCTAGCGAGTCCGAGTCGGCCTCCGTGAGCTCGAGCGAGAGCGAGTCGACCTCCGTTTCCGAGTCCGCCAGCGAGTCGGAGTCGACCTCCGCCAGCGAGTCGGAATCGGCATCGACGAGCGAGTCGG
>JALCHN010000012.1 GCA_022644775.1 Eggerthellaceae bacterium
TTTTTTTGCCCCCCCCGGGTTTCACAAACACCCCCCCGCCCCCATTGTCAGCATGCGAAATATGAAGGGTCTGTGTTCGAATTCCCACAGCTCCAAATTTTACGGAAGGGTCCCCGGTTAGGGGACCCTTCCGTATTTAGAGGCTTTGACCTGGGCTTTTGCAATCGCTTTAGATTGGCTTCCCTAACCGTTGCGCCCACCGACCACAGGCGGCCTTTCGCTATTCCCATTGACACACTCAGAACTTGTCCTAGTCTAAGGGCCGTCGAGCAAAGGGCTCGACGAACGAAAGGATGAAACATGAACCTGCTGGTTACCCTGATTTCGATTACGAGCGTGATTAGTTAGCACGGGTAGCCGGTTTGCGCCGCCCGTGCTTCCTTGACGGGCGGTCGATGAGCTGAAAAGCCAGCGACTGCAATCAGTGCAGCCGCTGGCTTTTTTACGTTTGCAGCAGCGCTCCGCCGAGGACCCCGGACGATACGGTTCAATTTCGGAAGGAGCACACACATGTCAAGTACGGCAACAGCAACGCGCTCGATGGCGATGAGCACGCCCGCGAAGGAGCGCGACTCGGTCGCGGAGGTGATGGGCGCCTCGATGGTGGGCACCGCCATCGAGTTCTACGACAACTACTGCTACTCGATCGCCGCGGCCAGCTATTTCGGCACGATCTTCTTCACCGACGTGGCTAAATCCGACCCCCTGCTGGCCACCATCATGGCCTTCGTGACCTTTGCCGTGTCCTTCATCGCGCGCCCCTTCGGATCGCTGCTCTTCGGCCACTTCGGCGATAAGCTCGGCCGCAAGAAGACCCTCGTCGTCGCCCTCATGATGATGGGCATCGCCACCTTCACCGTGGGCCTTTTGCCCGGCTACGAGCAGCTCGGCACCCTCGCCGTCGTCCTGCTCTGCGTCTGCCGCGCCTGCCAGGGCATCGGCCTTGCCGGCGAATGGTCGGGCGCCGCGCTCGTCGCGACCGAAAACGCCCCGGCCGGCAAGCGCGCGATCTTCGGCGCCTTCCCCAACATGGGCGCTCCGATCGGATTCTTCCTGGCCTACGGCATCAACCTCCTGCTCGACACCAACCTCTCGAGCGACGTCATGGTTGCCTGGGGCTGGCGCATCCCCTTCCTGCTTTCCGCCGTGCTCGTCATCGTGGGCCTCGTCATCCGCCTGCGCATGAGCGAAACGCCCGTCTTCAAGAAGGCCGTTGAAGAGAACCGCACCACCCGCACCCCGCTGCGCGACCTTCGCCACTACTGGAAGCAGGTTGTGCTGGGCATGTGCGCCATCTCGGTGACCTACACCCTGTTCTACTCGCTCGGCACCTGGTCGCTGGCCTACGGCGTGAAGAGCCTGGGCTTCACCCAGTCGCAGTACCTGTCGATGGAGCTCTTCGCCGTCCTCTTCTTCGCCGCCTTCATCGTAGTGGGCTGCCTGTCCGCCGACCGCTTCGGCCGCAAGCGCACCCTCTACACCGCGACCGCTGCGATGCTCGTGTTCAGCCTGGTCTGCCCGCAGTTGCTCACCGGCACGCAGAACTTCGCCGGCGTGCTCGCCTTCCTCTGCGTGGGCTTCAGCATCATGGGCGCCCTCTTCGGCCCCTGCGGCGCCTACCTGCCGGAACTCTTCCCCGCGAAGGTGCGCTACTCCGGATCGGGCCTGGCCTACAACCTGGCTGCCGTGACCGGCGGCGCGTTCGCCCCGACGATCGCCACCGCGCTCGTTACCTCCTTCGGCATCCAGGCGCTCGGTTGGTACCTGGGCATCATGGCCGTGATCGCGCTCGTGGCTCTCTACTTCATCAAGGAGAGCAAGGACGTCGACTACGAGGTGTAAGGCCCGCAATCCGCAGACACGCTTGATTCGCACGAGCGCCCCGATTCCCGCATGCGCGGGGTCGGGGCGCTTGCCCGTATGGGGGACTGAGCGAAGCCGACCGCGGCGCCCGCCTTTCGATGGGCGCGCCTCTCCCGCGCATGCGCCATCCCGAGTGGGGCGATTCCTGCGCGCATGCTGCGCGCGTTGCCCCGCCCTACTTCCGCAGCACCTTTTCGAGCGACTTGCCTTTGGCGAGCTCGTCGACCATCTTGTCGAGTCGGCGGATCTCGCGCATCGTGGAATCTTCCACCGCCTCGACGCGCACGCCGCACACCGTGCCCGTCACTTTGTCGCGATGCGGGTTGGGCGCCGGCGCCCGCCTGAAGAAGTCGCCGTAGGTCGTGCCATCCGCCGCGGCCGCCGCGATTTCCTGCGGCGTATAGCCGGTGAGCCAAGAGGTGGCTGCGTCGACCTCTTTGCGCGTGTGACCTTTCCGCTCGGCTTTCGCGACCAGGCACGAGTAGACGCGGCCAAAATCCATCGCGAAGACCTTTTCGTTCTGCATGGCGCCCTTCCTTTCGCGTCGGCGGCCCATTGTGAGCGCAGCCATCGAAGCTCAGGGTACACTGGAACCATCCAGACAGAAAGGACTCACATGTACTATTCCGATCCCCTGAGCTCGTTGGAATCGAACTCGTCCTTGCTCGGCACCGGAGTGCTCGCTGGCGTGCTGAGCGTCGTCGCCGTTCTCGCCTTCATTGCCCTCTGCGTAGCAGGCTACATCATGCTGCTGGGCAAGAACGCCTCGCATCGCACGAGCGCACTCGGCCGCTTCTTCAACTTCGACCATTTCTATATCGAGAAGGTCCTGCAGGTCCTCAACCTCATCGCCGCGGTGGGCATTGCCGTGTTCGCCTGCTGGCTGGCGCTTTCGTCGTTCGGATCGCCCCTGCTCATCCTGCCGGGCATTTTGCTGGGCGCCCTTGTGTTCTTCGTGGGGCAGTTCGTGAACCGCATCATCTTCGAAGGCGCCCTGCTCTTCGTGCGCCTGGTAACCGACACGCAGGCCATACGCAACACGGTGGCCGGCCCGCGCACCATGGACGAGCCGCCCGCGCCTGCGGCGCCGTTCGCGCCCGCGAGCGCGTATCGTTCGCCCGCTGCCGTCGCGCCCGTGGCGCCCGCTGATACGCCGGTCGCCCCGACCGCCGCAGCAGCGCCTGCGCCGGCCCCTTCGGCCCCCGAACCTCCGGCGGCTGCGCCCGCACCGGCGCCGGCCCCCGCTGAACCTCAGACGCCGGCACCTGCGCCCGAAGCACCTGCGGCTACTGCACAGCAGCAGGCCCCGGCTCCGCCCGTGCCGCCCGCGTTCACGCCCAAGCGCACCTGGCACTGCCCTGCGTGCGGCACCGAAAACGACGGCAACTTCTGCGTGAGCTGCGGCACCAAGCGCCCGTAAGCGCGCCGCCTCTCGCGTCCCCGCTCATAGCGCTGAAAGCGCCCTGCCTCCCGAACCGGGCGGCAGGGCGCTTTCAGGATGAGGTGCCGAATGCGTGCCCGATAGACCTTCGTCGATGCAGGTCGGAGCTGAATTACGTCCGCGCGCATCCCCGCACCGCACGATGTCTCGTGGGGACCACGATGCACCTTGCGCGCAAGGCAAGCCGGAGCGCAGCGGCAAATCGGGCGCCAGGTCACGGGAAGGCGGCACACGTCGGGCAGGACAGCGGCCGCGTAACGCGCTTGCCGCATGGCGCGACCGCCGCTCGAGCGCGCGGGGCTGGCACAGATGTGCCGCTGTGCAGTGGATTTCTCGGGTCGATGGCAGAGACGTGCCGAAATGCAGCATCAAATCGAGCCGAATCGCGCGAATCGGTTCCGCCGGCGGCGAACCCTTTCGCAAAACCCCAGGTCAGGGATTCGTGCGCAAAGCCCGTCCGAGGGGCGCCGGCCATCGCATACTGCACAACGCGCGATCTCTGCCATCGGGCGGCAAAATCCACTGCACAACGCGCATTCTCTGCCACCTGCGCGCAGGAATCGCTCATCTGGGGATAGCACGTGCGGGAAAAGCGAGCTCGCCAAGTGACGGAGCGCCGGGGTCGGGCGACGGGGCGTCACGGCCGAATGCGGCGTCGTGCCCGGCCGCGGCACACGAAGACTGGCAGAGATGGGCAGATATGCGGTCGGTTTCGATCGCCGCTGGCTGAGATAGGTAGAAATGCGGTCTTCAACTGGGCCGAATCACGGGAATCGAGCCCGTTGGTGATGCCGCAATTTACAAAACCCCAGTTCAGGAAGTCGCCTGCAAGGTCCGCCCCAGAGGAGCCCGTCATCGCAAACCGCATAACGCGCGATTTCAGCCAACGGACGGCGAAATCGACCGCACATCTCATGATTCCAGCCACCATCGCGAAGATGTTAGAGAGCGGAACGGGACAGACCTGCTGGGAGGCGGGACAAACAGGGCCGGGGGGGTGAGGTCGCTGAGAGGCGAGGCGGCGGGGACGGGACGGAGGCCGCTGGGCAGCAAAACCGGGACGGGGCCGCCGGGCGGCAAGGCGCCGCGGGCGGCTGGGCAACGGCAGGGCGCTTTCCCACCTGCGAGCGATGCGCAACCGCTAGGCCGTCTTCGTCGCCGCCAGCAGTTTCGAAAGCAGGGCCACGAGCTGAGCCTGCTCTTCGTCGGATAAGCAGGCCATGAGCTCGCGATACGACGTCGTATGATGGGCGGCGCGACGCCTGCCTTCGGCCATGCCCTCGTCGGTGAGCTGCATGAAGCCCGGGCGGCCGTCGACTTCAACCATCTTCAGATAGCCGGCGGCCTCGAGCGCCTCGATCGAAGGCAGCAAGCCGGCCGTGTTCGTGTAGAGCAGCTTGGCCATGATCGAGGGGGCCGCCAGACCGCGGCGGCGCATGACGGCGCAGAGCAGCTTGTCCTCCACGCGCTCGCCGGCCGCGGCGCGCAGCTTGTGCGGCAGCACGGTGAGCAGGTGCTCGATGCGCACGTCGGCAGGAGCGCTCGCATGATGCTTGGCGGCGGGCTTCGCCGCGGGTTTGGCCGCGGGTTCGGCCGCAGCCGCAGCCGGCCCTTCCGCGCGCTCCTTCTGCGCCTGCTCCCACCGGTAGGCGCCCAACCCGCACATGAAGTGGTCGAGCCGGCAGTGGAAGTGGCAGCCGGGGCAAACGGCTGCAGCGGAAGCGTGCGTCATCGCGATCCTTTCGCACAGAAGCCCACGAAGGGCGGATTCGATTATCCGCCCTAGTGTAGGCCGTCACGTCCGCGCGCTCGGTTGCTCTTCCAACCGCTGCGTTGAAGAGGCAACGAGCTATCGCTGGCCCGGGGTCACCAGGCCCGTTTCGTAGGCGATCACCACGAGCTGGGCGCGGTCGTGGGCATCGAGCTTGTTCATCACGCGAGCCAGGTGGGTCTTCACGGTAGCGGGCGAGATGACGAGCTGTTCGGCGATCTGCTCGTTGGTCAGGCCGTGTGCGACGAGCTTCAGGATCTCGCTCTCGCGGTCGGTGAGACCCGACAGCTCGCGTTCGGCGCGCACCTCGCGCACGCGCGAATCGACGAAGGTTTCGATGAGGCGGCGCGTGACCGACGGCTGAATGAGGGCGTCGCCTTGGGCCACCGTGCGCACCGCGCGCACGATGTCGTCGGGCTCGGCGTCCTTCAGCATGAAGCCGCTCGCGCCCGCCGCGAGCGCGTCGTAGACGTATTCGTCGATGTCGAAAGTGGTGAGCACGAGCACATGGGTGCCCACCAGGCGCTCGTCTTCGGCGATGCGGCGCGTGGCCGAAATGCCGTCTTCCACCGGCATGCGGATATCCATGAGCACCACGTCGGGGTGCAGCTCGAGCGCACGGTCGTAGGCGGCGGCGCCGTTGCCGGCCTCGCCCACGACGTTGATGTGGTCGTAGGACGAAAGGATGAGGCGGAAGCCGCTGCGCACCAGGTCCTGGTCGTCGGCGATGAGCACCGACACGTCGTCGCCCAGCCGCGCCTCGTCGGCTTCGCGCACCGCTTCTTCGCTCTGCTTGCGCAGACGCTCCTGCGCCTTGCGGTAGTCTTCGTCGTACAGCTGAGATCCGCCGATAAGCTCTTCCGCCACACCGGCCTCCGTTTCCTTCGTTGCTATTCCCGCTTACCCAGCGGCAGTTCCACGCGCACCGCGAAGCCGCCCTGCGGACGATTCCCGGCCGAAAACGTCCCTTTCAAAACTGTAACGCGTTCGGCCATGCCCTGCACGCCGTGCCCGCTCGATTCCGAAAGGCCATCGGAAGCGGCGGTGCCTTCGGGCATGCCGCAGCCGTCGTCTTCCACCGAAAGGACGGCGGTGACGTCGGTGTTCGCAAGCCGCACCTTCAGCTTGTGGGCGTGGGCGTGACGCACCGTGTTGGTGATCGCCTCGCGCGCGATACCGAACAGGGCCACGTCGACGTAGGCGGGTACCTGGGCGGCGTCGTAGCCGGCGTCGTCGTAGGTGACCTCGAGCCCGGCCTCGCGCGCGTATTCGCACAGGTCGGGCATGCGGTCGGTGCCGTTGGTGGGCTTGGTTTCGGCTTCGGCGTCTTCGTTGCGCAGGACGCTGATCATCGAGCGGATCTCTTCCAAGGCCGATTTCGACGTGAGGCGAATCTGCGCCACCGCTTCCTTGGCCATGGCCGGGTTGCGGTCGATGAGGCGCTCGGCCGCGGCAGCCTGGATGCTCACCGCCGAAAGCGAATGGGCCGTGATGTCGTGGATTTCGCGGGCGATGCGCACGCGCTCCTCTTCGACGCGGCGGGCCGATTCCTCTTCGATGCGGCGCTGGGTTTCCTCGGCGCGCGCCTTCGATTCTTCCTTGTAGTTGTTGAAGGCGTAGAGGGCCAGGCCCACGCCGGCGGCTACCGCGAACAGGGTGAGGTTCTGCACGACCACCGCTAGGCGGATGGCCGCGTTCTCGCCCGGGGGCGGCATCCAGAACAGGAGGATGACCACGATGGCCGCGGCGACGCCCGTTTCGTAGAGCGTGCGTTCGGACGCAAGCGTGAGCAGGGCGATCATAGGACCGATGGCCGAAAACGAGTAGCTGGGCGCGTCGCCTTGCGAGGTCACGAAGACCAGGAAAGTGAAGATGAAGACCTCCCAGGGCAGGCGGCGACGCACGACGAGCGGCAGCGTGGTGAGGGCGAGCAGGATGTAGATCGACGGGTCGGGGTTGCGCGAGATCACGCCCATCATGCTGCGAAAGAGCGAGTCGCGGAAGACGAGCGGCGACGAGCTCAGCGTGATCTGGATGAGCGCGAACATGAAAGCGGCCACGGCGATGAGCACGTCGAGTACCCAGTCGAGCCGGTCCATCTTGCAGTTGTTAACGAGAATGTCTTTCATCGTTCGCACTATACCGAAGCACGGGCGCAAGCGCTAGCCAAGCTGGCCGTTTGGCGGGAGAAGCGAGGGGGGGGTGCGGGCGGGCACCCCTACTGGCAGAACTGGTAGAATGCCACGGCACTTGCGGCGGCCACGTTGAGAGAGTCGACGTGGTGGCGCATGGGGATCTTCACCGTGTAGTCGCACTGGGCTATCGTACGCGGCGCAAGACCATCGCCTTCTGTTCCCAGAACGATCGCCAATTTGTCGCAGGCGTTCACTTCCGGATCCTTGATCGACACGCTCTTGTCGGTGAGCGCCATCGCCGCCGTCTTGAAGCCGAGCGCATGAAGGCGCGCGATGCCCGCGTCGGGCCAGTCGTGCGCGGCGTTTCCGATGCGCGTCCAAGGCACCTGGAAGACCGTGCCCATGCTCACGCGCACCGACCGGCGGTAGAGCGGGTCGCAGCAAGTGGGCGTCACGAGCACCGCATCGATGCCCAGCGCCGCCGCCGACCGGAAGGCTGCGCCCACGTTGGTGTGGTCGACGATGCCTTCGAGCACGGCCACCCGGCGCGCGCCCGCCAGCAGATTCTCCACGCTCGGCAGCGCCGGCCGGCGGAAGGCGCACAAAACCCCGCGCGTGAGCGTGAAGCCCGTGAGCTTGGCCAGCTCCTCGCTAGGCCCCGTGAACACGGGTACCTCGCCGCCGTCTTCGGCCCGCGACCGATCGATGAGGGGCGCCGCTGTCTCGAGCCACTTCCGCTCCATCAAATATGACAGGGGCTGCAGGCCCGCGTCGAGCGCGCGCACGATGACCTTGGGCGATTCGGCGATGAATATCCCCTTTTCGGGCTCAAGCTTGTTGCGCAGCTGGGCTTCGGTGAGCCGGGCGAACACGTCGAGGCGCGGGTCGCTAAGGCTGGTGACTTCGATGAGGTTCACGTGCGGCTCCTAAAGGTTCAGAAAACGCTCGATGGCCGGCCATGCTTTGGCCGCTTCTTCGAGCCCCTGCTCGTAGGCGGCGAAGAGTTTGTCGGGGTTGCTTTCGGTCATCGACACATCGAGGCGCTTGGGCGGCCAGATGGCGAACAGCTCGCCTTTGTCGTGCAGCTCTTCGATTTCGCAATAGGCAAGGTTGTAGAGATGGGGCCGCTTCCACCAGGCGGTCACGAACTTGGGGTAGGCGCCGTAGCGATGGCGGGCGTAGTGCTTCACGCGCGCCGGATGCATCACGTGGCCGCGCTCGTGCGTGAGCACGACGACCTGCCGGCCCGCATAGCGTTCGCGTCCCCAGCGGAAGGGCACCGCGTCGCATACGCCGCCATCGAGCAGATGCTTGCCGTCGACGCGCACGATGCGGTTGGCGAAAGGCATCGACGACGAGGCGAGCAGGTAGTCCTTGCCGCGCTCGTAGGTTTCGTCGGGGCCGAATACATGGTAGTCGGCCTGACCCGTGTCCAAGTCGCTCGCCACCGACACCAAGCGCATGGGAGACTTCACGAACCAGGAGTGGTCCAGGTGCATGATGTCGTTGGGAATCGTGTCGAACATGAAGCGCGACCCCACCAAATCGCCGGTGACGATCTTCGAGCGCACGCCCATGAAGCGCCAGTCGCTGCGGAAGCGCAGGTTGATGTAGGCCTGCCGGCCCGGCGCGCCGCTCACGTAGTTGTAACCGCACAGGGCTCCGGCCGACGTGCCCACCGTTTCTTCGGCGAACAGGCCCTGGTCCATGAAGAAGTCGACCACGCCGCAGGTGAACAGGTTGCGCATGGCGCCGCCTTCGAGCACGAGCTCGAAGGGCGCAGGAGTGTGCCCCACCCAGGCCGGCTGGGCTGCGCGCAGGGAATCGATTGGTAGCATGGACGCCTCTTTCTCGTTCGCCCCATTGTAGCGAACGCGCCCTTGGCCGCGACAGCCCACGCCCAACCCACACACCCGCGACAACGGGGTGACAACGGGAGCAGGCGACTGACAACGAGGGCGCGTGATGTTGTCACACACGACGGTGACAACGGGAGCAGGGGTTGTTGTCACACGTGGCGGTGACAACGGGGGCTGCTGTTGTTGTCAGCGACAACGGGGGCTGGGATTGTTGTCACCTGCGCACGGGACGGCAACAACACGCCTTTCGTGCGCGGAACGGCCGAAATCCCGGCAGTTCGACGAGAAAGGTGCGTTAACGGTGGACGGAATTTTTTATCAACATGCCCTTCTCGCATCCAATGGCCCGATTTGTAAGATTTGGCCACAAAGGGCGCGCTAATCGCGGCAGGTGACAACGGGGGCGCGTGATGTTGTCACACGTGGCGGTGACAACATCACGCGCCCCCGTTGTCACCCGTTGTCGCCCGCCGTCACAAAAGGGCCCGCACGTGCGTGCGAGCCCTTCGCGAAAACTATGCGTGCAAGCGGTGCAAGCCGAAGCTTACATCATGCCGCCGCCCATTCCGCCGGCAGCGGCAGCTGCGGCAGCAGCCGGATCGAAATCCTTCGGGATCTCGTTGACGGTGCAGTCGGTGATGAGGATCAGCGTTGCCACGGAAGCAGCGGACTGCAGAGCGATACGGGTGACCTTGACCGGGTCGTTCACGCCCATCTCGATCATGTTGCCGTACTCGCCGGTGGCGGAGTTCAGGCCTTCGCCCTTAGGCAGAGCCTTCACCTTTTCGACCACGACGGAGCCTTCGTAACCGGCGTTCTTGGCGATCTCGCGCATCGGGGCAACCAGGGCCTTGCGCACGATGTCGACGCCGATTTCCTCGTCCTTGTTGTCGGCCTTGACGCCGTCGAGCGCGGGGAGCGCGTCGACCAGAGCCACGCCGCCGCCGGCGACGATGCCCTCTTCAACGGCCGCGCGGGTTGCCTGCAGAGCGTCCTCGATGCGGGACTTCTTCTCCTTGAGCTCGGATTCGGTCGCAGCGCCCACCTTGAGCACGGCCACGCCGCCGGACAGCTTGGAGTAGCGCTCCTGCAGCTTCTCGCGGTCGAAGTCGGAATCGGTGCGGGCGATTTCAGCCTTGATCTGTTCCTTGCGCTCTTCGATGGCGGCCTTGTCGCCTGCGCCGTCGACGATCAGGGTGTTGTCCTTGTCGACCTTGACGCTCTTGGCGGTGCCGAGCATGTCGATCGTGGCGTCGGCCAGGTTCATGCCGAAGTCCTTGTCGATGACCTGGGCGCCGGTGACGATGGCGATGTCCTCGAGGATACGCTTACGACGATCGCCGAAGCCGGGGGCCTTGATGGCGACCACGTTCAGCGTGCCGCGCAGCTTGTTGAGCAGCAGGGTGGCCAGCGCTTCGCCGTCGACGTCTTCAGCGACGATCAGCAGCGGGCGACCGGACTTCATGACGCCTTCCAGCAGCGGCACGAGGTCCTGGATGGAGGAGATCTTCTGGTCGGTAAGCAGGATGAACGGATCCTTCAGATTCGCTTCCATCTTGTCGGTGTCGGTGGCCATGTAGGGGCTGATGTAGCCGCGGTTCCACTGCATGCCCTCCACGTGCTCGAGCTCGATGCCGAAGGTCTGGCTGTCCTCGACGGAGATGGCGCCGTCCTTGCCGACGACCTGCATGGCCTCGGCGATCTTCTTGCCGATTTCGGCGTCGCCGGCGGAGATGGTGCCGACGTTGGCGATCTGCTCCTGGGTTTCGATTTCGATCGCGTCGTCCTTGATCTGGGCAACGACGGCGTCGACGCCCTTCTGCACGCCGCGGCGGATGCCGAGCGCGTCGGAGCCGGCGATCACGTTGCGCAGGCCTTCGGTGACGATGGCGTCGGCCAGCAGGGTTGCGGTCGTGGTGCCGTCGCCGGCTTCGTCGTTGGTCTTCACAGCGGCTTCGCGCACGAGCTGGGCGCCCATGTTCTCGACGGGTGCTTCGAGCTCGATTTCCTTGGCGACCGTCACGCCGTCATTGGTGACGAGCGGAGCGCCGTAGGACTTTTCGAGGGCGACGTAGCGGCCCTTGGGCCCAAGGGTGACCTTTACGGCGTCGGCGAGCTTCTTCACGCCGGCGGCGAGCTCGCCGCGAGCGTCGGTATCGAACTTTACATCTTTAGCCATGCTAGTTGATTCCTTCCAAAACGGTGAATGCTTCGATTAACGGGCCAGGCCCGAAACGAGCGGCTGACTACTGCTGAATCGCGTAGATGTCGTCGGCGCGCAGGATGACGACTTTCTCGCCCTGGACTTCGACCTCGGTGCCGCCGTACTTGCCGTAGAGCACGTGGTCGCCTTCCTTGACAGGCATGGGGACGAGCTTGCCGTCGTCGGTGTGCTTGCCTTCGCCAACGGCCAGCACGACGCCGGTGGTCGGCTTCTCCTTAGAAGAGCTTGCGAGGAACAGGCCCGATGCGGTGGTTTCTTCGGCTTCGTCCTGCTTGACGATGACGCGGTCTCCCAACGGTTTCAGATTCATAGTCGAAAGCCTTCCTTTCATTACCGCTTGTGCGTAATTGACAGCTTTATCGAGTGCTAGCACTCGCTTTTGCCGAGTGCCAACCAACGACTGTGACTATACCCAGCCGCCCCAGAGGGTGCAAGCGTTTCGCGAAAATCTGCGCTGCGGTGGCTAAGATTTCATTCCGCCGTTATCTGGCCGTTACTTTGCGGGGTAAGAGGGACGGTGCGGCGCCCCACACGGAAGCCCGCCACTGTCGTGCGGCGTCGGAAACGGGGCCGGGATTAACGCGCCTTTTGCAGCGATTTCGGCCCCGGCAACGCGATTTCCGCACGAAGGGCGTGTTAATGCCCGAGTGGGCGCGGGGTGGCAGCGACGCCCGGGCGGGGCGCGCCTCTACGCGCGCGGACCCTGGTCGATGAAGTCGAGCAGCTCTTGGCGCGAGTGCACGTCGAGCTTGTTGTAGACGGCGCGCAGATGGGTGCGCACGGTGTTCGACGAGATCACGAGCTTTTCGGCGATCCAGTTGGCGCTGCGGCCCTGTGCGTAGAGGTGCATGACCTCGAGCTCGCGCGCCGAAAGCCCATAGAGCGGCAGGCCCGCGTACCCGTAAAGCCCCTCGGGCCGACCGGTCGCCGCAGCCGCGGTCGCCCCATCGCCGTCCGCAGGCGCCGCCGCGTCCGCCGCCGCTCCCCCATCGACCGCCGCTTCGGCGTCTTCGGCCGCCAGAGCCTGCACGCCGTCGGCACGCACTGCGCCGTCGCCGGGCACCGCGCCCTCGTCGCCGGCCGCCGCATCGGCGCCCGCCTCTTCCTCGCCCGAAAGCACCACCAAATCGGCCACGCGGTTTTCGGGCAGCAGATAGAGAATGACCACCACGACCACCATCGCCATGCCCAGCCCCACGCCGGCGCGCACCAGCATGTCGCCGTAGTAGGGCGCAACCGCATAGCCCACGAGCCAGCCGGTCACCGATCCGAAGAAGTACATGGCTTGCCCGAAGCCGAACACGCGCACGGGGCTCGCGCTCGCGCGGAAGGAGATGTAGGCCATGAACACGGTGAACATGAGCCACAGGGCGTCCTTGCCGACGGAAAGCAGGGCGATCGGCACGCCGAAACAGGTGCCCATCATGAGCGAGATGCCCAGAAGGATGAGGGCCGTGTAGCCCTTCGAGGCCGCCCTCACCGCACCGTAGCGGTTCACGGCCCACAACACGGCGACCGACACGAAGCCCACAAGCACCACGCACACGGCGCCTATCTGCGAAAACTCGAACGGCGTGTAGCTCACCACCGACACGCCCTTGCCCACGCCGGCCGTGAAGGCCACGAGCGCGACGGCCGTCACCACGCGCCCCATGATGCCGCGCAGCTCGGAAAGCCGGCCTTCAAAGGGCAGCTCGGCCGAACCGAAGGAATCGTCCACTTTCATAGAAAAGAGCAGGGCCGAAAGGAAGGGCAACAGCGACAGGAACAGGGGCTGCACCACGGCGGGCAGGCCGCAGCACACGAAGTAGAGCATGACCGCGAACAGCAGGGACAGGGCCCCGCCCACCAGCGATTCGCCCAGGCCCACGCTGCCGTAGATCTGCCCCGCACGCACGCAGAGCACCGACGTGCCCACGCCGCTGAGCACCGCGCACACGCTGAAGACGGGACCGGCTCCGTAGACGCCGGCAAGGTACTGGCAAAACGACGCCGCGCAGGCCAGGCACGCGAACGCATAGACCACGGCCGGCCGCTCCACCAGACCTTCGGTGCGCTTCCACCGCAGCGACCAGGCGAGCGTGGCCAGTGCCACGGCAATCGTCGACGACACGAACATCACGATTACGTAGTAGGTATTGTTCTCGGCCGGGAAGCCCTGCTCCAGAATCGTCGATTCGTAGGCAAGCCAAATCCAGGCCCACCAGGCTCCCAAGCCCAAAAAACGCAGGGCGGGCCACTGCTGTTCCAGAGGGGCGACGCGGACGTCATCGCCCTCGAAATGCCTGGTATCGATCGTATCGTTTCGCATGTGGTCCACCTAATACCTCGCAACGCGTCCGTTCGGACATGCTACGACACTCTGCATGAAAATGCATGCAGGCAGGTTGAAGGAAGCTTCGCCGCGGGAGTTCGAGGAGGGGTGAGAGAGCCCGCGGCGAAGGCGAGGGGACGCCGCGCCGTTGCGCAACGGCGCCCCAAGAAGGGAAAGACACGGTAACGCGCGCGGCCCTAAAGAAGGAAGAGGGATCATGCCGCGGCATTGCCCGTCTGGGGGAATGTCAAAACTAGTTGTCGGACACGCGGCTGTGCGTGACGAGCGTTTGCATCACACCGCGCATCTGGTGAACGCCGCCCTCCATGATTTTGGGCGGGTCCATGGGGTATTTCTCGATGTTGCCGTGCATGAGGTCTTCCGCGAAGACCGCGTCGTAGACGGTGAGCGCGTTCTTCGGGCAGATATCGGTGCAGGTGCGGCACTTCACGCAGGCGCCTGCGTAATGCATGACGCCCACCGTGCCGTCGGGGTCCCTGAAGCGCGTGAGCGCCCCCGTGGGGCAGAAGGTCGCGCACATCTGACAGGAGTTGCAGGCGCTCATGTCGATCACGACATGGCCCCACAGGCGGCAGGCGATCATTTCGTCGGCCGGCTCGCCCATTTCGGAAAGGGTCTTCAGCAGGCGCTTGCGCCGCGTGGGCGTGTGCTGCGGAAGCACGCCGTTCTCCCCCACCTTGGCGGGTTTGAAGGGGGCAGCCTCATGGGTCTCGCCGGTGAGGCTGTCGATTTCGGCGGCCGCCACGGCGCCTGCCGCCTCGCGCGCGGTGTCGCCGGCGCCCTTGAAGAAGGCGCGGCGGCCCTTGTCGTAGGCCGGCGCGTAGGCAGGGTCGCGGCGCACGCTCGCGGGGAACTTCGAGCGCACCTTGGCGCGCAGGCGGCAGTTCCACACCTCCATGAGGTCGTTGGCGGTGCGGGCCACCAGCTCGGCCGTTTCGCGGCCCACCTTCTGCGGGCAGTGGGCGCAGTCGCCGCACACCAGCGTGACCTTGCTGCCGCCGCCCAGCGCCATGAGGGCGATCAGGCTCTCGTCGACGCGGCCCAGGCAGACCACGGGCGCCACCTTCGATTCGTCGACCAGGCCGCGCACGTGCGAGAGCACCTGATCGCAGGCGATAACCGCGTTGCCGTCGTTGGCGTGCATCGCGTGCAGCGTCGCGCTGAACAGGGCCGCGTCGTCGGGGTTGCGCGCCTCGAGCGCCTCGGTCGGGCAGACCGTCGCGCACGTGCCGCAGCCCACGCATTTTTCCGGGTCGATCGTAAGCTCGTTGTTGGCGTACGAAATGCAGCCCGACGTGCAGGCGTCGGCGCACTTGGTGCAGGTCGCGTGGCGGTTGCGCACCACCGCGCAGCGCTCTTCGTGCACCACGACGTTCTTGCTCTGCAGCTTTTCGAGCACTCCGATGAAGTTCCTGAACTGTGCCATGTGTTCCTCCTTCTTCCAAGGCGCACGTCCCGCGGGCCCTTCTTCCCGCGGCGCGATCCCTTGCAATGCGCTCCTGGCAGACAACAGGGGCGCATTGCAAGGGGGCTCGGGCGCACCCGAGCCCCGCGTGCGCTAGTAGACGGTGATGTCGTAGGCCGTGCCTTCACGGGCGGCTTCGTAGTGCGCGTCGTCGAGCGTGTTGTTCACGCCCCACAGGACGTGCGCCCCGGTCGCGCCTTCGGCCACGGTGTCGGGCACTTCGGCATAGACGAAGAAGTCGACCGACTGGCCCGCCGGCACGATGTAGTCGGACACGTTGGTGCCGTCGCTGGTGAAGGCGTCGGTCCAACCCTGGATGCCGTAGTCGGGATCGTCGGTGAAGACGCCGTCGAAGGTGAACCAGGCAGCGGTGCCTTTGCGGATGTTTTCGGTGGAGTCGGACGTGTTGGTGAAGGTTCCCTTCAGCACGAGGTACTTAGCGCCCACCTGGTCGAGATGCAGCGCCGCGCCGCCCGAGGTCTGGTCGATCTCATCGGTGTATTCGTACGAATCGAGCTTGAAGGGGTAGCCGTCACCGGTGACCGTCTGGCCCAGGGACACCGACTGCGTGCCCTGCTCGCCCATCGTGTCGTTGTCAGACGCCTTTTCGAGCGTCGCGGCCGTCTGGGCGATTTGATCGCTCGTGCGCGCCTGGACGCTCGCGGACGAAGAAGCCGGACCCGCCGCGGCGGTATCGGACGGCGTGTGCACGGCGCTCGAAGCGCACCCGCAGAGTGCTGCGGCGAGCGCGAGCGTGCAAGCGGCCACGCCCGTCTTTACTAGTTTGTGAGACATTGCTCCTCCTTGTCGGTCAAGGTTGTTGCTTGGGAAGCCCCCGTTCGCTTGGGGAAAAGGGGCATGGTGATGCACGATTCGGGGCAGGCGTCCACGCAGGCGGCGCACTTGATGCACTCGGTGGGGGCCACCAGACCGCGCGGGTCGTGCAGGTCGATTCCTTCAGGACAGACATCGTGGCAGCGGTTGCAAACGGCAGTGCCGTTCAGGCGCAGGCACTTCTTTTCGTCGACGGTGGGGCGCAGGGTCTTGTTGCCCTTGCCCACGAGCGAGAAGAAGGCGCTGATCGGGCACAAGCGGTGGCACCACTTGCGCAGGACCACGAGCTCCACGATGAGGATGACGGGCATGACGATAAGCCCCCAGGTGCCCTGGTTCATGGTGATGAAACGCCACAGGGCGATGAAGGTGGCTACCGTTAGACCCACGGGGCACACCAGGCAGAACACGGGGAAGCCGGCGATCGCCGACGACGCGAGCGCGCCGATGAGCACCGCGAAGCGGGTATCGTAGTGCGACACCTTGATGCGGTTCTTGCGGTCGTGCACGCGCATGGTTTCCTGGGAGCAGGTGGTGTGGCCGGCGCATTCGGCGCAGTGCGGCGTCGCGCAGGCGCCGTGGATGATGGCCGAAAACTCGCGCTCGATCTGGGCGCGGGCCGCTGGCGACGTGTCGACGGCGAGCTTGGCGCGCCGATCGTCGATGGCCGCCTTCACCGCAGCGTTCTTCTGGGCGTCGCAGGCGGCTTCCTCCTCTTTCGAGTCGGACACCGATTTTGCCACCGCCTTCTTGCCGCCGAACACGCGGCGGACCACCGGCACCGGGCACAGCCAGCCGCAGGCCGCGCGCCCGAACAGGAGCACGAGAACCACGGTAATGGCCAGGCACACGAGCGCCACCGGCGCTTGGATGCCACCGGCGAGCAGGGTTTCGATCGCGCCCACCGGGCACGCCGCGGCGATGGTCTGCCAGCCGAACGAATCGGTGGTGCCCAGGCCCGTGTTGAAGGCCAGGCCGATGCCCACCACCACGAAGAAGCCGAGCCCGCACACCAGGCGCAGGTTGTCCGTCGAGCGGCGCTTGTCTCCCTTGGCAGCCTTGGCCGCCTTGGACTGCGCGGAGCCCGCGGTCTTCGCGGGGGTTGCGGAAGCGTCTTCGGCCGCGCTCGCCTTCGCTTGCTCGGGCGCTGCGGCCGCCTTGTTCTTGGTCATCGTCCTTACCCCCTTTCGTGTTCCGCTACCGTGACCACTTCGACGCCGCGTTCGCCCGTGGAATCCACGGCCGTGAGCACGAGCGCCGGGCAGTCGTACACGCAGGTGCCGCACCCGTTGCACGCGTCGTCGTCGATCACCGGGTACCCGCCTTGGATGTGGCAGGCATCGTAGGGACAGACTTCGGCGCACTTAGAGCACGAACCCGGGTTGCGGTAGGCCACGCACTGGGCGGGCCTGATCTCGGCGATGCCGAGCTTGTCCTTGGACGGGTCGATGGCATGCAGCACGCCGGTGGGGCACACGTCCACGCACTTGTTGCAGAACGTGCATGCGCCCAGATGGAAGTTCATCTTCGGCGTGCGCATTTCGAAAAAGCCGTCTTCCGCGTGCGCAAGGTCGATAACGTTTTCGGGGCACACGCTGCGGCAGCGGTCGCAGCGCAGGCACCCGGCGAGGAAGGTCGTCTCGTCCTGGCCGCCCACCGGGCGCACCAGGCTCGACGTGCCCACCCCCGCATAGGCTGCCGTCGAGCCGCAGGCCGCAAGGGCGGCCGCCGACACGCCGGCAACGAGAAAGTCCCTTCGTGTGATGCCCATCGCCAACGCCTCGCTCTACGCGCTCACCGCGTCCCCGTCGAGCGCAGCGAGGACGTCGACGAGGGACTGGGTATCTTCGGCTTCGCAGAGAAGGAAGCCGCGATAGGCTTTGGCGAGGTAGCGGTAGAAGCCGGTCTTGGCGGTCTCCACCATGTCTTTGGTGAAGTCGTCGGACCAGTTGGCCAAGTGGTCGGTGCGGAAGTCCCGCGCCTCGGCCGCCAGGCTGCGCGCCGCGGCAAGGTCGCCCTTTTCCAGGGCGTCCGCCACGCGGTCGTTGAGCACCGCCATGAAGGAGAGCTCGAAGACGATGAAGTCGTCGGGGTTTTCTCCGCCGCCTTCGTCGCGGCGCCCCATGACGCCGGCCTCGCGGTAGAGCTGCCGTACCTGGTCGCGGGAATCCTGCATGAGCAGGTGCTCCTCGCTCGTGTAGTACGACTCGTAGGGAATGGCCGCCTGGCCTTCGTTGCGCCCGGCGTTCAGGAACACGCGGGCGTAGTCGACGGCGAGTTCGGTTTCCTTATCGCCGTTGAAGCCGGCAATATCGTCGGCCATGCCCTGAAAGCCCGAAGCGGCCATGCGCTCGGCGGTCGATGCGGCCGTCTCGCCCAAGCTCGCCCCGATTCCCTGGATCTGGCGCGCGGTGTCGGCGGTGATTTCCTTGTCGAACATCGAGGCGAACAACCGGTAGGTGTTCGCGCGCTGCTCGCAGAACGAGCGCGCTTCCTCTTTCGTTGCATCGTCTGCCATTGCTCTTCCTCCTTCGAAAAAGCGCTCGGGCCGGGCGCCCTTCAGCTCGCCTGCCATGCGACAACGAGGCTGCCCCGTTGTCGCATCGAGCGCTTACGGATAATCGGGATTGCGCCGCCGCTCCGTCGCACGGCGGCGCATGCGTACACGTGAGGCCGCGCTGCCCCACCCTGCCTTCGCTAGATGGTGGCGAAGAAGTGGTTGGCCGCGTCGGGCGTGGCGATGAAGCTCAGCAGGCTCGTGCCGGCGGCGAACATGAAGCAGCGGAAGCCCAGGCTGGCGGCCACGCCGCAGATCACGCCCACCGAAGGCAGCGCGATGCCGGTCGTCGCCTTGCCGGCGCCGGCGCCCACAGCGGCCACGCCCAGGCAGCCGATGAAGCACACGGCGAACAGCGCGGGCTCGCCGGACAGGGAAAGGACGCCCTGGGCGATCGCGTAGATCACGACGACCACCGCAGCCACCAGGCCGGTGACCAGGGCGTACTTGGAAGCTTCGCCCACGGCCTTGCCGTGCGCGGCTTCATCGCCCTTCCAGGTGTCGACGAACAGAAGGTAGAGAGCCGAACCGAACGCCGATGCCGTGACCAGGTAGGACAGGGGCATGAGCAGGGTGTTCCAGTTGGGCTGGGAGCTCATCATGTAGCCCGAGCCGGTGGCGAAGGAAATCACCACGCCGAACACGATGCCCACGATCGAGAGCGCCTTGCGGGTGCCCGCCGACATGTCGCGGCGCAGCAGCACCAGGAACACGATGCAGAGCAGCACCACGAGGCCGACCATCACGGCTTCGGTGAAAATCGCCGAAGCGGGATGCGACAGGGCGCCCATCATGCGGTCGACGTGCGACAGGTGCATGGCCGACGAAATGCCGCCGCAGATGGCCAGGATCGCGATGACGATCAGCTCGCGGCTGAACAGCTTGTCATCGGTCACCGTGCCGCGCAGCTGGTTGACGCAGGACCACACCAGAAGCCAGCCCGCACCGCCGGCGAGCAGGGTGAAGATTGCTAGAGGCCATTGGATTTCCATTAGTCCCACTCCCAACTTCCGATACGGCTCGTGAGGATGTAGGCGCTCACCGGATGGTTGCCCACGTCCTTCATATGGTGGATGGTTTCAGGGTCGGCCGCGGCGAGCGCCTTCGACGCATCCGAATTCGGATCGTCCAGGTCGCCGTAATAGCGGCACTTCGACGCGCAGTTCTTCACGCAGGCCGGATCTTCGCCGACGCTCGTGAGGTGGTTGCACAGGGTGCACTTCTGCACGGCCTTGATTTCCTCGTTCCAAGAACGCACGCCGTAGGGGCAGGCCATCATGCAGTAGCGGCAGCCGATGCACTTCTCGGTGTTGACGAGCACGATGTTGTCCTCGTTGCGGTAGCTGGCGCCCGTGGGGCACACGTTCACGCAGGGGGCGTCTTCGCACTGCTGGCACATGGTGGGCAGCCAGAACTGCTTGGTATCGGGGAAGGTCCCCTGGGTGTAGCGCAGCACCTTGTTCCAGTACTGGCCCAAGGCCACGCCGTTCTCCTGCTTGCAGGAGACTTCGCACGACATGCAGCCGGTGCAGAGGTCGGCGTTGACAACGATTGCGTAATGCGACATATGCTTCCCTCCTATTCTGCCTTGATCTGGCACACCAGGTCGTCATCGGGGAACTCTTGCCAGTTCTCCCAGGTGGCTTCGCCGGTGGGCTCGGTGGTTTTGTCGCTGTACTGCGGGAGCCACACGCTGAACTGCTTGGGCTCGACGTAGACGTCGTAGGGGCACTTGTCCACAGGCGAGATCTTCACCTGGAAGCCGCGCAGGGTGTAGGTGCCGTACACGTCGTTGAACGGAGCGTCGTTCTTGGTGAGGACGTTGACGTTTTCAGCGTTCCACGAACCGTAGGGGTCGGTGTCGAGCAGTTCGGGGTTCCAGAAGCGCTCGAGGAACACGACGCCCGGCGACACGTTTTCGGTCACGACGGCGCGCGCGTAGGTTTCGCCGCGGCGGCTTTCGACCTTGACCCAGCCTTCGTTGACGATGCTGTACTTGTCGGCGTCCTGTTCGTTGACCCAGATCTCGGCGGTCGGCATGATCTCGCGCAGCCAAGGAGAGTTGCGCAGGGTGCCGTGGTGGTAGATCGGCACACGGCCGGACGTGAGGGACAGCGGGTATTCGGTGTCGTAGAGCGGGCTCTCGTGCGGCTCCATGTAGAAGGGAACCGGCTCGTATTCCACGCTCAGCGACGGATCGAGCTCGATCAGGCCTTCGTTGCACAGGGCGAACGGGTAGCCCGTGCGGCCCAGCTTGACGGTGATGTCGCTGTAGGGCTCGACGCGCTTGGACGGGGTGCCGAAGCCCATGGGCTTGCCGGTGCCGTCGTCGTGCAGGTAGACGTAGTACTGGTGCCATTCGTCGTAGGGCGCGTACTCGAACGGGCCCTTGTCGAGGAGCTGCTGCCAGGACATGGGCTGCTCGGTGTCGGGGTCGACCAGATCGTTGCAGAACAGGTTGGCCAGGTCGTCTTCGTCGTAGGCCCAGCGCCAGCCCTTTGCGATGCCGTCCTGCATGTTGCCGCCGTTGATGGTGTGCGACTTGCCGGGGTTGGCCACTTCGTCCTTGAAGGAGTCGATCGCGCGCTGATAGCCCTTTTCGGCCAGCTTTTCGATCAGGCGGCTCCAGTAGAGGGTCTCGTCGGCGGTTTCGAACAGGTGCGTGACCTCGCGGCGGGGGAAGATCCAGTTCATCAATTTAACGGGCTTGGGGCATTCCAACCACTCGCGCAGCGGGAACACGACGTCGGCCGCTTCGATCGTGAAGGAGGTCGGGTACATGTAGGCGTGCACGATAAGGTCGAGCTCCGGCAGCGTTTCGTACCAGGAACGGGCGTTGCCGATAACGGCGAACTTGTTGCCCGAACGCTCCATCCACACGCGCGGCTTGTAGGGCTTGCCGGTGCGGATGGCCTGCTGCACGGTGGGAATGTGGGCCATCTGCCAGTTGTAGAAGCCATTGTGGCCGCCCACCAGGCGCT
Source organism: Eggerthellaceae bacterium (assembly GCA_022644775.1). Classification (GTDB taxonomy): domain Bacteria; phylum Actinomycetota; class Coriobacteriia; order Coriobacteriales; family Eggerthellaceae; genus Hugonella. The sequence continues at coordinate 21,466 of JALCHN010000012.1, forward strand.
TGTTCAGCATATCGCGCGTGATGAGGTTCTGGTAGCAACCCATGCCGAAGGTGTCGTTTTCGATGATGCCGGGGCTGTGGGAAAGGACGCCGAAGCGCTGCAGGGCGGCGCCGGGCTTTTCCACATGGCCCATCATGCATTCCAGCTCGAGCGCGGCGAGTGCGGCCTGCGCGGAGTTGGGGAACTGGTCGGTGGCGAGGCCGTGGATCAGGGTCGACACGTTGTTGACGTAGATCTTGATGGCCTCTTCGATCTTGTCGGCGTCGAGCCAGCAGATCTCGGCGGCCTTTTCCAGCGAGAACTCGTCGCAGGCTTCCTTCAGGACCTGGAAGCCGGTCTTGCAGGTCTTCTTGGTGCCGTCGCTGAAGGTAACCTCGTATTCGCCGAACAGGGCCACGTCGTAGTCGTCGGGATACGGGTAGGGCATGACAACGGCCTTCTTCTGGTTGTTGTCATAGACCACGTACTCGAAGTTGTTGGCCGGGCCGCCGATGACGCCGGCGTCGAGGTCGATCTTGGTGTCGGGGTCCACGAGGAAGGGGAAGTTGGTCCACTTCTTGCAGAAGTCCTCGTCGTAGAGGTTGTTGTCGATGATGTACTTGATCCAGCACATCATGAGGGCCACGTCGGTGCCGGGGCGCACGGGCAGCCACACGTCGGCCTTCGACGCGTCGGCGGTGAGGCGCGGGTCGACGACGACGGTCTTCAGGCCCTGCAGGTTGGTTTTGCGGTTGCGCAGGTCGGCGACCGTGCGGCCGGTCATCGACGGTGCGGACCAGCTGGGGCCGGCGCCCCACAGAACGGCCGCTTCGACTTCGCTTTCGCGGTCGTAGAAGTCGAGCACGTTCGAGTCGGCGATGGACAGGTTGTCGTCAGGGCCGCCGCCGTAGACCAGGCGCGCCTGGGTCTGGCGGGGCAGATAGCACTGGGCGCAGCCCGGCTCGAAGTTGTTGGGGCTGCCGATCGTGTTGATGAAGCGGATGGGGCCCGAAATGTGCGGGTTACCGCCGCCGCCGGTCGATGCGAAAATCGATTCAGGGCCGTACTTGTTGATGTGGTCGAGCAGCTGGTCGGCTACGTAATCGGTGGCCTCGTCCCAGCTCGCGCGGCGGAATTCGCAGGTGCCGCGCTTGCCCGTGCGGATCATCGGGTACTTGTTGCGCATGGGGTTGTAGAGCGCTTGGATGCCCGCAAGGCCCTTCGCGCACATAGACCCCTTGCTCATAGGGCCGCGCGGGTCGCCTTCCAGCTTCACCACGCGCCCATCGCGGACGTGGGCGAGCACCGAGCACTGGGCGATGCAGGCACGGCAGACCGTGCTCACGATCTCCTCTTGGCCAGAATCGCCTTCAGCGAAGGCCTTGTCGGCCTTCACCAGCGTTTCGGAAGTGCCGCTCGCAGCGATTGCTGCTCCCACTGCCGCAGCCGCTTTGACGAACGTGCGGCGGGTGAGCGTATGTTCCTTCATGTCTTCCTCCTTCTTCCTTGTTGCTTATGCGACCGTGACAACGGGGACGGAGGTTGTTGTCACGCAGCATCGCACGTGACAACAACCTCCGTCCCCGTTGTCACGTGCGTCATTCTCTTGGGCCCTCACTCCCTTTCGCTCTGCTGCAGGATCTCCACGCCCGCAGCGGTGGTATGCCAACCTTTGTTCTTCCAAACCAGGCCGCCCTGCTGTTCAAGGCGGTCGAGGTAGAACGACGAATCAAGGTCGAGGCCGATGTGGAAGCCCTTTTCCTTCAGGACCTCCTCGATCTCTTCGCGGGACCGGCCAGCGTCCTGGCAGAATTCCAAAACCGCCTTGAAGCCGCCTACCAGATCGGGCTCGACGTCGAAGAGCTCGGCGATGCGGCGCAGGGGCGAGAAGTCGCTCAAGATGCGTTCGCCCGCCGGCGAAACGGTGTAGTCGTAATCGGTGAGAGCCGGCGGAAGCGTGTCGGCTTCGGCGTCGGCTTCGGCGGCGTCGGCGGCTGCGGGTTGCGCGCCGGCGGCCGGCGCGAGGTCGGGGTCGCCTTCGGCACCGGTGCCCTCTTTGAAGAAGGCTTCGGCGTCGACGGGAGCTGCCGTGCGCGGCACGTAGTCGGCGGGCAGGGCGCGGTCGAGCGCGCCTGCGTCGTAGAGGCTCTCGATGAAATAGGTAGTGGGATAGGTGACGAGCTTCATTTCGGGAAGGTTCGCCACGAAATCGGAAAGCGCGGCGCCCGCATGCTCGGTGCGCGCGGCGTCGAGCAGCTGGTAGAAGATCGCGCGGAAATTGCCCTGGGAATCGAACACCTTGCGAGTGGCGTCGACCATTTCGTCTTCGGTGGCCACATCGCGGAAGGGCGGCTTGCGCGCCTCTTCCTCTTCGGCGGCTTCCTGGGCCTCGATGAGGTCGTCGATTTCCTCTTCGGATTCGGCTGCTTCTTCTTCGTTGTCCGCGAAGAACTTCTGCAGGATCTCTTCCTCTGTGTAGTGCGGCGTGTGCGCGTCGGTCACAGGTGCGCTTGCGGCGGCGTCTCGAGCCGTGGCCGCCGCGACCGCGCCGGTGGTTTCGTCCACCATGGCTGCCTCCCTCTTCCGTATCTCCAACGAGCACGATACGAGTCGCGGGGGCCGGGCCGCATGCTGCGAAATCGATGGTTAGTTTTGCCTAACGCGTGGGTGATTGGCTAATTAGCTTTTTGAAAGAATAATTTTTATCTGCGGAAAGTCGAAATCGCGAAAAAGCGGGCCAGGGTGTGCCACGCCAGCGTCGGCGGGCGGCGAGGGCCGGCAACGCGAGCGCCCGCAGGCAGCGTCCCCTAGCGCGCCCGGAGGGCCAGGCCTGCGTTTTCATACGTTTTTTTGGGGGGAGAGAGATTCGGCCGAATTATCGCGATTTTTGCCCGAAACGTATGAAAACGCTCGGGTGGGGCGCGTGAGTCGAAGGGGTCACATCCCTTCGACTCACGCCCTACGACGCGCTGTGGCGTTCGATCGGGTCGAACGCCACCAGATAGGCGCGCGCATCGCCGCGCACCGAAATGAGCTGCGAGCGCACGGCGCCGAAGAGGGGCGAGTGGGGCGTGCGCGCTTCGACCACGCTCCCCAGCACGGTCGACTGCCGCAGGGCGTCACGAATGGTTTGAGCCACGCCGTCGCCGTAGTTGAGCGTCGCATCGCTTTCGCCCACCGAGCCGTAGCCCGACGCCTTCCCGTAGTCGCGAAGCGCACGATTCGCATAGACGGTGCGCAGGATGCCGTTTTCCCTCACGAAGATCGCGAGCGGCAGGATGGCTTCGAGCGCCGGCTCGCTTTCGAAGAAGGGATGGATGCCCTGCACCACGTCGGTCATGCCCACGTCGTTGAACAGGGCGCGCTCCTGCGCACTGGCAAGGCGAAGCCCCCGCGTGACGAAGGTGCGCGCGGCCTCCTGCGCAGGCAGGGGCTTGGAGAAATAGTAGCCCTGGACGAACATGCAACCGATCCGTTTGAGCAGATCGAGCTGCTCTTCGGTTTCCACGCCTTCCACCAGGGTCTTGAGCCCCATGTGCTTGGACACCGTCACGACGTCGCAGAGCATCTGCGGAAGCTTGGAGCTGCCGCCCCGCAGGAAGGCCATGTCGATCTTGGCGCAGTCGAAATCGAAGTTCTGCAGGGTATTGAGCGAACTGTATCCGCTGCCGAAATCGTCGAGCCAGACCTCGTAGCCCCGCTCGTGGAAACGAGTCACATGCTCGCGAATGAGCGCCTCGTTGGCCACCAGGGCCGTTTCGGTAATCTCTATATGGATGTATTCGTGCGGCACCCCGTAGCTTGCGAGTATGCCGTCGATAGTTTCGTGGATGCCGTCAACCTGCAGGTCGTAGCGTGAAAAGTTCACCGACACGGGCTCGAAGGCCACGCCCTGCGCACGACGAGCCGCGATGCGCGCACAGGCCTGCCGCAGAATTTCCAAATCGACCTTGTAGACGAGCTTGCCTCGCTCGAGCGTGTCGATGAATTGGTCGGGGCGCAGCATACCGCGTTCGGGGTCCTTCCAGCGGGCAAGGGCTTCCACGCTCTCCACCTTGCCGGAAAACGTACCCACGATCGGCTGGAAATAGGCCTCGATCCACCCCTGCGCTACCGCTTCGTCGACCCGCCGCACCACGTAAGAACGCAGAGCCAGACTCTCTTCCATTCCCTTTTCGAACCGGCGCCAGTAACGGACGAAGTCGCCCGCCGCCGCGTCGCCGGCCATCTTGGCGCGGTCGACGACTTGACCTGCGCTCGCCTCGTCGCCCGTGATTCGATAGATGCCCGCACGCACCAGGGCCCCGTATGTCGCGTCTTCGGCCAGCTGAGCGTGAACCGTCTTCACCGCTTCCTCCGACCGCGAGCCTTCGACGAGAGCATAGAAGTTGTCGGCACCATAGCGCGCCACGCGGTCGATGCCCACGGCCGAGCCGATCGCCTGCGACATCTGGCGCAGCAGGCGGTCGCCCGCATCGAAACCGTAGGTGATGTTGTAAAACTTGAAAGCCACGATGTCGAAATAAACGAGGTCGAAGGGTTCTGCCGTGCCGTGCGCAGTCATTCCGATGACCGCATCGACCGCCCTCGAAAGCACGTCCATAGTCTGCAAACCGGTGACGTTGTCGACGCGGGATTCCGCGCCGGACGACCGCAGCTCGTCGCGCCGCTGTACGAGCAGGGACACGGCGCTCGCAGCCACGTCGAGACCGCCCGTCAGATTGCGCGCCGTAGAAGCCGACACGCCGTCGAGCACGATGAAGCCGATCGTTTTGCCGGCACGGCGCAGGGGAACCGCCACGTCGTCGGCCCCGCAGCAGACAGAGCGCGGCGCCGTCACCGGAATGGAAAAGCTGCCGCACACCGTTTCGCCGGCATCGAGCTTGGCGAGGTCTGCTGCGCGCAGGTCGGCGTCGGGCACGAGACGCGCGCCCGCGGGCGGCAGGCACCCGCACGAACCGCGCCAGGAATGGGTCACGACAGGGGCTCCGTCGTCCGCACGCTCTACGATGGCGGCGCACAGGGCGCCCGCGCCCCGCGCGATGCTTTCGAGCAGAGCGTCGATCGACGCGTCGGAATCGCCTTTGGCCAGAGCCGTCTGCAGGCCTTCGTTGACGGCCGCAAGAAACGCGTTCAGCATGTCCGGGGCAATCCCAACGCGTTCCGCCCGTATGAGCCCATTGACCGACCTACCCTCTCGACGCCCGCCCGACACGAACCGCGCCTGCGAATGCACGTACACAAACTCGCCCTAGTATACGAGACTTTTCCCATTCCAATGACGCTCAATAGGGCAGCATCGTTACGCGCGGAAAATAAGGACGCAGAGCATGTTGCCGAACCGCTCGATGTTTTGGTTGTGCCCCACCGCGTACACGCGCACCGTGTCGCCCTTCTTGCGACGCACGCGCGTTTCCGCCCAGCCGGCGTTTTCGTGCGGAGTAAGGTTGAACACGGTATCCTGAATGTGGCGCATCTCGCCCTGCGGCACCAAGTTGCGGTAGTCGCCGGCAGACAGTTCAACCAGATCGGCCATAGTCTCGCAGCCGAAAATATCCAGACAGCGGCTATTGGCGAAGAGCACGCGACGCGATTCGCCGTTCTGACGGATGAGCATCCCCGCCGGCACCGCCTGCGCCAGGTCGCGCGCCGTGAAGCCCAGTTGCTCGCGCGGGTCGTGCTCCATCGATTCATCGTAGGCCCGCACGCCCCCGTCGCGCATGATCTTGCCGCGATAGAGGGCCAAATCGGACTGGCGGTAGAGCTCGTCGAGTCCCGCTTCCGCCTTCTTGTGCAAGGTGTAGCCCGCCGACACGTGGTAGCTGATCAGGTGCCTCTCGAAGGAGAAGGTGTGCACGCCCTGGAGCGCCTCCCGCGCGTGAGCGAGCTTGTCCATGTCGGGCTTGAGCAGAACGTGGAATTCGTCGCCGCCCGTGCGCGCGATCACGGCGTCGGTGCCGAAAATGGCACGGAGCTGTCGGGCGCAATCCTGGAGCACGGCATCACCCGCCCGATGGCCGAAGCGATCGTTGAAGATCTTGAAGTCGTCGAGGTCGGCCATGAACATGGCGATTTCCTCGTTGCCGGGTTCGGAAAGCAGCTTGAGCGCCTGTTCTTCGAACCCACGGCGGTTGAGCAAGCCGGTGAGCTCGTCGGTCGTGGCGGCAGCCATAAGATCGGCGTTCCGCGATTCCCAGCGCTCGCCGTAAATCTGGCCCATGGCGAGTACGAAGGCGGCAAAACCCACCGAAAGGGCGAACGACGCCATATGCAGGTGAAACAGGTGCTCACCTAGATACAAGGCGAACAGGAACAGCGTCATGCCCATCGTCAGGTGGGTCACGCGCGGCACACGGTCGCGGTAGCGCCATTCCCACACCATCGCGCAGCCCGTATACCAGCAGACCAGAGCCTCCAAGAGCCAGTGCATATGCTGATAGCGGAACGTGCCATCGGGGTCGAGAGTGTACATCGTCGCCCGCGTTGCGGGAATTGCAAGAAGCGAGATTACGACCAAAGCGGGAATCGCGTACATCCACATGACGCGCGGCGTCGCCTCGCGTCCTTCGGTCATCGCGCAGGCAGCAACGACGAACAGCATGAACGAGAGCAAGGCGTAGAGCAGTTCGACGCCCAGCATGCCGACGGCGTAGACCGCGAACCCTCGCTCCGTGCCCGTGGCGAGACCAATGAAGGAAACTATGCCGAAAAGCGCTTGAACGAGCAGCAAGACCTCGCCCGTGAGCACAGCGCGTTGCGTTCTGCCTTGCGCCTTGAAGTACACGAACGTGACGACGATGCCCAAGGCGCTTGCAATGATGGTGGGGATGTCGAAATAGGCAGACCGAGAAATGTAGTTGTACAAGTCGCCCATCGCGTGTCCCCCCAATCTGGCCTCGTGCGAAACAGTTGCGAGCCGACGCCGCGCCAAAGGGTACACCTGATGAGTTCTGCTTATGAATCGCAACTGGCTGCCATCGGTTGAAGGCCCTATAGCTTTGCGTCGCCGCCTTTCGGCGGGTTTGCCCAAAGCGGAACTATATCGGATGGAAGGCAAGCATGGCAGTGTAGCAACCGTGAAAACATTTCTTTGTTACCATGCCGATATCAATAGCGAAACGGGATGGGGCGCGACCGTGGCGTGCCAAAGCGCGCCCGCATGCGAAAGCGGGCCGCCGCAGTTGCCCGCGACGACCCGCTTTCGCATGCCATGACTTAGGCGGTCATCCCGCCCGAACGCGCCTGTGCTTGGGGCGGAACGACCGCGCTACCGTGTCTTACAGTCGGTCATCCCCCACTTCCCTGCGGCGCAGCGACCACCTCGCGAAAAACGCCACCGCCGCCGAGCTCGCCAAGGCGGCAAGGGGCAGCAGGGGCTAAAGCGCTCGGCGGGTGCGGGAAATCGCCTGGCGCACCATGCCGTGCTCGGCGCGGTAGGTGGCCACGAAATAGCCGCCGTAGGCCACGATGAAGATCCCCACGGCGAAGGCCGCCGTCTGGCCCAGGTCGGCGTAGCCAAAGGTCTTCACCAGCTTGAGCACCGCCGCCAGGGCGCAGAGCGAATGGGCCAGGGCCACCGCCAGAGGCGCCGCGAACATGACTCCGCTCTGCGCGCGCACCGAGCGGAAGATCGCCTGGTCGGGGCAGCCCAGCTCGTGCAGGGTGCGGTAACGGCCGGCCGAATCGGTCGTGGCCGAAAGCTGCTGCACGGCCATAATCGCCGCGCAGGCCACCACGAGCACGAAGCCGATGTAGAGGGCCAGGTAGACGATGAGCGCCGTGATGCTCACGCCCGCCGCCAGCGCGCTCGTGCGCGTGACCATGAAAGCTATCGCGTCGGGGTTCTGCGCTTCCACAGCCGAAAGGAAGGCGTCGCTTCCCACGGTCGCGGTGGACCCTTCGCTCGCAAGCGGCGCGAGGGCGGCGTCGCCCGCTTCCGTGTCGCCCGCATAGCGCACTTTCACCAGCACGTCGTAGACCGGCAGACCCGCCGTCGCATCGTCGGGCAGAATGAGCATGCCCGTGTCGGTGGTGTTGCTGCTGTTTTCCAGCTGGGCCGACGCGTCGTCGATCACCGCGGTCTGTGCGGGATGGAAGGTGCGCCCCGCACCGCCGAAGCTATAGCCCGCCGCGAGCACCTTGTTGTAGAAGTCGGAAGCGGAATCCATCGTGCAGGCGATGAGGTACTCGTCGCCGCCCAGGCTCACCGGCTCGAGCCCGAACAGGGCGCGCTGGGCGTTGAAGTCGGAGGCGCTCATGACCCACAGGCCCAGGGTGTTGGCGTAGGCGGCTTCGTAGCCTGCCGGCGCTTCGACGCCCGTCGCGTCGGTCATCGCCTGCATGGTCACCCCGCCGCCATCGACAAGCCCCTGCGACTGGCGCACGCGCACCTGAGCGTAGCTGCCCACCTGTCCCAAGTCGACGCCCGCCGTGCGGGCCGCTTCCACCACGTCGACGTTCGACAGGTCGCCGGAAAGGTTGGTCGCGTTCAGGGTCGCGTCGACGGCGGCATGCCGGTTGGCCTGGCCGTTCAGGGCCGTGCAGATCGCCATGCCCGTGGTCACCGACGTGAGGGCCACAAAGAGCACGAGCGACACCACGGCCATCGACGCGCAGGTGGTGTTCACGCGACTCGCCAGCTGACGCGCGGTGAACGCGTTGAGGTCGCGCCACCAGAAGCGGGGCATCTTCTGCAGCAGGGCCGTGACCGTGCCCGCCAGGCCGAAGAAGAGCAGCACGGTGCCCACCACCACAAGGGCGGTCGTGATGAGGAAGCCGGTCTGCGTGGCGCCCTGGGTGAAACCGGGAAAACCCTCGCGCGAAAGGCGCACGTAGGCCGCGATCACCGCGCCCAGGCCCGCCGCGAACAGGACGACGGACACCGGCAGGCTGCGCACGCCGTTCCTTTCGTTGGCGCGGCGGGCGCCCATGAGGTCGACCAGGCGCACGCGGCGCAGGGTGACCAGGTTGAGCGCGAGCATGACCGCAAAGGTCACGGCGAAGCAGCCGGCGGTCATTCCCAGGGCGTCGGTCGAAAAGAAGAGCTTGTAGTGGGTCACCGCCACTTCGAACAGGCCGCTCGTCACGAACAGGAGCAGCTGCGAGAGCAACACGCCGCCGGCGATGCCCACTGCGAACGAGACGAGGCCCACCAGCAGGGTCTCCATCGCAAGGATCTCCGACACCTGGCCGCGTCGCATGCCGAGCACCTGGTAAAGGCCCAATTCCTGTTTGCGACGCCGCATAAGAAAGCTGTTGGCGTACACCATGAGGAAGCCCATGATCACGGCCAAGAACACGGTGAGGCCCGAAAGGACGTCGTCCAGCGATTCAAGCATGTCCGACGCGTTAGAATCGAGGAAATCAGCCTGCAGAGAGACGGTGTTGAAGGCGTAGAAAACGGCCACGCCGATCGCCAGGGTGACGAAGTAGAGCGTGTAGCTGCGCGCCGACCGGCGCACGTTGCCCACGGCGAGCTTAGCGAGCATCTTCGGCACCTCCCATGGTGGCCACCACGCTCATGATCCGGTCGAAGAAGTCGTGGCGACTGGCGTCGCCGCGGCGGATCTGCGTGAACAGGCGTCCGTCGCGAATGAACAGGACGCGCCGGCAGTAGCTGGCGGCAGCTTCGTCGTGGGTGACCATGAGAATGGTCGAACCCAGATCGCGGTTGAGGCGGTCAAGGCTTTCGAGCAGAATCTTGGTGTTCTTCGAATCGAGCGCGCCGGTGGGCTCGTCGGCGAGCACCAGCGCCGGCTGCGTGACGATTGCGCGGGCCGCCGCCACGCGCTGGCGCTGGCCGCCCGACATCTGGTAGGGATAGCGATCGAGCACGTCGGTCACGCCCAAGGCGTGGGCCGTGTCTTCCACCTGGCGCTGCAGGGCGTCGGCCGGCACGCGCCCTATCGACAGGGGCAGGGCGATGTTCTCGCGCCCCGTGAGCGTGTCGAGCAGGTTGGCGTCCTGGAAGATGAAGCCGAGCTTCTCACGGCGGAAATCGGCCAGTTTGCGGGCCGAAAGGCGGGCCGTGTCGGCGCCGTCGACCAGGATCGCGCCGGCCGTGGGGCGGTCGATCGTGGCGATGCAGTTGAGCAGGGTCGACTTGCCCGAGCCCGACGGCCCCATGATCGCCGTGAACTCGCCTTCTTCCACCGCGAAGCTCACGCCGTTCAGGGCGCGCGTGGCGCCGCCCTTGCTGCCGTAGGTTTTCTCGACGTTGCTCACCTGGAGCACCGGCGCGCTCGCGGCGCCGGCCGGGGGCATGGCGCCCGCTGCGTGTCTGGCCATCGTGGTACCTCCTGATAGTGGGTTCGTTCTACCCCTGAGACTACGCGGAGCGCGCCGCGCCTGCCATCGATTGGCCTTACGCCCGCCTTACGCTTTTGTCACCTTGGCCGCGGGAGCGATTTACACATCGTCGCGCTCGTCGCCGAAACGGTTGCGCGGGAAGGCGATGCGCACTTCCGTCCAGGCGCCCTCTTGGGAATCGACGCTCACGCCGAGCCCCATCTTCTTGCACAGGGTGGCCACCAAATAGAGGCCCAAGCCCGTCGACCGGCGCTGCGACCGGCCGTTTTGCCCGGTGAAGCCCCGCTCGCACACGCGGGGCAGGTCGGCCGCCGCGATGCCGCAGCCGTTGTCGCGCACCGAAAGCGCCACGCGCTCGCCGGCGGTGCCCACCGCTTCTTCGCGCGCCGCGAGCACGATGCGGGGACTGCGGCCGTCGCGGGCGGGGTCGGCCCGGTAGCGCACGGCGTTGTCGATGAGCTGGCCCACGATGAACACGAGCCACTTGGGGTCGCAGGGCGCCACGATGTCGCTGCCGTCGGAGCGCACCATGCCCATAAGATCGACCGCCACGTGGGCCTCGATCAGCTGGGTGGCACGCGACCGCACGGCTTCGGCCGCCAGGGGGCCCAAGGCCCGGTCGTAGATCACGTAGTCGTTTTCCAACGACGACGACCGCGCGTAGAAGAGGGCCTGCTCCACGTAGGCCTCCACGCGCGCGAGCTCGCGGGACAGGGGCCGCAGGGCCGGGTCGTTGGCGTTTTCCACGAAGAGGTTGGCCGCCGCGAGCGGGGTCTTCACCTCGTGCACCCAGGTTTCCACGAAATCGCGGTAGTCGGCTTCGGCGGCGCGGGCGGCGCCCACCTGGCGGGCGGCTTCGGCGGCCACGGCCCGCACGGCCCCGGTAAGGGCCCCGCCTTCCAGGCCGTCGGCGTCTTCGGCATCGGTCGCCAGGGCCAGGGCGTCGCTTCCGGCGCCGGCGATGCGGCGCGCCTCTTCCACCCAGGCCCGCTCGCGCGCCCAAGCGCCCACCTGCAAGGCCGCGAACGCCAGGGCCAGCAGGACCTCGAGCAGGCCGCGCTCGCCGGCGCCCACGCCCATGGCCGCAAGCAGGGGCCAGGCGAAGGCGCAGCACAGGATGCAGAAGACGAGCGCGGTGCGGTGGGCGCCCAGATAGGCGCCGAAGCCCAGGGCACGGGGGCCGCGCGCGCTCATACCGCGTATCCCTGGCCGCGGCGGGTGACCACGTAGTCGGTCGCGCCGATGCGGGCGAGCGTCTGGCGCAGACGGTTCACATTGACGGTGAGGGTGTTGTCGTCGACGAAGGAGTCGGTCGACCACAGGGCTTCCATGAGTTCCTCGCGCGACACCACCCGGCCGGGCCGCCGCATGAGGGTCTCCAGGATGCGGAGCTCGTTTTTGGTGAGGTCGACCTCGCGGCCTTCGAACGACGCGCGCGACCGCGACAGGTCGAGCACCAGGCCGGCGTGCTCCATCGTGCGGCCGGCCGCGCCCGCCCGGCCGGCGCGGCGCAGGACCGCGTCGATGTGGGCCAGGAGCACCTGGCCGTTGTAGGGCTTTTCGATGAAGGCGTCGGCGCCCATCGACATGCTCATGAGCTCGTCGACGTCGGTCGTGCGGCTCGTGAGGACGATGATCGGCACGTCGGAAGCCTGGCGCAGCTCGCGCGCCACGATCAGGCCGTCGGTGCCGGGCAGGCCAAGGTCGAGCAGAACCAGGTCGGGGCGGGCGACCAGACCGCTTTCGGCCACGCGATCGAACGCGCAAGCGCACACGGCCTCGTGTCCAGCCCGTTCAAGCAGGACCTCCACTTCCCCGCGCACTGCCGGATCGTCTTCTATTACATAGATGCGCGCCATGACCCGCCTTCCGTCCGCGTACGTTGGCATCAGGGTACCGCACAGAAGAGAGGAAATTTCACATCCGCAATCGGTTTTTCCCTGCGACTTGCCTCACCCTCGCGGAGCGAAAACGAGCAGAAACCCCGATTCGTCACGGTTCGAACCATGGCACGAACCGTGCTATTTCGATTCATCACCCCAGGTCAGCGCGTTGTCGGCCGCTCGTTTTACCAAGCGTGGAGAAAATATCGAGACCGAGGGAAATCCCCATTCGCCGACTTTAGCGACCGTTTGCCAGCGCTATGCTCCCAAATCGTTATTTGACGTTCACAAATCGAAAGGACCAACGTCATGAGCGAAGAGAAGAAGACCATCTTCACCGCGCCCGTGGTGCTCAAGAGCATTTGGTACGGCTTCATCGCCGGCATGATTTCCGGCATGGTCAAGATCGGCTGGGAGAACATCTTCCCGCCGCGTACCCCCGAGCGCAACGCCATCAACCCGCCGCAGCACATGGCTCAGCAGCTGGGCTTCCCCGACGACCTGATCTTCAGCACCGTCTACTACAATGGCCAGCCGGTCATGCCCTTCACCCTGTTCCTGCATTTCTCCTTTGCCATCGTGTTCTCGATCCTGTTCATCCTGCTCATCCAGAAGTGGAAGCAGGTCGGAATCGGCCAGGGCGCTATCTACGGTCTGGCTCTCTGGGTCATCTGGCACGTCGTGCTGATGCCGCTGTTCGGCACCACCCCCGCGCCGTGGGATATGCCCTTCGAAGAGCACTTCAGCGAGATTTTGGGCCACGCCATCTGGGGTTGGTCGATTGCCGCAACCGCCTTCTTCCTGATCGCCAAGCAGAAGAAGAACACGCTCTCCAGCTTCTAGCGATTGCTTCGCTCACGCGTCTAAAGGCTCGCGCCCACCGGGTGCGGGCCTTTTTTGACGACAGGTGACAACATCACGCGCCCCCGTTGTCACGTTGCGCAGGGTTTGCGGAATGGCTAGTCTTGTGCGGTTGGTCTTTTCCCTCGTACGGCATAAGGAGCATGCTCGATGGCACACGCTGAAGCGAACGCGCCCTCAAACGGAACGCTGGGCCCGCGCGGGTCGCTCGAGGTGGGCATCGCGCTCTTTTCGATGTTCTTCGGAGCGGGCAACCTGATCATCGCCCCGCTTCTGGGCGTGCAGGCGGGGCCCTCCGTCGTGCCGGCGACGATCGGCTACCTGGTGTCGGGCGTGGGGCTGCCCATCGCGATGATCGCGGCCGTGCCCGATCGGGCACGGCCGGCGCCTTGCTCGACCGCATCGGCCCGCGCTTCTCGCGCATCTTCACCATGCTCGCCTACCTGGCCATCGGCCCCCTGCTCGCCATCCCCCGCACCGCTTCGACTTCGTTCGAAATGGTCAAGCCCCTCTTCGCCGCCAGCGGCGCGCAGATCGGGCTGGTCCAGCTCGTCTTTTCGATCGCCTTTTTCGCGGCGGCGCTCGCCCTGGCCCTGCACCCCGCCCGTATCGTGCGGCTCATGGGCAAGGTCACGGGCCCGTCGCTTATCGTGCTATTGGTGATCATGGTGGGCGCCCAGGTGGTCGCGCCGGCCGGCGACCTTGCCGACCAGGCCCAGGGCGCTTACGTGCAGGCGCCGGCGGTGGCCGGCTTCGTGCAGGGCTACCAGACCCTCGATTTGCTCGCCGCCCTCGCCTTCGGCGTCGTGATCACCAACAGCGTGCATGCGATGGGCGTCACGAGCCCCAAAGCAGCGGCAGCCCAGGTCGCGCGTTCGGGCATCGTGGCCGGCGCCCTCATGGCTCTCGTCTACTGCGCGCTCGCCTACCTGGGTGCCCGCATGGGCACGGTGGCCCCTGCGGCCGAAAACGGTGCCGAGGTCATCTCGCTTTCCGCGACGCTGCACTTCGGCGTGACGGGCACCGCGCTGACCGCGGCCGCTTTCCTTATCGCCTGCTTCAACGTGTGCGTGGGACTCGTGTCGTCGATCGGGTCGTATTTCGCCGAAACGTTCCCGCGTCTCTCTTATAAAGGTTGGGCCATCGTGATCGCGGTGGTATCGTGCGTCCTTTCGAACGCCGGGCTCACCGCAATCCTCGCCTATTCGCTGCCCGTGCTCATGGCCCTCTATCCCATGGGCATCTGCGCGATGGTCATGGGGCTCGTGACGCGCTCGAGCGCCCATCGCGTGATGTGGCGCTGCGGCATGGCCTGCGTGGGCGCTGTGAGCGTGGCGGGCGCGGTGCGCGACGCCCTTGCGCCGGGCGCCGCGCTGCCTCTGATCGATTCCCTGCCTGCGGCGGGCATCGGCCTGGGCTGGATCGTTCCTGGACTCGTGGGCCTGGCCGTGGGCGCGCTGGTCGAGGTGGCGCTACGTGACAACGGCGGCAGGTGATGTTGTCACCCGCGCGTGTGACAACATCACCTGCCGCCGTTGTCACGGCCTCGCTACAGATTGTGCTTGGCCATATGCTCGCGGAAGATTTCGTTCACCACGAACGCCATCTGCTTGCGGGCTTCTTCCGAAGGTTCTTCCTCCTTGCTGAACGCGTCGTAGAGCGCGGGGAATTCTCGCTTCACGACCTTGCAAGTCGAGCCCACCGCGTGCCCCTGCACGAAGGAGGGAATGCGTTCCATATAGGTGGGGTCGATCACCGCGGAGATTCGTTCGTTAGCCGTCATGATTGTTCCTTTCGTTGATGACAACGGGCGGGTGATGTTGTCACGCCAAAGGCGCGCGACAGCGCCACCCGCCCGTTGTCACGCTCTGCCGTTGACTGCAGCCTAGAAGCGCCATGCGACCTCAATGTGACCTTTCCACGCCGCATCCGCGCCTGCACCGTTTGCACACATTCGCCGTTCCCGCGCATGCGCACTGGTCATGTTGAGGTCACAATCCTCGCTATAGTGAAAGAGGTACGGCAGCCATCCGCGCGACCCGCCCTGGCGGCGCGCCCGCGCGGCTCTTACGCGAGGTGCGCCATGATTTCTATTCTGGTCGTCGAAGACGACGCGACCCTGAACAAGATGATCTGCACGAAACTGCGGCTCGAAGGCTTCGCGCCCCTGCCCGCGGCCAACGGCGCCGATGCGCTCAGGACCACGCGCGACCATCACATCGACTTCGTGATCACCGACCTCATGATGCCCGAAATAGACGGAAACGACCTCATTGCAGAGCTGCGCTCATGGAAGCCCGCCCTACCTGTGCTCGTTATGACCGCCAAAAGTCAAACCGAAGACATGGCGGAAAGCTTTGGGCTAGGCGCCGACGACTACCTGGTGAAGCCCGTGGACCTCCAGCAGCTCGTTTTGCACGTGCGGGCTCTCTTGCGCCGCGCCCAGCTGCAGGAGCGCATGCGCATCCGCGTGGGCGCCACCGTGCTCGATGCCGACAAGCTCTCCGTGGAAGCCAAAGGCGAAGAGCAAGTGCTCCCGCCCAAGGAGTTCGCCCTCATCTTCAAGCTAGCCGGCCGACCGGGCCGCGTATTCACGCGCGCCGAACTACTCGAAGAGATCTGGGGGCCCGAAAGCGACAGCGACGAGCGCAACGTCGACGCCCACATTAAAAAGTTGCGCCACCGCCTCGAGCGCAACGACGACATCCGCATCGACACGGTACGCGGCCTGGGCTACAAGGCGATCTGCACGCCCCGACCGCAGGAAGAGCTGCGATGACGTCGCACGCGACGCGGACGCATCCGCGCACGCCCCCTTATTCCGTCCATGGACACCTTCCCCTGCACGTCTACCTTGCGGACAGATCCCTTCGGGCCGTCCTTTCGGCCTGCCTTATCTCGCTCGCGTGCACCTGCGGCGCGCTCGTCATCGTCCACCTTGTCTTCGGCGTCGATTTTTCAGGGCCGCTGCCGCTGATCGCCGTTGCCTGCGCAGTGTGCTTGTTCACGCTCATGATAAGCTTCCACCGCATCATGCAATCGTCGAAGAGGCTCGCGCAGCCACTCGAGCAGCTCGCGAAAGAAGCGGGCATCATCGCCCAGGGAACTTTCGACGTGCGCATCGACGACTCGTACAAAGACCTTGGCGTCAACGAAGTCACCGACCTCATCGACTCCTTCAACGCAATGGCCAAGGCGCTCGCCTCGATGGACCACATGCAGCGCGATTTCACGAGCAGCGTGTCGCACGAATTCAAAACGCCCATCGCCGCGATTACCGGCATCTGCGAGCTCGTGGGCGACCCCAAGCTGCCCGAAAGCGAGCGGTGCGAATACCTCGACCTCATACACGAGCAAGCGGTGCGCCTGTCGAAGCTCTGCGACAGCGTGCTCGCGATAAGCCGGCTCGACGCCCAAGACGCCGTTACGCACCGGCAAGCCTGCGACATCGACGAGCAGATTCGCCGCGACGTCATCATGCTGTCGGAGCGATGGGCCCACCGCGACATCGCGCTCGACCTCGACCTGCAGGCGCCCGCCATCGAAACCGACCCCGATCTGGCCCATCAGATATGGATCAACCTCATCGACAACGCCTACAAGTACACGCCCGACGGCGGCACGGTGGGCATTGCGACCCGCGCGGTGCCGGGCGGCGTGCAGGCGGTCGTGCGCGACACCGGCCGCGGCATGACCGCCGACGAGGCCGCGCACGCCTTCGACCGCTTCTATCAGGCCAATCGTTCACATGCAGAAGAGGGCACTGGTCTGGGGCTTTCGATCGTCAAGCGCATCTGCGAGCTGCTCGGCGGCTGCATTTCGTGCGAGAGCAAGCCGGGGGCGGGCACCACCATGACCGTGTTCCTTCCGAATGCGTGACAACGGCGGCAGGTGATGTTGTCACTCTCGCGTGTGACAACATCACCTGCCGCCGTTGTCACACGCCCCGCTGGCACGCCACCGCATGGTATGCTCGACGCAGCAACTTACAAGAGAAAGGCGCACCCATGTTCGGCACCGTACTCCTCGTTCTCATCGTCATCCTCATCGTGCTCGGCATCTACATCGTGCCGCAGCAGCAGTCGGTCGTCATCGAGCGCCTGGGCAAGTTCAACCGCATCACCGGCCCCGGCATCCACCTGCTCATCCCGCTCATCGAGCGCAAGGCCTCCCAGTTGTCGATGAAAACCGACCGCCTGAGCTTCCGACTCGACGCCAAAACCGCCGACAACGTCACGATCGTGCTCGAGGTGTCGGCCCAGTACCACGTGGACTACGACAACGGCAACGGCGCGCCCGAAACCTCCGGCGTCTACCGGGCCTTCTACACGCTGGCCGAGCCCATCGCCCAGATGCAGGACTACCTTTCCGACGCCCTGCGCTCGTCGATCCCCTCCTACGCGCTCGACGACGTCTTCAGCAAGAAGGACGACATCGCCCGCGACGTGAACGCCAACGTGGCCGGCACCATGCAGAGCTACGGCTGGTCGCTGGTGTCAACGCTGATCACCGGCATCAACCTGCCGCAGTCGGTGGAAACCTCGATGAACGACATCAACGCCGCCCAGCGCCAGCGCGAAGCCGCCCAGGCCCTGGCCGACGCCGACAAGATCAAGCGCGTCACAAGCGCCCAGGCCGAAGCAGAAGCCATGGAGAAAACCGGTCGCGGCATCGCCGCCCAGCGCATCGCCATCGCCCAGGGCATCAAGGACTCGCTCGAGACCATCAAGGAATCGGGCGTTTCGGAAGCCGAGGCCAACGAGCTCTTCCTGTTCACCCAGTGGACCGAAATGATGGCCGGCTTCGCCAAGAACGGCAACGGGTCGACCGTGGTCCTGCCCGCCAACTTCAACGAATCGCGGTCGATGTTCGAGCAGATGCTCGCCGTGCAGAAGGCTGCCGAAGCCGACAAGAACGACCAGGCGTAACGAGCGCCCGCACGTGAGTCACCGGGGTCACATCTCTTCGACTCACCGCGATAGGCCAAAGAGATGCGACCCCGGCGACTCGCCCCGCACCCTGAAAGGCCCCCATGGAATCCTTCGAGTTCATCCTCATCATCCTCGCCTGCGTGATCGTCGCGTCGGTGGCCGAACGCCTCGTCCGCTTCGTCTCGCTGCCGCTCGTGCAGATCGCCACGGGCTTGGTGGCCGCCCTCTTGGTGCCGCATGTGGCCGCCGTGCACATCGATTCGGAACTCTTTCTGGTCATGTTCATCGCGCCTTTGCTCTTCAACGAGGCGCGCGAATCGAGCAAGCGCGACCTGTGGAACAACCTGTCCTCTATCCTGTCGCTGGCCATCGGCCTGGTGGCGATCACCGTGCTCGTAGTGGGCTTCGCCCTCAACTGGATGGTGCCCGCGATACCGCTCGCCGCCGCCTTCGCCTGCGCCGCCGCGCTCGGCCCCACCGACGCCGCCGCCGTGGGCGCCTTGGGAGCGCAGGTCAACCTTTCCAAACGGCAGAAGACCCTGCTGTCGGGCGAATCGCTCATCAACGACGCCTCGGGCGTGGTTTGCTTCCAGTTCGCGATTGCCGCGGCCGTGACCGGCGCCTTTTCCGCCGCCGACGCCGGCATCACCTTCCTCGTCCTTTTCTTCGGCGGCATCGCCTTCGGCATCGTGGCCGGCTTCGCGGCCTTCCTGCTCATCACCTTCATGCGCCGCCGCGGCTTCGAGAACAACATCGTCCACGTGCTCTACGAGGTCTTCACGCCCTTCGTCGTGTTCCTTCTGGCCGAACAGATCCATGTGAGCGGCATCTTGGCCGTGGTCGCCGCCGGCCTGGTGATGGCCCGCCACACCCCGCGCCTCACCACCACCTCGCAGGCCCGGCTCAACCTCGTGTCGAACAGCTTCTGGGAAATCATCGTCTACCTGATCAACGGCGTCGTGTTCGTGCTGCTGGGCATGCAGCTGCCGCAGGCGATGTCGCCGGCCGTCAACGGCGGCTACGGCCCCGGCCCGCTGCTGGGCGTGATCGCGACGGTTACCTTCCTCGTGATGCTCGTCCGCTTCGTATGGCTCGTGGCCACCGAGCTCTTCCACCGCCGCAAAGCCGCAGGCGACAAGCGCACGCCCACGCCGCAGCTCCTGAAAGACGCCCTGGTCACCACCATCGCCGGCCCCAAGGGCGCCGTGACCCTGTCGATCATCTTCACGATCCCGCTCACCGTGGAAAGCGGCGCGGCCTTCCCTGAACGCAGCTTCATCATCCTGGTGACCGCGGGCGTGATCCTGCTCACGCTCGTCATCGCCGACCTCGTGCTGCCCCGCTTGGCGCCCAACGAGCAGTCGGGCGCTTCGGAAGAGGACGTGAAGCGCGCCGAAATCGCGGTCCTGCGCAACACGATCGACGAGCTCAACGCGAAGATCGCCGAAGGCACCCACCCCGAATACGAGCCCGCCACCCGCGTGGTGCTGGGCAGCTACCGCACGCGGCTCGTGCGAGCGCAGATCGAATTGGGCGCCTGCGGCGACGCGGTGGGCAAGCTCGTGCGCGAAACGCTCGCCGTACAGCAGCGCCGCGCCGACGAACTCGAACGCGAGATTCTCGAGCACACGTCCGCCCAATCGGCGGCCCCCTACTACACGCTGTTGAAGAGCATCCGCGGCACGGTGGGCTACTACGAGAAGGGCACGAACATCGGCCTGCGCGGCGGCGGCCTGAAGGGCAAGCTGCATCGCCTGCGCCACCAGCTCAACCCGGGCAAGATTTCCGACGAAAAAGCCGAGCTCATGTACTACCAGACCTGTCTGTTCGCCATCGAGCTCGAACGCGTGGCGATCGAGTACCTGGAAGGCATCGAAGCGGGACCCGACGAATCCGCAGCCCACGCGGCCGGCGTTCTGATCAACGAGCACCGCAGCATCGAGCAGACTCTGCAGGAACGCGTGGGACGCACCGGCGAAGCGCCGGGCGCGAACGCGGGCGCGCTGTTCGACAGCAGCCAATGCACGCTTTCCGAACAGTTCAAGCTGTCGCGCGAGTACATCGACATGATCACCGCGGCCTCGCTTTCAATCGAGCTCGAGAAGATCGGCGAAATGCAGGGACGCGGGCTCATCACCGAAGAAATCTCGCAGAAGCTGCGCCAGAACGTCTACGTGCTGCAGATGAACGCGGAAGGCGAATAGGAGCGCACCGTGGCGCCCAACCTCATCGGCAGTGCGCGGCCGAGCGCCCGCCGCAGGGCCCGCACAGGGAAAATGGTGCCCGGCTGGGCAAAGCCCGATCAAAAGAAAAACGTGCGGCAGCTCCAGAATGGGCACCATCCGCATAGGATTCTACGGACTCTGCCGTTAGTATGTAGTCTTGTTTTATTTTCGATTCTGCCCCGAAAGGCACCAACATCATGAACATCTTCGTAACCGTACTTGCGGCGCTCGTCGTCTTGGAATTCATCGTCATCTTCGTCCTGGAAACGGTGCAGACCACCTCGCAGAAAACCGCCGACACCTTCGGCATTCCCGTCATCGAATTGGGCAAGCCCCATCTGAATGCCGCGCTGAAGAACCAGGGCGTCTACAACCTCTGCATCGCCGGTCTCATCGTAGCAGGCCTGGTGGCCGGCGATGCCCTGCTCGTCGCGAGCACCCTCGTGATGATCGTGATCGTGGCCGCCTACGGCAGCCTCACCGTGCAGCGCAACATCATCCTGAAGCAGGGCGGTCTGGCCATCCTCGCCCTCATCGTGATGGTCGCCACCGGCGCGCTGCTCTAGCGGACGCGCCCCGCAGCGCCTCAAGCCGAACCCGGCCCGCCGCCGACCCATCGCGCGACCGCCCATCGCGGGGCCCTACCGGCTTCTACTCCTGCGCCCGCGAGCCGTAACGCCCGAGCGTCTCTTCGAGCCAATTCACGTAGTGGTCGCGCAGGCCGTCCGGCGCGAGGATTTCGGCGTCTTTGCCCAGCACGGCGAGCCATCCGTAGAAGACGGGGCTTTCGCGCAGCTGTACGGTCACGATCACGCTCGCGCCGTCGTCTGCGGGCGCGGTGTTCACATTGCGCCCGAACCGGTCGACCACCACGTTCATCGCCGTGGCGGCCACCTTGATCTTTGCCGCGGTGAGCGCACCGCCGTACATGCTGAAGGCCGTGCGGGCCACTTCGTCGGCGTTGTAGGCGGAAATGACCTCGTTGCGCTCAACTTCGACATCGGTGACCTTAATCGATTTCATGCGGTCGACGCGGTAGTTGCGCACCGCATCTTCGGGCGCTCCCGTCGCGCGCTCCTCTTCGGAAAGGGGCCGATAGGCCACCAGATAATAGTTGCCGTCGGAATAGGTGAGGTTGATCGGCGTGACGAAATGGAGCCGGCCCTCTTTGAGCGCCGCCTTGCCCTTGTCCGCCACGTACCGGCAGTAGACGAACGACACCTGGCGCCGGCGGGCGATGGCTTCCTGCAGCTTGTCGACGGAAAGGAAGTCGGATTGGGATTGGCTCGCCGGACGGCCGTGCACGTGCACCTGGCGGTTGAGGACCTTGCGCTCTTCGGTCGAGGCCAGCTGGCGCACCGATTTCACGAGCGCCTTCGACGACCCGTCGGAAAGAAAGCGGCTCGACTGCACCGCGTCAACGAGCAACGTGAGCTGGGAGAGCTCGAAATCGCGTTCGACCAGGGCGTACTGTATGGGCTGGCGCTTGAGCTTGCGAATGTCCATGCCGAACTCGCGCAGGGTTTCGATGTCGCGGTAGACGCTCTTGCGCTCGGCAGTGACGTGATGCTCCGCCAGGCGCTCGACCAGCTGCGGCATCGTGAGGCCGTGTTCGGGGTCGGTTTCCGTTCTGAAAATCTGCATCAGGTAGAGGATCTTGAGCTTCTGCGCGTTTTGGGACGGCATCGGGGCCCCTTTCCGTCGACCGGTTTAGATGTACCGATTATAGCCCAGCTAATATGACAACGGGGGCGCGTGATGTTGTCACACGCCCGACGTGACAACGGAAGGCGGGGATGTTGTCACTTCGCCCGCCTCGCCGACCTCTCCTCAATAACGCGCCCTTCGCGGAACCTTTGGCTGAAAGAGGCGGAAAACGAGGAGAAAGGCGCGTTGTTTGGCGGGCGCCCGGCGGCTAACGCGCCTTTCTCCGCGCCGACGTCGGAAAATGGGAAATCCCGTCGAGAAAGGCGCGTTAGCTGATGGGCGCGACAACGGGGGCTGGTGATGTTGTCACGCGAGTGCGACAACATCACCAGCCCCCGTTGTCACCCGTCCCCGTTGTCACGCACGACTGGGCTTCGGCATGGTATACAGGATACGCACCCCGCGCGACGCGCAACCCCGACCCAAGGAGCACGCCTTATGAAGCACGTCATCGTCGACTTCGACAACACGATGGGAGTGGCCGGCTGCGACACCGACGACGGCCTGGCCCTGCTCTACCTGCTGGGCAAGCCCGAAGAGGTCACGGTCGAGGGCCTCTGCTGCACCTACGGCAACAGCGACGTCGACACGGTGGTGGGCAATACGCGCCGCATCTGCCGCGAGCTGGGGCTCGGCATGCCAGTCTTCAAAGGCGGCGCGTCGGCGCTCGACCCCACGAGCGACGCTGCGCGCTTCATGGCCGAAGCCGTGGCCAAGCGCCCGGGCGAAATCAGCATCCTGGCCACCGGGTCGCTCACCAACCTGCGCGGCGCGGCCCAACTCAACCCCGATTTCTTCTCGCAGGTGCGCGAAATCGCGATCATGGGCGGCATCACCGAAACCCTGCTCGTGAACGGGCGCATGCTCGACGAGCTCAACCTGTCCTGCGACGCGCAGGCGTCCTGCCAGGTGCTCGGCGCCGCCTGCCCGGTGATCGACGCCACCGCGCAGGCCTGCCTGCCGGCCGTGTTCACCAAAGACCGCTTCGCGCGCGAGATGGGGGGCGATTCCTGGCTCATGCGCCAGGCGGAAGCCTGGTTCGATTTCATGACCGTGGGCTACGACATGGACGGCTTCGTCTGCTGGGACATCGTGGCCGCCGCGGCCCTGGTCGAGCCCGACCTGTTCGATATGGAAACGCTCGACGTCACGCTCAACCCGCGCATCCTGCAGGTCGGCTACATCGAGCACGCGCCCGAAGGCGCCCCGTCGAGCACGATTGCCATTCCGCACATCAAAGACGCGGAAGCCTTCCGCACCGCCTGCTTCTCCGCTTGGAAGCGCGCACTCGCATGAGTCAATGGGGTCACATCTCTCTGACTCACGGTGTGACGACGGGCGCGCGTGA
>JALCHN010000013.1 GCA_022644775.1 Eggerthellaceae bacterium
AACAAGCTGTGACAACATCACGCGCCCCCGTCGTCACACGCGATCATGCAGGGCCCCGCGCACGGGGCCCTGCGGGATGCGCTAGAGCGCCGAGGCGAGGCCCGGGTTGCGGAACTCGATCTCGATCACGTCGCCGGCCGTGGGCACCGGGATGCCGCCGCCGGTCGGGCACATGAAGAAGGCGTTGGCGCGCTCGGCCTCCATCGAACCGGGACGGCCTCCCACCGGCGTGGCCAGAAGCGTGCCGTCGCTTCCGGTCGTCACGTTCAAAAAGCGGATGCCGAAGAAGGACGCACCGGCTTCGGGCACTTTGAAGGGCCGGTCCTCGCCCGCCGGTGCATGGCCGCCCTTGGGACCCTTGCCGCCGTGCGGCCCGCGCGCAGGCAGGTCGGCCGTGAGCTTGGCGGGCACCTTGGCCGGCACGGGGTCGAGCCCCAGCCAGCGGCGCATAAGGGGCAGCAGGTAGAAGTCGAGCGTGAACGACGCGCCGGCCGGCGGACCCGAAATGCCCACCACGGGCGTGGCGTCGACGACGGCGAAGCTCGAATGATGGCCCGGCCCATGGTTGGTCTCGTGGCAGAGCACGGCGCCGATCTTTTCGAGCTCCTCGATGTTCCAGTCGGCCGACCCCTTCGACGAGCCGGCGTTGAGCACGACGATGTCGGCCATTGCCACGGCGCGCTTCACAGCCTGCTCGATCTGCGCCGGGTCGTCGGGCACGATGTCGAAGGGCACGAAGTCGCCGCCCCAGGCTTCGACCTTGCCGCGGGCGAGCAGGCTGTTGGTTTCGATGTTCTTGTCCGCCGGCACATGGGCGCTGCCGGGCACGACGAGCTCGTCGCCGGTGGGGATGAAGGCCACGCGCGGCTTGCGCACCACCGGCACGCTCGCCACGTTGGCGCCGGCCACGCGGGCGGCCACGTCGGGCGTGACGACCTCGCCGGCGAACGCCACCACGTCGCCCGCCTTGCGCTTGCTGCCCGGGGCGCGCGTGCCGGCGAAACGGGCGGACGGAGCCGCGTCGATCTGCACGTGCTGCTCGTCTTCCGACACGCGCACGTGCTCGATCACGATCGCCGTGTCGAAGCCTTCGGGCATGGCCACGCCCGTGTTGGCGAACTCCCAATCGATGCCGCGCTGCCAGTCGGTCGTGTCGGGCAGGGCGCCTACGGACAGGTCCTCGAAGGCCGCCCAATGCACGGCGATCGAATCCATGTTGCAGGTAAGAGCCCCGGGGACGTCGATTCGCGAGGTCACGTTGCAGGCGAGCACGCGCCCGTAGGACTGCCCCACCGGCACGTGTTCGATGCGCCGCTCGATTTCGGGAGGGACGGTGGCCTTCAGAATCGCCGCCACGGCCTCTTCCCGCGTAAGCTCGATGTGATGTGAATGGTCGCGCATGGGCAACCTCCTCTTCGGTTGGTCGGACTCGGTATCATCCGTCTCATGCATTGTAGCCCTGCGAGGATAAGCGGGGCTGAAATCGCGCGCATACAAAAACGGGCGGGCTCCCGTGGAACCCGCCCGCCTCAGAGCTTTCTTACGCTTCCGGCTTTTCCGCAGCGTCCGCCTTGGCCGCCGGGGCGGCTTCCGGCGCGGAGCTTGTCGGCTTCTCGACTTCGGCAGCCGGCTGGGCTTCGTCGTCGACCGGCTCGACGATCGCGTCGACCGCATCGGGCGAGCCTTCGACGATCGGGTTCGACGGCGTGCCCTTGGCGACGGCCGCCTCGCGGTCGATCGGCTTGCCGCAGCTCTGGCAGAACTTGTCGGCGTCGCCCACGATGGCGCCGCAGTTGGGGCAGATGAGCGCGCGGGCGGCTTCGTCGGCGGCGGCCTTCGCGGCGGCCTCCTCTTCCTCGCGGGCGCGGCGCGCTTCCTCGCGGATTTCCGCCACCGGCTTGCCGCAACCCGGGCAGAAGGACGCGGAGTCCTTCACCTGCGTGCCGCACACGGGGCAGGTGTAGGTCTTGCGGGCGATCGCCTCGGCTTCGGCCTGCGCCTCGATTTCGGTGAGCTCCGCCTGCAGGGCCTCGCGCTGCTCGTCGACCGCAGCGATGCCCTCATAGAGCGATTCGCGCCCTTGGGTGAAAGCCGGGTCGTCCTTGGTGGCTTCGTAGAGGCTGGCACCGAGCTGGGCGGCCAGGTCGGTGCGCTGGCCGGTGAGGTCCGACAGCTTGCTTTTCAGCTTCAGGGTGCGCGCCGTGCGCGAGGTGGCCGCGCTGCCCTGGCTGATCGCGTCGGAAATGCTGTTGGAAAGATTGTCGAAGAATCCCATTGCAAGCCTCTCTTCGAAGTGTTCGATGGGCTCATTGTACCAACGGGTAGGCGCTTCCAAGCCGTGTAGCGAAACCGTAACCGCATCCCTATGTGACAACGGGGGCGCGTGATGTTGTCACAGTAAGCTGTGACAACATCACGCGCCCCCGTTGTCACCGTTGTCACTTGCAGGCGCCTTCGGGGCTGTTATACTAGCGAGCTAAACTTTCGGGCAGCGGCCGGCACGTGGCGCAGGCGCGCACCCCTCGCACGCACGTGCGCACGACCTCAAAGCGCCCACAGAAAGGCCGCGTCATGCGTTCCACCGTATACGCTTCCCAACCCAACCCCTCTGCCCTCTCGCCCGAAGAGCGGGGCCGCGTCATACGCCGCATCCTGTGGGTGATCATGTTCCTGAACCTGGCGGTCGCCCTGGCCAAGTACGCCTACGGCGCCCTCACCGGATCGGTGTCGATGAAGGCCGACGGCATCGCCTCGATGTTCGACGCCGCTTCGAACGTGGTGGGCATCGCGGGCATGGCGCTCGCCGCCCGCCCCGCCGACACCGACCACCCCTACGGGCACGCCAAGTTCGAAACCTACGCGTCGGTCATGATCGGCATCATGCTCCTCTTGGCCGCGTGGAACGTCTTTTCCGACGCCTACGCAGCCTTCACGAGTCCCACGTCGCACATCGAAGTGAACGCGGGCAGCTTCATCGTGATGGTGGGCACCCTGGCCGTGAACCTGGGCGTGTCGCGCTACGAGCGGCGCCGCGGGCGCGAACTGGCAAGCGAGCTGCTCACTGCCGACGCCATGCACACCGCCTCCGACGCGCTCGTGACCATTTCGGTCATCGTGGGCTTGGTCTTCGTGCTCGCCGGCTTCCCCATCGCCGACCCCATTTGCTCGCTGATCGTCGCGGTCGCCATCCTCCATTCGGCCTGGGAGGTCTTCCAGCAGGCCAACGAAACGCTCTCCGACATGGCCCGCCTGCCCGAAGCCGAGGTGCGCGCCTGCGCCGAAAGCGTGCCCGAAGTGCGCCAGTGCCACGAGGTGCGCACGCGCGGCACCGAAGGCGAGGTCCACATGGACCTGCACGTGCTCGTCGACCCCGAGATGACCATCCGCGACGCCCATGCGGTGGGCGACCGGGTCGAAGCGGCCATTCGCAAGGAGTTTCCGCAGGTTGCCGACGTGGTCGTGCACCTGGAGCCCGACTGCCCCGAAGAGCGCCGCTAGCCGCGCCGCGGCCGCCTACGCTTCGAGCGTCCCAACGCGCGCCGTCGCGGGCCCGATCCCGCTCCCGCCGCCCACGCAGCCTATCTCCTCGTACGAAAAGGCGCCCGCAGCTCGATCGAGCTGCGGGCGCCTTCGCACCTGCGGATATCCGCGCTGCCGGCCCTAGCCGTTGAGCTTCTGGGCGAGCATCTGGTTGATGAGCTTGGGATTGCCCTGGCCGCGCGTGGCCTTCATGCACTGGCCCACGAAGAAGCCGAGCAGACCGGTCTTGCCGCCCTTGTAGGCGGCGACCTTGTCGGGATTGTCGGCGAGCACCTTGTCGATCACGGCCTCGAGCGCGCCGGTGTCGGAGACCTGCTTCATCCCCTTTTCCTCGACGATCTGGGCGGGGTCCTTGTCCTCGTCGAGCACGGCCGCGAGCACCTGCTTGCCCTGTTTGGACGAGATGGCGTCGCTCGCGAGCAGGCCGACGAGCTCGACCGCGCGCGCCGGCGAGAGCGGGCTTGCGGACAGGTCGAGGCCGTCGTTGGCCATGGCGGCCAGGTCGTTGATGATCAGGTTGGCGAGCGGCTTGGCGAGCTTCGCGTCGGCCGTTTCCATGCAGGCCTCGAAGAAGTTGGCCGTCACGCGATGCTCCACCAGGTGGCGGGCATCGTAGGCCGAAAGGCTCCAGGTCTCCTGGAAGCGCTTGACCTTCTGGTCGGGCAGTTCGGGAAGCTTGGCGCGCACGCGCTCGATGAATTCGTCGGACAGGTCGTAGGGCGCCAGGTCGGGGTCGGGGAACATGCGGTAGTCGTCGGCCGTTTCCTTGGTGCGCATCACGATCGTGCGCTTCTTCGACGCGTCCCAGTGGCGCGTTTCCTGGTAGATCACGCCACCCTCTTCGAGCACTTCGGCCTGACGGCAGATCTCGTAGAGAAGGCCGTC
This sequence comes from Eggerthellaceae bacterium, assembly GCA_022644775.1. Classification (GTDB taxonomy): domain Bacteria; phylum Actinomycetota; class Coriobacteriia; order Coriobacteriales; family Eggerthellaceae; genus Hugonella. Next base: position 4,426 of record JALCHN010000013.1, read on the forward strand.
GTGCAGGCTCTTGAAGGAGTTGATGTTCTTCAGCTCGGTCTTGGTGCCCAGCTGGTCGGTGCCGCGACGGCGCAGGCTGATGTTGCCGTCGGCGCGGATCGAGCCTTCCTCCATCGAGCAGTCGGAAATGTTCAGGGCCAGGAAGATCTGGCGCAGCTTTTCCATGAACAGGCGCGCCTCTTCGGGGCTGCGGAGGTCGGGTTCGGTCACGAGCTCGATCAGCGGCGTACCTGCGCGGTTGTAGTCCACCAGCGAATGTGTGGCGCCCTCGATGCGGCCTTCGGCGCCGCCCACGTGGATCATCTTGCCGGCATCCTCTTCCATATGGATGCGGGTGATGCCCACTTTGGCCGTGTAGCCGTCTTCGGTGCGCGTGACGTTTTCGAAGGTCTCGCCGGGCGCGAGTTCGGCCACGCCGTAGCGCTCGTTGATGTTCTTCTCGTCGACGTCCAAGTCGAGATGCCCGCGCATGCAGAAGGCCTTGGGGCCCTGCGTGGTTTGGAAGTTCTTGGCCATGTCGGGGTACATGTAGCCCTTGCGGTAGAACATCGTGTGCTTTTCGATGTCGCAGTTGGTCGCCAGGCCGGCGAGCACGATCGATTCGATGGCCGCCTTGTTGGGCACGGGCAGGGCGCCCGGCAGACCCAGGCACACCGGGCAGGTGTGGGTGTTGGGCGCCGCGCCGAACTCGAGCTTGCAGCCGCAGAACATCTTGGTCTCGAGCTTGGTGAGCTCGCAGTGCACTTCCAGGCCGATGACCGGCTCCCAGTCCTTCAGGACCTCTTCTATTTTCTTCATCTAGGCACCTGCCTTCACGTCGGCGAAATCGGGCGCGACGCGCGCGGTGCCGTACGCCTCCTCGAGCGCTGCGGCCACGCGCAGCATGTTCATGTCGTGGAACGCCGGAGCGATGAGCTGGGCGCCCACGGGCATCTGGGAATCCTCGCCCAGGCCCACCGGCACGCTCATGCCGCCGTTGCCGGCGATGTTGATCGAAATGGTGTACAGGTCGGTCGCGTACATCGTGGCTGGGTCGGAAATCTGGCCGAAGGCGAACGCGGTCTGCGGCGCCACGGGCGCCAGGATGCAGTCGACCGTTTCGTAGGCGCGCTCGTAGTCCTGGGTGATCAGGGTGCGCACCTGCTGGGCCGGGTAATAGTATTTGTCGTAGACGCCGGCGGAGAGCAGGTAGCTGCCCAACATGATGCGGCGGCGCGCTTCGGGGCCGAAGCCCTTGGCGCGGCTGGCTTCGTACTGGCCGGCCAGGCTCTTGTGGCCCGGATCGCAGAAGCCGTAGCGCACGCTGTCGAAGCGGGACAGGTTGCTGAAGGCCTCGCAGGGGGCGATCACGTAGTAGGCGCTGATGGCGGCGCGCACGTGGGGCAGCTCGACCTCCACGATTTCGGCGCCCATCTCGCGGAGCTTTTCGGCGGCGCCCTCGATCGCGTGCTTCACTTCGGAGGTGAGGCCGGCGGCGTCCATGAATTCGGGCACGATGCCGATCTTCATGCCCGACACGCCGGCGTCGAGCCCGCGCGTGAAGTCGATCGTGACGTCCTGGCTCGTGCAGTCGCGCTCGTCGCGGCCGGAAATGGCGTTGAGCGCGAGGGCCGCATCGTGCACGCTGCGGGCGAAGGGGCCTACCTGGTCGAGCGAGCTGCCGAAGGCCACCACGCCGTAGCGGGACACCACGCCGTAGGTGGGTTTCACGGCGACCACGCCGCAGAAGCTGCCCGGCTGGCGGATCGAGCCGCCCGTGTCGGAGCCCAGCGTGACCGTGGCCATGCCCGCGGCGACCGCCGCCGCCGAGCCGCCCGACGACCCGCCCGGCACGCGAGAGGTGTCCCAGGGGTTCTTGGTGGTGCCGAAGGCGCTCGATTCGGTAGTGGAACCGAAGGCGAACTCGTCCATGTTGAGCTTGCCGAGCGGCAGGGCGCCCGCGTCGATCGCGCGCTGGACGCAGGTGGCCGTGTAGGGCGACACGTAGTTTTCCAGCATGTGGGAGGCGCAGGCGGTGTGGGTGCCCGCGAGGTTCATGTTGTCCTTGAAGGCCACCGGCACGCCGGCGAGCGGGCCCAGCTCGTCGAAGGCGCCCGCCGCGATCGCGGCGTCGACCTCGTCGGCCTTGGCCAGCGCCGCTTCGGGCGTGACTTCCAGGAAGGCGTTCACGGTGCCGTCGACCGCGTCGATGCGGGCAAGCGACTGCTCGGCCACCTCGCGGGCGCTGAACTCCTTGGCGGCCAGCCCCGACCGGATGGCTGCGATATCCATGGTGCCGAATTCCATTAGGCTTCGCCTCCGCCCAGAATCGAGGGGATGAGGAAACTGCCGTCCTGCTGGGCGGGCGCGTTGGAAAGGGCCTCTTCCTGCGTGAAGCTTTGGCCCTCGACGTCCTCGCGCATCACGTTCGACAGGTCGCCGATCGGGTGGAAGGTGGGCTCCACTCCGGTAAGGTCGTATTCGGTGATGGGGGCGAGCTCGTCGATGATAGCGTTCAAATCGGCCGTCATCTGCGGAATCTCGCTGTCGGCGAGCCCGATGCGGCAGTACTCCGCGATATCGCGCACGTCCTTTTCGGTCACATGCTCTGTCATTGCACATCCTTTGCTGTTCGCGGGCGCGAGGGTGGATTCGCTCGTGCCGAGAAACCGGCTGCTTGGTCGCACGCTATGATAGCAAACCATTGTGGCGGGCGGGCGCGGTGCGGGCCCGGCGCATCCTACGCGACGAGCGGCCCCGCATCTGCGAGAATGGGAGGCGAGGTACTTGCTATGAACGAACATTCCTTCCGCACCATAGAGATCGTCGCCAACCCGACCGCCCACAACGGCCGCGCCGCCCAGGCCGCCGCCTGGCTGCGCGAGTGCGCCGTGCCCGCCGGCCGCTTCGGCAACGCGCCCGCTCGCATCACCGTCGTCGACACCGCCCAGCCCGGCGACGCCTGCCGCATCGCGCGCACCACGCCCGCCGACGTCGTGGTCGGCCTGGGCGGCGATGGCATTGCCCACGAAATCGCCCAGGGGCTCATGGCTCGGCCCCGCGGCGAGCGGCCCACGTTCGGGCTTCTGCCCTTCGGCAACGGAAACGACTACGCGCGCACGATCGGCATGCCCGCCAACGACATCGAAGCCGCCTGGCGCGCGCTCGACGCCGCGATCGCCCGCCCGCTCGACGTGGGCGCCTGCAACGGGACCTACGTCCTGCAGACCGCGAGCTTCGGGCTCGACGCCGCGATCGCCCTGGGCACGCAGGAGCGCCGTGCGCGCACGGGGGTCACGGGCACCCGGCTGTATTTGGAAGAGGGCTTCGACCAGCTGGCCCGCCACCTGGTCACACGCGAGGCCACGATCGCGCTCGACGGCGGCGAGCCGTTTTCGTTCCCGCTCATCCTGGGCGCCGTGCAAATCGGCCGCACCTACGGGGGCGGCTTCGACATCTGTCCGGCCGCCGACCCCGCCGACGGGATCTTCGACATCTGCCTGGCTGCGGGACCGGCGACGCCCGCGCAGGCCCTCTTCGTCTTCCTGAGAGCGAAAAACGGCCGCCACCTGGGCAACCGCCACATCACGAGCCTGCGGGCGCAGCGCGTGGAGATCGCCTTCAGCGAGGCGCCGCCCTGCCAGGTCGACGGCGAGCGGCTCGAAGGGACGCGCTTTGCGCTCGAGGTGGTCCCACGGGCGCTCGACGTCCTCTGCGCCCCGGGGGCCGGCCGGCGCGGCTAGCGGTTGGGATAGTAGCGGGCGACGCCGTCTTTCATCTCGCGGGCCACCGCGTGGGAGGCGCGCAGGTAGGACAGGTAGACGATGCCCTCGCTCGAGATGTAGCGGCGCTGGCGGATGTCGATGTCCTCCCAGGCGTCGTGGGGCACGTTCCAAGTAAGCGAGCGCACCGTTTCCTCGCCGGTCATGCCCGGATGCGCGGTGATGTTACGCAGAGCCTCGTGCAGGCGCTCGCGATGGTGGGCGGACAGGTAGTCGATGCGGTCGCGCACGCCCTTGCGCAGGGGGCCGTGCGAATGGAGCAGGGCCACGGGGTGGATCGAGCGAACGCGCTGCAGGCTCGAGAAGTACTGGGCGAGCGCGTCGTCGTAGCCGGGCAAGAACTCGATGCCGGGCGACAGCTTGAACAGGATGTGGTCGCCGCCGAAGAGCAGGCCGCTTTCGGGCTCGTAGAGGGACGCGTGCCCCGGGGTATGGCCCGCCGTGTCGACCACGCGCAGCGAGAGCTCGCCCACCTGCAGGGCGTCGCCCGGGTAGACGAGCGCGACGTCGTGGCGGCTCTCGTCGAAGACGTCGCCTTCGTGGGCCTTGCGGGCGATCTCGCCGTAGGTGTCCGGGCAGCCTTCCGCGACCATGCGGTCGCCGATCATGTCGAGCCAGTCGCTCACCTGCGACAGGCGCATCACGTGATGCTCGCGCGCCGTGAGGTAGACCTTCTGGAAGGGCTGCGCGATGCGGTCGAGCAGGCCGATGTGGTCGAGGTGGGTGTGGGTGACGAAAAACGAGGTGCGCGCCGGGTCGAGCGCGAGTTCGGCCAGGCCGTTCTTCAGTATTTCGAAGCCGTCGTCGCTCGGGGCGCCCACGTCGATGACGAGGGCCTCCCCTTCGCTGCGGACGACGTAGCAGTTGGTTTCGTTGGTGGCGAAGTTCTTGAAGGGCACCCGAACGAGAAAGACATCGGGGCTGGTATGGATCTGGTGGGCGATCATGCGCGCACTCCTCCTTTCGGCTTCCCGGCGGAAAGCGTGCCGCGCGCGGCCTGCACCGCGGCCACGATCGCAACTCCCAGGGCCGCCCCGCAGGTATCGGTGGCCCAGTCGAGCACGTCGACGGTGCGGCCGGGCACGAAGGACTGGTGGAATTCGTCGGTGACGCCGTAGCCGCTCGCGATGGCCAGGGCCAGCAGGCAGGCGGCCGGCCAGCCCATGTGGCTGTGCAGGGCGTTGGCGAGCAGCACGCCGAAGAGCAGGTACTCGTTGAAATGGCAGAAGGGCGACACGGGGTCCTCGTGATAGCCGAAAAGGGCGTTGAGCACGCCGGCCAGGGCCTCGCGGACCTCTTCGAAGAAGCCTTCGCCCAGCTCGTTTGACGTATGGGCCGACATGAAGAAGATGAAGCCCGCCATGCAGGCGACGAGCACCCAGCTCACGGCGGTATAGGTTTTCGAACGTGTGGGCACGGCTTCCCTCCTCTGACGTTCGCTCTATACTAGCGCCTGAACGCAAGCTTCACGAAAAGGGCGCGAATGGCCAACGAGTATAGGCATATCCCCCACGGGTTCGACCCGGTATTCGACGGAAGGTCGAGGGTTCTCGTCCTGGGAAGCTTCCCGTCGGTGCTCTCGCGCGAGAACCGCTTCTACTATGGAAACCCCCGCAACCGGTTCTGGACGGTGGCGGCGGCGGTGCTCGGCGCGCCCGTGCCGCCCAACGAGCCCATCGAGGCGTCGATCGCGGCCAAGAAGGCGCTCCTGCTCGAAGGCGGCATCGCCCTGTGGGACGTGGTGGCCAGCTGCGACATCAAGGGATCCTCCGACGCGAGCATCCGCAACGTGCGCGCCAACGACATCGGGCGGATCGTTTCCGCCGCGCCCATCGAGGCCGTCTTCGCCAACGGGCGGGCCGCCGAAAAGCTCTATAGGGCCCACGTGGAACCAGCAACGGGCATGCCGATTCGGTGTCTTCCTTCCACCAGCCCCGCCAACGCCGCTTGGCGGGCGGGCCGGCTTGTGACAGAGTGGAAGCACGCCCTTGTTCCCTACCTGAAATAACCCGCCCGCCATCGAAGGAGCCACATGAAGCCAATTTCGGGACGCACCAAGCTCATCACCGTCATCGGAGACCCGATCGAGCACAGCCTTTCGCCGCAGATCCACAACCGCGCGCTTGAAAAGGACGAGCTCGACTACCGCTACCTGGCCTTCGACATCCTGCCCGACCAGGTGCCCGCCTATCTGGATGCCATGCGCACGATGGGCATCGTGGGCACCAACGTCACCATGCCCGACAAGCGCACCGTGTTCGACAACGTCGACAAGGTCGACCCGGTCGCTCAGCTCGTGGGCGCCTGCAATACCGTGGTGAACGACCACGGCACGCTCACCGGCTACACCACCGACGGCTACGGATTCATGAAGACCTTCGAATCGGCCGGAATCCCCGTAGCCGGGCGCAAGTTCGCCCTGCTCGGCATGGGCGGCGCCGGCACCGCCGTGGCGGCCCAGGCGGCCGTGGACGGCGTGGGCGAGCTCGTGGTGTTCAACCGCGCCAACGGCCGGTCATGGGCGACCGCCGAAGTCGAGATCGAAAAGATCCGCGAGGCCACGGGCGCGACCATCCGCCTGTGCGATTTGAACGACCGCGAGCTGTTGAAGCACGAGCTGGCCACGACCGATTTCCTGGCCAACACGACCCCGATCGGCATGGCCACGCAAATCGGCCTGTCGCCGGTGCCCGACGTAACCTACTTCCACCCCGGCATGGTCGTGCAGGATGCGATCTACGCGCCGGAAGAGACCGAGCTGCTGCGGCTGGCGCGCCTGGCGGGCTGCAAGGCCTTCAACGGGAAGTCGATGCTCTTCTGGCAGGCGTCGCGGTCCTACGAGCTCTGGTTGGGGCACCCGATGCCGATCACCATCGAGGAAGCCTACGCGTAGGTCTTCCCCACCTGTCCGCCCCGCCCGGCGCGGGCGCGGAGTCGCGCGGTTCGCGGTCGCATCCCCTGAGGCGCCTTGCGCCTCAGGGGATGCGACGTTCCGGCCGCGAGCGTGCTGGGAAAGCGCGTGATGGGTTGGGCTCCCGTCATCTCATGCCCCAGCCGCTCGACCAACGGTTCTCGCTTACGCGCTTTCTTTAGCGCGCGCTCGGGGCCGGCGCTCACAGCGCTCCCCCGCGCCCGCGCCGGGCGGGGCTGCCGCTAGCGGGTTGGGCCTGCAGCTACCCGAGGTGATACCGACATCGCAGGTGCGGTGCGGGGAGGGAAAGTGGTTTTTGCCCCTCGGGGGCGGGGTCGCGCGGCTGTTTCGGGCTGCGCCCGAAAGGCGCCGGCTCCCCCGCCCCCGAGGGGCAACTTTTTACTTTTCCTTCGGGCTTCGCCCGAAGGAAGGCGTGCGTTGGCGGTTTCGGGCTTCGGACTTCACCAAATAAAAGCCTCCCGGTTCCTGGCGGAACCGGGAGGCTTGCGCGTGAGTCCAGGACGCTGCTCCTTTACACGTTGAACTTGAAGTTGAAGATGTCGCCGTCTTGCACGACGTAGTCTTTGCCTTCCATGCGCAGCTTGCCGGCATCGCGGCAGCCTTTTTCGCCGCCCAGCTCGTCGTAGTCTTCGAAGCTGCAGGTTTCGGCCTTGATGAAACCGCGCTCGAAGTCGGAGTGGATCACGCCGGCGGCTTGCGGGGCCTTGGCACCGATCGGCACGGTCCAGGCGCGCGATTCCTTTTCGCCGCTCGTGAAGAAGCTCTGCAGGCCCAGCAGCTTGTAGGCCTCGCGGATGAGGCGGGCGAGGCCGCTCTCTTCCAGGCCCAGGGCTTCCAGGTACTCCTTGGCCTCGTCGGGGTCGAGTTCGGCCAGGTCGGCTTCGATCTTGGCGCAGATGGGCACCGGGGTCGTGCCGTCGATTTCGGGCAGGTCGGCGTCGAGCTGGTCCTCGTCGACGTTGGCGATGTAGAGCATGGGCTTCATCGTGAGCAGGCAGAGCTCGCGGATCGCGTCGGTTTCGTCTTCGGAAAGACCCAGGGTGAGCGCACGATGGCCCTCGTTGAGTCCGTCGAGGACCTTCTGCGCCGTTTCGAAGGTGAGTTTGCGGGACTTGTCGCGCTTGGATTCCTTCTCGAGGCGCGGCAGGGCCTTTTCGAGCGTGGCCATGTCGGCCAGGATGAGCTCGGTCTTGATGGTTTCCACGTCGCTTTCGGGGTTCACCTTGCCGGCCACGTGCACCACGTCGGGGTCGCTGAAGAAGCGCACGACCTCGCAGATCGCGTCGGTCTCGCGGATGTTGGCCAAGAACTGGTTGCCCAGGCCCTCGCCCTGGCTGGCGCCCTCCACCAAGCCGGCGATGTCGACGAATTCCACGGTCGCGGGCACGATGCGAGCCGGATGGTCGATTTCCGCCAGGCGGTTCAGGCGCGCATCGGGCACGGGCACGACGCCCACGTTGGGCTCGATCGTGGCGAAGGGGTAGTTGGCGGCCAGTCCACCCTTCTTGGTAAGCGCGGTGAACAGGGTCGATTTGCCGACGTTGGGCAGGCCGACGATACCGATGGAAAGCGACATAGGTTATCTCCTGAATTTCGAAAGTTGCGCCCGAACCCCGCGCCGCTCGCAGGCGACGCGGGACGCTCGAGCCATCACATCATAGCAAAGCCGCTGAAAGGTAGGTGAAATTGCCCGCAGGCATCACCGGAACGACGCGAAGGACGCCCGGGATTCGTCGCGCCCGTACACAAGAAGGGCGCCCCGGGATTCCCCGAAGCGCCCTTCCGCATCGCATATTGCGCACGCCGCTAGAAGCTGAAAATCCCGAACTGCGCGCCCACGTAGGCGACGAGGATCACGATCAGCAGGATGGGCGCCACGTACTTGACCATGATCGTCCAGGCCTTTTCGGCGCGGAAATCGGCCGACTGCTTGATCTCTTCCACAAGCACCTTGGGCTTGATGATCCAGCCCACGAAGATGACGGTGAGCAGCTCGACGATCGGCATGATGACCGAGTTCGAGATGAAATCGGCGAAGTCGAGCAGGGTCGAGCCCTCGCCAAGCGGCTGGATGAACGACAGGCCGTTGTAGCCGGCGTTGATGAACAGGCCCATGGCCACCGTGTAGATGAGCACGCCGATGAGCGCCTTGCGGCGCGACCAGGCGGCCGAGTCGACCACGATCGACACGCAAGCTTCGATGAGCGAGATCGCGCTCGTGAGCGCGGCGAAGAACACGAGCAGGAAGAAGGCGAAGCCGATGATCGGGGCCATCGCGCCCATCTGCTCGAAGACGCCGGGCAGGGTGATGAACATGAGCGAGGGGCCCGATTTGGCCGCCACGGCTTCGGCCGAACCCATGGCGATGAAGGCCGCGGGCACGATCATGAAGCCGGCGAGGATCGACACGGTGAGGTCGGCGCCGCCGATCCACATGACGCTCGTGGTGAGCTTTTCCTTCTTCGACAGGTAGGAGCCGTAGGTCACCATGATGGCCATGGCCAGCGACAGGCTGTAGAACATCTGGCCCAGGGCGCCCACCACCAGTTCGGGGCTGAACTTGCTGAAGTCGGGCGTGAGGTAGTAGGCGATGCCGTCGGCCGCGCCCGGGAAGGTGGCCACGTAGATCGCGATGGCCACGGCTGCGACGAGCAGCAGGGGCATCATGACGAGGTTGGCCTTCTCGATGCCGCCCTTCACGCCCAACGACACGACCAGAAAGGCCGCCGCCATGAAAACGAGCATGAACAACGAGCTCGCTTCAGGGCTCGTGATGAAGGTGCTGAAGAACGAGCTGCCGTTGGCCACGTCCGCCGGCGCGTCGGTGACGTAGGAGACCATGTACTTGGTCACCCAGCCGCCGATGATGCAGTAGTAGGGCGTGATGATGAAGGGCACAATCGCGGCGAGGATGCCGATAAAGGAGTACTTCTTCCCGAAGGAGCTGAAGGCGCCGATCACCGATTGGCCCGTCTTGCGGCCCAGGGCCGTTTCGAGCAAGAGCATGCTGATGCCGAACGTGAACACGAGCACGACGTAGGTGAGGATGAACATGCCGCCGCCGTATTTGGCCGCCAGGTAGGGGAAGCGCCACATGTTCCCCAGGCCCACTGCGCTCGCCGCGGCGGACAGGATGAACATCCACTTGCCCGACCAGGAAGCGCGCTCTGCGATTTCTGCCATAGGATTCCCTTCCGATGAGGCCGCGCGGGTGACTATCCGCGGGCTCTGTAAAAAACGCGTTAAGTATACGCTATCTTGCAACAATCATTTCCACCGAGAGGGAAAAGCGCGCCGATATGCCCGTGAGCGCCCCGATCGCAGGCGGAAGAGCCATGCGCCAGGGGAAAGGCGGACACTCGTCGGCCGCCCGCGCGCATGCGCCGCAATGGGCCAGGGCATGACGTGTGCCCATGTAGCGAAGCGCGATCGTCGAGATGGCGTATCTCTGGGGTTGCGCGCCCCCGGCGCGGGCGGCGGCCGCAACAGCCGTCGACATCTCGAGCGAAGCGAGGTTGCCCTGAGGGGCCGGCCGATACGCCCCTGAGGCTAGCGCGCTCATGGGACGAGCCAATGCGACCGCGGAACTAGCGCTCATGGGCTTGCCGATGCGCTCATGACGCAGGCCCAATGCGCCCGCAATGCAGTCCAATCACATGTCCACCCAGAATTGCATGCCTGCCCTAACACGCTGAGATCCTCCGCATGGTCTGCCGATCAAGTTTTCGACAAATTCGACGCCTTTCGACTACGTATGGCGAATAGATATTCAACGTTCTTTCTTATTTTGTTCAGTGTTAAGCCTTTTTGAACGCCATTCAGAAGCAAATCGCCTCGAAAACTTGATTGGCGTGCCATAGAGCCACGATTTTCGTTTCAGGCAAGGTCTACGTCGACATCAAACGGTGTCGCGCGGGGCGGCATCCCCACGCCCTACCCACGCGCCGGCCCCGCATACAACCCTGCGCCGACCCCGCATACGACCCCAGAGGCGGCGGCTCGCGGGGCGATGCGCTCGCGTCCCGCCCCGCACCGGTTGCGGCAAGGGGCATCAGGTGCCCAAAGCCGCCCAGAGAGGGACGGCACGGCGCCGGCTTAGGCGAAACGGGCGGTGCGGACCGAAGTGAGGTGGCCGCGCTCGTCCTCGAAGACGGCAAGGCGCCCGTCGCGGGAGGTGTAGATCGAGCGGAAGGTCGCAACGGCGCGGCGCTCGGCCTGCGCCGCCGGTGCGCCCGCCCCGTTGCGCACCTCGGCTTCGCGCGCATCCTGCTCGCGCTCGCCCGCCGCGCTCATCGGGCCTTCCATTCCAGGTTGTCGTAGGCCACGTTCCAGAACACGAGCCCAGCCGCCGGGGCCTTCTCGCCAGCCGCCTCGCGGTCGCGCGCGCAGAGCACCTCGTCCACCCAGACGGGTTGCCGCAAGCCGCGGCCCACGGCCACCAGGGTGCCGGCGATCGTGCGCACCATCGAATGAAGGAAGGCGTTGCCCGTGATGTCGATCGACACGAGCCCTTCCCCGCCCATCTCGACGCGCCGCACCGAAAGGGCGCCCACGTAGCGGTGCGTGGGCTTGTCGACGGCGGAGGCCGCCACGCAGAAGCTCTTGAAATCGTGCTCGCCGATCAAGTAGGCGGCGGCTTCGTTCATGGCGTCCACGTCGAGCGCGCCCGAGCGCACGTGCCAGCAGAACTCGCGCATGATGAGCGGCGCCACGGGGGCGTCGCTCACGAAGTAGCGGTAGGTGCGGCTGCGCGCGTCGAACCGGGCCGAAAAGCCCTCGGGCGCCTGCACGGCATCGCGCACGCCCACCGCTTCGTGAGTGAGCGCGTTAAGCGAGCGCACCAGTGTGCGCAGGGGCCGGGCCGCGAACTCGTCTTCGGAAAGCTCGAACGACACCACCTGGCCCAGGGCGTGCACGCCCGTGTCGGTGCGGCCCGCGCACACCGTGTCTACCGGCCGGCGGTACACGGTCGAGAGCGCCTCTTCCAGCGTATCCTGCACGGTGGCGATGGCGCCGGGCTGGCGGGCGAACCCGTGGAAGGGGGCGCCGTTATAGGAAACGAGCAGGGCGACCGTGGGCATTAGGACGCAGCGCCCCAGATCTTGCGGCCGAAGAGCTGATGGAGCTCCTGATAGAAGTTGCGGTTGTGCGAGTCGACGGTAAGGGGCAGCTCTGCGCGGAATTTGCGCCCGTCCTGCTGGCGCACGTAGAGCACGGCGCCGTCCTGGCCAGGGTACTTCTTCAAAATCTGCGTGAGGAACTGCAGGTTGCTCTGCGACAGGTCGTGCTGCTGTACCGACAGCTCCACCGTGCGCGGCTTCTGCTCGCCGGGCGCGTCGGGCAGTTCGATCCGCTCGACTTCGAAGGCCATGAGCTGGTTGCGGTCGCCCGCTTCGTACTTGCCCTTGACCTTGACGATCGCGTCTTCCTGAATCGCATCGCCGCACTCTTCGAACTTGAAGCAGACGCAGTCCACGTGGCCCGTGGTGTCTTCCAGCGTGAACGTGGCCATGCGCTTGCCCTTCTTGGTGAGCTTGGTGACCACGTTGGACACCATACCCACGAAGGTGGCGTTCTTGATGTCGCGCTCGCGTTCGGCCAAATCGCCCAGGCGGAACTTCGACAGCTTGCGCAGCAGGTCGCCGTAAGGCCGCAGCGGATGGTCGGACACGTAAATCTTCAGGATCTCCTTTTCGTAGGCGAGCAGGGTGCGCTTGTCCCATTCCACGCCGTCGGGCGCGGGCACCTCTTCGGCGAAACCCGAATCCTCTTCGTCGGAAAACATGTCGAACATGCTGATCTGGCCGCGGTCGCGGTCCTTCTGGCGCTTGGCGGCGCTTTCCAGAAGCGGGGTCTCGTCGATGAAGTACATGCACTGCTTGCGCGTGTAGCCCGTCGAATCGAAGGCGCCGGCCTTGATGAGAGCCTCGAGCGTCTTGCGGTTGTAGCACTTCGAGTCCAGACGGTTCACGAAGTCGTGCAGGCTCGTGAAGGGGCCGTTCTCCTCGCGTTCGGAGATGATCTGCTCGACCACCGCCGCGCCCACGCCGCGCACGCCGGCAAGGCCGAAGCGAATGCCTTCGTCGGTCGGGGTGAACTCGAGCTTGGACGAGTTGATATCGGGCGGCAGCACGGGCAGGTTAATGGCCTGGCAGCTCGCGATGTAGTGGATGAGCTTGTCGTTGTTGGTCAGGTAGCTAGAAAGCACCGCCGCCATGAACTCGGTCGGATAGTGGGCCTTCAGGTAGGCCGTGCGCATAACGAGCACGGCGTAGCAGGCCGAATGCGACTTGTTGAAGGCGTACTGGGCGAACTTTTCGGCGTCGGACCAGATCTTCTTCGAGACCTCGAGCGAGTAGCCGTTTTCCACGGCGCCGTTGTTCCAGTCTTCCTCGAGCGCCTTCATGACCTCGAGCTTCTTCTTGCCCATGGCCTTGCGCAGCTTGTCTGCCTTGCCGGCCGAAAAGCCCGACATGCGCATCGAGATCTGCATCAACTGCTCTTGGTAGACGATCGTGCCGTACGTTTCTTCCAAGATGGGGCGCAGGCGGTCGTCGTAGTAGACGACGGGCGTCTTGCCGCTCGCGCGGTTCACGTAGTCGTCGACCATGCCCGATTCCAGAGGGCCCGGGCGGTTCAGGGCGATCGATGCGACGACGTCGGAGAACTGGCGCGGCTTCATGCGGGCGAACAGGGTGACGTAGAGGTTGCCTTCCACCTGGAAGAGGCCGTCCATATTGCCGCCGCACATGAGCTTGTAGGATTCGGGGTCGTCGAGCGGGATGTCGGAGGGGTTGATGTCGACGCCGAAGCGCTCGCGCACGTTGTCGCAGGCGCGGCTGATCACGCCCAGGGTGCGCAGGCCCAGGAAGTCCATCTTCAACAGGCCCAGTTCGGGCGTGTAGTGGCCGTCGTACTGGGTGATGATGCCGCCGCCCTTGGTGTCGCGCTTGACGGGCACGTGGTCGGAGAGCGGGTCGCGGCAGATGATCGTGGCGCAGGCGTGCACGCCCTCGCCGCGCACCTGGCCTTCGATCGACTTGGCGGCGTCGATCACGGCTTTGGTGTCGGGCTCGGTTTCGTAGGCGGTCTTCAGGTCGGGATTGGTGTCGAGGGCCTGCTGGATCGTGATGCCCAGCTCGCCGCCGATCAGCTTGCAGATCTTGTCGCCCACGTTGTAGGGGTAGCCCAACACGCGCGCGGCGTCGCGCACGGCGTTTTTGGCCTGCAGCTTGCCGAAGGTGATCACGCCCGAGATATGGTCTTCGCCGTAGAACTCGCGGACGTGCTCGATCACGTCCTGGCGGTGCTGGTCGTCGAAGTCGACGTCGATATCGGGCATCTCGACGCGCTCTTCCGAAAGGAAGCGTTCGAACAGGAGGCCGTACGGAAGCGGGTCGAGGTCGGTAATGCCCATCGCATAGGTGACGATGGAGCCGGCGGCCGAACCACGGCCCGGGCCTACGCCGATGCCGTTGTTCTTGGCCCACATGATGTATTCCTGCACGATGAGGAAGTAGGCCGGGAAGCCCTGCTTGATGATGATGTGGGCCTCGTGCTCGTAGCGCTCGATGACGTCGGGGCGCAGCTCGCCGAGCTCTTCCATGTTGGCGCACTTGCCCTCGCCGTAGCGCTTGACCAGGCCCTTCTCGCATTCCTTGCGGAACCAGCTGACTTCGGTCTCGCCATCGGGCACGGGGAATTTGGGCAGAATGGAGTCGCGCTCGAGCACAACGTTGCACTTTTCGGCGACCTCGAGGGTGTTGTCGCAGGCTTCGGGGAAGTCCTTTAAGGCCTCGCGCATCTCCTCTTCGGTCTTCATGTAGAACTGATCGGTGGAAAAGCGCATGCGATTGACGTCGTCGACCTGGCTGCCCGTACCGATGCAGAGCATGATGTCCTGGGCCTTGGCGTCTTCGTGCGTAAGGTAGTGGAAGTCGTTGGTCGCGATGGTCTTCAGGCCGCATTCGCGAGCGATCTGCGCGAGCTGGACGTTGAGCTCCTGCTGGGTGTGGCCCGCGTCAGTCACCACGCCCTGGTTCTGCAGCTCGATGTAGAAGTCGCCCGGCTCGAAGCAGCTGGCGAGCTTCTTGGTCCAGGCCACCGCGTCGTCGTACTGCATATTGTCGAGCAGGCGCGGCACGATGCCGGCGATGCAGGCCGTGGTGCCGATAATGCCCTTGCCGTACTTCTGCAGCATGGCGAAGGTGGTGCGGGGCTTGTAGTAGAAGTTGTCGACATGAGACTCGCTCACCAACTTGATGAGGTTGTGGTAGCCGTCGTTGTTCTTGGCGAGCAGGACCATGTGGTAGAGGCGGGGCTTGCCCTCGCGCTTGAGCTCGTCGTCGGTGGTGAAGTAGATCTCGCAGCCGAAGATGGGCTTGACCTTCTGGCCCGTTTCCTTTTCGAGCGCCGTGCAGGCGTCTTCCAATTCGGGCACGCCGCTCATGACGCCGTGGTCGGTGATGGCGACCGCGGGCATCCCCAGGTCGGCGGCGCGTTTGACCATGTCCTTCACATGCGTCGCGCCGTCGAGCAGCGAATACTCCGTATGATTGTGCAAGTGAACGAACGCCATGGGAATCGCCTTAGATACGTGCTGGAATCTTTCAGGCCCTCACTATACCAGCCGCACACTTGTTCGTGGTGGGGCAACCGTGGAGTTTGCCGGATGCGCAAAGCGCCCGCCCCTCCCCTGGTCCGATTAACACGCCCTTCGCGCGAAATTCGCCGGATCGGGCTGGAATCGGTCGAGAAAGGCGCGTTATCCGCTGCAGCGGGCCACCTGTGCCGGCCTCCCCAGACCAATTAACACGCCTTTCGCGTCGAGAAATGCCTGACGGGCGGGAATCGGTCGAGAAAGGCGCGTTACTGCCGCGGTGGAACGTGGCGGGCCCGACCCAAAATCCGCAGGCGTTGCACGTAGCCGCACGTCGACGTCGCCGGAAGGCCATCGCACACGCCCCGCACGCGCACTGTCCTGTTCAACGCATACGAAAAGGGCGCCCCGAAGGGCGCCCTTTACATGCGATGCGGAACCGTATGCGCTAGTTAGCGGAAGCGGCATGCTCCAGAATGCGGTACCACGCCAGGTTGACCTCGGCGAGGTTCTTGTCGGCGGAGTCGTCTGCCTTGGAAATCTCTTCTTCGGCAGCCGAAATCTTCGCACGGACGTCGTCGAGATCGATGTCCTCGACGGGAAGAGCCCGGTCGGCCAAAATGATGACCTTGTCCCCTGTCACCTGCACGTAGCCGCCCTGCAGTGCAAAGCGATGGGCGACGGTGCTGGCGTCGGAAAGCACGCGGACCGTACCGTCGGCCAAAGTCGACATGAGCTGGGCGTGATTCACCAGAAAGCCCATCTCGCCTTCGATGCCGGGAACGACGACCATATGGCATTCCGAGGTAAACAGCTTCTTCGCCGGAGTGACAATGTCGCAGGTCAACGTAGCCATTTAGTCTTCTTCCTTCTGCAGCTTCTCGTAGGCGGCGTAGACATCGTCGATGTCGCCGGTCATGCGGAAGCACTGCTCAGGGATATCGTCGCACTTGCCGTCGAGAATCTGGGCAAAGGAGCGAACGGTGTCCTCCATCTTGACGTAGGAGCCGTCCTGGCCGGTGAACTGCTTGGCCACGTGGAAGTTCTGGCCCAGGAACTGCTGCGCCTTACGGGCACGGGCAACCGTGAGCTTCTGCTCTTCGGAAAGCTCGTCCATACCCAGAATGGCGATGATGTCCTGCAGGTCATGGTAGTTCTGCAGGAGCTCCTGGATGCCGGTGGCCACGCGGTAGTGCTCTTCGCCCACGATAGAGGGCTCGAGCGCGCGAGACGTGGATTCCAGCGGGTCGACGGCCGGGTAGATGCCCAGCTCGGCAATCGAGCGGTTCAGAACCGTACGGGCGTCGAGGTGGGTGAACGTGGTCGCCGGGGCCGGGTCGGTAAGGTCGTCGGCGGGCACGTAAACGGCCTGCACCGAGGTGATCGAACCGACGTTGGTCGAGCTAATGCGCTCCTGCAGGTCGCCCATTTCGGTAGCCAGCGTAGGCTGGTAGCCCACGGCAGACGGCATACGGCCGAGCAGAGCGGACACTTCGGAACCGGCCTGGGTGAAGCGGAAGATGTTGTCGATGAACAGCAGCACGTCCTGGCCCTGATCGCGGAAGTACTCGGCTTCCGTAAGGCCGGCCAGACCGACGCGCAGACGCGCTCCCGGCGGTTCGTTCATCTGACCGTAGACCAAGCAGGTCTTGTTGATAACGCCGGCATCGGTCATTTCCAGGTAGAGGTCCGTACCCTCACGGGTGCGCTCGCCTACACCGGTGAACACGGACGTACCGCCATGTTCCTGGGCCAGGTTGTTGATGAGTTCCTGGATGATAACCGTCTTGCCGACGCCGGCGCCGCCGAACAGACCCGTCTTGCCGCCGCGGATGAAGGGCTCGATCAGGTCGATGGCCTTGATGCCGGTCTCGAAGATCTCGGTCGTGGTGGTCAGGGTGTCGTAGGCAGGTGCCGGATGGTGAATGGGCATGTAGGCCTTCACTTCGGGCATCGGCTTTTCGTCAACGGGCTCGCCGATGACGTTCCAGATGCGGCCGAGGGTCTCTTCGCCCACGGGCATCATGATCGGGTTACCGGTGTCCTGAACTTCCATACCGCGGACCATACCGTCGGTGGAAGACATGGCAACGGCGCGCACAAGGTCGCCGGGGAGGTGCATCTGGACTTCCATGACGACGTGGATGTCGCCGGCGGGAGTCGTGCCGTCCACCGTCAGGGCGTTGTAGATGCTGGGCATGGATTCCTTGGGGAATTCAACATCAACAACAGGGCCGACGATACGGACGATGTGTCCCACAGCTCCTTTCTCATTGATTTGGTATTCAGCCATTTAGTCCTCCAAAGCTGCGGCGCCGCCGACGATCTCGTTGATCTCGGTCGTAACGGCACCTTGACGAACACGGTTGTAATAGCGATTAAGCGTATCAATCATGTCGCTTGCATTGTCTGTTGCAGATTTCATAGCGTTGCGGCGAGCGCCCTGCTCACCGGCCGCGCTGTCGATCAGTGCATGGTAGATCATCGTGTTCACGTACGCGGGGAGCAACTTGTCGAGCACGTCTTCGGCGCTCGGCTCGAAGATGATGCTGCCCGGGATGTCGCCCTCGGGGTCCTTCTCCTCGGTGATCGACGAGCCTGTCACGGCAGGGTCGACGTCCTTGGCGAGCTTGGACGCGTCGATGGGGAGCACGGTTTCCTGGCGGAGCACCTGCTCGGCGGCGTTCTTCGCGTGGTTGTAGAACAGGATGACCTGGTCGAACGTTCCTTCTTCGTAGCCTTTGATGGCCTTAAGGGCGATCGCCTGGGCTTCTTCGAACGTGGGGTCGGCCGAAAGGTCCTTGAAGACCATGTCGAGCGTAATCCCGCGGAAGGAGAAGTAGCTGATCGCCTTCTTGCCGCAAGCCACGACCGTCGACGAGATGCCCTGCGCCTCGTTGCTGCGGATGAGCTTCTCGGCGTTGCGAAGCACTTCGGAGTTGAAGGCGCCGGCCAGGCCGCGGTCGGAGACCACGGCGATGACCAACACGTTCTTCACTTCGCTGTGCTCGCGCAGAAGAGGGTTCTCCGTGCCACCTGCACTGTCGGCAACATTGCCCAGCATTTCGGCCATTGACTCCGCATAGGGCAAAGCAGCCTGCACGCGGGCCGTTGCGGCACCGATCTTGGCAGCAGACACCATTTCCATGGTGCGGGTGATCTGCTTCGTCGAAGTGACGGAGTTAATGCGCCGTTTGATGTCGTGTAGGGTTGGCATTGGCTAACCGCCTTACTCTGCCGACGCGGTAGGAGCGAACTGCTTCTTGAAGGCCTCGATGGCCTCGTTCGCCTCTGCCTTGATCTCGTCGGTCCACTTGCCGACCGAACGCAGGTCCTCGAACACCTTCTTGTGAGAAGC
The DNA here is from genome assembly GCA_022644775.1 of Eggerthellaceae bacterium. Classification (GTDB taxonomy): domain Bacteria; phylum Actinomycetota; class Coriobacteriia; order Coriobacteriales; family Eggerthellaceae; genus Hugonella. The sequence goes on from JALCHN010000013.1 coordinate 23,076, forward strand.
GCGCACGAAGTCGAGCAGCTCGGTGCGGAAGCGCACCACGTCTTCCACGGCCACATCGTCGAGGTAGCCCTGGTTGCCGGTGTAGATAGCGAGAGCCTGCTCCCAGAAGGGCATCGGGGTGTAGCGACCCTGCTTCAGCAGTTCGGTCATGCGGGCGCCGCGGTTCAGCTGCTGCATCGTGGACTTGTCCAGATCGCTGCCGAACTGGGTGAACGCCTGCAGTTCGCGGTACGCAGCCAAGTCGAGGCGCAGCGTGCCGGCGACCTGCTTCATGGCCTTGGTCTGCGCGGAGCCGCCGACGCGGGATACCGAAATACCCACGTTGATAGCCGGGCGCTGGCCCTGGAAGAAGAGGTCGGTCTGCAGGAAGATCTGACCGTCGGTAATGGAAATGACGTTGGTGGGGATGTAGGCGCCCACGTCGCCGGCCTGCGTCTCGATGATAGGCAGGGCGGTGAGGGAGCCGGCACCGTACTCGTCGGACATCTTCACGGCACGCTCGAGCAGGCGGCTATGCAGGTAGAAGATGTCGCCGGGGTAGGCTTCGCGTCCCGGCGGGCGACGCAGGGTCAGCGACATTTGACGGTAAGCGACGGCCTGCTTGGACAAGTCGTCGTAGATGGCCAGAACGTGCTGGCCGGGGTTCTGCGCGTTGGCAGGCTTGCCGTCTTTGCCGTTGTAGACGAAGTACTCGCCGATGGCGGCACCCGTCATCGGGGCGAGGAACTGAAGCGGTGCGGCGTCGGCGGCCGTAGCGGACACGATGATCGTGTAGTCCATGGCGCCGTGCTTGAGCAGCGTTTCGTAAATGCCCGCAACCGTGGAGGCCTTCTGGCCGATTGCCACGTAGATGCAGATCATGTCCTCGTTCTTCTGGTTGATAATCGCGTCGATGCCGATGGCCGTCTTACCGGTCTGGCGGTCGCCGATGATCAGTTCGCGCTGGCCACGACCGATAGGAATCATCGAGTCGACGGCCAGGATGCCCGTCTGCATGGGCTCATGCACGGGCTGACGGGAAATAACGCCAGGAGCCTTGAATTCCACCGGGCGGGTGGCCACGGTGTGGATGGGGCCCTTGCCGTCGATCGGCATGCCCAGAGCATTCACGACACGGCCGCACATTTCGGGGCCGACGGGAATCTCAACAAGACGACCGGTGGTCTTCACCTGGTCGTTTTCCTTGATTGCGGTGACGTCACCAAGCAGTACGGCGCCTACCTCGTCTTCTTCGAGGTTCTGGGCCATGCCGTAGACGGTCTGGCCGTTGGAACTCGTGAATTCGAGAAGCTCGCCAGCCATCGCGTCCTTCAAGCCGTCGATACGGGCGATACCGTCGCCGACCTGGATGACCGTGCCGACTTCGCGGGATTCGACGCTCGTGTCGAGCGAATCGAGCTGCTTGCGCAGTGCGTCGTCGATAGACTGTGCGGTGATTTCAGTCACTAGCATTCACCTCCATCAGTGTCTTTCAGCACACTGCGAGCGTTGGCGAGCATGGTGTCCATGCTGGCGTCGATACGCTTGCCGTTTGCGTTCATGATGATGCCGCCCAACATGTTCTTATCGATCTTCTCGTTAAGAAGGATGTCGGTGCCCAAGTCGGCTGCGGCCTTGTTCTTGATAACCTCGCGAAGATGATCGTCGAGGGATACGCGGGTCGTCACGTCGAAAACCGTCACGTTCAGTTTTTCAGCGAGCAGGTCGTTGAAGAGACCCCTCACCTTCGGCAGTTTGTCGAAATCGCCACGTTCGGCCATAACGCCCAACACGCTTACCAGCTCGGGCCGGCAATCGGAAAAGACCTTCGCGATGACCTCCCTGCGCTGCGCACCCGTGTAGGCGACGTCGGTGAGGAAGTCGTGCAGTTCCACGTGGGACCTGTTGTACGAAACGATCTGATCTAGCTGGGCGCGAACAGCCATGACGGCGTCCAAACCGCCTTCGGCTTGCGCCGCGTCCACCAGGGTGGACGCATATACCAGAGCTTGCGCCTGTTCAACGTGACGATTAGTTGGCATTGAAACTACCTGCCTCGTTCACGTAGCGCTCAATGAGCTTACGGTGCTCGTCGTCAGAGAGATCGGAGCCGATGAGCTTCGAAGCCACAGCGATGGAGGTGTCGGCGATAGAGCCCTGGAGCTCTTCGATCGCCGCCTTCTTTTCGGCTTCGATGGCCTGCTGGGCCTTAGCGATCATGTCGGCGGCTTCCTTCTGAGCCTGGGCCGTGATGTCGGCCTTGGCGGCTTCGCCGGCCGTCTTGGCGTCGGCGACGATCTGAGCAGCCGTGGTCTTCGCGTCGGCGAGTTCGCGCTTGTATTCAGCAAGCACGCGTTCGCTTTCCTGACGCGCTTCCTCGGATTTCTCGAGAGAGTCCTTGATCGTGGTTTCGCGCTTGACGAGCATTTTGTCAAACAGCGGCCAACCGAACTTCGCGAGGATGATCCACAGAAGAATGAAGGCGATGAGCATCGGGATGAACTCGTCCATCACGGGCATGATGGCTTCGATGCCACTAGCCGCGAAGGCCGGGACCGGGCAGAGAACAGATGCCATGACCGCAGCTGCGATGCCGCTGGTGCAGGTACGCTTGCTGTTCTTGATGTTCAACTGCTTGCCTCCTTTTCTTTCTTCTTCAGTACGTGCTTCTAGATGGTTCCGGATGCAGGTTAACCGATGAAGAACAGAACCAGGCCGAGCAGTGCAAGAGCCTCGGACATTGCAGCGCCGATGAAGAAGTAGCCCATGAGCTGACCCTTCATCTCAGGCTGGCGAGCAGCGGAGACGCACAGGCCGTAGGTGGCGATACCGATACCGATACCAGGGCCGATGGCGGCGAGACCGTAGCCGACGACCTTCAGGGCGGCTAGCGCAATAGTGATATCCACAATTACCTCCTTTGGTGGACCCAGAGCCTTTCTCGTGGGTTCCTTCCTATATTGCCCAGCTGAAGTTTACGTACCAGCTGTAGTACCGAAGTGAATCCGCGGCGCGGGCCGCGGGCTTCCCGCATCAGTGGGGATGAACCGCCATGCCGATGTAGGAAGAGGTGAGAATCGTGAACACGTAGGCCTGCAAGAACGCGACGAGCGTTTCGAGGGCATACATGAACAGGAGCAGTGCGAACCAGATGATGCCCACCAGGCCGGTGGCGAAGCCGCCCATGGCCAGGAAGGTGTACTGGAAGAACACGGTGGTGGCGATGGAGAACACGCCCAGGATCATGTGACCGGAGAGCATGTTGCCGTAGAGTCGGACGGCCAGCGTGAGCAGACGCAGGATCAACGAGAAGGTTTCGAGCACCCAGATGACCGGCTTCATGGGGCCGGGGACGGCGCTGGGGCAGATGCTCTTGATGTAGCCGAAGAGGCCGAGCGTCTTGAAACCGTAGAAGTTGAAGTAAATGAAGGCGATCAGGGAAAGGGCCCAGGTGACCGACATGGTGCCGGTGGCCGCTTTCGCGCCAGGGATCAGGCCGATGACGTTGGCCGTGAGGATGAAGAAGAACAGCGTCGCGAGGAAGGGGATGTGCTTCTTGTAGCCTTCGCCGATAACGTCGCGGCCCACGCTTTCGCCAATGAAGCCATAGAGGTATTCGAGAATGGCCGTGCCCTTGCTATGCGGCACGAGCTGCAGCTTGCGCGCGCCCACGAGCACCATGATCAGCACCAAGGCCAAGATGATGAACATGTAGAGCGTGTACTGCGAGATGTTCCAGCTACCGATGGAGAAAACGGTTTGGGAGTCGAAGGTAGGCGCAATGCCCTGCGCCAGCTTCACGAACTCTTGTAAGGCTTCGCCCATTTAATCCAAGTCCCCTTTGCTATCGTCTTCCAATTTCTTTTCACGGCGGAACACGCGGTTGCGCCACATGAAGTATATCGATGTGACCGCGATGAAAGCCGCAATTTCGCTGATACCGAACGGGAGAATCGAGGGACGGTCGAGCCAGGCGCACAGAAGCATGGCCACCACGAGCACCACCAACGACACGAAGACGCCCGCCAGGCTCTGCCCGGCCGTGGCGACCATGGTAAGCGACTCGCTTGCTCGGGAAAGCTTCAACGCGAAGAACAGCGGGACGAAGCCCACTACTCCCGCAAGGATTCCGCATGCTATGGCAAGAGCCAACCGAATATGTCCTTCCCTATCCTGCCTTAGGTAAACGATGCGTATATTAACGCATAAACAACGGGCTATTTACAGCTCCGCGAAAAAAAGCGCGGACAAATTGCCGTTTTTGGGAAAATCACCCGTATAGGCTTACGGCAAATCGCTCCATCTGGGGGATTCACTTGTCCCATCCTTCTACCATTTCGGCGCTGATGAGCAGCGCGAAGCGCACGTTCCCATAGCTGCCGTTGGTTACCCACCTGCCCGCGTCGAGCACGCGCACGCGCACGCCGTCGGCCCGCACGATGTGGAAGGACACGAAGTCGCGGCTGGAACGGGACCCACCGCTTCTTTGCGCGCGGATGACGGTCTCCACCCGATCGCGGTCGTCAGGGGCCACGATGGCACGGAAACTGCCACCGCAGTAGGACATGAAGCCCTCGATGCTGTCGCAACCGAACAGGTCGGCGCACAGGCCGTTGGCGAACACGATTTCTTCAGATGCATCGTCCTTGAAAACGAGCAGGGCCGCGGGAATCCCCTCGACGATATCGTCGAGGCTGAAGCCGATCATGGTGCGCGCATCGGAGCGCATGCCGTCGTTGTATTCGAACGCGCCGCCCCGTGCGAGCTTGGCATGGTAGAGCGCCACGTCGGCCTTCCGGCAGAGCTCGACGAATGATTCCCGGCTCCCGCTGCGCCGCACGTAGCCCGCACAGCAGCGGTAACGGTAGGTCTCCCCGTCCGCTTCGAACGCGTGCTCCCGGCTGAAGAAATCAGCTATACGGGCCATCGCGTCGTCGTCGGGGTCGATCATGATCGCCTGGAACTCGTCGCCGCCGAAGCGCGATACGTACGGCTTGCCGAACAGATTCTGCAACTCGCCGGCGAGCGACTCGAGCGCCGCGTCGCCCACATGGTGGCCGAAGCGATCGTTGAAGACCTTGAAGTTGTCGATGTCGACGGCCACGAGCGCGACGTCGTCGGCCCCCGAAAGGAAGAGGCGCTCGGCCTTTTCGTCGAATCCGCGGCGGTTGAGCACGCGCGTGAGCGCATCGGTGCGCGACTCGCGCATGAGCACCGCGTTCTCGCGGCGCAGGCTTTCGTTGGCGGTGCGCAAATCGCCGCCCGCCCGCAGCCCGGCAGCCTGCGACGCACTCGCGCGCCCCGCAGGGGCGAACCGCGCTTCGGCATAGGCGGTCATCTCGCCGATATCTTCGCTTTCCGAATAGAGGGCCGTGCCCACCATGGCGTACACGGTACAGGGCGCGCCCGCTACCTGGGTAATCGCGCCCAGGACGCTTTCCACGGCATCGCAGACCTCCCCCAGGCGCTTGGCGTCGCAGGGACTCACCACCATCGCGTAGCGAGTGGGGTAGCTGCGCCCCACCGTTACGTCCGGGCCCAGCGTCTGCAGGGCGCCGGCCACGGCACGCTGCAATTCGTCGAAGGCTTCCGTTCCGTAATCGTCGAGAAAGCGATGCGCACCCAGCAGCTGCACGACCGCGAGGCCGAAGTCCTCGCGCGTGCGGGCGAAGGCGCGCTCGCGCTGCACGCAGACGCGGTGGATGCCGTTCGCGTTGGGCAGCCCGGTTATGCTGTCTATGTAGGCCTGGTTGCGCAGGGGCTTGAGCTCCTCTATGCCCACGTTATCGAGAGCATCGATCATATTGGACACGTCGAAAAAGCGGCCCAGCAGTCCCACGATCCTATCGCCGCGGTAGACGGGAGCCTTGGTGGCCATGATCGAATGAACCTCATCGCCCACCAGGCAGGTGCCGACCACGTTCGAAACGACGGTTCCATGCTGCAGAACGTCGAGCTCATCGTGCTTGAAAGGTTCGGAGTCGGGGTGCCAGCCCATGTCTTCGTCGTTTTTGCCCAGAATGTCGGATAGTTCGAGGTTGTAGTAGCGCAGGAAGGTGCTGTTGGCGCCCAAAAATCGCCGGTCGGCGTCCTTCCAGAACACGCCCGATGTCGCCGAAGACAGCGATGCCGTCCACAGTTCTTCCGCCGAAAGATTTCCCGCCTGCACGGGAGTGGCGAGTCGCGATTGCTCGAGGGCTGCCTGCGTCAGGCCCGCCGCATCGGTCATCACGCAGAGCAAGAAGCCATCGACCGAAGAGGACAAAGGCGTGCGGCACAACACGACGCGGCGCAACTCATAGACGCCTTCCTCCACACGCAGACGGAAGAAGCCGCTTAAAATCCCCTTCGACGCTCCGTCGACGCGCTGAGCGACCGTGGCCGGATCGGCAAACGCGCGGAATGCCTCGACATCGGACGGATAGATCAAACTCTGGGCAATGCGGTCGATCTCTTCGGGGTACGACCGCGGCCCGCGCTCGCCATCGCTTATCCCATTCGCGCTGTACCAGGTGACGATGCGACCGGAAGCGAGGTCGACCACATCGATGGTGGCGATCAGGGGACTCACGACGCCGAACAGGTCTTCGGAACTCGCAACGCCCCCGCTCGACACGACGCGCGCTCGAATAAGGTAGGCGCGCCCGTAGGGGCGATCCGACACGCACCGCATGCGCACGGCGATTTCCTTGTCGTCCCATACATCGATAAACGTGCGCCCCTTGCCCATCCCCTCGGAAGCGCGCAGCCCTGCGCGCAAATGCCAGGCGACCGACGAATCGCCGGCAAGCCGGCGGTCGATTTGAAGAGCATCGCTCACGTTCAGGTAGGTTTTGAGCGCGCGGTTGGCGTACACCGTTCCGAGAGAGCCGTCGCGCTCGACGATAACGGCCACCGCTTCGTCCCGACCGTTCTGAAAACCGTCTTCGGGTCCATAGGGCGCAAGGCCGCCCTGCACGTCGACGCGCGCGATGTCGTCGAAGAGAAGGCGGGCAGGTGCCGCCAGATAGGAAAAGCCTTTACGGGAAAGGTTGCGTTCGGCCTGAGCCAGCGGCAGGGGACGCGCGCACCAGTACCCCTGGGCAAGCGAGCAACCCACCTCTTTGAGAAAGCGGAACTGATCTTCGGTTTCAACGCCTTCGGCCAGGGTCTTCAGGCCCAGATGCTTGGCCATTTCGACCAGATCGCCTACGAGCATGCGCGATTTCCCGCTTTCGGAGCGCAAGAAGAGCATGTCGAGCTTCACACAATCGAAATCGAAACGCTGAAGGGTGTTCAACGAGCTGTAGCCGCTGCCGAAATCGTCGAGCCACACCTCGTAGCCGCGCTCGTGGAAGATGCGCAGGTGCCGGGCGATGAGGTCCTCGTTATCCACGAGCGCCGTTTCGGTGATTTCGATGCGAATGAGGCGATGGGGCACGCGATGAGCCCCGAGGATCGCATCGATGCGTTCGTGGATATCGGGAAGGTCGAGGTCGAAACGCGACAGGTTCACCGACACGGGCACGAAGGGAGCGAACTCACGCCGCTTCTCCTCGATGATCGCACAGACTTGATCGAGTATGGCGAGGTCGAGCAGGTAGGCCTGGCGGGTGTGCTCGAGCACGTCGACGAACGCAGCCGGGGGCAGCATCCCATGAGTGGGATCGTCCCAGCGGGCGAGCGCTTCGAATTCTTCCACCTTGCCCGAAAAGGTCCCGACCATCGGCTGCAGATACACCTTCACCCAGCCTTTGGCCACCGCTTCGCGCACATGGGTGGCCACGTAGTTTTCAACCGCAAGGCTCGTTTCCATCTGCCCCGAATAGCGGCGCCAACAGTTGTGGAAGTCCTCGCGCACGGTCCCCTTGGCGATTTTGGCGCGATCGAGCGCCTGCGACGTGCTCGTTTCGCTGCCGTCGATCGTATAGATGCCACCCGTCACGTTGACGCGATAGTCCTGTTCTTCCCTCATCTTGGCGTGCACGACGTCGACGAGGGCCTCTGCCCGATCGTCTTCCACGAGCGCGTAGAAATGGTCGGCTTCGGTGCGACAGGCGCAACCTTCGCCCGCCTCCTCTTCGAGCAGGGCGCCCAACCGCGTCAGCAGCCAATCGCCCCGGTCGTAGCCGCGAATCCGGTTGAAGGATTTGAAATCGGCAATATCGAGAAAGACGACCGCCTTAGGCGCAGCGGAAGAGCCTTCGCGGGCGGCGCGAATGGCCGCGTCGACCGCATCCGACATACCCCGCACATTGAGCAGCCCCGTGAGCCGGTCGCGGGTGGGCACCGCACAGTAATTCGTCCAGTGGCCCCGGCGTTCGAATTCCGCGGAAAGGATGAGGGCCGCCTGCTTCATGAGAAGCGCCCCGTCGCGAAAGACCGCAGGAGCCGGATGGTTGACGCCCACGAAGCCGCACAGCTCGCCTGCAACCGTAATCGGCGCAATGATGAAGGTATTGAAGCTTTCGCCCGCGAAGTCGCGCGCCACCGCCGGGTCGTGGGCGCGGAACGCATTGATGTCGGAAACGGCGTAGGCCTCCCCCGCCCGCAGCGCGTTCCATATATCCGGTCGGTAGATAGATTCCGACATATCCTGCAAGTCGGCGCGCTGAGAGGGTACGCCCGTCGCGCACCATTCGAAGGTGTTCTGGTAAGTGCCGCGGCCGTTTATCTCGAACACGAAGGCACGATCGGCGCAGAATCCCCGCCCCAGCCGCGCGAGAAACACGTCGATGCGCTCGCGAGAGTCGCCTTCCCTGTTCGCCACCGTAACGGCGTCGTCGAGCAGCACGAGGCATTCCGCAAGATTCGATGGCGCTGATTCCGGCGCGTCTGGAAGTCGCAGAGGGCCATAGCCCCGACCGCCGCACGCTGCGTTAGCTTTCCCCATCCTGTGTATGCTCTCCTTTGTTCGCGCGCTTAGCCTTATAGAGGTTGGCGTCCGCAAGGGCGAACAGCTCTTCGGACGTCCGAGCGTCCGCCCCCATATGGGAGGCGCCCACCGATACGGTAAGCGGGTAGGCAACGCCCGCCTTCTGCGCCGCGCGCACGACCGATTCTCTCACCCGAGCGGCGAAGCTCTCTTCCTCCGCCGGGACCACATTCGCTACAATTGTAAACTCATCGCCGCCGTAGCGGGCAAGAAACGCATTCGGTTCGTCGGCAATGGCGCGCTTCAAACCCCGAGTGACCACCGCAAGAGCTCGATCGCCTTCCAAGTGACCATAAGTGTCGTTGATGTGCTTGAAGCCGTTGACGTCGACCATGAAAAGGCTCACGTCGCCGTCGCCCGCCTTCATGCGCTCCCTCACGTGATTGAACAGCAGGTAGCGGTTGTTGAGGCCCGTAAGAGGATCGGTGGAAATGAGCGTGTCGAGATAGCCGATGTAGATGACGACGAGGGCGAAGGTGGCTCCCGGCGCCAGGTAGGAAACCCCTGGGAGCGGGCAGCCCAGTATCGAAAAGGCGATAAGGGCAACGGGATAGAAAGCCAATAGAAACACGCGCTGTCGGTCGATCAACGACATTTTCGCGCGAGCCCACGCGCCGCAGGCCACGGCGCAGACCAGCTCGACGGCAAGCAGGGCGTGAACGGCAATATCGAACGTATCGAGCGCGCGTACCTGGGTACCCTCCACGTAAATGAGGACGTGAGTGACCGGGGACGCGCAGATGAAGGCGACGATGGCCGCCGTGATCACGTTGATTGTGAGCACGGCATAGGAACGCATCTGGTCAGAGACGTCAAGGTAATACACGAGCAAGATGAACCACGACCGCGCCGCCATGAAGATGAGCACGGCAGCCGCAAGCGCCACCGCAAGCGCTGCCGCCGCTTCAGCGAAACCGGGAAATCGGTCGGCATGCCCAGATTGCCGGGAACAAGGGCGAGAGCGGCGGCAATGTGCCAGGCGAGCATGTTGCGCAGTTTGAGCTGGCGGAGCTGGCGGTCGCCGCGCTGCACGACGCGCAGCAGGATATAGCCCATCACGCTCAGGCACAGAACGTCGAGCTGAAGCACGACACTTGGAAAATTCACCTTTGAGAGCTCCCCCTTGAACGCACGAGAGAGCTTCCGCGCCGCAGTGGAACGGCTGGGTGCAGCTGGCTGCCATCGGATGGAAGGCCCTCTAGCTTTGCGTCACCGTCTTTCGACGGCTTTGCCAAAATCATATTAGGAATCTTTATTATAGAATGGTCGCCGCTCACCGAAAACCGCTCGAAAGAACTTTCATACTCTGCTGATATCGGGGGTTTTCCCGATTCCAACCGGGCGTTTCACATACAATGCAGCTGTACAACTTACGTAAAGAGAACGACCCATCTCTCTGGCGGCGCCGTCGCAACCGCCCCACCGACCTGGGACATTCCCACGAAAAGGAGCGGTCATGGCAGAGGAGCTGCTTGAGGTTTCGCATGCGCTTGCGTTCGGCAGCGCCTGGAGATTGGGGGGGTCAAACCCAGGCCCCGCTCGTGGCGGGCGGCCACAGGCGCACGATGATCGTCCGTCGGTGCGCGCGATAGGCTCGCTCCATGTCCGCATTCAGCACCAGTCCCTCGAACGGCGCTTCGCCTAGCAGCCGGGAGAGGCGCGAAACCATGCAGAATACCGACGTAATGACGAGCTTAATCGGCCTCGCAAAGCTCACAAGCGAGAACAAGGCGTTTTTCAAATCGGCAGAATTCAAACGATCGATCGCCGAATACAACCTCACGGCTGGAATCGCCACCTCGGCGATCGCGAGCTTGGTGGGCGTCGCCGGCATCGTGGGCAACACGCTCATCACACCGGTCGACACCGTTTACCCCGCGCTCCCCAATCTGGTCGTTTACATTCTTATACTGGTTGTCAATCTGCCGCACATCGCCTTGCTCGCCCGCTGTCGGGCGCTGCGGGAAAAGCCCTCGCTCCTGTTGAACGTCGAATTGCTCAACCTGTGCTTGAACGCCGTCCTCGCCGGACTCACCGTACTCGACACGGAAATAGGAAGCAGCTTTTTCCTGGAATTCGTGCTCATCATGATTGCGATATTCATGATTCCCTATATCCGCAGGGGCAACGAATTTCTCATTGCCGCGGTGAGCATCGTCGCCCTCCTATTCTTCGTGAGCCTCCCCAATCGGCCTATCGCTTGGCAAGACACCTATGACATCCTTATGTTCTATTGCCTTTGTTGGGCAGGTCAGGTGATGCGGCGCTGGTGGTTCAACAGCACCCAGCTGCTCTCGCACCAGCCGTCCGAAACCAACGCGCACCTCAAAACGAGCAGCCGCACCGACGAACTCACCGGCCTGCTCAACCGCACGGCGCTGCGCGAAGACTACCCCACCATCACAGGCCCGCGCACCGCCGTCGCGATGCTCGACATGGACGACTTCAAGGAGGTCAACGACCGCTTCGGCCACGAACGTGGAGATTCGGTACTCAGAGAGCTGGGTCGCACTATCACCGAATGTTTCAACCATGCCAACGAACGTTGCTACCGCTACGGAGGCGACGAGTTTCTCGTGGTGGCCACCGGCGTCGACGAACAGGAGTTCACCGACAGGCTTTCTACCGTCGTAGGTGCCTACGGCAAACGCGTCACGCTAGGCGACCCGGAAAGCATCAGCGTGGGCTACTGTTACGGCGCCGTGGAAAACGAGCGCAACCTGCGCAGCTTCCTACGCGTGGCCGACGACAACCTCTACGCCGCTAAATCCGCCGGCAAGAACCGTGTGGTGGGAGAGGTATTCCACCCCGGCGTCACCGAAGCCGAAGCTTCCGACGACGAACGACGCCTGATCGACCCGCTTACCAACCTGCACAACTACACGGGCTTCGAACGCGTGCTCGCCGGCTCGAAGGAGAGCCTCTATCCGGGCAGCATCGTCTTCTTCGATATCGACCGTTTCCAGGACCTCAACAAGACATACGGCTATCATGGCGGCGACAAGGTGCTCGCGCACATCGCGCAGCTCATTGAACGCAACTTCCCCGGCTGCGCCGCCTGCCGCTACGACACCGACCACTTCGCGCTCTTCACCCGCGACGCCGACCCGCTGCCAGCCGCCCAAGCCGTGCAGAACGGCATCGCCCATGCCGTGCCCCACTTCTACATCTTCCTGCGTATCGGCATCTACCGTCTTGAGCCCGACTTCACCTTGGGCGACCTGACCAACGCCGTGGACAAGGCCAAATACGCTAGTGACACCCTGCGCCGCCAGCACGCCATGCTCTACCGCTACTATGACGGGAAACTCACCTTGGAACGCGAACGCGAGGCTTTCGTGCTCGGCCATTTCGACGAAGCCCTGAGCAACGGGGCAATCGCTCCTTACTTCCAGCCAGTCGTAACACTCGCCGACGGACGCTGCCACGGCTTCGAGGTGCTCGCCCGCTGGCAAGACCCCGAGCGCGGGACTCTGTCGCCCGCTGTGTTCGTGCCCGTGCTCGAGCGGTCCTTCGACACCTATCGGCTCGATTCCTACATGCTCGACCGCGCCTGCGCCCAGCTCGCCACCCTGTCGCCGAAAGCGCTCGAATCCGCCTACGTCTCGTTCAACGTGTCGCGCAACGATTTCGCGATCGAAGACGTTGCCGCCACCGTCGACCGCATCGTGCGCGCGCATGGCATTTCGCCTCGTTCCATCCGCGTTGAAATCACCGAATCGGTGCTCAACGACAGCAGCGATATTCGCCGAACCCTTTCCGACTTGCGCTCGCGTGGCTACCAGATCTGGCTCGATGACTTCGGGTCGGGCGAATCGTCGCTCAACGTGCTGAAGAACTACGAGATCGACGGGGCCAAGCTCGACCAGGCCTTCCTGCGAGACTTCGACAGCGACAACGAAAAGTCGCGGACGATCGTGCGCGCGCTCATCCAGCTGTGCCACACGATTGGCGTTCAAGCGGTGGTCGAAGGCGTGGAAACGGAAGAGCAGCTCGCGTTCGTGCGCCAGTGCGGCGGCGACATCGTCCAGGGGTACTACTACAGCAAGCCGATGCCGGTCGACGTCCTTGTGTCGTCGCCTTTCTGGAAAGGCCTGGAAAAGGAGGACTAGGGCGACCGTCCGACCCGCCGCGTGCCAGCTTCCGCAACCGCCGCGGCTGGCCGCGCATCGCCATCCGCGATTGCCCAGCCTTCAGCGTCAGAATATGCCGCCGAAGGCGTCCCCGTACCGCCTTTGACGGCCGCCCCGTCCTCCGCGCATCGCCTTCGGCGGCTGGCGCAGTCCTCCGCGCGCCAGCTTCCGCAACCGCCCAGTCCGCCCGTTACGAAAATGGCGGCGAAATGGCACGAGAATCAAGTTTTGGCACGCGGTCACCCTCGCTGAGAGCCATTTAACGCTCATATATGAACATGTTTCTTATTTTCGTTTATTATCTTAAAGCAAGTCCCCCACAATATTAAGAGTTTGTCCGTTTCGCCCTGCCAAAACAGGCTTCCCGTGCCATTTCGGGCCCGAAAACGTTTTGAAAGGATGGTGGAAGCAGGAGCGCTTCGGGGAGATACGTGCAGAGGAACCCGCAATAGCGTCGCGGAACCAATACGGCGTATCTTCGCCACAACGAAAAACGGGAGCAGCCGCATATGCGGTCGCTCCCGTTCGTTTCGCTCTATGGCCGCGTCCCGAAGATGCGCTCCTTAGGCCACCGTACCGAAGATGCGGTCGCCCGCGTCGCCCAGGCCGGGCACGATGTAGGCCGCGTCGTTCAAGCCCTCGTCGATCGCGCAGGTGTAGATGTGCACCTGGTCGTCGGCGGCGAGCAGGGCGTCGAGTCCTTCAGGCGCCGAAACAAGCACCATGACCTTGATGTTGTCGACGCCGCGCTCGCGCAGAAGCTTGACGGCGGCGATGGCCGAACCGCCCGTGGCGAGCATGGGGTCGACCACCAGGCAATCGCGGCTAGCCACGTCGACCGGGACCTTTTCGTAGTAGGGCTCGGGTTCGTGGGTCTCTTCGTTGCGCTGCATGCCCAGCACGCCCACGCGGGCGCTCGGCACCAGGTCGAGCACGCCGTCGACCATGCCCATGCCGGCGCGCAGGATGGGCACGATGGCCAGCTTGGGGCCGGCGATGCGCTTGGCGTGCGTGCGGCAGATCGGCGTTTCGATCTCGTAGCTTTCGGTTTCAAGATCGGCGGTGGCGAAAATCGCCTCGATATGCGCGAGCTCGCGCACGAGCGTGCGGAACTGAGACGTCGGCGTGGCGCTTTGACGGAGGATTCCCATCTTGTGCTGTACCAACGGATGATCGACAAGCGTGACGCGCGGGTTCGCGTAGGGCATGGCGGTTCCCTTCAGTTAGTTGAATTCCGGATAGAGAGGATGCGCGGCGATGATCTGGGAGATGGTCTCCTTGATTTCGGCCAGCTTGGCCTCGTCGTTCTTGTTGAACACCACGCCGGCGATCGATTTGCCCACCGTGTAGAACTCGTCTTCGGTGAGGCCGCGGGTGGTGCCGGCGGCAGAGCCCACGCGGATGCCCGAGGTCACGGCCGGCTTTTCGGGGTCGTGCGGGATGGCGTTCTTGTTGACCGTGATGCCCACCGCTTCGAGCAGGTCTTCGGTTTCGGCGCCGGTGGCGTGCGCGGGGCGCAGGTCGACCAGGCAGAGATGGTTGTCGGTGCCGCCCGTGACCAGGCGCAGGCCGCCTTCGGTCATGCCGCGGCCCATGGCGGCGTTGTTCTTCACCACGTTGTCGATGTAGGTCTTGAACGCGGGCTGCAGGGCTTCCTTGAAGGCCACGGCCTTGCCGGCGATCACGTGCATGAGCGGGCCGCCCTGAGTGCCGGGGAAGACGGCGCTGTTGAGCTTCTTGAAGAGGTCCTCGTTGTTGGAGAGGATCATGCCGCCGCGCGGGCCGCGCAGGGTCTTGTGCGTAGTCGTGGTGACGATGTCGGCGTAGGGCAGGGGGCTCGGGTGCGCGCCCGTGGCCACAAGGCCGGCGATATGGGCCATGTCGACCATGAAGTAGGCGCCGTTGTCATGGGCGATCTTGCCCAGGCGCTCGAAGTCGATGACGCGGGGGTAAGCCGACGCGCCGGCGACGATGACCTTGGGCTGGTACTCCTTGGCCTTCTTTTCCACGTCGTCGTAGTCGATGCGCTCGTCGTCGTTCAAGCCGTAGGGCACGACGTTGTAGAGCTTGCCCGAGAAGTTGACCTTCGAGCCGTGGGTGAGGTGGCCGCCCGCGTCGAGGCTCATGCCCAGAATCGTGTCGCCCGGCTTGATGATGGCCGCGTAGGCGGCGTAGTTGGCCTGGGCGCCCGAATGCGGCTGCACGTTGGCATAGGCGCAGTCGAACAGCTTCTTGGCGCGTTCGCGGGCGAGATCTTCGACGATGTCGACCTTCTCGCAACCGCCGTAGTAGCGGTGTCCCGGATAGCCTTCGGCGTACTTGTTGGTGAGCACCGTGCCCATGGCCTGCATGACGGCAGGCGACACGATGTTTTCGGACGCGATGAGCTCGATCGTGTGACGCTGGCGGTCGAGCTCGGCACCGATGGCGTCGGCGACTTCGGGGTCGGTTTGCTGGACGTAGGTAAGGGCCATAGTGAACCTTTCTCGCGATGCGCGATTGCGCTTGTTTCGGGGTTCATGGTAGCACAACGACACACCGCCAACCCCAGGTCAACGGTGTGCAATATGCTCGAAACGGGCGGGCGGGAAACGTGCGCCTAGAGCTCGTCGATCTCCATGATCTTGGCGACGCGGCCCGTGTGGCGGCCGCCGCCGAAGGCCGTGGACAGGAAGACGTCGAGGATCTCCTCGTTGGTCTGCAGCTCGACGAAGCGGCCCGAAAGGGTGATCACGTTGGCGTCGTTGTGCTCGCGGCAGAGGTCGGCGAACTGCGGGGTGACCACGTTGGCCGCGCGCACGCCCGGTACCTTGTCGGCAGCCATGGCCATGCCGATGCCCGTGCCGCACACGAGCACGCCGCGCTCGGCCCGGCCGGCGGCCACGTCGAGGGCCACGGGCTTGGCGAAGTCGGGGTAGTCGACGCGCTCGTCGCTGTAGCAGCCGCGGTCGACGACGTCGTGGCCCTTGCCCTGCAGGTAGGCCTTGAGCTGCTCCTTCTGGGCGAAGCCGGCGTGGTCGCTTCCGATCGAGATCTTCATGGGAATCCTTTCCATAGAAGGGCGCGCCCGCTTGGGGCCGCGCGCGTTGAGCGCGGGGCGACATGAGCCTGCCCCGCGCGCGTTACCAGAGTGCCTTGATGTCGTCGAGCGAGACGGCGCCTTCGCGCAGGATGACCGGGTGGCCCGTGGAGCAGTCGACCACGGTGGAAGCCACGCCGCTCTTGCCTTCGTCGGTGGCGTCGACCACCACGCCGGCGACCTTGGCCGTGAAGGCCGCGTCGAGGTCGGCCGCCGCGCAGACGGGCTTGTTGCCCGCAAGGTTGGCCGACGAGGCGGCGATGGGGCAGCCGAGCGCGCCGATGAGCTCGAGCGCGGTGGGGTTTTGGGGCATGCGCAGGCCTATGGTGTTCTGAGCCGAACGAAAGGCGGCGGGCACCGCGTCGCTCGCCGCGACGACGATCGTGAGCGAGCCGGGCCAGAAGGTGCGCGCGAGCGACTTCACTTCTTCCGGAACGATCTTGCCGTAGACGTCGAGGGCGTCGACGCTGTCGACGAGCCAGGCGATCGGCTTGCGATGGCTGCGCTCTTTGGCCCGGTAGATAACTTCGGGCGACGGCGCGTCGCGCACCGACACCCCTACCCCGTAGACGGTATCGGTGGGAAAGACCACCGCTTCGCCGGCCCGCAGCAGGCCGACCGCCTTTTCGACGTTCACGTAGTTCGCTTCAGCCATTACTCGTTCCTCGCTTGACTCATATCCTGCGCGACGCGCTGCGCCACGCGCATCCCGTCGCAGGCGGCCGACATGATGCCGCCTGCATAGCCCGCGCCTTCGCCGCAGGGGTAGACGCCGCAGCCCGCCGGGTCGCCTTCCGCGCCGGGGGCGGCGCCGGGCAGCCAGGCCTGCAGGGTCTGTTTTCCGCGACAGATGCGCACCGGCGACGACGACCGCGTTTCGGGCGCCGTGAGCACCGCCGCAGGGTCGGAAAAGCCCCGCAAGCGCGCGTCGAAGCGCGGGAGCGCATCTGCAATCGTATCGCAAACGAAGCCGGGCAAACAGGTGCGCAGATCGGCTGCGACCGTGCCGCGCGCGTAGGTGGGGCGCACGCGCTTGCTGCGGGCGGCGGGCACGGGCCTGCCCATGGCGGCCAGGAAGTCTCCGACCGTCTGCGCGGGCGCCTGGTAGGGCGCACCGCCCGCCTCGAGCGAGGCGCGATAGGCGGCCTGCTCCACGCTGCGCTGCAGGGCCACGCCGGCAAGGGGGTCGGGGCCGGGGAAATCGGCGGGATCGACGTTGACGAGCAGGGCCGCGTTGGCGTTGCGGCCGTCGCGGGCGTAGTTGCTCATGCCGTTGGTCACGATGCCGCCCTCCTCGCTCGCGGCGCAGGTCACCGTTCCGCCCGGGCACATGCAGAAGGTGTAGGCGCTGCGGGTAGGGCTCACGTGCACGGCCATCTTGTAATCGGCGGCGCGATGGGCGAGCGCCGGATGCGCGGCGAAGGTCCCCCACTGGGCGCGGTTGATCTGCGCCTGCAGGTGCTCGATGCGCACGCCCATCGAGAAGGGCTTCTGCTCGAGGGCCACGCCCCAGCCGCGCACCGCTTCGAAGGTGTCGCGGGCCGAATGCCCCGGAGCCAAGACCATGCGGGTCGCGGGGACGGTCTCGCGGGCGCCGAAAGCGTCTTCGAGCACGACCGATGCGAGGGTCCCGTGCGCGAAACGGGCGTCGACCAGGCGGCAGCCGAAGCGGACCTCGCCGCCTAGAGCGACGATTTCTTTGCGCATGCGGGCCACGACGGCGGGCAGCCGGTCGCTGCCGATGTGGGGCTTGGCGTCCCACAGGATGTCTTCGGGCGCGCCGGCGTCGACGAACCAGCGCAGGACGTAGGGGGCCATGCGGTGCTTGGTGTTGGTGGTGAGCTTGCCGTCGGAAAAGGTGCCGGCCCCGCCTTCGCCGAACTGGATGTTGGTGCGCTCGGAAAGCGGGCCGCCGGCGTCGAAGGCCGCCACCTGGCGGGCACGGTCGTCCACGGCCGCGCCGCGTTCGACCACGAGCGGGCGGGCGCCGGCGCGGGCAAGGTAGAGGGCGCAGAAGAGGCCGGCGGGGCCCGTGCCCACCACGACGGGACGGGGCGCGTCGACAGGCGCCGCAACCTGCGGGATTGCAAGGGGTTGGGGCGACGCGTAGGCCTGGGCCTTGTGGGAAGCGACCGCGGCCGCTTCGGCCGCCGGCGTGGAAAGCTCGGCTGCGGCCGTCACGTTGAAGTGGACGTGCGAGCGTTTGCGCGCGTCGATGCTGCGGCGCAGGACGCGCGCGCGGACCACCTGGGCGCGCGGCAGCGACAGGGCGCGGGCCACCGCGGCGCAAAGCGGACCGCCCGTGCGCCAGGCGCCGCCGCGCGCGGCCGCTTCCGCATCGAGCTCGAGGGAAATGTTGGGCACGCGAATCATCGCTGGGCCACCGCCTTTCCGGCAATAAGGCCCGAGGTCCAGGCCCAATGAAGGTTGAAGCCGCCGCAGGGCGCGTCGACGTCGAGGGCTTCCCCGCAGGCGAAAAGGCGCCCCGGGGCCGCGACCTGCATCGAGGCGGGATCGACCGCCGCGACGTCGATGCCGCCGCGATGGACCTGGCAGCGGGACGCGTCGCCGATTCCCGTCACCGTGAGGGGGAAGGCGCGCAGCATGCGCCCGAAGACGGCAAGGCCGGCGGGCGCGGCAGCGGCACGCGGGTCGAGGCCGGCGCGCGAGATGGTTTCGCGACCGATGAGGGGCAAAAGCATGCCGCAGCAGAATTCCCCCCAGGTGCAGGGGGCGAGCGTCGCGAGCCGGGAGGCAAGGAAGTCCCGGGTCGCCGCGAGGTCGAGCTCGGGGAGGAAATCAATCGCGATCTCGTCGCCCGGGCGCGCGACGCGCGACAGGTTGAAGGCGGCGATGCCGCTCACCCCGTAAGTGCGGAAGGTGGCCTCCCCCTCTTCGCGGAAGCCCCCGCAGGAAAGCGCGCATTTGGCCCGCAGCTTGTCCCACTGACGGGGCGCCCCATCGCAGGCCAGGGGCCCGAGTACGGGGCGAGCGGGCAGCACGGGCACGCGCGGAGGCAGCATGCCGGCAGGCAGGGCGCCGCCCGCGCAGATTACGGCCACACGGGCCACGAGCGCCTGCCCGTCTGCGCATTCGACGCGCCAACAGTTCTGCTGGGGCGCCACGCGCTCGACGCGGCGGCCACACGCGATGCGCACCCCCGCGCGGCGGGCGGCCCAGAGCAAGGCGTCGACGACCGAAGCGGCTTTGTTGGCCTGGGGGTAGAGCCGGCCCTGGCCCTCTTCGCGCATGACGATGCCCGTGCTGCGCAAAAAGTCGAGCGCCTCTTCGGGCGCGCAGGCGTCGAAAGCCCGGCCCACGAAGGCGGCGTTGCGGTAGACCTGCGCCTGGGTACCGGCGTTGGCGATGTTGCAGCGGCCGTCGCCGGTGACGCGGATCGACCGGCCCGGCTCGCGCGCCGCTTCGAGCACGACGACCTGTCGGCCGGCGCGGGCGGCGGCGATCGCGCAGGCGAGGCCCGAAGCGCCGGCGCCGATCACGACGACGTCGCGGCGGTTGGATGTTGCATGTCCCTTGGTCATGAGTCCACTATACCCCAGGCATCTTTGTCAGGCGCGACAGGGGGACGGAGGTTGTTGTCACGCAAAAAGCGTGACAACAACCTCCGTCCCCCTGTCGCGCGCAAAACGGGCCGCCCCGAAGGACGGCCCGACCAGACGCCGTTGCGCGCTGCGCTAGATTTCGGCCTTCCACAGACCGTGCTTGTTGCAGTACTCGTAGGCTGCGACCGGCTTGTCGCCTTCGGCAACTGCGAAGGTGGCTTCGGGCTTCTGGCCCGGGGCGAGCGGAGCGGTCTGATAGCCCTTTTCGGTTTCCAGAACGATGAAGGTGATGTAGTGGTCGTCGGCCATGGGGTGCTCGACTTCGCCGACGACGACCTTGACGGCAGCGCCGTCGACGGTGACGACGGGGACGTGCTTTTCGGTAGCCGCATCGACCGTATTGGGCTCGAGCAGGGCCATCTTCTCGCCGCAGCAGAACAGGGGCACGCCGCTGTCGAAGGGCTTGATCGCGATGTTGCCGCAGTGAGCGCACTTATAGAATTCCAGAGCCATAGGTCCTCCTTTTACCGGATGGCTAATGATAGGTACACTGTAGCATTTTGCCGGCAGCGGAGGGGCGGCGCGTCGGCACATGGGAAAAATTTAACCGAAGCGTTGCGCAGACGAGTCAGAGAGATGTGACCCCTTTGACTCATTGA
>JALCHN010000014.1 GCA_022644775.1 Eggerthellaceae bacterium
CGACGTGATCGAGATCGAGTTCCGCAACCCGGGCCTCGCCTCGGCGCTCTAGCGCATCCCGCAGGGCCCCGTGCGCGGGGCCCTGCATGATCGCGTGTGACGACGGGGGCGCGTGATGTTGTCACAACAAGTTGTGACAACATCACGCGCCCCCGTCGTCACACTCCACGCTGCGCTAGTCGTGAGGTTATCGTGCGCGGAGATGCTTTAGCGCTCTACCGTGCTAAAGTCATGTTTATGAAAGAACGGGACGTCGCCCGCGAACCGCCTGTTCGGGTGCCATTTCGCCAGTCTGCAGCCAAGCGAGCCGCCCGTTCGTTCTATACTAGCGGGACACAGCAGAGGGAAGGATGCGAAATGAACTTCGTGACACCTGCGGGATTCAGGGACGTCATGCCGCAAGAAGCGCTTCAACGTGAGCACATCGCCAATCGCGTGCAGGAGCTCTTCGCCCACCACGGCTACGCCCCAATCGAAACGCCCACGCTCGAACGCCTGGACGTGATGGAGACCGCCGGCCACGTGCCCAACGCCCCCTTCAAGCTCTTCGACGCGGCAGGCGATCTTCTTGCCCTGCGTCCCGACGTCACCATGCAGGTGGCCCGCCTGTGCGCCACGCGCCTGCGCGGCCAGGAAGGCCCCTTCAAATTCCGCTACACCCAGCGCGTCTTTCGCGAGGCCGACGCCCGGGCCGCCTCGCGTGAGCTCACGCAGATCGGCCTGGAAAACATCGGTCCCGAAGGCCCCGACGCCGACGCCGAAGTGGTGGGCCTGTTCGCCGAGGCCCTGCGCGCGGCCGGGCTCGAGGGCTTCAAGATCGCGATCGGCACGGTGGGCGTCCTGCGGGCCCTGCTCGAAACCTGCCCGGCCCCGGGCGACTGGAAAAACGAGGTGCTCGCCGCCTACCACGCCTCCGACTTCTTGCGCCTCGACGAGCTCTGCGCCGAAGAGGGCATCCCTACGGCCTTCGCCCGCGCAATCGCCGCGCTGCCCTACATCCGCGGCGGGGAAGAGGCCATCCAGCAGGCGCGCGACCTGGCCGACCCGCTCGGCTGCGGCCGTGGCCTGGGCGATCTGCAGGTCACCTATGAAAAGCTCTGCGACGAGGGGCTTTCCGACAACCTTCTCGTCGACTTCAGCATCATGAGCTCGTTCGACTACTACACGGGCATCGTCTTCGAAGCCTTCGCCCCCGACGCGGGCGCCTCGCTCGGCTCGGGCGGCCGCTACGACGGCATGCTCGCCGCCTACGACGGGGCCCGTCGCCCGGCTGCCGGCTTCGCCTTCTATCTGGAACAGGTGATGGCGGCGCTCGCCAAGGGTGCGCCCGCGAAGCGGCCCCTGCGCATCGCGGTCCCCAAAGGCTCGCTCAACGCCGACACGATCCGCGTCCTCGCCGAAGCCGGGCTCGACACCACGGGGCTCGACGACCCGGGCCGCAAGCTCATCATCTCGAACCCCGGGGTCGACTTCGTCATCGTCCGCCCCACCGACGCGCCCGTCTTCACGGCGCTCGGCGGCTGCGACTGCGGCATCTGCGGCAAGGACAGCATCGTCGAAGCCGATGCCGACCTGGTGGAGCTCGTCGATCTCGCGTTCGGCGGCTGCCGCTTCGTCGTGGCCCAGCCCAAGGGCGCCACGCCGGCGGTCGAAGAGCGCTACCGCAAGCTCGGCTCGATCCGCGTGACCACCAAGTACCCGCGCATCACCAAGGCCTACTTCGACAAGATCGGCATGCAGGTCGACATCATCAAGCTGCACGGCAACATCGAGCTCGGCCCGCTCATCGGCCTGTCCGAACGCATCGTCGACATCACCGCGACGGGCACCACCCTGCGCGAGAACAATCTGGAAGTGGTCGACGAGGTCATGCCCTCGACGGCCCGCTTCTTCGCCAACCCCTGCGCGTTCCGCACCGACGAGCGCGTGGTCAAGCTGGCCCGAATCCTGAAATCGAACGTGAACGGCAAGGAGTAGAAACATGCGTCGCGTCATTCTTTCCCAAGGCGAAACCTTCAGCAACGATCACCTGCAGCGCACGAGCGCCTTCAACGCGGGCGCCCTCGAAGCGGCCACCAACATCGTGTCCCGCGTGCGCGAAGAGGGCGACGCCGCCCTGCGCGATCTCACCGCCAAGTTCGACGGCGTGGAAATCGAGGACTTCCGCGTGAGCCAGGAGGCCATCGACGCAGCGATCGCCCAGATCGACCCGCATCTGCAGAAGTCGCTCGCGCAGGCCGCGCGCCAGATCCGCGCGTTCCACGAGCGCCAGAAGCAGCAGAGCTGGTTTTCCGTGCGCGCCGACGGTGCCCTGGTGGGCAGCAAGGTCGAGCCCATCGAATCGGTGGGCATCTACGCCCCGGGCGGCCGCGCCCTCTACCCCTCGACCGTGCTCATGAACGCGATTCCGGCGCACGTGGCCGGCGTGTCGCGCATCGCGTTGTGCACCCCGCCCACCAAGGACGGCAGCCTCGACCCGGCCGTGCTCGAGGCGGCGCGCCTGGCGGGCATTACCGAAATCTACACGGTGGGCGGCGCCCAGGCCATCGCCGCGCTCGCCTACGGCACCGAATCTATCGCCCCGGTCTCGAAGATCACCGGCCCGGGCAACGCCTTCGTGGCCGCCGCCAAGAAGATCGTGTCCGGCGACGTGGGCATCGACATGATCGCCGGCCCTTCCGAAGTCTGCGTCGTGGCCGACGAGACCGCCGACCCCAAGATGGTTGCGATCGACCTCATGGCCCAGGCCGAGCACGACCCGCTGGCCAGCTGCTACCTGGTGACCTTCAGCACCGCCTACGCCGACGAAGTGGAAGCCAACATCGCCGATCACATGAAGCGCTCCAAGCGCGCCGAGATCACCGCGGCCTCGCTCGAGCACGGCCTCATCGTCGTCGTGCCCGATATGGCCACCGCCATGGAAGCCGTCAACGTCATCGCCCCCGAGCACTTGGAGCTCCACATCGCCGACCCCATGGCCCAGCTGGGCGCCGTGCGCAACGCCGGCGCGATCTTCCTGGGCGAATGGACCCCGGAAGCTGTGGGCGACTACGTGGCCGGCCCCAACCATACCCTGCCGACCGGCGGCACGGCCCGCTTCTCGAGCCCGCTTTCGGTGGACGACTTCATCAAGAAGTCGAGCGTGATCCAGTACACGCCCGCCGCGCTCGCCCGCGACGGCGAGGCCATCGTGGCGATCGCCGATCGCGAGGGCCTGTGGAGCCACGCCGAAAGCGTGCGCCTGCGCCTGGCCGAGCTGCCCGACAACGTGAAGATCCAGGAACCGGAAGATGAGTAGCCTGCGCGCCAACCCCCTGCTCGACGGGATCGAGCCCTACGACCCCAAGTACCTGCCGGCCCGCGTGATGATCTCGGCCAACGAGAACACCACCGACGTGCCGGCCCCGGTGCGCGAGGCCGTGCTCGCCCGCCTGGCCGCGCTGCCCTTCAACCGCTATCCCGATCCCCTGGCCAACGACCTGCGCGACGCGGTGGCCGCCGCCTGGGGGCTCGAGCGCGGCAACGTGATCATGGGCAACGGCGGCGACGAGCTGCTCTTCAACCTGGCCCTCGCCTTCGGCGGGGAGGGCAACGCCCTTCTGAACGTTCCGCCCACCTTTTCGGTCTACGAAAACAATGCCCGGCTCACGGGCACGCGCGTGATCGACGTCCCGCGCCGCGCCGATTTCTCCGTCGACGGAGACGCCGTGGTCGCGCGCGCCTCCCAGGGCGACGTGGGCCTCGTCATCATCACGAGCCCCAACAACCCCACGGGCACCCTGGCCGGCCGCGCCTTCGTCCGCCGCCTGCTCGAGGCCACGCGCGCGGTCGTGTTGGTCGACGAAGCCTACAGCGAGTTCGCCGCCCCCGGATCGAGCGTGGTCGACA
Organism: Eggerthellaceae bacterium; assembly: GCA_022644775.1. Classification (GTDB taxonomy): domain Bacteria; phylum Actinomycetota; class Coriobacteriia; order Coriobacteriales; family Eggerthellaceae; genus Hugonella. The sequence goes on from JALCHN010000014.1 coordinate 3,889, forward strand.
TGGTTCCCGCCTACGAGAACCTCGTCGTTTTGCGCACCTTTTCCAAGGCCTACGCCCTGGCCGGCGTGCGCATGGGCTACCTGCTCACGTCGCCTTCGGTCGTCACCGAGCTCACCCGGGTGCGCCAGCCCTATTCGGTCGACGCGGTTTCGCAGGCCATCGCGCTCGAAGTGGTGAAGCGCCGCGAGGCCTTCGCGCCCGTCATCGAGCGCATCAAGGCCCAGCGCGCGGTGCTCTTCGAAGGCATCAACGCCCTGCCCGGCGCCACCGCCTACCCCAGCGAGGCCAACTTCCTGCTGGTGAAGATCGACGACGCGATCGACGCGGGCGCCGTGTGGCAGCGCCTCTACGACGCGGGCGTGCTCGTGCGCGACTTCAGCCGCGGGCCCCTCACGCGCAACTGCCTGCGCGTGAGCGTGGGCACCCCCGAAGAGGACGCCGTCTTCCTTTCCGCATTCGCCGACGCCCTGAAAGGATAGCCATGGAAGCAGAAGCCTTCGCGATCGACGGCGCCCGCAGCGCCCGCGTGTCCCGCACCACCAAGGAAACCGACATCCAGATTGCGCTCGACCTCGACGGGGTGGGGCGCACGCGCATCGACACGGGCGTGCCCTTCTTCGACCACATGCTCGATGCCTTCGGCCGCCACGGTCTGGTCGACCTCGACGTGCATGCCAAGGGCGACATCGAAGTCGACGCCCACCACACGGTCGAAGACACGGGCATCGTGCTGGGCCAGGCGGTCGCGCAGGCCTTGGGCGACAAGCGCGGCATCGTGCGCTTCGGCACCTCGTTCGTGCCCATGGACGAAAGCCTGGTGCAGGCCTCGCTCGACATTTCGGGCCGCGGCCAGCTGCATTACGCGGTCGACGTGCCCCTGCAGATGCTCGGCATTTTCGACACCTCGCTTGCCAAGGAATTCTTCATCGCGTTCGCGACCAACGCGGGCATCACGCTGCACGTGCGCGAGCTCGCCGGCGAGAACGCCCATCATATCGTGGAAGCCTCGTTCAAGGCGGTGGGCCGCGCCCTCTGCGACGCCACGCGCGTGAACCCCCGCATCGCCGGCGAGCTCCCGTCGACGAAAGGAGCGCTGTAGCATGTCCGAAGCGAAGATCGCGGTCGTCGACTACTGCAAAGGGAACCTGAAGAGCGTCGAGCGGGGCCTGCGCTTCGTGGGCGGCCGTGGCGCGCAGATCACAGCCGATCCCGAAGAGATCGCTGCCGCCGACGCCATCGTGCTGCCGGGTGTGGGCGCTTACGCCGACGCCTCCCGCTTCATGCAGGACAGCGGCCAGATGGACGTCGTGCGCGACAAGATCCATGCGGGCACGCCCTTTTTGGGCATCTGCCTGGGCGAGCACCTGCTCTTCACCGAAGGCGTGGAAGGTGCGCCGGAAGGCCGGCCGGCGGTGGGTTTGGGCATCGTGCCGGGCGTGGTGGAGCGCATGCCGCGCCATGACGCCGCGGGCAAGAGCTACAAGGTCCCGCACGTGGGCTGGAACACGGTCGATCAGGCGGAAGGCTGCGACACGCCCCTGCTCGCCGGCATCTCCGACCACGAGTATTTCTACTTCACCCATAGCTACATCGCCCCGGTCAACCCCTGCACCCAGGCCACGACCACCCATGCGGCCACCTTCCCCTGCGTGATCGATTGGCACCACACGGCCTTCGGCGTGCAGTTCCACCCCGAAAAATCCTCCGATGCCGGCATGGCGGTGCTCAAGAACTTCCTCGCGCTCATCTAGGGCGCCCGCAGCGAGCGTCGTGTCCCTGCAAGCAAGAAAGGCTTACCTTATGGACCTGCTTCCCGCAATCGACATCCTCGACGGAGCGGCCGTGCGCCTGGCCAAGGGCGACTACGCGCGCGTGACGGTCTACAACGCCAGCCCCGTCGACCAGGCCAAGGAATTCGAGCAGAAGGGCGCCCGCTGGATCCACGTGGTCGACCTCAACGGCGCCCGGTCGGGCTCCCCGGAAAACATCGATTTGGTCGAGAGAATCGTCACCCAGACCTCCCTTTCGGTGGAAGTGGGCGGCGGCGTGCGCGCGATCGACACGATCGCCCGGCTCGTCGACGCCGGCGCGGCCCGGGTGGTGCTGGGCACCAAGCTCGTGACCGACAAGGAATTCGCCCAGGCTGCGGTCGAAGACTTCGGTGACGCGCTCACCGCCGGCATCGACGCCAAGGGCGGGGAAGTGGCCATCCAGGGCTGGCGCGAGGGCGCGGGCGTCCCGGCGGCCGATTTGGTGCGCGAGATGGGCGCCATGGGCTATCGTCACCTGGTCTTCACCGACATCGCTCGCGACGGCATGCAGACCGGCATCGACGCGGCGGCCTACGAGCGCATCGCTTCCGCCTTCGGCCACCCCGTCATCGCGAGCGGCGGCGTGGCCACGATCGACGACGTGCGGGCCCTGCGCGCGGTGGCCAGCTCGATCGAAGGCGTGATCACCGGCCGGGCGGTCTACGAAGGCACGCTCGATCTGGAAGAGGCCCTCGCCCTGTGCGCGGACCTATAGCGAGTCGAAGGGGTCGCATCTCTTCGACTCACGGGAGAGTAAGGAGCTATCCATGCTTGCAAAACGCGTAATTCCCTGCCTCGACGTGAAAGACGGGCGCGTGGTGAAGGGCGTGAACTTCGTCAACCTGCGCGATGCGGGCGACCCGATCGAGCTTGCCTGCCGCTACGACGAGCAGAAGGCCGACGAGGTCGTCTTCCTCGACATCACGGCCACCCACGAAGGCCGCAAGACCACGGTCGACATGGCGTCGCGCGCCAGCGAGCAGCTCCACCTGCCCTACTGCGTGGGCGGGGGCTTCCGTTCGGTCGACGACATCCGCACGATGATCGCCGCCGGCGCCGACAAGGTGTCGGTGAACTCCGCCGCCGTCGATGACCCCTCGATCATCACGCGGGCGGCTGAAGCCTTCGGCAGCCAGGCCATCCTGTGCGCGATCGACGCCAAGCAGATGCCGGGCAACCCCAACAAGTGGGAGGTCTACGTGCACGGCGGCCGCCAGAACACCCACATCGACGCCGTGGAATGGGCCGCCGAAGTGGCCAAGCGCGGCGCCGGGGAGATCCTGCTCACGAGCATGGACCGCGACGGCAGCAAGGACGGCTTCGACATCCCGCTTACGCGCGCGGTGGCCCGCGCCGTCGAGATTCCCGTCATCGCGAGCGGCGGCGTGGGCACCTTGGAGCACTTCGCGGAAGGCATCGTCGACGGCGAGGCCGACGCGGTGCTTGCGGCGAGCGTGTTCCATTTCGGCACGTTCACGGTGCGCCAGGTGAAGGAATACCTGCGCAGCCAGGGCATTCCCGTGCGCCTGTAGCGATCGGCGAAGGAGAGCGCATGTACGTTTCGGACCATCAGAGCGTGGCGGTAGTGTGGCACGACCGCTGCATCGGCAAGTTGGCCTGCAAGTGGGTCACCTTGCCGGGCGCGAAGGGCGTGAAGCTGCAGACCTGGGAGGGCACGGTGCTCAACGTGCCCATGAAGGCCCCGTCGCTGGTGGAAGCCGACGTGCGCATCCGCGTGATCATGGCCAACCACGGCATCGCCGGCTACCGCTACGAGAACGGCGACGCCTACCGCAACATCACGATTCCGCCGACCAAGGGCTAGGGCGCGGCGCCGGCGCGCTTCCCGCTCTACGTTCACGAAGGGCCGCTTGCCATGGGCAGGCGGCCATTTTTGTGGAGAGGGCCCGCGCCCAAGAGGCCGTCTGCGTCGTTTCGCACCTTGTTTCAGACTAATCCACGTCAATCGACTTGAAAAAAATGATATATTCGAATCAAAGAAACCAAGCCGATTGAAAGAAGATAACGTGCGCACCTACGACATGGACCAGCGCGGCCGCTACGCGAAATACGAGTACCTCTACCGGTGCCTGCGCGCCGACGTCCGGTCGGGCACGATCGCCGCCAACACCCGCCTGCCTTCGAAGCGCGACCTGGCGCGCGAGATGGGCGTGAGCGTGAGCACGGTCGAGCACGCCCTCGACCTGCTCGTGAGCGAGGGCTACCTCCAGCCGCGACCGGGCAGCGGCTACTACGTCCTGCCCGTGCGCACCGGCACCGCCCCCGCCGAGCGTGCGCCCCGCGAGGCCGAAGCCGCCCCGCAGGTCTTCGACGCCAACGCCAACCGCATGGGCGTGCAGCTCTTTCCCTCCACCACTTGGGTGCGCTGCATGCGCCGCGTCCTTTCGGCCCAGAACCCCGAGCTCTTCGACACGGTGCCCCTGCCCGGTCTCTACCTGCTGCGGCGCGAGATCGCCGACCACCTTTTCGAGACGCGCGGCATGGTCGTCGACCCCGACAACGTGGTGGTGGGCGCCGGTACCGAGTTCCTCTACAGCCGCCTGATCCGCATGCTCGGCGACCGGCCCCATATCGCCACGGCCGACATCTATTCGAACAACTTGGTCCAGCTCACGCGGGCGAGCGGCGCCATTTGGTCGTTCGTCCACACCGACTTCCATGGCATGCGCACCGACGAAGTGGAGGGCACGGGCGCGCGCATCGTGCACGTGTCGCCGGCGAACCTCTTCCCGATCGGCGCCGTTCTGCCGCAGAGCCGCCGCGAGGAACTGCTCTCCTGGGTGCACGCCAAGCCCCGCCGGCTCATCGTGGAAGACGACTACGACAGCGAGCTGCGCTACACGGGCCGCGCCCTGCCCACGCTGTTCGCCCAGGACGCGATGGACAAGGTGGTCTACATGAACACCTTTTCCAAAACGCTCGTGCCGTCGGTGCGGATCTCCTACATGGTTCTGCCGCCCGATCTGGCCGACATCTACCAGCATCAGGCCGGCTTCTATTCCTGCACGGTGTCGAGCTTCGAGCAGGCGGCGCTCGCCGAATTCATGGCGCGCGGCCACTTCCGCCGGCACGTCAACCAGCTGCGCCGCTACTACCGGGCCCAGCGCGACGCCTTCGTCGCGGCGATCGAGGGCTCGCGCCTGTCCCGCATCGTGGAAATCCTGCCCATGCAGGTGGGCACCCACATGATGCTTTCGGTCGACACGCGTAAAAGCGACGACGAGGTCGTGGAGGCGGCCCATGCCCGTCACCTGCGGCTCGACATGCTCTCGTCGCATGCCGTGCGGCCCACGGCAGACCGGGCCCACTACGTGATCTTGAACATCGCCAGCGTCGAGCGAGAGCGCATTCCCAGCATTGTGGCCCTGCTCGAAGACGTCTTCGCCGACGACGTGGCCCGCGCCGAAGCGTGAGGGCAGGGCGCCTGCCTGTGACAACGTCACCTGCCATCGTTGTCATGTGACAACGATGGCAGGTGACGTTGTCACATTCGCACACATTTGAGGCGCGTGTTGGGCAAACCGACCTGGAAAAAAAGTTATGAATCGGCCCTGTGCCCGTTCGAAGCGCAATCCTATCGTGCCAACCAACAGCCAAGGCGCTCCTCGAAGCGCCGCACGAGAAAGGATTTCACATGGCAGATGTCCAGCTGAAAGATACCTACGGCCTCTATATCAACGGCGAGTTCCGTCCCGCGTCCGACGGCGCCACCTTCACCACCGTCAACCCCGCCAACGGCGAGGCCCTTGCCCAGTGCGCCGAAGCCACAAAGGAAGACGTCGACGCCGCAGTCGACGCCGCCTGGGCCGCCTATCCGGCGTGGAAGGCCGTCGAGCCCGCCGAGCGCGCCGGCATCCTGCTGAAGATCGCCGACATCATCGACGAGAACGCCGATCTGCTCGCCGCCGTCGAGACCATGGACAACGGCAAGCCGATCCGCGAGACCAAGACCATCGACGTGCCCTTCTCCGCCGACCACTTCCGCTACTTCGCCGGCGTCCTGCGCTCCGAAGAGGGCTCCGCTACCGTGCTCGACGGCGGCTTCCTCAGCCTGATCCTGCGCGAGCCGATCGGCGTCGTGGGCCAGATCGTCCCCTGGAACTTCCCCTTCCTCATGGGCGCCTGGAAGCTCGCCCCGGCGCTGGCCGCCGGCGACTGCGTCGTCATCAAGTCCTCGTCGTCGACCCCGCTGTCGCTGCTCGTCCTCATGGAGCTCATCGGCGACGTCCTGCCGGCCGGCGTCGTGAACGTCATCACCGGCAAAGGCTCGCGTTCGGGCCAGTGGATGCTCGAGCACCCCGGCTTCCGCAAGCTCGCCTTCACCGGCTCCACCGAAGTGGGCAAGAACGTTGCCGAAGCCGCTGCCGACCGCTTGATCCCGGCGACTCTGGAACTGGGCGGCAAGAGCGCCAGCATCTTCTTCGATGACTGCAACTTCGAACAGGCCATCGACGGCCTGCAGCTGGGCATCCTGTTCAACCAGGGCCAGGTCTGCTGCGCCGGCTCCCGCGTCTTCGTCCAGGAGGGCATCTACGACAAGTTCATCGAGGCCGCCGTCGACCAGTTCAACAAGGTCAAGATCGGCGACCCGCTCGACCCCGAGACCCAGCTCGGCGCCCAGATCAACCCGGCGCAGGCCAAGAAGGTCCAGTCCTACATCGACATCGCCCGCGAAGAGGGCGCCACGATTCTCTGCGGCGGCGAGCCCTACACCGAAGGCGACTGCGCCAAGGGCGTCTTCTACAAGCCCACGCTGATCGCCGACGCCAACAACCAGATGCGCTGCGCCCGCGAAGAGATCTTCGGGCCGGTCGCCGTGGTCATCAAGTTCAAGACCGAAGACGAGGTCATCGCGATGGCCAACGATTCCACCTACGGCCTGGGCGGCGCCGTGTGGACCGAAAACATCAACCGTGCGATCCGCGTGTCCCGCGCCATCGAAACGGGCCGTATGTGGGTCAACACCTACAACCAGATTCCGGCGGGCGCCCCGTTCGGCGGCTACAAGGAATCGGGCATCGGCCGCGAGACCCACAAGATGATCCTGAACGCCTACACGCAGGCCAAGAACATCATGATCAACCTCAACGAGGCTCCGTCCGGCTTCTACCCCGAAAAGTAGCGTCCCGCGCAGCTGCGCTTCGCATCAGCCTGTACACCACGTTCCCATACGTTCACGAAGGGGCGGCCGCCGCGCCGCCCCTTTTTGATACCTGTTTGCAGACGACGGCCACAGGGCCAAAGGAGGAAACGGCATGCAGCAGTACACGAATCCCCGGTTCATCTACCATGGCGAGCACGCGCTCGACGCGCTGAAGACCCTGGACGGCAAGAAGGCCTTCGTCTGCATCGGCGGCGGATCGCTGAAGCGCAGCGGCTTCTACGACATCATCGAGGGCAACTTCAAGGAAGCCGGCTTCGAAATCGAGCTCTTCGAAGGCATCGAGAGCGACCCGTCGGTCGAAACGGTGAACGCCGGCGCCGCGGCCATGGCGGCATTCGAGCCCGACTGGATCGTCGCCATCGGCGGCGGGTCGCCGATCGACGCGGCCAAGGCCATGTGGGTCAAGTACGAGAACCCCGACATCTCCTTCGAGCAGATGACGACGCCCTTCGGCCTGCCGAAGATGCGCACCAAGGCCCGTTTCTGCGCCATTTCCACCACGTCGGGCACGGGCACCGAAGTCACGGCCTTCGCGGTGATCACCGACTACGAAAAGGGCATCAAGTACCCCATGGCCGACTTCGAGATCACGCCCGACGTGGCCATCGTCGACCCCTTGCTCGTGTCGCGCCTGCCCGCCGGGCTCGTGGCCTTCACGGGTATGGATGCCCTCACGCACGCGATCGAATCGTACGTGTCGACGGCCCACAGCCCCTACACCGACGCCATGGCCCTGCACGCGATCCGCATGATCCAGGCCAACCTGGTGCAGTCGTATGCCGGCGACCAGAAGGCGCGCGCAGCCATGCACGATGCGCAGAACCTGGCCGGCCAGGCCTTTTCAAGCGGGCTGTTGGGCATCGTGCATTCCATGGCCCACAAGACGGGCGCCGCGTTCGAAGCCGGCCACATCATCCACGGCTGCGCCAACGCCATGTACCTGCCCAAGGGCATCCGCTTCAACGCGGGCTTTGGCGAGACGGCCGATCGCTTCGCCGATATCGCCGACGTACTGGGCTTCGGCGGGCCCACGCGCGACGACAAGGTCGCCCACCTGATCGAGTGGGTGCGCTGGTTGAACGACCAGATGAACATTCCGCAGGCCATCCAGTCCTACGGCCCCAAGGGCAAGCGGGTCGAAGCGGGGCAGGGCATCGTGCCCGAAGGCGAGTTCAAGGAGAAGCTGCCCGCGATCGCGGCCAACGCCCTGGCCGACGCTTGCACCGCGTCGAACCCGCGCCCTGTCGACCAGCGCCAGATGGAGGCGATCCTTACCGCTTGCTACTACGACACGCCCATACGCTTCTAGCGAGGCGCGGTGCGGAAGGGGCGCCGTGCTGCGCGCCCCTTCATTCCTTTCGCGATTTCGGGTGGGCGCCGTCGCTCTGTCCGGCGGCTCCGCTTGCGACGGGTAGAATGGAAGCCACCTGTTGGCGGCAAGCGAAAGGACCGGTGCCCATGGCCAGGGAAGACGGACGGATCGAGATCGCAGACCTCACCTACAACGAGGCGGGGCTCATCCCCTGCATCGTACAGGACGCGGACACGGGCCGCGTGCTCATGATGGCGTGGATGAACGCCGACACGGTGCAGCGCACGCTGGCCGAGCACACCACCTGGTTCTGGTCGCGCAGCCGCCAGAAGCTCTGGCACAAGGGCGAGGAATCGGGCAATGTGCAACGGCTCGTCGACCTGCGCTACGACTGCGACGGCGACACCCTGCTCGCCCTGGTACGGCCCGCAGGACCGGCCTGCCACACCGGCCATACGACCTGCTTCTACCGCAGCTTCGAGGCGGGGGAGGTGGCCGACTAGTGGCCGCGGCGACCCCTGCGCAGGCGGCCGGCGCACCCGATGCGCGCGCGGTGCTCAAAGAGTACTTCGGCTACCCTTCCTTCCGCCCCAACCAGGAGGACATCGTCGACGCCCTGATCGGCGGGCGCGACGTGATCGCCGTGATGCCCACGGGCGCGGGCAAGTCGGTGTGCTACCAGGTGCCGGCCCTCTGCCTGGCGGCTCGGGCGCGCGAGCGGGGTGCGGCGGCCTTCACGCTCGTGATATCGCCGCTCATCTCCCTTATGGCCGACCAGGTACGGTCCCTGAACGCCGCCGGCATCGGCGCAGCCTTCGTGAACAGCTCCATTTCTCCCTTCGAACAGAGCGCCGCCTTGGAAGGGGCCGCCCGGGGCGACTACGTCTTGCTCTACGTGGCGCCCGAGCGCTTGGCGACCCCGCAGTTCGCGAGCTTCTGCGCCGAGCACCCGCCCGCGATGGTCGCGGTCGACGAGGCCCACTGCATCTCCCAGTGGGGCCAGGATTTCCGCCCCAGCTACACCCGCATCAGCGATTTCGTCGAGAGCCTGCCCGTGCGGCCCGTGCTCGGCGCCTTCACGGCCACGGCGACCAAAGCCGTGCGGGCCGACATCGAGCAGGCCCTCAAGCTGCGCGACCCGCTGCGCAAGACGGCGAGCTTCGACCGGCCCAACCTGCATTTCGAGGTGCGCCGTGCGACGTCGGGCGGCGCCAAGGGCAAGGACGCGCAGCTTCTGGGCATCTGCCGGGCGCACGCGGGGCAGAGCGGTATCGTCTACTGCACGAGCCGCCGCGCCGTCGAAGAGGTGTGCGCCGAGCTGCAGGACGAGGGCTTTGCGGCCACGCGCTACCATGCGGGCCTCGGCGATGCGGAACGCGCGGCCAACCAGGACGATTTCGTCTACGACCGGGCGCAGATCATCGTGGCCACCAACGCCTTCGGCATGGGCATCGACAAGAGCAACGTGAGCTTTGTCGTGCATTACAACATGCCGCTCGATTTGGAAAGCTACTACCAGGAGGCAGGCCGCGCGGGCCGCGACGGCGAGCCGGCCGATTGCATCCTGCTCTACGCGCCCAAGGACGTGCGCACCTGCGAATTCCTGCTGAACAGGGGCTTCGACGAGGCGCCCGATCTCGATGGCGACCTGCGCGAGGAGCTGCGGGCGCGTGCTAACGAGCGACTCAAGATGATGACCTTCTACAGCACCACGACCGACTGCCTGCGCCGGTTCATCCTGAACTACTTCGACGAGGAGGCGCCGGCCTTCTGCGGGAACTGCGGCAACTGCGAGACCAACTTCACCACCCAGGACGTCACGCTCGAGGCGCAGAAGATCATCAGCTGCGTGGCGCGCCTGGCCCAGCGGGACCGCCGCGTGGGGCGCTCGACCATCGTCGACATTCTGCGCGGGTCGAAGGCCGAGCGGATCGTCGGGGCGGGCTACGACCGCCTGTCGACCTACGGCATCATGGCCGACGATTCCACCAAGCACGTGCGGGCGGTGCTCGACGGGCTCGTGGAGAAGGGGATCCTGGGCGTGGAGGTAGTGGGCGGCGGCAAGTACACCGTGGTGACCTTCACGCAGGAAGCGGCCGATTTCCTGCACGCGCACCAGTCCTTTGCGCTCAAGCTGCCCAAGCCTGCGGTCGTGCGGACGAGGGCGGGAGCCGAAGCGCCTGCGTCCGGACGGGCGGGTGCCGGCACCGAAGCGCCGCCCGATCCCACCTTGTTCGCGAAGCTGAAAGAGCTGCGCGCCGAGCTTGCGACGGAGGCCGAAATCCCCGCCTACATGGTGTTTTCCAACCACACGCTGCATGACATGTGCCGGCTGAAGCCGCGCACACACGAGCAGTTCCTGCAGGTGTCGGGCGTGGGTGCGGCCAAAGACGAGCGCTGGGGCGATGCGTTTTTGGAAGCGATCAACCAGCAGGATTAGGCGCCGTGTGGCAACGGGGCAGGTGGCGTTGACGCGCACAAGGCATGTGGAAACGTCACCCGCCCCGTTGCTCACGGTCGCGGCTGCGTGCGACTCGCGGGGCGCGGCGAGGCGCTCGCGCCCCTGCTGCCGAGTCGTGTTCCGCCTGCAGGGCGGGGCATGTGCGCTTTGTGCGAGCCCCTTGCGCGGGCGGCACTCCCTATTGCGCGCGCCTGGCGTTGGCGGAACGCACCCCGCTGGTGCCGGTCGCGCTCCCCGCCGCGCTGTCGCCCGCGATGCCTCTTCACGCTCCTCTGCGGAAAATCGCCGAAACATACGGTCAAAATGCATATGCTGTCCAAACAATTCCAGATGACTGCATAGGCTCTGCACGCTTACCTCTGAAAAGCGCTCGCTTGCCGCCACATGTGCTCGCCTTCGGCAAGTCGCTCCTATAGTCGAAGTACTGAGCGTTCAGCGCTCCCATTTCGATCCGAGGAGTGAATATGAAGCAAACCCAGCTTTTCATCAACGGTGAGTTTTTGGACAACGGCGATCGCGAGATGCGCCCCAACATCAATCCCGCAACCGAAGAAGTTATCTCCGAATTCCCCATGGCCACCGCCGCCGACGTCGACGCGGCGGTCGACGCAGCCTTCGAGGCGCAGAAGTCGTGGGAGAAGCTGCCCGCGATCGAGCGCGCCGGCTACCTCTACGAACTGGCCGATGCCATCCTGACTAAGCAGGAAACCTTCGCCCGCGCGACGGCCGAGGAAATGGGCAAGCCGCTTGCACAGGCCATGGACGAAGCCGGCTGGCTGCCCGCCTATATTCAGTTCTTCGCCGGCTTGGCCCGCCATATGAAGGGCGAGATCATTCCGTCCGATCGCCCCAACGAGAACATCTTCATGTACAAGGTGCCTCTGGGCGTGTGCGCGGGCATCATGCCGTGGAACTTCCCCCTGTTCCTCATCGGCCGCAAGGTTGCGCCCGCGCTGGTCGCCGGCAACACGGTCGTGCTGAAGGCGTCGTCGGACTGTCCCAACGGCGCCTATGAATTCGCCAAGGTCGTGGCTGAATCGAGCCTGCCCAAGGGCGTCATCAACGTGATCACCGGCCCCGGAGGCGTGACGGGCGACGCCCTGTGCGCCAACAAGAAGGTCGCGATGATTTCGATGACCGGCTCCACCGAAGTGGGCAAGAAGATCATGGCCAACGCGGCGCAGAACGTCACCAAGGTCTCGCTCGAGCTGGGCGGCAAAGCTCCGGTCATCGTCATGAACGACTGCGACCTCGATGCCACGGTCGACCACGTGATCGCCTCGCGCATCATCAACACCGGCCAGGTCTGCAACGCGGCCGAGCGCGTCTACGTGCAGGAAGGCATCGCGGAAGCCTTCACGCAGAAGGTGATCGAGAAGATGAGCGCCGTCACCTACGGCCCCGCGCTCGGCGGCACCTTCGACATGGGCCCCATGGTCAACAAGAAGCAGCAGGAGCATGTGGCGGAACTGGTGCAGTCGGCCATCGACGAAGGCGCCACGATCGCCTGCGGCGGCAAAGCGACGACGGTCGACGGCAAGGGCTACTTCTTCGAGCCCACGGTTGTTACCGGCTGCACGCATGAGATGCGCATCATGAGGGAAGAGATCTTCGGGCCGGTGCTGCCCATCTCGACCTTCAAGACGCTCGACGAGGCCATCGAAAAGGCCAACGACTGCGACTTCGGCCTCACGAGCTCGATTTACACGACCGACTACGACACGGCCATGAGGGCGCTCAACGAGATCAAGTTCGGCGAAACGTACATCAACCGCGAGCATTTCGAGGCGTTCCAGGGCTTCCACGCCGGCATGCGCATGTCGGGCCTGGGCGGCGACGACGGCGAGCACGGCTTGGAAGAATTCCTGCAGACGCACGTGTGCTACGTCGACTACGATCTGAAGCGCAACAAGCAGTAACGATCGACCGCAGACGATCGACCGGGGCCCGGAAGAGCGATCTTCCGGGCCCTTCTTCATGGAACGTTCGCGTATTATGGGCGCACGAGAGAAAGCGAGAGCGCATGGGTTATTCCATTGGGTGCGACGTGATGAGGGAGTCGCGCATCGATTGGTCGTCGTTGTCGGGCGACGACCCGTTCGTTCGGTCTAATTTCAGCTCCGAGGAATGGAGCGCGACATGCGCTTCGAGCGATCCAGCCCATGCCCGGGCGGCCTCGTTCGCAGCCAAGGAAGCTGTGTTCAAATGCCTGCACCTCGACGACGATTGCGTGCAGGAGCTCGAAGCGAAGCTTAACAGGCGCATTACCTTCGCCGACCTCGTCGTCGTTCGCGATCGCGCCTGGCCTGCGGTCGCGATAGCCGCCGATCTCTCCCAGGCCCTCGGCGTCCAGTCGGTCTCTCTCTCCCTTTCGAACGAAGACGGCCTCATCTTCGCTACCGCCCTTGTCGAATGGGTCTAATCAAACAAGGGAAGACCGCTGTCGATGATGCTGAGCGTGAAGGCTGCATCGAGATTGTCATGCCCTGAATAGGGATCGAGATCGAAGAGCTCCTTCATCTTGTTCAGGCGGTAGAAATACGTATTGCGGTGAATGTTGAGCTTTTCGGAAGCGTGCTTCACGTTTCCCATGCCCTGAAGGTACTCCCTGAGCGTGTCGAGGTAGGCGGTGTGGTGCGTTTCGTCATGTCGCTTCATCGCGAGAATCCGTTTGTCGAGGAGCGCGTTCACATCGTTGGTTTTCGCGAATTGGATTGCGATAATCTCCGATTTATGGTGCCACGTGAAATGCACGGTTGTGCTGAGATGACGTCCTTCGGCAAGCCCAAGAGCCATTCGGTAAGAATCGGCGCAGCGAAGGATGTTTTCGAACGGGTCTCCGAAGACCGCGGTAAGGGAGTTTCTCTCTATCGTCTCTCTGAGTTCGTTATTGCTAGCAATGCGTTGTTCAAGTTGCCGGTAATAGGGAAACCCCTCTGACTCTTCCTTGTCGAGGGGAATAAGCACTACGACGATTCCATTGCGCGTTATCCAGGCGCAGTGGGGAACCGCTTTCGAAACGAGTCGTCCAAGATGGGCGTTGAAGCCTGGCGTGATAAAGGATTCGCTGCCTGAAACCACGCCAGCGGCATACACTCCCGTCGCGTCGAATCCCGCTTCGGACAAGAGCTTTTCTGCGCTCTTTGAATCGGTGAACTTTCTGTCGATGAGATCGTTGAGAATGCTGGCACCTTGGTTGGCGTAGCTGGTGACGTGGTCGTTTCTGTCAACGATGATGCCGGCGAGCGCACCTGCGTAGTCGATAAGTTCTAGATCGTAGGCCGTGAAGGGGTGGTCGCTGCCCATAACGTCGAATCGGCCGAGTTCGAGATCTTTGTATCGGATGATCGACGTTACCCATTCGATCTCACTGTCTTTTCGGGGGTTCTTCGAGATGTAGGGGCCTTGAATCTCTCGCGCCTTTTCTACGAGCCGGTCCTCCCGCATTTGGGCGATGTTTTCCTCCAAGGTGTAGCCATTGGCGATTTGGGGGCTGAAATCGTCGCGGTTTGCTTCAAAGTCGCCCGCGGTCGCGAGTATGCGCTCGTCGGTATCGGCGACGATGATGGGGTTTCCCAGGATGGGAAAAACCCCATGAACGAATTGCTGAATGTTGTAGGTCTGCCTGAAGATATCGAACATGCGGCTTTTGGATGTTTCCAGCATCGCTTCGTTCTTGATGAGCATGAGAAAGCGTCGTTGAACTTCATAGAAGCTGTAGCGGCTTGTGCAGACAATGACGTTGGGTGAAGGATGCGCGAGACGTTTGGGAATCTGCGTGTTGACGACCACGAGCAATAAGCCGTTGCGGTGCGTTTTCACCACATTGGAGAATCCGGCTTCTCCCACCAAGGCGATGCTCCTCGTTGAAACGGCCTGATCGGTGCGGCTCGAGGCAAGCTGCACGCACACGGCATTTTCGTTGAGTAGTGATTGGTTGTACAGGGCTATGTCTTGTGCGCCAAGGGCGAAAAGGATGCTGCGGATCTTCATCCGATGTGTCTCCTTACGCGATTACAACTGTGCAAATGCACAAAGTATGTTTTGAATTCTAAGGAAAATTCATAGCATTGAACATATGAATGGGGTCTTATTCATTCATAAAATCCCCCATGTCACTAGATATCAGGCGCAATCGAAGGGATTATGCAGGTTCTGCATACGAATCTCTTCATGGGTAAACGCCCATATCTAAGCATTTGCACAGTACATGGAAAGGATTTGCAATGGCAGACGAAAAGCAACAGGTAATGGATGCCCTCTGCACCCGCGTTGCGTCTCTGTTCGGCGGGGAGGCTTCCGACTACACCGAAGACACGACGTTCGCGTCTCTCAACATCAAGTCGGTTCAGTATTCCCAAATCACCACCTACCTCGAGGACGAGTTCGACATCGAGGTTCCTTTCATGAAGTTCCGCCGCAAGAAGACCCTGGGCGAAGCCGCCGATTACGTCGTTGAGCTCATGGATATGTAACTGCGTTCGCATCGATCGCGAGAAGAGGTTGTTTAAATGATCGAACCGAATATCCCCGAAGAGTGGGTCCGCATCACCGACAAGAAACTTTCTGACCTTATCGCCATGACGGGCGAGAACAAGGACCAGGAAGAGTGTCCGATCTACTTCGACCCCGACACCGAAGGCTACATCTATCTGCGCAAGGAAGAGTTCGAGGGCGAAGAGATCATGGCGGCCTACCGCGTTGCGCGCCGCCCCAATGACGACCAGGAAGAAGTGGACCTTTCCACATCCGAAGACCCCATGGCCCGTATGGGCCAGGGTTTCTGCCCGCCCTTCAACCCGCATACCTACGAGGCTGCCCCTGGGGTGCTCTGCATGCAGGACCAGGAAGTGGTCATGCGCGACGGCACGAAGATCTACTGCGACATCTATCGCCCGGATACCGAAACGCCGGTTCCGGTGATCGTGTCCTGGTCGTGGTTCGGCAAGCGCCCGGGAGACGGCATGAGCGAATGGCAGATTATGGGCGTACCGCCTAAAACGGTGTCCAAGTGCGCCAAGTTCGAATCTCCCGACCCCTTGTACTGGTGCTACCAGGGCTATGCCGTCGCGAACGTCGACGTGCGCGGCGCCGGCCATTCCGAAGGAAACGTGCACATGTTCACCCATCAGGACCGCCAAGACGGCTACGATTTCGTCGAGTGGGCGGCGGCGCAATCCTGGTGCAACGGAAATGTGGGCATGTCGGGTAACTCGGGCGTCGCGATGCACCAGTGGGGCATCGCCGCAGAATGCCCTCCGCATCTGAAGTGCATCGCCCCATGGGAATCGACCACCGACCTCTACCGTGAGAGCTTCTTCGAAGGCGGTATTCCCGCGCTTTCCTTCAACAAGTTCATCGCGGCGCAGGTTACCGGCCCCAACGGCGTTGACGACCAGGTGGCAATGGCCAAGATGTACCCGTTCATGAACGCCTACTGGGACGACAAGCGCGCCGACTTCACCAAGGTGCGCATCCCCGTCTACCAGACCGCCGGTTGGAGCCATTTCCACCTGCCCGGCTCCTTCAACGCCTTCCGCAAGTGCAAGAGCCGCCTAAAGTGGATGCGCGCTCACCGCGATTTCGAATGGCCCGATACCTACAATCCGGAGAACCTCGAAGACCTCAAGCGCTTTTACGACCGCTATCTGAAGGGCATCCACAACGGATGGGAAATGACCCCGCGCGTCCGCCTCGACGTCATGGACGCCTATGATTGCGATTACCAGACGCAGCGAGCCGAGACGGCCTTCCCGATTCCCGAGCGCACACATTACGAGAAGCTCTACTTTGACGCGGCGGACATCACGCTGAAGACCGCCGCCCCTGCTGAAGCGGCGTCTGCCTCCTACGATCCTGCCGACGGGCAGCTTGAGTTCGATTACACCGTGCCCGAGGACATGGAAGTGACAGGCTATATGAACCTCCGCTTGTACGTGTCTTGCGAAGGCCACAATGAGATGGACCTTTTCGTGAACATCCAGAAGGCCGCTGCCGACGGCACTTGGATTCCCTGGTACACGCTCGACGAACCGCATCCGGGCGCGTGGGGCAAGTGCCGCGTCTCCCGCCGCGAGCTCGACGAGAAGCTATCCAAGAAGCACATCCCCATTCTGTCGAACACCCACGAGGACAAGCTCGAAGACGGTAAAGTCTATCCGGTCGACATCGCCATCGTCCCCACGAGCCGCGTCTACCACAAGGGTGAGCGCTTCCGCGTGCAGATCGCCGGCCGCTACATTCGCGAGGGCTGGTTCGAGCCGCTTGCATGGGACACCGACAACGGCGGAACGCACACGGTGCACACCGGTGGCGACACCGCGTCCTATATCGAGATTCCGGTTGTAGAGCCGCGCTACGTCGCCGGCGACTACGTCCGTCGCTAGTTTTGCATGCCGCCGTCGGCGCGCATCGTCCCGCGCCGACGGCTTTTCTAAGGGAGAGACTCGTATGGAGGATAGCTACACAATTCTTACGCTCTCGCCAGGGTCGACGTCGACCAAGGTGGCCGTGTTCAGGAATACCCAACAGGTGTTCAAGTCGAACGTGCGCCACGATCCGGCGGAGCTCGCCCAGTTCGACCAGGCGAAAGAGCAGCTCGACTACCGCATTGCGGCCATCAAGAAGGAGCTCGCTGCGAACAACATCGATCTTGCTGACGTCGATGCCTATTCGGGCTATTGCGGCGGCATGGGGCCGACGGTGGGCGGCATTTTCGCAATCGACGACACGGTGTGCGACCACGTGCTCAACGGGGGCTTCAACCACCCGGCCATCCTCGGCGCCCCGATTCTGCACTCCTTCGCCCAGGCGCACGGAAAGCCTGCGTTTGCGGTTAACCAGCCCGATACCGACGAGCTTGCCGACGTGGCGCGCATCACCGGTTATCCGGGCGTCTACCGCAAAAGCCACGTGCATTGCCTGAACCAAAAGGAATGCGCGATCCGCTACGCGACCGAAATCGGCCGGTCCTACGACGACGTGAACGTCATCGTCGCCCACGTGGGAGGCGGCCTTTCGGTTGCCGCCCACAACCACGGGCGCATGACCGACACCAATGACGTGCTTGAAGGCTCGGGCCCGTTCGCGCCCAACCGTTCAGGGGATGTTCCCCTCATGCCGGTTGTGAAGATGTGCTTCGACGGTGCGCACGACTTGAAGGAAGTCAAAAACGTCATCGGGAAGACGGGCGGTCTCAAGGGCCTGCTCGGCACTGACGACGCGATGGAAATCGACAAGCGCATCGACGCGGGCGACGATTGGGCCGATCTCGTGTTCGACGCGATGGCCTACCAGGTCGGCAAAGCCATCGGCGGCTTTGCCGCGGCTCTCGACGGAAACGTCGACGGCATTGTCCTTACTGGCGGCGTGAGCAACGACCAGCGGTTCGTTTCGAAGGTGGAACAGCACGTCAGCTGGATTGCCCCGGTGAAGGTCTACGGCGGCGATTTCGAGATGGAGGCCTTGGCGGCCGGCGCCCTGCGCGCCCTGCGCGGCGACGAGCGCGTCATGGCCTACACGGGGCAGCCTTCGTGGGATGGATTCGCGATGGAGGGCGCGATTCCGGCCGTCGAGTAACTTTGCTACCTACGCTCGTGGGCCCGAACAGGTCGAACGGAAGGGCCCACGAGCTTCGAGCTCGATTCCCGAGCTCCTTCATTTTACTTGGTACAGAAGGGAGAATGCGCATTCTGCACAAGGGATGCGCGACCATACCATGGCACAGAAGGAACATACCTGGATTCCCAACCTGGGTGCGAAAGGTTGGGGCATCACCTTTATCTGCATCTGCTTCTATTTCTTCTACAACTTCTGGAACAACGCCTCGAATACGCTCTTCGGCGTACTGACCGGCATGTATGGCTGGGAAACCACCCAGATGTCGTTCATCGTCACGCTCGGCGGCTGGTGCTCGCTGCTCGGCATCATCGTCTTCGGTGTAATCGGCCGCAAAGTGGGCGCCAAGAACGTGAGCATCATCGGCCTTATCGGCAGCATCATCGCATTCGTGATTTTGGCCACCATGTCGAACTTCACCATGTTTGCGGTGGGAACCTTGCTGTTCTACGTCACGATGGTCGGTTACGCGGTCATCGGCCTGGGCAAGTTCGGGTCCGAATGGTTCCCTCACAAGAAGGGCGTGTTCATGGGCTTCGCGACCATGGGCATGACGATTTGCGGCGCTATGATCAACCCGGTCATCCTCGCCTGCGCCGGCTCTTCTGCGGGTATCAGCAGTCTGTTCTGGGGCCTAGCCGTTTTCTGCGCGATCGTCATCGTGCTCATCGCCGCCTTTGCGAAAAACACGCCTGAAGAGGCCGGTGCCTTCCCCGACAACGACCGCTCCATCACCCGCGAGGCTCTTATGGCCGAGGCCAAGGCGGCTGAAGAGTACAAGAAGAACAGCCCCTGGACGATTCAGAAAGTGCTGAAGACCAAGGAGACCTGGCTTATCGGCATCGGCTGGGGCCTTTCGATGCTGGCTGCCTCCGGCGTGATGGCGCTGCTCGTTCCGACGCTGGCTTCCTACGACCATGACCCGGTGAGCATCGTTGCCCTGCTGGCGTCCATGTGGCCCATGGGCCTGCTCGGCCACTACCTGATCGGCGTTATCGACCAGAAGATCGGCACCAAGAAGACGACGGTCTTTGTCGTCGTGCTGCAGATGGTCGACTTCCTGTGCATCGCCTTCTTCGGCGGCAATTACGCCGTGTGCGCGATCGCTATCGGCCTGCTCATGTTCGCCATCTCCGGCAACGCCAACGTCTGCATGTCCATGACCACGTCGGTGTTCGGCCGCGCCGACTTCGAAATGGCGTGGACCCCTATTCAGGTCATCTACAACATCTGCAACTTCTCGGGCGTGACGGTCATCGCCCTCATCACGGCAAGCTTCGGGCCGCATGCCGTCATGATCGGCGCTGCGCTCATCTGCCTCGTCTCGCTCGTCTTCATTGGGCTGTGCAGCGACAAGCAGATCGGAAGCCAGATTGGTGCTGCCAAGCAGGGCGATGGCGCTCCTGCCGTGACGGCGCAATAACCAGCACGTACTCGAATAGGTGGGACACAACATGTCAGGACTTATCAACAAGCTGATTTCCGAGGCGAAGCAGCAACCTAAGAACATAGCCATTCCCGAGGCGACCGATCGTGACACGCTTGTGCTTGCGCGCAGAATCGTCGACGAAGGCATGGGAACGCCCTTCCTTATCGGTGAGCGCGCCCAAATCGAAGAAGCAGCGCAGGACGCAGGCGTCTCGCTCGAGGGGATGCGTTTTGAAGATGTGGCCGATGAAAGTGCACGCTTCGAAGTGGTCGACCGCTACCTGCAAGAGCCGCGCATGATCTCATTGAAAGGATGTCGCCGCCGTTCGAAGGACCCGCTCAACTACGCGATGATGCTCGAGGCCGTGGGCGACGTCGACTGCACCTTCGCCGGCCATGTGGCTACCACTGGCGAGGTTCTCATGGCGGCTCAGAATTTCATCGGCTTGAAAGACGGCGTCGATACGCCTTCAATCATGGCGATTGTCGAAGTGGAGGGCTTTGACGGCCCCGAAGGCGACACAATCGTGTTTGCCGATTGCGGTTTGAACCCAGAACCCGATGCGGAAGCTCTTGCGTCCATCGCTATCGCGACCGCCGATCAAGCGGAAGCGGTTCTGGGATGGGACCCCCGCGTAGCGTTCCTCTCGTTCTCGACGAAGGGGTCGGGGACGTCCGCGAGCACTGAGACCATCGAAGCCGCTTTGAAAGTCGCCCGTGAACGCCGCTCCGATCTGAAGATCGACGGCGAGTTCCAGCTCGATGCGGCGATTGTCCCTCGGGTTGCCGAGCGCAAGGTGAAAGCTCCTTCCGACGTGGCGGGAAAGGCGAACGTGCTTATCTTCCCCGACCTCGATGCCGCAAACATCGCGATAAAGACCGTGCAGCTCTTTGCGCATGGAAACGGCTACGGCCATACGCTTTCAGGTTTTAACAAGCCGGTGAGCGATTCGTCCCGCAATTCGTCGGTTGAAGAGATGTTGGGCGATATTGCCATGCTCGTGCTGGCGGCATCACGTTCCAAATAGCTGTTCCTCTGTCCGGCGGCGCGCCTCCCGTCTCCCTTTTTACCTCCTGGGATTCGGCGGGCGCACCGTTCGGCCTTTTCTGTAAGGTCTGGTAGCACCATGAATGATTTCGACGCGCTCAGGCGCATTGTTCCCTCCATTCGGGAGGCAACCGAAGACGCGATTGGCGAATGCGCTCCCTTTGCGGGTCGTGAGCTCTCCGTCGCTCGCGACGGCGTTCCCGCTCCCGCGTTCTGGTATCCGATTGCGTCCGAAAGCGCGCCGCTGGTGATTTATCTGCATGGCGGCGGTTTCGCATTCGGGGATTGCCGGAAGTCGGATGCCTTGATGGCCTGGACGGCGCGTGCCTATGGCGTTGCGATGCTCGGTGTGAACTACCGTCTTGCGCCCGAACATCCCTTTCCGTCTGCCTTGCACGACGTGGCGGATACGGTCGAATGGTGCGCCGACCATGCCGCAAAACTCGGCATCGATCCTGCGCGCATCTATCTGCTTGGGTTCAGTGCGGGCGCCGACCTCGCATTTGCGAGCGCACTGCTGCTTCGTCGCGAGCACAGCTTCGCTCTTGCGGGGATTATCGCCCATTATCCCTTCCTCGACTGCGCAACGGATCCCCAAAGCAAGGGAGGCCGCGAAATAGATTTGCCAGGCGAGCTGACTCAGGCTTTCAACGCATGGTATGTGAGCGGCTGCGACCCCGCTGACGCTCTGCTGTCGCCTGTGTATGCCAAGACAGACGAGATTGCCCTTCTTCCCCCGTGCGCCATCGTCCCTGTTGTGGGGGATTCACTGTTCGACGAGGCCAAGCTCATGGCCGACAAACTGGTCGAAGCCGGTGTTCCGTGCGCGTTCCAGGGCATCGAGGGGGCCTACCACGGCTACATTGAAGACGCTGCAAATCCGGCGGTGTATGCGGCCGTTGAAATGCCTGAAACGATTGCGGCCCGCCCGAAGAACTACTACGCAATTGCCGGTATGGCGTACGAAGCGAGCCTCCAGCGGTTTTTCAAGCGTCTGCCCGGTATAGGGCCGTTTCCGGGATTCACGAGAGGGGCGCAGGATGTGCCCGTGGAATAAATGGACGATTCTTCAGGACCTCGTGTTGGCGGTGGTCATCAACACATCGGCGATGGCCCTTTCGGGCGCGCCGTTCAGCATTGCCTCGTGGTTCCCAGGGACGAGCACCGCCTTTTGCACGAACGTCCTCCTGCAGCTCGTATTGCCGGTGCCCGCTGCGGGTAGGGCGGCAAGCGGGTGTGTGGAAGGCCGTTCGTGGCGTCCCGTGCTTTCGGTGTTCGTTGAGAACCTGATTTTCGTGACGCTCATCTCTCTCACGATGGCCTATATGCAGACCGAAGGAGCGCACCTGTTGAAGGTGTGGCTTGCCACCTACCCTCAGCTCGTATGCATCGGCTACGCGACGTCGCTCGTGCTGTTCGCGGTAGGGAATAGACGGACGTTCAAGGGATAGAGGCCCAGGATGATCGGGGCTCCGGAAACGCGATTTTCCGGAGCCCTTCGTATCTAGTAGCGGCGCGTGGAAGACGTGATGCGGTTGAGCGGGTGCTTGCGAATCGAGGCCTGTATGCCCTCTTGGTAGAAATTCCAGAAGGGGTTCACCCGTTCATCGAGCAGTTTGTCGACATCGTTTGACGTAGTGAGCAAATGGGCTATCTGCATGATTTGCCCTGTGCCCAGCTGCGAAAGAAATCGTTTTGCCTCCGGGGAGAGATAGCGGGCGCCCAGCACGAATTCGAGGTCCTTCTTCACTTGGGGGTAGTAGAGCGAGCAGAATTGGAAGTTGAACTCGTATTCCTTTTCGTCGAACAGCTTTGCGTAGAACGGCTTATTCGATTCAATCGTACGTGCCAATGCTTTGAGGAACGGCCCCTCGTCGAGTGCATGGAAGCCTATTTCGATTCTTGCGTAATAGGGCAGACAGATGGAGGGAGCCCCGCTTTTCACTTTCCCAATGGGTCCGCTGACAAGCTGCTCTTCGGGAGCCGTTTTGCGCAATTCGCGTGCGAGATCGCGCCGATAGATTTGCAGCGCGACATCGAATTTGCTTTCGAAGTGGTAGTAGAACGTGTTGCGGTTGATGCCTAAATCGGCGATGAGCTGGGAAATACGCACCTTCGAAAGCGACTCTTCCACGACGCGCTCTTTGAACAGCGCGACAATCTGCTCGGGAATTGGTTGCGGCATGGCCGCCTCCCTCTCTTAGGCAAAACGAAAAGATGTCTAGCCTACCCTTTGTGATGGCGTTCAGAATCTCCCCAGGTAAACGCAATATGGGTAAAAGCCTTAGCCCGTATATTGAACCGTAAACAGTCAATACCGAAGTATGTCTATATCACTGAATCTTCAATCCCTGCAGAATCTCCATAGAAGCTGTTGAGAGAACAGCGGTATCCAACATGGATAGGAGAGTAGCAAATGGGAGAGATCAAGCGTCCGCTTGAAGGCGTGAAAGTCGTCGAAATGGCCACGTTCATCGCCGTTCCTGCCGTGGGCCGCATCCTTGCGGACATGGGCGCGGAAGTCGTGAAAATCGAATCGGCCAAGGGCGACAACCTTCGTTTCACCGCGCCGAACGAGGGCCGTCCGTCCGACCCGCACGAGGATACGAACTTCGACCTCGAAAACGCCAACAAGAAGGGCATCGTCGTCGATTTGCGCACCCCCAAGGGCAAGGAAATCCTGTTCAAACTGCTTGATAAGGCCGATATCTTCCTGACCAACTGGCGTCCGCAGGCCCTTGCTCGTCAGAACCTCACCTACGAGGACCTGAAGGAAAAGTACCCGAGCCTGGTGTACGGCAACCTGACCGGCTACGGCGAAAAGGGCCCCGACAAGGACCTGCCGGGCTTCGACTACACGGCGTTTTTCGCTCGCAGCGGTTGGAGCGGCTCGCTGTATCAGAAGGGCACCGTGCCTTCTAACCTGATCCCCGCACTGGGCGACCATCAGGGCGCTCTGGCCCTGACTGCCGGCGTCCTCGCTGCCCTTTACCGTGCCAAGCTCACCGGCGAGGGCGAGAAGGTGTCGACCAACCTGTTGCATACCGGCATTTGGATCCAGTCCTTCCAGATTCAGGGCTGCCAGTACGGTACCGAGTTCAACGGCGTTTCCTATCCGTTCGATCGCCGCGAGAACCCGCTGCCTTATCAGCCCGCCGTCAAAACGTCCGATGGCCGCTTCCTGCAGGTAATGGGCCCGAACTTCTCCATCTACTGGCCGCGCATCATGAAGGCCATTGGCCGCGAAGAGCTCATCGACGACCCGGTGTTCGGCGATCAGAAGGCCATCCAGAATGCCGGCAAGGTGGGCGAAGCCTACGACATCGTGCAGGAAGGTTTCTCGAAGAAGACCGCTGCTGAATGGATCGACATTCTCAACGAACTCGACGTGCCCGTCGCGCTGTGCCAGACCTACGAAGAGGTCGTCAAGGATAAGCAGGCTTGGGCTGTCGACACCTTCTACGAAATGGACTATCCGCGTGGTCCCAAGGCACTGGTTCGTCCTCCTATCGACATGGAAAACACCCCGCTTCCCGAATACAAGAAGGCGCCGCTTCTGGGTGAAGACACCGAAGCTGTGTTGTCCGACCTGGGCTATTCCGATGAGGAAATCAAGTCCATGGAAGAGGACAAGACGGTAGCCGCCTGGAAAGAGTAAGCGTTCCATCAGGCATCGTATCGAGGGGCTCGCGTGTTGGGGCGAGCCCCTCGCTTCCCGAGCAGCCGGGTCGAGTTCGATCCGGGAGAAGGAGTTCATATGACTGAATTGACACCTGCGAAAAGCGTTGCGGGCAAGGTCGTCGCCGCTGTGGCGAACAACGTCTACGAAAGCGCCATCGAAGCGAAGAAGAACGGCGAGAAGATCGCATGGATCTCTTCTAACTTCCCTCAGGAGATTCCTACGGCGTTCGGCCTGCACTGCGTGTACCCCGAAAGCCAAGCTGCGGCCATTTCTGCAAAAGGCGCTGGCCAGACCATGTGCGAGCATGCGGAAAACGAGCTCGGTCTTTCCAACGACATCTGCGCGTACGCACGCATTAGCCAGGCCTATGCCGACCTTGGCAAATGCCCCAATGGAGAGCGCGAGATGCCGCTGCCCGATTTGGTTCTCTGCTGCAATAACATCTGCGATTGCATGTTCAAGTGGTATGAGAACCTCGCGCGCACGCTCAATATCCCCATTGTGATGATCGACGTGCCGTTCAACAACAAATTCGACGTCGACGACAAGCGCATCAAGTACATTCGCGGCCAGTTCGACCAGGCTATCAAACAGCTCGAGGGCATCCTGGGCCAGAAGTTCGATGAGAAGAAGTTCGAAGAGGTCTGCAAGATTTCCTCGCAGGTTGGCGAAGAATGGCTGAAGGCGACCAAGTACCTGAACTACAAGCCGGCTCCGTATAAGGGCTTCGACCTGTTCAACCATATGGCTGTTGCCACTATGGCCCGTGGCCAGAAAGAATCGCTCGAGGCGTTCAAGGAGTTCAACGCCGAATGCGAGCAGTTCATCAAGGAGCACAAGTCCACGTTCAAGGGCGATGAAAAGCACCGCATCATGTTCGAGGGCATCGCTTGCTGGCCGTATCTGGGCGTGACCTACAAGACCCTGAAGAACATGGGCGTCAACGTCACCTCGTGCGTCTACGGCCCCTCGTTCGCCTTCACCTACAAGAACCTCGATGAAATGGCCGCGGCGTATGCGTCCATGCCCAACGCCACCAATCTCGAGCGCGCGACCCAACTGCGCGAGGAACTGTGCCAGGAAGGCAAAGTCGACGGCGGCCTTGTGCACATCAACCGCTCTTGCAAGATGTGGTCTTCGTTCATGCCCGAAATGGCTCGACGCATTTCGCGTGACCTCGACATCCCCGTCGTCATGTTCGACGGCGACCAATCCGACCCGCGTAATTTCAGCGAAGAGCAGTACGTCACGCGCGTTCAGGGTCTCGTCGAGATCATGGATAGCAACGCGAAGAAGGGGGAGTAGGCAATGGCCGACATCAAAGAACTTCTGGAAGGCTTCACCGAAGTCGCCGACCATCCCAAGGCCGAACTCGATCGCCATATTGCCGCCGGCAAGAAGGTAATCGGCGTGGGTCCCTACTACGTCCTGGAAGAGCTCGTCTATGCTGCGGGTGCAATTCCCTTCGGCGTTTGGGGGCGCGTGGGAACGGCCTCGAAGGCGCGCGAGTACTTCCCGCCCTTCTATTGCTCGATTTGTCAGATGACGCTTGAAATGGGCTTGAACCATGAGCTCGACAAGCTTTCGGGCATCATGCTCACAGCGCTGTGCGATACCCTGCGCGGAGCTTCGCAGAACTTCCGCGTTGGCGTCACGCAGGTTCCGATGATTTTCGTAACCCAGCCGCAGAACCGCGCCACCGAAGCCGGCCGCCAGTACGCTATCGATTCCTACACCGAGTTGAAAACCACGGTGGGCGAGGCGTGCGATACGATTATCGACGATGACAAGCTGGCGGAAGCCATCAAGCTCTATAACAACTGGCGCGCCGCGATGCGCACCTTCCTTGCTGAGGCGGCCAAGCACCCCGCGCTTGTGAGCGTTGCCCAACGTGCCGCGGTGGTCGATGCCGGCTACTACATGGACAAAGCCGAGCATTTGAAGAAGGTCGAGGCTCTCAACGAGCTCCTCGCTGCTCAGCCGGCCAGCACCGACGGATTCAAAAAGGTGGTGCTTTCGGGCGTCTACTATGACATCCCGGCGCTTACCCAGATTCTTGATGAGAACCACTTCGCCGTGGTTGCCGACGACATAGCCAAGGAGTCCCGTGCCCTGCAGCTGCAGGTTTCCGAAGAGGGCGATCCTACCGTGGCGCTGGCAGAGGCTTTCTGCAAGGCGGGCAACGACTCGATTCTTTTCGACGAGAACAAGGGCCATGTCGCCCATGTGGCCGATCTGTACAAAGAATCGGGCGCCGATGGCGTGGTGCTGCTGCTTGCGAAGTTCTGCGACCCCGAAGAGTTCGATGCTCCGCATGTGGCCAAGGCCTGCAAGGACGCCGGTGCGCCGTTCGTTCAGATCGAAATCGACCAGTCGACGGAAAGCTACGAACAGGCACGCACCCAGCTCGAAACGTTTGCCGACATCATCGGCTAGCGTGCTGCATACGGGCCCGCGCCGCATGTGCGGGCCCGGTTCACTCAGGGAAGGAGAGAGACTATGAGTGAAACGATCCAGAAGAAAGGCGGATTCCATTACGCCTTTTTGATTGTTGCCTCGTGCATCGTCATCACGTGCATCCCCTGCGCGTTGGTGCTCAGTTGCGCAGGCATCTACTTCAAGCCTGTTGCCACCTATTTCCAGGTGTCGACGCCTGAATTCACCCTGTACTTCAGTATTTTGAACATCGCAATGATGATTATGCTGCCTATTGCGGGCAAGCTGATGAGCAAGATAGACCTGCGGGCCATTTTGAGCATTTGCGCGGCGATCGACGGCGTTACCTATTTGGCCATGTCCCAGTTCTCTGCTGTATGGCAGTTCTATATCGCCGGCGTGCTGCTGGGCATCGGTACCGCTCCGCTCATTTACCTGTCGGTTCCTACGTTGATCAATGCATGGTGCAAGAAGAAGGTCGGCTTCTTCATCGGCCTGTGCATGGCGTTCACCGGCATCGGCGGCGTGATTTTCAACCCGGTAGGCACCGCGTTCATCAATTCCGGGGCCGATGGCTGGCGCACCGGCTATTTGGTGTTCGGCATCATCATGCTCGTCGTGACGCTTCCCTTTACCCTCTTCGTCGTGCGCTCTAAGCCTTCGGACAAGGGGCTTGAGCCCTACGGTGCCGAAGAGGCCGTGTCTCAAGAAGGCGCGAAGTCTTCCGAGCCGGTGCTCGGCGTCTCTGCAAGCAAAGCCATGAAGACTTCCGCGTTCTTCGCGGTGGCTGCCTTCTGCTTCCTCATCACCGTTAACCAGACCGTGTACCAATTCCTTGCCTCTTACTGCCAGTCCTTCACGGGCTCCGACATCGCGGCTGCCGCCGGCATCGTGGCGAGCGCTTGCATGGCCGGTCAGGCTATCGGCAAGGTTATCCTTGGCGCGGTGAACGACAAGTCGATCAAACTCGGCATGTTCATGGGCATTGGTTGCGGCATCATCGGCGTGCTGCTCATGTGGCTGCTCCCCTTCGCGGTTGCGGTTCTTATGGTCGGCGCGTTCCTGTTCGGATTCGTGTACGCCTGCACCACGGTGGAAACCCCGCTTCTTACCCGCGGCGTGTTCGGTTCCCGCGACTACACCAACATTTATTCCCGCGTTTCCATGGCGGGCACCCTTGGCGCCGTGATCGCCTCGGTGTTCTGGGGCTTCATCATCGATATGCCCAACGGCTTCTCGATCATGTTCATCCTGAGCATCGTGATTATGGTTCTGTCCGCTCTGCTTGGCGTCTTCGCCCTCAAACAGGGCAAGAAGCTCGAACAAACGGCTGAATAACCTTTGGGGCGGCGCAGCGTTTGCGTCGCCCTCTCCCTCGGGCCAGCGCCCAATCCTCCTTCGAGGGCGAAGGAACGCACATTACCCTTCGCCCCCTCTATTTCTGTCGCCGAGAAGGCGTCCGTGAGAAAGGAACGAACATGGCAATTGACTTTTCCCTCACCGACGAGCAGGAGCTGCTCGTCGACAGCGTGAAGGAATTCTGCGAACGCAATCTCGATGAGCAGAAGATCAACGATATGTACGCGAACTACGGCATGTCCGACGAGCTTATCAAGGAATATCTTGATGCGGGCTTCGGTCTTATGGGCATTCCCGAAGAGCAGGGCGGCGTTCCGTGCGACCGCGTGACCCTCGGTATCCTTACCGAAGAGTTCGCCCATCATGCCGGTTGCGTGACTCCCTTCCTGAATAACACGCTCGCGATGCGCGATATGCTCGATTTCGGCAGCCCCGAGCAGGTCGAATTCTGCATGAGCCACTACATGGAAACGGGCAAGCCCATCTTCTCGCTGGGCTTTTCCGAACCGGGTGCCGGTTCCGATAACGCGTCGATGAGCTCGGTCACCGTCAAGCAGCCCGACGGCACCTACCTGCTCAATGGCCAGAAGACCTGGGTGACCGCCGGCGAAACGCTGCCTTACGTGCTCGTGGTCGCCAAGGACGAAGACCCGTCGCCCAAGAACCGCACGATGAGCATGTGGCTGGTCCCCAAGGACACCGAAGGCCTTACCACGGCGCCTCTGCACAAGATCGGTCAGC
Organism: Eggerthellaceae bacterium; assembly: GCA_022644775.1. Classification (GTDB taxonomy): domain Bacteria; phylum Actinomycetota; class Coriobacteriia; order Coriobacteriales; family Eggerthellaceae; genus Hugonella. The sequence continues at coordinate 32,969 of JALCHN010000014.1, forward strand.
AGATCATGCCGTTCTGCGAGATGTATTTCGACGACGTGAAGCTCACTGAAGATATGCGCGTGGGCGAACCCGGCCGCGGTTTCTTCAACCTCATGAAGAACTTCGAGATGGAGCGTTGCCTGATCATCGCCCAGAGCGTGGGCCTCGCCCAGGCTGCCATGGACGATGCTGCCGCCTACGCGAGCGAGCGCGAGACGTTTGGCAAGCCCATCGGCGACTATCAGCTCATCCAGCTCAAGCTGGTCGAGATGGAAACGGCTATTCAGAACACGCGCAACATGCTCTACCACACGCTGTGGAAGATGGATAATGACGAGAGCGTGCGCATCGATTCGGCGCTGCTGAAGCGCTACGGCGCCATGAACTGCGAAAAAGTGGCCAGCGAGGCCATGCAGATCTATGCGGGTCTTGGCTTCACGACCGAAACGCGTTTGGGTCGTCTGTGGAAGGACCTGCGTGGCAACGAAATCGCTGGCGGCACCGACGAGATCATGGTCTACATCGCGGGTCGTCAGCTCGTGAAGCAGTACAAGCGTAACTAATCGAGCAGTGAGGAGCGTTCCATGTTCTACTTGGGAATGGACGTAGGTTCTACTGCGACCAAATGCATTGTGGTGGATGGCTCCGGAACGATTGTGGGCAAGGGGCTTGCGCGCGGAGGGGCGGGGACGAAGGCTCCCGCTGCCGCCGAAGCCGAGGCCCTTGCCCAAGCTCAGGTGAGCGAGAGCGAAATCGAGACGATTTGCGCAACGGGCTACGGTCGCCATTTGTTCGACCAGGCCAATATGGAGAAGTCAGAGCTGTCCTGCCATGCGAAGGGCGCTTCGAGGTTGTTTCCCGGCGTGAGGACGGTAATCGATATCGGCGGCCAGGACGCCAAGGTGCTGCGTCTTGGCGTCGGCGGTTCGCTTGAGAACTTCGCGATGAACGACAAGTGCGCTGCTGGTACGGGGCGCTTCCTCGACGTGATGGCGGGCGTGTTCGGTTGCGACGTGTCCGAGCTTTCCGACTACGACCGCCAGTCCGACCATTCGGTGTCCATTTCGTCTACGTGCACGGTGTTTGCCGAATCTGAGGTCATTTCAAAGCTTGCATCGGGTGAATCCATCTACGATGTCGCCGCCGGCGTTCACGACTCGGTGGTAGACCGCACGGCTGGCCTGGCGAATCGACTGGGCATCGTGCCTCCCGTCGCGATGACGGGCGGAGTCGCTCTTAACGACGCGCTTCGCGAGCGGCTTGAGAAAAAGATCGGCTACCCGATTCAAACGTCCGAACTCGCCCAGTTCAACGGGGCGTTCGGAGCAGCTATCTACGCGCTTGAAGCGTAGCGACGGTCGTTTCGGCTATGCGAGAACGAGGTACGGCGAGGGAGAAGCCGTACCTCGCGAAGGTAGGGAGTGTGCAGCGTGTCGAAAAGTGGGATACGGCTCTACAACGAGTCTAGGGAGCATGTGCCCCAGGAGTCGTTGATGAGCTTGGTGGAGGCCGGGTATCGGTATTCGCCGGGCAAGGCGATGATCGTTTGCGGCGATCGGACCCTCACCTACGGTGAAGCGTTCGTGCAAGCACGCTCGCTTGCCTGGTATATACGTTTCCAGCTTCATATTGATTACGGATGCACGGCGCTCGTGTCCATGCCGAATCGCGTTGAGTTCCCCGTTATCGTCGCGGCACTGCAGATGATGGGCATTCGCATCTGCATGGTGTCGAATACCGGCGGTCGCAATGATTTTGCCCATGCCGTCGATTTGGTGAAGCCCGACTTGGCCATCGTGGCGCTCTCCCGAGCGGTCGACCACCTGCGGGCCCTCGATGTTGCGTTTCCCGTTCTCACGATTGACGATGGCGCAGCTGGCGGCGATGAGACTATCGAGCATGCCATGCGCATGGTCCCGCGCGACCAGCGGCTTGAGATTACTGCCTGGTCGGGCGAAGACACGGCGATCGTGCTCTTTTCGTCTGGGTCGACGGGCAAGCCGAAAGCGATCGCCAATCGGTCTTCTTCGTTTAAATCGAATGCTTATAAGCTGTCTTCTGCGCTTGGGATCAATCGAGACGACGTGCTCTACGTTCCTGTTCCCTTCGCGCACGTCTACGGAATCATCGGCATGTACGCCGCACTGCTCCAGGGTGCCACGATGGTCACGATATCGAAGTACTATCCTGAAGCTTCGCTTTCTGCGCAAGCAAACTCACGCGTGACGGTGTACTTCGGCGTGACGACGATGTACATGCGCGAGATGCGCGTGAATGCAAACGACGGATGGGACCTTTCCTCGCTTCGGCTCGGCATGCTCGCTGGGGCGCCTTGTCCGGAATCGGCGATTCGGGAATTCGAAACGCGTTATGGGTGCACGCTTGTGCAGTCCTACGGTATGACCGAAACGGCAGCGACGCTTACCGTGAACAGCGTCAACGATCCGCTGCCCGTTCGTGCCAAGAGCGTGGGGGTTCCCATTCCGGGTGTCCGCATAGAACTGGCGCCTGAAACGGGGGAGATTCTCGTGAAGACGCCTGCTCTCATGATCGGCATTGTGAGCGGGGAAGGGTACAAATTAGTCGATGTCGACGAGGACGGCTGGCTGCATTCGGGCGATATCGGTCGTTTTGACGATGAGGGGCGACTCTACATCGTGGGGCGCATTAAGGACATTATCATTCGCGGGGGCATCAACGTGTTCCCCAAGGAGGTCGAGTCGGTGTACCAGGGGCATCCCGATATCGAGATGTGCTGTCTCGTGGGGTATCCCGATGCGGAGCTCGGCGAACGCACCTGCTTATGCGTCATCCCGAAAACCGGACATACAATCAACGCTCGTGCGATGCGCGACTACGCGAAGGGCGTGCTCGAAAAGTGCATGCTCCCCGACACGGTGATGCCCTTTGATACGTTTCCGCAGCTCGCGAATGGTAAAATCGACAAAAAAGCGCTTCGCGCGCAGGTAGAGGATGCGATGAGCAACATTAAGCATCCGGGTCTACCTTCATAGCAGGAATCGAGGCATGGTTGTGGAATACACGGATAGCCAGAAGCGCATCATCGAGCAGGTCGATGAATTTTGCGATAGCCATGTGACCGAGGAACAGGTGCGGCAGTGGGTCTCATTCGGGGACGTGCCCCTGTCTTTCAATGACGACTTGCGCCAAACGAAACTGTGGGACTACATTCTGCCGCCTGTACTCGGCGGCGTGGATGATCGACACGTCGAGCGCGCGACCATCATCGAACGTTTCATGTATCGGGCGGGAGCGACCCTGCCTCTGCTTTCTGACATGATGTCGTTCGCCTTCCTTTCGACGATGCGCGACAAATCGCAGAAGGAAATCCTCGAAGAACTTACCACGCGCAATCGCCTTGCGTTCTCCATCGCGTTCACCGAATCGTCTTCCGGCAGCACGTCGGGAACTGTTGGAACCACCGTTTCCTGGAGCGGAACCGCAGCGCATCTCGACGGCGAGAAAACGTTCGTGAGCGGCGGGCAGTTCATGCCCGAAGTGCTGGTACTCGCAAACGATCCTATCTTCGGTGCAAAAGATGGCGGTCTGTCTCTTTGGCTTGTGCCCGTCGATGCTCCCGGCGTTCAGACGTTTCCCATCGATGCGGTGGGCCAGCAGATGTTGTGTCCCGCTGTGGTGTCTTTCGAGGGCGTGAAGCTCGATCTCGATTGGCAGATCCAGACCGAGGGCAAGCTTGATTCTATGCTCAAGCGCATGTACGAACTGGGTCGCTTGTTCGTGTCCGCTTCGAGTTTGGGCCTCGCCGAAGCGGCGCTCGACGATGCCGTGAATTACGCCGGTCAGCGCATGGTGAAAGGTCGCTTGCTTTCGTCTCTGCCCGATATTCAGCAAAAGATAGTTGAGATGGAAGCGCGCGTGCGCGAGATGCAGATGTTCGTCTACGATGCGGCGAGCGTAATGGGCGATGGAGACGAAACGCATCTGAATGTGGCGCTTATGAAGCACGAAGTGCCTGCAAAGGCTGTGCAGGTGGCATCCGATGCGATGCAGATTTTCGGTGCTCGCGGGTACACGAGCGCGGTTCGCGCTGGGCGTATCTGGCGCGATTGCCGTGGCAATCAGGTTGCGCAGGGCACCGATGAAGTGATGACGCACATCGCGTCCAAGTTCATCGTGAAGAAATACCGAGATCGGTAGCGTTTCGCTCCCACGGTGCTTTTTTATATGAGAGAACCGGCCGTCTGCCGTGCGATCGGCAGGTGGACGGTTCTCTTCGTTCCGGGAAAATGCTTTCCCTTTCTGTTCTACGACCGCGGGGTTTTCGGCAGCGAAGCTTACAGCTGGCAGAACATTTCACTTTCCCGAACGGGGTGGAGCTGCAGTAGGTATTTTCGAAGGCAAACGTCGAACGTCGTTTAACCGCACGGTTCCGGCGATCCTCTCTTCCAAACGCTGCAAAGTTGGGCATGCGGCGTTCTGGCGCGGAAACGACGTGTCCATGGCATGCCGATTAAGTTTTCGATCGATTCCGCTCTATCAGAAGCGATATAACCAACGGAACATGAGCGAATGTTGAAGAACATTGCGCGATACGGCAGTACGAGGGGCAATTTTCTTCGAAAACTTGATTGGCAGACCATGGCGCCCGTCAAATCATTTTCAAAGGAAGAAGGGCAGGCCGCATTCCCACACGAGCGCACCGACCGGCCTTCCCGGGCCGACTGGCAACGCGCCGCTACAATCGTCGACGGCGTATCTTCCGCTCATGTTTCGCGTTTCGACGTCATCTCGCGCGCCGGCATCAAGGCGGACCGCCTGCGCGCCTGCGGGCTCATTTAGCGCCTACGTGCCCGCGCCGCCTTGCGCATTATGGAGCCGCCGTGGAAGCGGCCGGCGTTCGCCTGCGAGCCGGCCGGGCGCATGCGCTATAATGCCTCCGCAATCGAATACGCAAAGGCAATGACGAAGACAGCATCGCGCATTCCCGCCGAAGCAGAGAAGGGCCCCACCGGCTGAAAGAGCCCCGAAGCGCGCGCGATGATTCCCTTCACCAGCTGTGCGGTTGAACGGCGCCCGCCCGCGGGCCTGCCCAGTAGGCTGCATCGGCCCGCCCCCGTCACCGGGCAGCAAGTGGATGCGCGGCCCGCACGGCCGCGGTCAACCAGGGTGGTACCGCGAGAGCCCCTTCTCGTCCTTGGATCGAAGGACGAGAAGGGGCTTTTTCCGTGGAAGGAGACATGCATGGCAATCGTTGACGAAATCAACGCGCTGCAGGCCGAAACGCTCGCCGCGATCGACGCAGCCGACAGCACGGCCGCGCTCGAGCAGGTCCGCGTGCACGTGCTCGGCAAGCAGGGCACGCTCACCGGCTACCTGCGCTCGATGGGCAGCGTCCCCAAAGAGGAGCGCGCTTCGGTAGGCAAGACGGTCAACCTGGCTCGCGCCGCCGTGGAAGGCGCGCTCGCCGCTCGCAAGGAAGCCCTGGCCCGCGCCGAGCTTTCGGCCAAGATCGCCGACAGCGCCGTCGACGTCACCCTGCCGGGCCGCGCCCAGCAGGTGGGCTCGCGCCATCTGATCAGCCGCATCACCGACGAAATCGCCGAAGTCTTCATGGGCATCGGCTATTCGGTCGTCTCGGGCAACGAGGTCGAAAACGACTACTACAACTTCGAGGCCCTGAACACCCCGCCCGACCATCCGGCCCGCGGCATGCAGGACACCTTCTACGTCGTCGACCGCTCGGGCGACACGGCCGCCGTGCGCGGCGAGTCCGACGTCCTTCTGCGCACCCAGACTTCCGGCGTGCAGGCCCACGTGATGGAAGAGCAGGAACCGCCCATCTACATCATCGCGCCGGGCAAGGTCTACCGTCGCGACGTGGCCGACCCCAGCCACCTGCCCCAGTTCAACCAGATCGAGGGTCTCGTGGTCGACAAGGGCATCACCTTCGGCGACCTGAAGGGCACGATCGACTACATGTGCAAGCAGATCTTCGGCGAAGACCGCCGCACCCGTCTGCGCGCCCACTATTTCCCCTTCACCGAACCGTCGGCCGAAGCCGACGTGTCCTGCGGCGTCTGCGGGGGCACGGGCCACTTGCACAACGGCGACCGCTGCCGCATGTGCAAGGGCACGGGCTGGATCGAGATCCTGGGCTGCGGCATGGTCGACCCCAACGTGTTCGCCTACGCGGGCATCGACCCGGAAGTCTATTCGGGCTTCGCCTTCGGCATGGGCGTCGAGCGCATCGCCTGCCTGAAGTACGACGTTCCCGACCTGCGCATGCTGCTCGACGGCGACATGCGGTTCCTGCGACAGTTCTAGAAAGGCGCGAAGATGAAGGTATCTCTGAAATGGCTGCGAAACTACGTCGACGTGCCCAGCGACACGAAGGCGTTCTGCGATAGGCTCGACCTCACCGGCACGGGCGTGGAAGGCGTCGACGAAACCGGCTGCGGCTTCAGCGGGGTTTACGTGGGCCGCGTCGACAGCATGGTGCGCCATCCCAATTCCGACCACATGTTCATCACCCAGATGAACGTGGGCGAGCGCCATCTGGGCGAAGACGGCGAGCCCGCGCCCCTGCAGATCGTCTGCGGCGCCCAGAACTTCAAGGAAGGCGACCGCGTGCCCGTGGCGATGATCGGCGCCAAGCTGCCCGGCGACGTCACGATCAAGAAGGGCAAGCTGCGCGGCGAGGTGAGCTACGGCATGAACTGCAGCCAGCGCGAGCTCGGCTTGGGCGAAGGGGTCAACGGCCTCTACATCCTGCCCGAAGACGCCCCGCTCGGCGTCGACGTGGCCAAGTACCTGGGCCTTTCCGACACGGTGCTCGATCTGGAAATCACGCCCAACCGCCCCGACCAGCTTTCGATCGAGGGCATGGCCCGCGAGGTGGGCGCCATGTACGGCAAGCCCGTCGCGCCGGTGACCAGCGACTTCACGCTCGAAGAAGGCACGGTGCCCACGACTGATCTAGTCGATGTGGAAATCGCCGACGAAGACCGCAGCCCCCGCTATACGGTCCGCGTGATCCAGAACGTGAAAATCGGCCCGAGCCCGGCCTGGCTTTCCGAGCGCCTGGCTACTTGCAACTGCCGGTCGGTCAACAACGTGGTCGACGCGACCAACTACGTGCTCTTCCTGCTGGGCCAGCCCCTGCACGCCTTCGACTACGACAAGCTGAAAGGCGATGGCGACAAGGCCCATATCGTCGTGCGCGCGGCGAAGGACGGCGAGGTGCTCACCACGCTCGACGGCCAGGAGCGCGAGCTCACCGGCGACATGACCGTCATCGCCACGCCCGAGCGCGCCGTGGCGCTTGCGGGCGTCATGGGCGGCCTGGAAACCGAAGTGACCGACGCCACGACCAACGTCCTGCTCGAAACGGCCACCTTCGATTCGGCCCACACGAGCCGCACGAGCCGTAACCTGGGGCTCATCAGCGAAAGCTCGATGCGCTACGAGCGCAAGGTCGATTCCGCCGACATCGAGCGCCGCGCCGATTACGCAGCCGCGCTGATCGCCGCGATCGCGGGCGGTACCCCGAGCCGGGGCCTGGTCGACGTGGCCGTGCAGGTGAACGAGCCTACCGAGCTCACCTTCCGCGTGGCCCGCTTCCAGCAGATGATGGGCGCCGAAATCCCCGAAACCTTCGCCGTCGACGCGCTTTCGCGCCTGGGCTGCCAGGTTTCGGAATTCGAGCCGGGCGTCTACCGCGTGCTTGCCCCGACCTTCCGCCCCGATCTCGAGCGCGAGATCGACCTCTACGAAGAGGTCCTGCGCCTCTACGGCATGGACCAGGTTCCGCCCACGCTGCCCGGCGGCCGCGGCCGCATCGGCAAGCGGTCCTGGGCCGAGCAGATCAAGGGCAAGCTGCACGATGCCCTGCGCGCGAGCGGCATGAACGAGACGATGACCTATTCGTTCGCACGCCCCGGCGATCTGGCCGACCTGCGCATGGATGGGGTCGTTTCGGGCGAGGCGGTCGAGCTCATCAACCCGATCAACGCCGACCAGAGCGTGATGCGCCAGAGCATCATCCCCGGCCTTCTGCGCAGCATCGTGCATAACCAGAACCACGGCGTGAAGAGCGTCCAGCTCTACGAGATGGGCAACGTCTTCAGCATCACCGAAGGCCACAAGCTGCCCAAGCAGCGCGAGCGTCTCGCCGGCGTGCTGGTGGGCTCGATGCATCCTGCGGGCTGGAACCGCCATGAGGTGCCGGCCGACTTCTTCGACGGTAAGGGCGTCGTGGAAAACATCGTGCGCGAGCTCGCCCTGCCCAAGGTGCGCTATAAGGCCCTCGACGCCGACGAGGCCCCCTTCCTGCAGCCGGGCCGCGCGGCCGAGGTGCTCTCTAACGGCAACCAGATCGGCTGGGTGGGCGAGATTCATCCGCTCGCCGTGGCCGCCTTCGAAGCGGAAGGACCTGTGGTGGCTTTCGAGCTCGACGTCGCGGCGCTCGTGAACAACGCCCGCATCGAGCGCGACACCTTCGAGCTGTCTGAGTTCCCGCCGGTGACCGTCGACGTGGCCTTCGTGGTCGACGAGGCCGTTACCAACGAGCGCCTGGAGCAGTGCATGCGCTCGGCCGGCGGCAAGCTGCTTGCGAGCGTGCGCCTCTTCGACGTCTACCGCGACGCCGACCGCCTGGGCGCGGGCAAGAAGTCGATGGCCTATGCGCTCGAATACCAGGCCATGGACCGTACCCTTTCCGGCGACGAGGCCGAAAAGGCCCACAGCCGCCTGGTGAAGAAGGTCTGCGCCGCCACCGGCGCCGAGATTCGCGCTTAGCAAAAGGCTTCGGCCCGGCATAGAGCGTTTCGCAAAGAGCCCGCTTCGGCGGGCTCTTTTCGTGACAACGGGGCAGGATGGTGACAACGGGGGGGGGGGGGGGGGTGGGG
>JALCHN010000015.1 GCA_022644775.1 Eggerthellaceae bacterium
CTACAACGAGGAGAGGCCGAAGGAGTCTCTGGGCTGGATGAGCCCGATGCAGTACAGGCGGGCGACGACGGCGACGCGGTAGGGTGTATCGGAAATTGTCCGCACGTCCGCGCCCCCGTTGTCACACCCCGTTATCTTGGTGTCGTACTATCGATAGTATCGATAGTACGCGGCACAACTGCCTTCGCTTGAGACCATGCAGGGACCGATGGGGTTTTCCGGCGTGCAGACCTTGTTGAAGAGCGGGCACTGGTCGGGGGCCATGGCGCCGCGCAGCACGTCGCCGCAGCGGCAGCCCTTGTGCTCGACGGTGGGCTCGACCTGCGGATGGAAGCGCTCGACCGCATCGAAGTCGCGGTAGGCCTCGCGGATATGGTAGCCGCTGCCCGGGATGGGACCCAACCCGCGCCAGGTGGCCGTGACCGTTTCGAAGACCTCGTCGATCGCCGCCAGGGCAACCGGGTTGCCTTCGGGGCGCACGCCGCGCGTGTAGGCGATTTCGATGTCGGCGCGCCCTTCGTGCAGCTGGCGCATGAGCATCGCGATGCCCTGCAGCACGTCGACCGGCTCGAAGCCCGTGACCACGCCGGGGATGCCGTATTCGTCGGCCAGGAACTGGTAGCAGGCGGTGCCTGTGATCGTGCTCACGTGGCCAGGCAGGATGAGCGCGTTCACCTCGAGCGAGGGGTCGGCCACGATGGCCTCGAGCGCGCCGGGCATGTTCTTATGCGCCACGAACACGGTGAAGTTGGACAGGTGCAGGGCCTGGGCGCGCTTGATCGCCATCGACACGAGCGGCGTGGTGGTTTCGAAGCCCACGCCCACGAAGACGACCTGGCGGTCGGGATGGTCTTGGGCGTACTTCAGCGCGTCGAGCGGCGAATAGACGATTTCGATCGACCGGCCGGCGGCCTTTTCGGCCAGCAAGCTCGAGGTGGACCCGGGCACGCGCGTCATGTCGCCGAAGGTGGTGATCGTGACTTCGGGAATGCGGGCCAGGGCGATGACCGTGTCGATGTCTTTGTTGGCCGTCACACATACCGGGCAACCCGGGCCGGAAAGCAGGCGGGTGCCTTCGGGCATGATGCCGCGGATGCCGTTGCGGGCGATCGCGACCGTGTGGGTGCCGCAGACCTCCATGAGGTTGGCATGATCGGGCGCGAGCGCGTAGATCGACTCGATGAGCCCGCGCGCGAGCTGGGGGTTCTTAAACTGCTTGAGGTCCTGGTTGGGCACGTTTTGAAGCGCGCTCGCCGTTTCGCCTTCGGCGGCCATTTACACGGCCTGCTTCGACGCGGCTTCGGGCACCTCTTCGGCGACCATTTCGGGGAACTGCTTCACCAGTTCGAGGGTTTCCTCGGCGAATGCGGGGTCGACGATTTCGATCGCGAAACCGGCGTGCACGAGGACGTAGTCGCCCACTTTTGCGGTAGGCGTGAGGTCGATCGACGCTTCGCGTGTGGCGCCGAGGATGTTCACCTCGACCATGTTGTTGTCTTTAAGCTCGGTGATCTGAGCGGGAATAGCCAAGCACATACGTGCCTCCTTCTGCGAGTACTAGTAGGCACTCTACCAATGTGCCCGTGAATTGCAATGGGCGGGATGCCATTTTCGGGGGCTGACAACGGGGGCGCGTGATGTTGTCACACTTTTGTGTGACAACATCACGCGCCCCCGTTGTCACCGTTGTCACGCCAAGGGCGCGACAACAACCTCCGCTCCCCTGTCACGCTTACTGGTTGAGGGCGACGACGGCCTGGCCGAACGAGACGCAGGCGTCGTTGGGCGGCAGGTCGCGGTTCATCGCCACCGTGTAACCCAGCTCGGCGAGCGCCGGCACCGCGTGTTCCACCAGGTAGCGGTTCATGAACACGCCGCCCGAAAGCACTACCGTGCGCACGCCGTAGACCGCTTCGACGATCTGCGCCATCTCGACGATCGCGCGCACCATTGCCTCGTGGAAGCGGCGGGCGATCGCGCCGGTGGGCACGCCGGCCTCGATGTCGTCGAGCAGGGCGCGGAAGACGGGCTCGGGGTCGAGCTGGAGCACCGAAGTGTCGAGCGCCGTGCTCTCTTTCGAGGCCACGTTCTTCACGATGCCCACGTGGTAGCGGTCGAGTGCTTCGGCGTCGATAGCGGCGCCTTCGTCAATCGCCGCTTCCAGGAGCACGGCGCCCTCCCCTTCGTAGGTGGGTTCCTCGCAGATGCCCAAAAGCGCGCTCGCCGCGTCGAACATGCGACCCACCGACGAGGTGAAGGGGCTGTTCAGGCCCTTATCGATCATCTGCTGGCACACGGGCGCGGCGTCGCCCAGACGGCTGGCGAGCCGTTTGCCCTGCGGGTGGTCGAGCAAATCGAGCGCCCACAGAAGGCCCCAGGCACAGCGCAGCGGGTGCTTGATCGCAGCCGCGCCGCCCGGCAGCGGGAAGTAGGTGAAGTTGGCGAACCGCTCGAAGGCCTGCAGGTTGGCGAGCATGACCTCGCCGCCCCAGATGGCCCCGTCTTCGCCGTAGCCCGTGCCGTCGAAGGCGAACCCGCACACGGGGCCTTCGAGCTTGTTTTCGGCCATGGCCGCCACCAGGTGGGCGTGGTGGTGCTGCACTTCGGTCACGGGCAGGTTCTGGCCGTGGGCCCACTTGCTCGTGAGGTATTCGGGATGCTTGTCGCAGGCCACGCGCTCGGGCGCGAGCTTGAAGAGCTTTTCGTAGATGCCCTTGGCCGTAAGCCAGGCGTCGTTGGTCGGCGCGTTTTCCATGTCGCCGATGTGCTGGCTCACGAAGGCCTCGCCCGGCCGCGTGAGCGTGAAGGTGCTCTTCTGCTCGGGGCCGGTGGCGAAGATCACGGGCGCGTCTTGGCCGCCGGACACCGCAAGCGGCACGACCGCCGGCGCGAAGCCGCGGGCGCGGCGGATCATCTGCACGCTCGTGCCCTGGGCGCCGAAGTCGAGCACGCGCAAAACCGAATCGTCGTAGCGCGACAGGATCGCCCGGTCGTTGCCCAGGAAGGCGTCGGCGATGCCGGCGAGGGCCCGGTAGGCGCAGGCGTCGTCGATCTGGATGGGCTCGTCGTGCACGTTTCCGCTCGTCATCACGAGGATGCCCGAGTAGTCGTGCATGATCAGGTGCTGCAGCGGGGTGGCCGGCAGCATGACGCCCAGCTCGGTAAGGCCGTCGGCCAGGCCGGGCGCGAACACGACGTCGGCGCGCTTCTTCAGAAGGACGATCGGGCGGGCGGGGCTTTGCAGCTGCTGGGCCTCTTCGTCGCTCACGTGGCAGTAGGCGCGGGCCGCTTCGACAGAAGGCACCATGCAGGCGAAGGCCTTGCCCGGGCGGCGCTTGCGACGGCGCAGTTCGGCCAAAGCCAGCGGGTTGGTGGCGTCGCAGGCTAGGTGGAAGCCGCCGAGCCCCTTGATCGCGACGATTTCGCCGGCGCGCAGCTTGTCGATGCAGGCCGCGATCAGCGCGTCGCTTTCCTCGCGCGTGGTGCCCCAGCGCACCCGGGGCGCTTCGTGCAGGTCGCCTGCGGGCGCGGCGGCACGGGCCGCTTCTTCCGAAAAGCCCGCCTGGCCCGGGCCCACTTCGGGCACGTACCAGCTCAGGTGCGGGCCGCAGTCGAAGCAGGCGTTGGGCTGGGCGTGGAAGCGGCGGTCGGCCGGGTCGACGTATTCGGTCGCACACGCCTTGCACATGGGGAAATCGGCCATGCTCGTTTCAGGGCGGTCGTAGGGCAGACCGCGGATGATCGTGAAGCGGGGGCCGCAGTTGGTGCAGTTGATGAAGGGATAGCGGTAGCGGCGGTTGGCCGGGTCGAAGAGCTCGCGGACGCAGTCGTCGCAGGTGGCCAGATCGGGCGACACGAGGGTCGTCTGGTCGGTTGCGGCGTCGTCGGAATAGCGGATCTCGAAATCGGTGAAGCCTTCCAGGGGCACTTCGGCCATCGTGATCTTCTTCACGCGGGCCGCGGCGGGCGCTTCTTCGGAAAGGGCCATCACGAATTCGTCGATGTGCTTTTCCTCGCCTTCGGCATGGATGTGCACGCCGTCGACGCCGTTCAAGACCCAGCCGTTGATGAGGAAGGTGCGGGCCAGCCGGTAGACGAAGGGGCGGAAGCCCACGCCCTGCACTACGCCGGTAACCTGGATATCGAGTGCCTCTTGCACGAAGTGCCTCCTTAGACGAAAGCGCGCCGCCGGCAAAACCGGGCGGCGCGCGTGTCCTTCATGGGTGGGTGCCGGGCGCGCGTGCGGCGGGCGCCGGCCCCGGCTCGCCTTGCAGCGGGCCTGCTTGAGCGGGCGGGGCCGCTACAGGGTGCGGGCGATCTTCTGCACCAGGTCGCCCACCTGGCGCAGGGTGGCGCCGCAGTTGTCGGGCAGGTGCAGGTGCACCACGCGACGGCCGCGCTCGGACAGGACGCGCAGGTCGCCTTCGGCCTGCGACTTGGCCAACGTGGCGAGCGAGGGCACCTTCCAGTCGGGCAGGGGCACATCCTTCAGCTCGTCGGCCGAAAGGATGAGGAAGACGCCGTTGTTGGGGCCGCCCTTCTGCAGCTGGCCGGTGGAATGCAGGTAGCGCGGGCCCACTTCAAGACAGGACACCATGCCGAATTCGGACGCGAAGGTATGGCGGATAAGCTCGAGGGCCTCGCGACGGCCTTCGCCCGCGAAGGGCAGGAAGGCGTTGAGCGAGAAGTAGTCGCCGGGGCGCACGCTTTCCATGAGTTTGCGCAGGGCCTCTTCGAGGGTGGCAGCGCCCTTCATCGCGTCGGACAGGCGCACTTCCACTTCGCCCAGCACCATGCCGTCGATCTTGCCCTGCACGAAATCGGGCTCAGTTTCGCCTTCGGCGATGACCTGCAAGGTGGCCGCTTTGGCGGATGCCACGTCGGGCTGGTCGAAGGGGCAGACTTCCATGAGGTAGCCGCACATGGCCGTGGCGTATTCCCACATCACGAAGTCTTCGGCCAGATTGCACACCGTGTCGATGGTCATCGACAGACGCGGGATGGTTTCGGACACGTAGGCCAGGCTGACCTCGAAGTTCTTGCGTTCGTCCCAAAGGTCGTTCTTGGTCTTGTACATGATCGCCGTGCGGTCGCCCTGGTCCTTGGCGAGCACGAGCGCGTCGGGCTCGATGTTGGGCAGGATGCCCTTGCCGTTCTTACCCAGGCTTTCGGCGATGAGCTGTTCGATCCACAGACCCAGCACGCGGCCGCGTTTCTGGGTGAGGAAGCTGAACTTGTCGCGGCCCTGCACGTAGTTGTCGTAAAGGAAGGCCGCCAGGATGATGGCCGGGTTGTCGACCGAATCTTCTGAGCAGGCGGCTTCGGCGGAGCGGGCGTGCTCGAGGAATTCGTCGAGGTCGATGCCCACCAGGGCCGCCGGCACCAGGCCGAAGACCGAAAGGGCGCTGTAGCGGCCGCCCACCGTGGGCTCGCCGGAGAAGACCTTCAGCCAGCCTTCGCGCTTGGCCTGCTCTTCGAGGGCGCTGCCCGGGTCGGTGATGGCGACCAGGTGCTTGACGATCTCCTCTTCGGGCAGGGTCTTGGACAGTTCGGCGCGCACCGCGCGCAGGTAGCTCATGGGCTCGATCGTGCCGCCGCTCTTCGACGACGTGATCACGATGAGCTTATGCGGGTCGCACGTGTCGAGCAGGGAGCGAAGACGCACCGGCGAGTCGGAGTCGAGCGTGCGGAACTTCACTTCCGAGCTGTCGACGCTGTTGTACTTGGTGATGGTCATGGGCGCCTGGGTGGAGCCACCTTCGCCCAGAAGGAGCACCTGGTCGAGGCCGGCGTCTTTGGCCTGCTTGGCAAAGGCCTTGATGTCGTCGATCGGGTACGGCGGGTTGCTCGCCAGATCGACCCATCCCATGAAGTCGCGCGCGCAGGCTTCGGCGGCTTCGTCGAAGCTGTAGAGCGTGGCGTCTTTCGCGTGCAAACGACTGGCCACTTGGTCTTTCACCAGGGTTTTCGCCGATGGGTAGACCTTTTCCAAATCGCCGCTCAGCATATATCCTCTTTCTATTTGCAACAGAATCGAAAGCAAGGGGCCCAGCCGAAGCGGGCCCCTTCTTCCCATATGCGCAGATTATAGTGCAGCGCGCCCATACGGTCGAATTTCCGTTGACAGATGGGAACGTGAAAACGAGAGCGGGTGATGTTTTCACGCTGGCGTGACGACATCACCCGCCCCGTTGTCATCGGTGTTGTCTAGAGGCCGAGGGCCTTTTTCAGCGACGAGACGCGACGGCGCGAGACGGGAATCTTCTCCTCGCAGCCTTCCAGCGTGAGCAGCAGGGTTCCGCCCGTAACCGATTCGACTTCGGTGACCGCCGAAAGGTTCACCAGGTAGCCGCGGTGCACGCGGAAGAAGCCGTGGCCGTCGAGGCGCTTTTCCAGCTGGGCCAGGCTCACCGTGCTGAAGTAGCGGTCGGTGTCGGTCTGCAGGTAGGCGTAGTCGTCGTGGGCCATGACGTAGCGGATCGAATCGATGGGGATGAGGATCTTCTTGCTCGCTTTTTCGACCGGGATGCGGTCGAGCTTCTGTACCTTGGCACGCAGAGAGAGCTGCTCTTCCACACGGGTGATGGCCTGGTCCAGGCGATCGGATTCCACCGGCTTGACCAAGTAGTCGATCGCGTTGACCTTGAAGGCGTCGATTGCGAACTCGCTGTAAGCGGTTACGAACACCACGGCCGGCGGGTACTTCAGATGGCGCAGGGCCTCGGCGAGCTGCAGGCCCGTGGCTTCGGGCATGTTGATGTCGAGGAACATCACGTCGCAGGGATATTCCTTGAGCTTTTCGATCGCTTCGCGCACGCTCGCAGCTTCGGCGACCACTTCGGTCTTGCCCAGCTCGTCCAACAAATAGCGCAGCTCGGAGCGCGCGGGTGCCTCGTCATCGACGATGATAGCCTTCAGCTGCACGAAAGCCCCTTCCGTCTGTTCTCTACCGAGTGAATTCTCGTAACGCCAATTAACATGACAGTATAGTTCATCGCTCGCGGCGCGCGATAAGGGATGCCCCTCGACAGGGGCAGATATGAAGAAAAATCGACAAGGCCGCACGAGGTTGAGCGGGGCGCATTAGGACAAACGGCGAAAAGTGTCCAGATGAGGGGCGCGAGGCGCGAAAGCGGCGCAGACAAGGCGCAGCGAAGGCGCGAAAGCGCCGCGAAAACGGCGCACGCTGCCCCGCCGGCGGCCGCGCTCGCCCTAGTTCCGCAGGGCAGACGGGACGTTCTGGTCGATTGAGGCGGCCATCTGCTGGGCGTTCATCGTGCAGCCGTCCTTCAGGTGCAGCACGATCGTGGTGCCCTTCCCCTCCTCGCTTTCCACGGCCATGTAGGATTCGGGGCCGTAGTAGCCCTTCACACGGTCGCGGATGTTGCGCACGGCGATGCCCAAGCCCGTGTGGCTCTTGGGGTCCATGATGTTCTGGCGCCGATCCTCGCTCATGCCCACGCCGTCGTCGACGATCTGCAACACGAGCGCGTCGCCTTCGGCTTCGGCGCGCACGCAGATGTGCAGCGTGCCCGTGGCCGGCATCGCGTGCTTCACGGCGTTTTCCACCAGGGGCTGCACCATGAAGGCCGGCACGTAGGTGTCGCGCAGCTCGTCGGGCACGTCCTGCGTGAACTGGATGCGGTCTTCGCCGAAACGCGCGATCTCGAAGCCCAGGTAGCGTTCGGTCTGGTCGATCTCGCGGTAGAGCGGGATCAGGTCGCTCGCGTCTTCCAGCGTGCTGCGGTAGAACTTGGCGAACTCGCGCAGCAGATCGCGGGCCTTGGCCGGGTCGGTGCGGATGAACGAGGCGATCGTGTTGATCGTGTTGAAGAGGAAGTGGGGGTTGATCTGGTTCTGCAGGGCCTTGAGCTCCATACTCGTGGCCAGCTTCTTCTGCTCTTCCATGGCCGTGGCGGCGATCTGGGTGGAAAGCAGTTCGCCGAAGCCCTTGGCGATCGACAGCTGGGTTTCGTTGATGCTGCGGGCCGTGGGGAAATAGAACTTCAGAGTGCCCAGCGTTTCGTCGCCGCGCTTCAGGGGCACGATGATCGCGCCGTTGATGTGACCGCGGTCGACGGGGAAGCCGATGTCTTCGGCCGAACGGATCACCCGCAGCGTGCCGTTGTTGAGGACGTCGTGCGTGGCCTGGGTGCGGATGGGCGCGTCGATCGGGTTGAGGTCCTTGTCGATGCCCACGTAGGCCAAAATCGACTGGCGGTCGGTGATGGCCACGGCGATCGCGTTGGTCTTGGGCAGCAGGGCCTTGCACACGGCTTCGGCCGACTGCTCGTCGAGGCCGTCGCCCATCACGGCCGAAAGCTGGCTGGCCATGCGCAGGACCTCGTCGATCTGCGCGGCGCGCACCAGGTTGGGGCTGCGGAAGAGGTAGATGAACACGATGAGCGCGCAGGTGAAGCACACGCCCGCCAGAATCGTGAGGGTGTAGCTTTCGTGCGGCAGTGTGCGTTCGTAGACCAGAAAGGCGCCGGTGAGGGCCGCCACCACGAGCGAGAGGATCTCGCCGACGCGGTAGCGAAGCGGGTGGGAAATGTGTTCGTGCATGGGAACCCCCTTTTCTGCCGAGGCGCTAGACCTCGGGGACCATGATCTCGTTGGCGATGAGAATCACGGCGACGACCATGAGGAAGCCGCCGAAGAGCAGGCGCAGGTTGCGTTCTGAGACGTATTTGACGAGGTTGGCGCCCAGAAGCGCGCCCGGAATCGAGCCCAGGGCGAGCGCGAGGCCCGCGACCACGTGGACGTTGCCCAGCATGATCTGGGCGATCGCGCCCGGAATGGCGAGCATCGTAACGGCGATGAGCGACGTGCCCGACGCCTGTTTCATCGAAATGCCGCCGAACTGGATGAAGAGGGGCACCATGAGAAAGCCGCCGCCCACGCCCACGTAGCCCGAGGCCAGGCCGGCCACGGCGCCGGCCGCGGCGCCCACGGCCATCTGGTGGCGCGTCGCGCGCACGCGCACAGGGCGGGTCGCAGACGCGGCGGCCTTCGCGGGCTCGCCGGCCGCACCAGCGCCCGCAGCGCCGTTCGCCACGCTCGCCTTCGGCTGCTCCTTCCCCTTGCCCTTGGGCAGGGCCAGGCCCTTCTTCAGCATCGTGAAGGCCGAATAGCCGATGATTGCGGCCGCGGCCAGCATGATCGCCCACGACGGCGACATGTTCGCCAGGTTCACGCCCAAAGGCGACAGGCAGGCGCCCGCCAGGCCGGCGGCCAGCCCCACGCCGGCGACGCAGGTGCGGTTGCGGATGTGCCCTGCGCAGCCCGAAAGCGAGGTGGGGATGATCGCGAACAGCGAGGTCGCAGTGGCCTGGATGGCAGGCATGCCGAAAGCCAGGCGGAAGAGCGGCACCATGATCGTGCCGCCGCCGATGCCCAGCAGGCCGGAAAGCAAGCCGACGATAACGCCGGCGAGCGCCGACCCAACGAGGAGTACCACAGGACAGCCCTTCTTCTCTTTCTATTCCGATTCGGCCATATGCAGGCGGATGTCGCCCGTGGCGCCCGGGTCGACCGACGCGGCGTCGCTGCGCACGGCGTCGCCCGCGCCCACCACGGCTGAAAGCAGCACCGTGCGCAGCATGTCGTCGCCTTCGGTGCGCGTCATGACTTCGGGCCAGGTGAACTGGAAGCCGAAGTACTTCTGGCAGTTGCGCTTGGCGTAGACCGACGCGTCGCGCGTGGCCGCCCGCGCCGCCTTGCGGTAGGCGCTCTTGTCGGGCCGGCCGATGCTGCGCAGCAGGGCCGTGCGCTTGATGCGCTTGGTGATGCCCGGCTCGAGGAAGGGGCCCGGATAGGGCTCGAGCGAATCGGGGCGCACCTGCTGCAGGTCGATCTGGGTGCGGCTGTATTCGATCTTGCGGTACTCGTAGATCCACCGGTAGATGTCCTGGCGGAAGCGCAGGCCCTCGCTATGGGTGGCCGGCGGCAGGTGCACGAGCTTCCATTTGTTGTCGAACCAGATGTCGGAGCCGTACATGCGCAGGTCGAGCATGTAGTCGAGGTCTTCGCCGCGCACGATCCAGGGGTCGAAGCACACGCGCCGGTAGGCCTCGCGGTGGATGGCCAGGCAGCCGCCGCACACGTGGTTCGACCGCGACAGGCGCGGGCCCTGCATGGCGCGGTCGATCCATTTGTTGAAGGCTTCGCCCTGCAGCCAGAAGTGGTTGTACCACTTGCTCTGGCTCTTGGAATGGTAGGTGCCTTCGGAATTGAGGAAGTAGCCGGTCTTGGCCAGGATCGGGATGCCGCG
This sequence comes from Eggerthellaceae bacterium, assembly GCA_022644775.1. Classification (GTDB taxonomy): domain Bacteria; phylum Actinomycetota; class Coriobacteriia; order Coriobacteriales; family Eggerthellaceae; genus Hugonella. The sequence continues at coordinate 10,274 of JALCHN010000015.1, forward strand.
GCGGGTGAGTTTGCCCAGGCCGTAAACGCCCTTCACGAGGAAATCGGGGTCGTCGACCACTTCGTCGTCGTCGATGAAGACCACCGAATCGAAGCCGAAGACGTTGGCGGCGAGCAGGCCCATGTTGCGCACGGCGCTGTAGCCGAACAGGCCGACTTGCTCGTCGAGGTCGGGAAGCCCCAGCTGTTCGAGGCGCTGGGTCACGAGCGCCGCTTCGGGCTGGCCTATGACCATGATCGAAAGGTCGGGGAAGTCTTCGCAGATGGCGCGCACCTTCTGCACCGCTTGCCCGGCCGCCGTGCGCTCGCCGCTCACAATGACGGCGATCTGCCCCAGGCCGCGCACCTTGCGCAGCGAGTCGAGGCAGCGACCGAGCTCGCCTTCCTTGTGCAGGGGCGTGAGGTGGTCGAACGTGGACACGGGCGTTGCCGCGCGCGGTTTCAGGCGCGTCGACACGTAGGTGGGTATGACGATGAGAGGGTTCATGGCTCGCCTTCTGATTGCATGCAGTTTCTCTATTGTAGCGGGATGCGGCGCGCGTCGCGAAGGCGGGCGATTTCGCCGCGGTAGCCTTCGAGGTCGTTGGGGGTTTCCAGGTAGAAGGGCAGATCGCGCAGGGCAGGGTGACGCGTGACGGCAGAAAGCGCTTCGAAGCCGATGCAGCCGGCGCCGATCTTCTCGTGGCGGTCCTTGTGGGACCCGCAGGGGTTCTTGCTGTCGTTCAAGTGGACGGCGCGCAGGCGGTCGAGGCCTATGGTGCGGTCGAACTCCTCGAGCACGCCGTCGAGGTCGTGCGCGATGTCGTAGCCGGCATCCCACACGTGGCAGGTGTCGAGGCAGACGCCCACGTGGCTGGAAAGCTCGACGCCCGAAATGATGCGGGCGAGCTCTTCGAAGGTGCGGCCGATTTCGGTGCCCTTGCCGGCCATGGTTTCGAGCAGGACCGTGGTGGTCTGTTCGGGCGCGAGCACGCTGTTCAGCACGTCGACGATTTTGCGGATGCCTGCGTCGGTGCCCTGTTTCACATGGCAGCCGGGATGGAAGTTGTACATCTGGCCCGGCGTGTGCTCCATGCGGGCCAGGTCGTCGGCGAAGGTGGTGCGGGCGAATTCCTGAATGCGGTCGTCCTTGGCGGCGGGGTTCAAGGTGTAGGGCGCGTGGGCCAGGATCCGCGTAATGCCGTGGCTGGCGCAGAAGACGCGGAAGGCGGCCACATCGGCCGGGTCGATGGCCTTGGCCTTGCAGCCGCGCGGGTTGCGCGTGAAGAACTGGAAGGTGTTCGCGCCTATGCCTACCGCCGTGTGGGCCATGGCCGCGTACCCCTTCGAGCTGGAGAGATGACAGCCGATGGTGAGTTCGCTGCTCATGCGCATTCCTTTCTCCCCCACAGGGGCCTGACAGGGGGACGGAGGTTATTGTCACAGTCTCTAGACCGTGACAATAACCTCCGTCCCCCTGTCGCGCCCCTCGCACCTAATATTTACATTCATTTCACTTTCTCGTGGTAAAGTGCTCGAAACCATTCACAACGGGAATGTATTCCCGGGAAGGACCGGAACCGTGCCCACCGTTTCCGTACACGCATCGCAGCCATACGAGGTCCTCATCGACGACCGCACGATCGACGACGTGGGCGCCGTGGCCCGGCAGACCGCCGGCGGCACGCGCGCGCTCGTGATTTCCGACAGCCACGTGGCCCCGCACTACCTGGCGCGCGTGCGCACGTCGCTTACTGACGCCGGCTATCAGGTGGCCGACCACGTCTTCCCCGCCGGCGAAGAGAGCAAGACGCTTGCAACCTACGGGGCCTGCCTGGAAGCAGCCGCCCGCGCCCAGCTGGGGCGCGGCGACGTGGTGGTGGCGCTGGGCGGCGGCGTGGTGGGCGACGTGGCCGGATTCGCGGCGGCCACCTACATGCGCGGCTGCCACTGCGTGCAGGTGCCCACGTCCCTGCTCGCGATGGTCGATTCGTCGGTGGGCGGGAAGACCGCCGTCGACCTGCCCCAGGGCAAGAACCTGGCCGGAGCCTTCTTCCAGCCGAGCGCCGTGGTGGCCGACACGCGCGCGCTCGACACGCTTTCCGATGCCTTCTTCAAGGACGGGGCGGGCGAAGTGGCCAAATACGGGGCGATCGCCGACGAGGGCCTGTTCGCCCGGCTCGAACGCGGGCTTTCCCGCAGCGACGCCGACCTGCCGGCCGTGATCGCCCGCTGCGTGGAAATCAAGCGCGACCTGGTGGAAGCCGACGAGCGCGAAGCCGGCGTGCGCCGCTACCTGAACTTCGGCCACACGCTGGGGCACGCGATCGAGCGGCTGTCGGGCTTCACCGAAAGCCACGGGTGCGCGGTGGTCACCGGCATGTGCCTGATCTCGCGCGCGGCCGCCGCGATGGGCCGCTGCGAGGCGGTCGTGCCACAGCGCATCGACGCCTTCGCGCGCACGCACGGCTACGCCACGACTACGCGATATTCCGCCGACGATCTGTACCGCGCCGCGCTTTCCGACAAGAAGCGCCAGGGTGACACGATGCCCGTCGTCGTGGCGCCTGCGATCGGGCGCTGCGAGGTCGTGCCGCTTTCCCTGCCCGACTTCCGCACCTGGATCGAGCGCGCCCTGTAGCCCGGGCGCCCGAGTCGCGCACGCCGCCGCGCCCGTCTGCGCGCTGCCCGCCTTCCAGAAATACCCCGTTCAACCCCTCTTCCGAAAAAGGAATCGCCATGCCCAAGATGAATTTCAACCGACGCCTTCCCATCCCCTTGGAAATCCGTTCGGAAATGCCCCTGTCCCCACACCTGGTGGAAGCCAAGCGCGCCTTCGACGCCGAAGTGGTGCGCGCGCTCACCGGCGAAAGCGGAAAGCTGCTGCTGATCGTGGGTCCGTGTTCGGCCGATCGCGAAGATTCGGTGCTCGCCTACGCCGAGCGGCTCGCCGAAGTAGCCGAAAAGGTGCGCGACAGCTTCGTGATCATCCCGCGCGTCTACACCAACAAGCCCCGCACCAAGGGCACCGGTTACAAGGGCCTGCTGCACCAGCCCAACCCCGAAGGCAAGCCCGACCTGCTCGCCGGCATCAAGGCCACGCGCGGCATGCACCTGCACGTGATCGAGCAGACGGGCCTGTTCACGGCCGACGAGCTGCTCTACCCCTACATCTACCGATTCCTGTTCGACCTGCTCGGCTACGTGGCGATCGGCGCGCGGTCGGTGGAAAACCAGGAGCATCGCCAGGTGGCGAGCGGCATCGAGGTGCCGGTGGGCATGAAGAACCCCACGGGCAGATCGACGTCGGTCATGCTCAATTCGATCTACGCCGCCCAGCAGAGCCAGAACTTCGTGTACCGCAATTGGGACGTCACGAGCACGGGCAACCCCTACGCGCACGCCGTGCTGCGCGGGTACAAGGGGCTCGACGACGTGAACTACCCCAACTACCACTACGAGTACCTGGAACGCTTGGCGCGGGCCTACACGGTCGACACCTACCAGAATCCGGCTGTGATCATCGATTGCAACCACGACAATTCGGGCAAGCGCCCGCTCGAGCAGGAGCGCATCTGCCTTGAAGTGTTGGAATCGTGCAAGCGCAACGCGACGATCAAGGGGCTCATCCGCGGCTTCATGATCGAGTCGTACCTGGAAGACGGCAACCAGCCTATCGACGGCGGCGTCTTCGGCAAGTCGGTCACCGACCCCTGCCTGGGCTGGGAAAAGACCGAGCGGCTGATCTTCGACCTGGCCGAACGCCTGTAAGGCAGCGGCGTGTGACAACGGGGGCGCGTGATGTTGTCACTCGCAGGCGTGACAACATCACGCGCCCCCGTTGTCACCAATAAAAGGGGCCTCGAGCAGCGCGCTCGAGGCCCCTTTGACTCACTCGCCCAGCGGTTATTCTTCCTTGTGCTGCTTGCGGCGACGCATGAGCAGGAAGAGAAGCAGGGCCGCTGCCAGGCAGGCGCCCACGATGCCCACGATGGCGGCCGGGTTGGTCCACCAGGGGGACGCCGCTTCGTCGCTCGCTGCGGCATCGGCGCCCGCATCGGCCGCCAACGGGGTCTCGTTGTCGCCGATGCGCTCGGAGTTGGCGTCCTGGCCGTCGCCGTTCAGAGCCGCGTCACCCTGGCCGTCGGCGCCCGTGAGGACGTTCTGGCCCGTGCCCGCGCCCAAGCCGATCGCCGTGCCGTCGCCCGTAGCGCCCGCATCGGCCGCGCCCGTCGTCGCACCCGCGCCCGCAACGCCGTTCGCGCCGGCGCGCGTGGTGGTGCCGTTGTCGACCGTCGCATAGGTAAGCGGGTTCACCACGACGTTTTCAAGTAAGGAGTTGTTGATGTCGCGGTACCACACCGTGTAGGTGCGGAACATCGTGTAGTAGCCGTGCTGAATGCCGGCTTCTTGGCCCTTCAGACGCACGTAGGTGGTCTGGCCGCTCGTGAAGCGCTCGGGCGATGTGTAGACAGTGTCCTTCAGGTCGTTGGGGCTCACCGTGTAGGTGTGCGATTCGATGAGCGAACGATCGGCCGCATTGCGGTACTGGATCGTGATCTGGTAGGGGTTGGCCGCCGGCTTTTCGCCCTTGGGCACGTAATAGACGTTGGTCACCGTGCTCGCGTTCGACCCATAGGAGAACTCGTAGGGGGTCGTCTGCATGCCGGGAGCAAGGTCGAGCTGCGTGTTATCGACGTAGGCGTTGTTGGCCGGGTCGAAGGACTGCGGCGCATCGCCGTCCTTCATCGTGTAGGTCGCCGTGGCGAAGGGCTTCGTGGGCAGCGCTTGGTCGCTCGACGTGGGGCACAGCCACAGGTTCACGTAGTAGACGTGCGTGTTGGGCTCATTGGAGTAGTAAGTGACAACATAAGTTTTCTCGGCACCCGGCTGATTGTTGGATGCTGGGTCGAGAATGAGATACATCTTGCTCGAGTCGAACGGCGCATCCTGCTTGCTCGCCAACGAATAGGTTTTCGCATAGCTTCCCGTCGCCGGAGAGTTCTGCCCAAGGCTCAGAGATTGCGGTGGCGCATAGTAGTAGAGCTTGGTTACCGGAACCGTGTCTTCGAACAACTGAGTACCCGATTCATCTTGATACACAATCTTCGCGACAAATGAGCTCCCTCCCGTCGACGGGGACAGGCCCGAGAGTTTTTTGCACACCACGGTAAAGTCTCGCGTGCCTGGATAGCTTGCAGTCACCGTGTGGCTGAAGTTCACAGGCATCCAATAGCTACCGTCTTCAGCTTGTACGGAATACGGAACGTTAACCTGTTCAGCACCTGCATTCTTTTGCAAACCCTTGATGGCTTTAGCAGCAATAATCGAGCCTTGATCGTCTACAAAATTAATCGTTCCATCCACCACATCTGGAGTATCGGTTTCTTCGCTATACGAAAAGGTAAGAGGACTCTGGCTCAAAAGCACGTCTGAATTCAGCTGGTACTCAATGCCGCCCCGCGAAACGTAATCGGGAGCGTTGAAGGTGCGCTGTTCGCCGCCGATCGTGCGCACGCCGATAAGAGTCGTGGCACCGTTGTCGCCCAGCTGAGCGAACACGCCGGTCGTGATGCCCGCGTAGAGCTGCTGGGTTTCGTCGTAGTCGGCATACACGGTAATGCTGTAGGCGTCGGTCGCCTGGAAGGCGGGAATCCGCAGCGACATGATGCCCGCCATCGAGCCGTCGGAAGCCGCCGTGGCCGAATCGGCCGTGAGCGTGTAAAGCAGGTGGCTTGCGATGGTTTCGCCGTTGTGGTCGACGTTCACGTAGATGCTATCGCCTTCGTGTCCCTGAACGGAAAGAACGTCGATGTAGCCCGGGCCCGCCGCCGAATCCTGCGCAGTGAGGTAGTCGACGCCCGTTACCTGGGCTTGGGCATGGGCGAATGCCGGCAGCGCGCACAGGCATCCGAACGCAAGCGCGACGGCTGCCGCCCACACCGCGATCCTTTTCTGTATTCCAGTCATTTCGCACACCTCTCCGTCAGTCGGGTCTTGCGCTCGCGCGCGCCCGCTATTCGCTCTTCTTGTTGGCTTTGCCCTTGTGGCGCGCGATAAGTGCGATCGCCGCGGTGAGCGCCGCGACGAAGACGAGCACGCCCACGATCACCGGGATGTAGTCGCCCGTCTTGGCCAAGCCGGCCGCAGACGACGAGCGCGTGGTTTCGGTTTCGGTTTCGTTCTGCTTCTGCTGCACGTCGCTGTCCCCGCCGCCCGCGACAATACGGGTGTCGTAGAGGGCGAGCGACTTCTTGTCCATCGATTCGGCCTGGCCGGCGTCGTTGCCGCTCTTGATCACGACTTCGCCGTCGTAGGCGTTAATCGAAAAGGTTACGTCGTCGGCCTTGGCAAAGCCGCTCGGCGCTTCCTCTTCGTGAAGCACGTAGTCGGTGTCGACGTTGAGCACCTTGTCCAGGCGCTCGGGCGACTCGTTCGACCACCAATCGGCCACCACCGCACCCGACGCCGCGTCGAGAATCTGCAGGTGGGCGCCGGCCACCGGGTCGTGGTTGTCGGCGGCGAGCTTCGAAACCGAAAGGTCGGTGGTGTAGTCGGACACGCCCGAGCCGCCCGCCGAAGGCGCCGTACCCTCGTTGGGTTCCACGGTGAAGACCAAATGCCCGTCATCGGTGGTTGCGGCCTGCGCCGGCGCCGCCCACAGGCAGAGGGCGAAGACAGCCCCCAGCAGGGCGGCCCCTAGGGCGAGCAGGGCCCGCCCCGGGCGATAGGCCTTCTGTTGCGTTCGCTGCATCATCGGCTACGCCCCCTCACGCTGGTTGGCTGCCGCAGGCACAGCTTGGGCGAATGCGGCCGACCCTTCGTAGACCAGCTTGTAGCCGTTGGCGTTATCGGGCACCAAGGCGAAGTAGGGGTCGCGGTAGGGGTTGACCAGGTGACCGGCCGGTGCTGCTTCTTCCTTGAAGTAGTAGGCGGTGCCCGGCTGCACCTTCACGTCACGGAAGGTGATCCAGCCGTTCTTGTCGGACATGTTGTTGCCCAGGTAGACATCCTGCCCGTTGGGGTTGTACTGCCACAGGCCGTAGCGCGCGCCCTCGAGCGGTGCGCCGTTGGACTTGCTGTTCTTCTGCACGCGCAGGTCGATCGCACGGGTCTCGTTGGTGAAGGTGTTGTTGCCTTCCACCGTGGTGCCGTCGGCCGCGTGCTTGGTGTAGGCGCCTTCGGCCGTGAGCACGCCGTTATCGTCCTTGGTCACCGTGACCGTGAGCTCGACCGTGCCCTTGTCGTAGGAGATGAGGGCGTTGTCGGCCGCCACCTCGCGAATCGTGTAGGTGTAGGTGCCTTCCTCGGTGTAGGTGAGCACCGCGCTGCCCGCGTCGCGCGCCGTGTCGGCGCTCGCAGCGCCCGGCATGTCGAGGGCCACATGGCCCGTCGCGTCGTTGACGCCGTGACTTACCGCGTTGCCGTTCTCATCGACCATCTCGAAGGTGAAGGTGTTGTCGGCCAAGGAGCCGTCGAAGTCCTTCTGCACTTCGGGCATGAAGGTGGCTGCGCCGTCCTTTTCCGGCGCAACGTCCGCCGCAAGGCCCATCGCGCGGAAGGCCGCGAGAACCGCGGAGTTGTTGTAGAACGTCGCGGTCGTCACCGGCTGGGCCGTGGCCTCACCGGTCACGCGGGCGATAGACGTGCTGACCTTCTGGTCGGCGCCCACCGTCACCGTGATCTGGTAGACGCTCGCGTCATCGACCACGTCGCTCGCCGCGCTGTCTGCGTTTTCATGAAGCAGGTAGCGGTAAGTGCCCGCCTTGTAGTAGGTCAGATCGGGCAGGGCCACCGTGGCCTTGTGGGTCTCGGCGTCGAAGGCCGGGTTGGTCACCTGGGCCGTGAAGGCCTGGCCGTCGTCGACAATCGCGTCGGTTCCGCTATAGACGACCCCTTCGCCGCCGCTGCGCGGATTCCAGCTGCTATCGGTTGCCACCAGGCTGAAGCTGAAGGCGCGGTTGAGATCGCTGCCGTAGTAGTACTTGTCGAAGGCAAGCGCTGCATGGGCCTCGAACTTGGTGTTGGTGAAGGCGAGCCCCGCATCGGTGCCGTAGGCCACCGTGGCTTCGAGCGCGCCCTTCTGGTTGTCGGTCACCGTCACCGTCGCCGTGCGCACAGCCGTGTCGTAGGTGACGCCGGCCTCGGTGAAGCCGCCCGCCGCCTTCTGCTCATCGGTCGCCTGCGCGTAGGTCACGCCGTCGGCGTTGACCGCATCGGCGGGCACGACTTCGGAAATCGCATAGGTGTAGGTACCCGGCTGCTTATAGGTGATCGCATCGAAGGCGAAGCTGCCGTCGGCCGCGTTGGTCACCGCGGTGACCGCAGGCAGCGGGGTATCCGCCGCCGCGTCGCCGGTAGCTTCGATCTGGAAGGTATAGGCACCCGCTTCGAGCGTGCCACCGGTCAGGGTCTTCGTGCCCGAGAGCACCGCCGTGGTGTCCGCAGCCTTGTATTCGTTCGTGAACACGGGCGCTTCGGCCGCCTTGCCGTCGTAGGTCACCGTAGCCTGGAGCTTGCCCTGGCCGTCGTCGGTCACATCGACGGTGGCCTTGTGGGCCGACGCGTCGTAGGTGATGCCGTTGAGCTCATACAGACCTGTCCCGTCGGGTACGGCGCCTTCGGGCACCTGCTCGGTAATCAGGTAGTCGTAGCTGCCCGCCTTGTCGAAGGTCATCGTGCCGAAGGTGGCCGCGGAAGTCGCGGCACCGTTTGCCGGCGCGGCAGCTGCGGCCGTCGTACTCTCCGGCATCGGCGCGCCTTCGGTGAGCGCCTTCATTTCGAACGTGAAGGTCTCGCCATCGACCCAGCTGCGGCCTTGGAGTTGCTTCTGGGCTTCAAGCTGCGCCGTGGTCGCGTCGGCACGGTAGTTGTTGACGAACGTAATCGCAGGCGCCTGCTCGACCTGAGCGTCGCCATAGGTCACGGCCAGCGTGCCGTTACCGCGGTCGGCCACGTGCACGGTCACCTGTTCGCTGTGGCCGTCGTAGGTCACGCCGTCCTTCACGTAGGTGCCGTCGACGTTCTGCGCAGCGCCTTCGGGAATCTGTTCCGACACCGTGTAGGTGTAGGTCGCGCTGTCCTTATAGGTGCCGTCGGCGTTCTTCAGCACGTCCTGGGTGTAGGAAATCTTGTCGAACGTCACGGTGCCGTCGGCATCGTTCTGCTTGGCCTGCAGCACGTTGCCGTCGGCGTCCTTCAGCTCGAAGGAGAACGCGCCCGCTTCGAGGGCCTTGCCGTCGAGCTGCTTATGGGCCGCCAGGTAGGCCGCGCCATCCGCTTTGTAGGTATTCGTGAAGGTCGCATCGTTGCCGGCGAAGGTCACCGAAGTTGCGAGCGTGCCCGACGCCTTGTCGAGGGCCACGTGCACGGTAACGTCCTTCACCGACCCGTCGTAGGTCATGCCCTTGTTGGTGCCGGCGACTTCGCTAACGGTGTAGTGGAAGTCCTTGGCATCGGCGCCGCCGAGGTCGGAAAGCTCATAGGAGAGGGGCGCGAAGGCCACGGTACCGTCGGCCGCGTTGGTCGCGGTCTGCAGCACGTTGCCTGCTTCATCCTTCAGCTGGAAGGAGAACTGGTCTGCCTGGAGCTGGGCGCCTTCGAGGACCTTCTTGGCCGTGACGGTCGCCTGGCCCTTGGCGTTGTGGGTGTTACCGAAGACGGGCGCCGCAAAGGTGGCCGCCTTGTCGGCGCCGTAGGTCACGCTCATCGTGCCGTCGCCGTTGTCGGCCACGTTGACCTGCACGTCCTTCACCGAGGAGTCATAGGTCATGTCGGGATCGGAGCCCGCGACTTCGTTGATCGTGTAATGGTAGGTGCCCGCGGCGGTATACGAAATCGGCGCGAAGACAGCCAGGCCGCTGGCGTCATTCGAGACGGTCTGCGGCACAGTTCCAGCGGCGTCCTTCAGCTGGAAGCTGAATGCACCCGCCTGGAGCGCGGCACCCGTGAGCTGCTTGGTCGCAGAGAGCGCAGCTTCGCCCGTTGCCTTATAGCTGTTCGTGAAGACCTTGCCCGTGTTGGCGTCGCCGTTGTAGGTCACGGCAAGCGCGCCGTCGCCGTTATCGGCCACGTGCACGGTCACGTCCTGCACCGACCCGTCGTAGGTCACGCCGGCGAAGGTCCAGGTGCCGTCGGCGTTTTGGGTTGCGCCCGCAGGCACGGCCTCGGCGATCTGGTAATGGAAGTCCTTGGACGGCGCGTAGGTGCCGTCGGCGTTCTTCAGGTCGTTGAGCGAGTAGGAGACGTCGTCGAAGGCCACGCCGCCGTTGTCATCGTTCTGCTTGGTCTGCAGCACGGTGCCGTCCTGGCTCAGCGTGAAGGTGAAGGCGCCCGCCTTAAGGCTGGCCCCATCGAGCTGCTTCTTGGCGGCGAAGTGGGCGCTGCCTGTGGCGGCGTAGGCGTCGTCGAAGGCAAGGCCACTCTTGCCAGCCGTGCTCGTCACGGCAAGCGTGCCGTCACCGTTGTCGGAAACGGTCACCTTGAAGGTCTGCGGGGCGGCCAGCGTGTAGCCGGAAGGCGCCGCGGTTTCAGCAACCGTGTAGGTGTAGGTCTTGCCCGCGTCGGCCTCGGTGTAGGCAATGCTGCCGAAGGAGAAGTCGCCGTTCGCATCGGTGGTGACGGAGGTCTGTTCAGGCAGGGGCGCGCCCTCGGAGCCGGAAAGCTCGAAGGCCACCTTGCCGTCGAGGTCGCTGCGGTTCTGGCCGTTCACGGTCTTATGGCCCTGCACCGTGGTCGAGCCAGAGGCATGGTAGGCGTTGTGGAATGCGGGCACGGGGGCCTCGTCGGCAGGCAGGAAGCCCGTGACGAAGTCGTAGCTGTAGGCCACCTTGAAGGCGCCGTCGTCACCCGTCGTCACGCGCACGGTGACGTCGTGGCTCGCGCCGTCGTAGGTCGTACCCTCATAGGTCCAGGTGCCGTCTGCGTTCTGGGTCGCGCCTTCGGGCACGGCTTCGCGGATGGTGTAGTGGTAGTCGCCCGCTTCGCCATAGGACAGGGGCTCGAAGGACACGTTGCCGTCGGCCGCGTTGGTCGCGGTCTGCAGCACGTTGCCGTCGGCGTCGAGCAGCTGGAAGCTGAATGCGCCGGCCTTGAGCGGGGCGCCGTCGAGCGTCTTCTTTGCCTTGAGCACCGCGGTGCCCTTGGTGTAGGTGTTGGAGAAGTTCGCGCCGCCATCGGGCACGCCCGAGACCGCTGCCTTGATTTGGCCATGGCCGTCATCGGTTGCGGTAACCGTGATGTTATAGGCCGTGTCATCGTAGGTCACGCCCGGCTTGTTGGTGTCGACCTCTTTCAGCACGTAATGGTAGGTGCCCGCCGCACCGATCAAGTCGCCGGGCGTGGCAAGCGCATACGTGCCGTCGGAAGCAACCGAAGCGGTAGCCACAGGATCCGTGCCGGCCACGGCGAAGGTGTCATCGGCTGAGTAGAGCGCCACCTGGAACTCGCCGTCGACGATGTCGCGGCCCTCGAGCGTCTTGGTGCCCGAAACCGTGAAGCCGGTTTCCGTGGCCTTATAGGTATTAGTAAAGGTAATGCCGCCGACCGTGCCGTTGTCCTGCTTGTAGACCGGCGTCACGGAAAGCGTGCCGTCACCCTTGTCGGCCACCGTCACGTCGACCTCATGCAGGCCGCCGTCGTTGGTCACGCCGTCAACAGTGCCCGATTCAGCAATCTTGTAGACGTAGGTCTTACCGGCATCGTCCAGCGTGTAGTGGATGTCGCCGAACGAGAAGGCGGCGTCAGTGCCCGTAGTCGGGTCGATCGTCACCTGCTTTGTAGCCGGCAGAGGAGCACCCTCGCTTCCCGACACGGTGAAGGTCCAACTGTCACCCGCTTGGAAGGCCCGGCCGTCGAGATGCTTGGCGGCCTGCAGGGTGAAGTCGCCCGCGGCCGTGTAGGCGTTGGTGAAGGTCGCCGCATCGCCGTCGCCCGACGTGGTCACCGCAAGCGTCCCGTCGCCGTTATCGGCCACGGAAACGGTCACGGTCTTGATAGCGGTATCGTAGGTGACGCCGCCTTCGGCGCCCTTGACTTCCGAAATGGTGTAGGTATGCGTGCCCACATCGGCCAAGCTATAGGAAATCTTGTCGAAGGCCACGTTGCCGTCGGCGTCATTGGGATTGGTCTGAAGAAGCTTGTCACCCTCTTTCAGCTGGAAGGAGAATTCGCCTTTGGCAAGAGTGCGACCAGACAGCTGCTTATGCGCGGTGAACTGCGCTTCACCCGTAGCGGTGTAGGTATTGCTGAAAGCGATTGCCTGCGACTTTTCTGCGACCACCGCAGCAGACAGGATGCCGTCGCCGTTATCGGCTACATGCACCACCACGGTCTTTTCCGTCTGGTCGTAGCTGACGCCTCCCAGGTTGCCCTGGTCCTCGGTTACCTTGTAGGTATGGTCGCCCAGATCCGCCTGGGTGTAGCTAATCGGCGTGAAGGTAATCGCGCCGTTTGCTCCGTTCGAGCCGGTGGCCACGACCTTGCCCGCCTCGTCCTTTACGGTAAAGCCGAACTCGCCAGCCTTTGCATCGCGGCCGGTGAGGCTCTTGGTGCCCGTAAGCTTGATCGAGCCCTTGGCCGTGTACGTGTTCGTGAAGCTCAGCTCATCGGAGCCGTTGGAAACCACCTGGGCATCGAGCGTGCCGTTGCCGTTGTCGGTCACGTTAACCTTCACGGTCTTGCTGTTCGCGTCATAGGTTATGCCGCCCTTGTCGCCCGTCACCTCCGACACCTTATAGGTATGCTCGCCGAGCGCCGACGTGTCGTTCGCGGTAATCGCGTAGTCAATCGGCGTGAAAGCGATTGAGCCGTCGGCCTTGTTCGTGCCCGTGGCCACCTGCGTGCCGTTTTCGGTCGCGACGAAGGAGAATTCGTCATCGGTTAGGCTCTGATTCTCGAAGGTCTTGGTACCGGCGAGCGTAATCGACCCCTTGGCGCTATACGTGTTCTTGAAGGTGTTGCCCTGCTGGCCATCGCCATAGGTATAGGTGGGCGTGGCCACGAGCGTGCCGTTTTCGTTGGCAACCGTAACCGTCACGTTCACGACGGACGTGTCATAGGTAACACCCGGCAGCTTGTCGGCGTCAGCCGGCACGACCTCGTCGATCGTGTAGGTGTACGTGCCGGCAGCCGTGTAGTCGATCTTGTCGAACGCCACCGTGCCGTCGGCGCCATTCTGCTTGGTCTGCAGCACCTTGCCATCGGCGTCTTTCAGCTCGAAGCTGAATTTGCCATCATAACGGGAATCAGGCACCGCACCGTTCAGGGTCTTGTTGGCCTGCAGTTGCACCGAGCCGGACTTCGTGAATGCATTCGTGAATTTGAACGCATTGAAGTCAGTGCCTTCGACCTTATCGACAGCGAGCGTGCCGTCGCCCTTGTCGGTCACGTTGACCTTCACGGTGTAGACCGTGTCGTCATAGGTCACGCCCGCGGCGCTGCCAGCGACTTCGGACACCGTGTAAGTGTGCTCGCCCGGCTGGTAGGCCGCGTCGGTCGCATCGGTGGCGTAGACAATCGGGCTGAAGGCAAACGTTCCGTTTGCGTTGTTCTTCACGGTCTGCAGAACCGTGTCGCCTTCCTTCAACTGGAAGGAGAAGTCGTCGCCAGTAAGCGTGCCGTTCGTGAAGGCCTTGGTGCCGCTCAGGTTGAGTGCGCCCGTAGCCCTGTAGGTGTTGGTGAAGGTCAGGTCTGCTCCTGCGCCCGCAACATCGACGTCGAAGGCACCGTTGTGCTGCGTATCGGTCACCGTCACCGTCACGTACTTGGCGCTAGTCTGCGCCGTGTAGCCGTCCTTTGACCCGCTTTCGGACACCTTATAGTAGTAGGTGCCCGGCGCGGTATAGGAAATCTTGTCGAAGCTGAAATCGCCGTTTGCATCGCTGGTCGCAGTGAGCTGCGTACCGTCTTCGACGGCCGGCGCGGTATCGTTGGCCGCGGTCACTTGGGTAAGCGTGAACGCAAAGCCTGACAGGTCGGCATCGCTCTTGCCCGTGACCTGCTTGTGGCCGTCGATCGTAGCTTCACCGCTCGCCTGGTAGGTATTCTTGAAGTTCATCCCGTCGAGCGCAGCGCTCCCGTCTTCAGCAGCAACCGCAAGCGTGCCGTTGCCGTTGTCGGTCACGTTGACCTTCACGGTGTAGGACCTGCTGTCATAGGTGATGCCCGCATCGGTGGTGCCGCCCTTGTCTTCGGTCACCGTGTAGGTGTGCGCGCCCAGATCATCAAGGCCGTAGGAAATCGTCGTGAAGGAGATGGCGCCCGCACCATTGCTCGTGCCGGTGGCCACGGTCGCATCGCCTTCCTTCACCGTGTAGGTAAAGGTCGTGTTGACGCCGTTGCCGTTTTCGAAGGTCTTGGTGCCGCCCAGCGTGAGCGCACCCGTTGCGTTATACGTGTTGGTGAAAGCCACGCTCGAAGCGCCCTCGCCGTACTGCGGCGTTGCGGTGAGCTTCCCGTCGACCATGGCGACGACGACCTTCACCTCCTGCGGCTGCACCGCGTAGGTGATGCCGTCCTTGGTGGGATGATCGGCGTCAACGCCTTCGGGCAGATTCTCCTGAATGGAGTACGTGTAGGTGCCCTCCTTGGTGAATGCGATCTCGCCGAAGGAAGCCGTGGGCTGACTCTGAGTCGCCGTGGCGGTCGTGGCCGCAGTCATCGGAGTCTTGACGCCCGCATCGTTGCCCACCGCCGTCAGCGTGAACCCGAAGGTCTGGCCCTCTTTCCACTTGTTGTAGTTCTTGGTGACCGCAATCGACGTCTTCGCCGCATAGGTATTGGTTACCGTAAGCGCGTCGGCCGCTGCGCCGTCGTAGGCCACGGTCGCCACGCCGTCCTTCACCGTCACCGTAGCGGTGTGCTCGGTGGTGTCGTAGGCAAGGTCGGCCGCCGCAGCGCCGCCTGCGGGCGCTGTCTCTTTAATAGTGTAGGTATAGACGGCATCTTTGACGTCGTAGACGATCTGTCCAAAGGACACGGCATCGGTGCTGGTGGCCGTCACGGTCTTTGTGCCGTCAGCGGAGCCTTCCGGCATGGGCGCGCCGTTCTGCGCGGTGAGCGTGAATTGGAAGGCGTCGCCGTCCTGCCAGGCGCGACCGGAAATAGCCTTCTTCACGAGCAGTTCGGACTGCACCTTGCTGCTCGAGGTGTTGTTGAACACCGCGCCGGCAGGCAGAGCCTCCGAGCACGCCTCATCGGCATAGTAGGTAGCGGGCTCGGCCACGTACGTCGTGTTGGTCGTGTTGCCCAGGGTGTCGACGAACTTGTGCACGACGATCTTGGCATAGTACGCCGTGGCATCGGTCCCGTAGGCCACGCCGTCCACCGCCGACGTGGCCGGGTCTTCGGTGATGCGGTAGACGTGCGTCTGCACGTTGCCGCCCGCAGCATCGGGCGCGAAGTTGTCGTCGGTATAGGCAATGGGGCCGAAGGAGATAGCCGACTTGTTATTGGCCACCAGATCGCCCACCTGCTGCCAGCCGCCGGCAGTCTGCTCTTCGAGCTTGAACTTGAAACCTGACACGGTAGCATCTGCGCCGTTGACGTGCTTAGTCGCCGCAAGCGAGCCCGTACCGCCGTTATATTGTTTGTTGTGCTGGTAGACGTTATGCCATTCGCCCGAGCGAATGAAGACCGACTTGGCAACAAGCCAGCCCGACGACGTGTTGTCGTTGTACCAATCGGCGCCCGTTGCCAGAAATACGCCCGTCACCGAACCGGCCGTCGTCACCTTCGAAGCGCCCGTGAAGTTCCAGATGATCTGCTGGGGCGTATCGCCGGCATCGGACTGCAACATGTTGCCGGACGCGCGGTCGTTCACGTAGAACTGGTTGATGGACACGTCGCCGGTAGCCGTGACGTTGAAGACGATCGTCTGATCGTCGTCCTTGTAGATTTTGAACTTGCCGTTTTCGCTCAGGGCGTTCTTGAACGCGGCGCTGTCGAGGTTGACGTAGTAGGTGCCCGCGCCGCGCCCTTTGATGTCGAGAACGTAGCGCTGGTCGTTCTGCTTATAGACAACCGCCGCGTTGGCCGGGTGGGCCGCAAGTTCGGCCTGCTTGGCCGCCACGTTGTCGAGCATGCCCTGCACTTCCGCCTGCAGCGCATCTTTCGACATGCTCGTGTCGAGCACGTGCTTCGTGCTCGTGTCACCCGAGAACAATACCTTGTCCGCCGATTCGGGAGACGTGCGGAAGTAGACCGAATAGCCCTTGGTGACGAACTTGTTCTGAATCTCGCCGATGAGCATGGTCTGCGTGGTGGGGTTCGAAAGGTCGTTGCCCGTCTGAGTGGTGCAGGTGCCCACACGAGCGGCCACGTTGCTTTCGGCGTCGCCGCCTTCAAGGGTAAACGAGCCCGTGGTAATGCCGTAGTCGATCGCATCGCCCAAGATGCCCGTGTATTCGTCGGAACCCGCCGGGCCGAAGGCCGTAGCCGTGGCCGCGTACTGCCCACCCGGGGACACCGTGCCCGAAGCGGGCAGGGAGACGATGTAGTTTCCGGCGATGAGGCCGCCGTTGGAAAGGGCCGTGCCACCCGATGCGTAGCCGCCTTGGTTTCCATCACCGAATGTGCAGAGCGTCACCGTGTAGGTGCCCTGCGGGTCGAGGTCGGAAAGCGTTTCGGGCCACCAGCCCGTACGCATGCCCGTCACGTCGGCCGCGTAGCCGTTGGAACCCGCAACCAGGGGAAGCAACACGTGATTGTTGGCGTTGTTGTTATCGGCCACGTAGGCATAGAGGTACTGCCCGCCCAGATCGGGCGCAGCCACGGGCGCCCCGTTCGCATCCTTGAACTGCAGGGACACCGAAATGCCCGTGCTCGCGGCAGGCGCCGCCAGAGTGTCGACGGTCGCCAATGCGTTGCTGGACGACGATTCGGAAGAGGACGCCGACGACGAAGAGCTCGCCGCAGCGTCGGTCTGCGCCGACGGCGCCTTCTTGGTGAAGGCCGTGGGCGCGGATTCTTCCGCCGATGCGCTCGTGGAGGCTTCGGTTTCAAGCTCGATGCCCACGCCTTCGACGAGCTGCTCCTGGGCAACCGTGTAGACGCCGTTGCTATCGGGGGAAAGCGGCGTGCTGTTCTGGCCGTGGGTGAGGTTGACGGCGGTAAGGGTGGCCGCCGAACCGGCACTCGCCGTGAAGGTGAAGTCTTTGGTGTTGGGAATCGTAATCTGGGACGACGGCGCCTTGAGCGTCTGGCCGTTCACCGTGATGGAGCCCGAGCCAAGCGACAGACCCACGTCGACCGTGCCTTGCTTGGCGGCCGTCTGCGCCGCGCGCGCCGCATCGCCGCCGGCGAACGCCGACGGGATTTCGGCCTGCGGCGACAGAGACACCGCCATGAGCACGGCCATCGTCACCGAAAGGGCGTGCTTCCAAGCCCTATTCGCACGATACGCCCGCGCTTTCGCGCCGGACGCCTTCGCCGTTGCAGTACGAGCACTCTTACGCGTGTTCATTGCAAACCACTTCCCCTATGGTCGGAAAACGGGCCCCTCGCGCACATCACGTACGCCTCTGCCGGCCCGATTTCCCGTTCGACGCGCTCCCCAGCGCATCGAACACATGCGGCGCGCACCCGTTCGGGGTGCGCGGTCTCACCACGACACTGTTCAGTTATGAATGGCGGCCGATTACCGTATACGCAGGTAAGGAGCCACCTTTCCTAATATTACATATTACCCCGTAAAGCATACCCCAGGCGTCCCATTGAGCGATTTTTTTGGTAACTTTTCGAGATTTTTATTCTGAGGGCTTGATGTTTTTGGACATATAGGATTTGTCTGATGGATCCGTACGCGACAACCTGCGCGGGCAGCGCGCGTTACCGCGCGCTATCATCTGCATGGTGGAACTCGTATTTCGGAAAGATGCGGCCAACTGTGCATTTCATGGGACAACGAGAGCGGGTGATGTTGTCACGCCGTTCATTTCGAAACCGGGGACAAACGGAGTCGCCCCGCTGCCCGTTCACGCACAGGAAGCGAGCGGCGCATTGTGGCCGTTCGCACGCGCATGCGCGCGGGGCGCTCGCCATGGCAGCCGCGGCCCTCGCCTGCGCCCTCGCCCTTCCCGCCTGCAGCTCGACGGGAGCAGGCGGCAGCGCAGGCGCGGCTAACGACGAGGGCATCACGCAAGGCGCTGCCTGGCAGCAGCCCGCGCAGACGGCCCTTTCCTCCTTCGACGCCAACGCCGCCACCGGCCAAAACGGCGCCGCAATCGACGTGTCCCACGCCAACGACGGCTACGTGGCTGCAAGCGCCACAGCCGATTCCCGCCTGAAACTCGTGGTGGAATGCAACGGCCAGTCCTACAACTACGACCTCGCCCAGGACGGCACCCCGCTCGTGGCCCCCGTGAACATGGGCAACGGCACCTACACCGTGCGCGTGATGCGCAACACCAACGCCGACCGCTACGTCGAGCTCTGTCGTACGACCGTCGACGTCGCGCTCACCAGCGAATTCGCGCCCTTCCTCGTGCCCGACTGCTTCTGTTCCTACACCGATTCGAGCGCCTGCGTGGCGAAAGCGCGCGACATCTGCGCCGGCGCCCAGAACGAAGGCGACGTGGTGCGGGCCGTGTTCGACTACATCACCCAGAACGTGACCTACGACTACGACAAGGCCGCCCAGCTTTCGGGCACGACCGGCTACGCGCCCAACCCCGACGCCACCCTGCAAAGCGGCACGGGCATCTGCTTCGACTACGCCTCGCTCGGCGCCGCGATGCTGCGCAGCCAGGGCATCCCTGCGAAAATCGTGACCGGCTACGTGTCGCCGAGCAACGTCTACCATGCCTGGATCATGGTCTACATCGACGGCAGCTGGAAGAGCGCCCGCATCAGCGTCGACCAAAACACCTGGTCACGCGTCGATCTTACCTTCGCCGCCACCCAGGGCGACGACCGCGCGGCCGGCTACGTGGGCGACGGCAGCACCTACACCGACCGCTACACCTACTGAAACCGCCGCGGGCAGCGCTTCGGACGCTTCGCGGCAGACGGGTGGTTCCGCAGGGGCCGCGCAGGGTTATACTGCTGCTCAAACGATGGTCGGGACGCAGGGCGTTTCGTCCATCCGCATGGGGAATGGGACAAGGGGACATTCATGGCACACTCACTGCTTGAGAGCGGCGCCGTCAGCGCGTTTTGCGGGTCGTTCGCCCAGATGACCGCCGCGGGCATCCAGGTGGAGGAAGCGGCACGCCTGCTCGCCGTCGAAAATGCCGAAAGCCCCTTCCGCACCGCCTGCGAGAGGGTCTACCAGGGGGTTGCCGCCGGCAAGAAGCTCGGCACGTCGATGCGCGAGAGCGAGGCCTTCCCCGATTTCGCCTGCGACCTGGTTGCCACCGGCGAGGACACAGGGCATTTGGAAGACGCCCTGCTCGCGCTCGACCAGTACTACAGCGAAGAGGACCGCCTGTTCGCCAAGCTCTACACCAACGTGCGCCACCCCGCCATCATCCTGTGTCTGATGACCGTGGTGCTCGCCGTGACCGACCTGCTCGTCCTGCCCGCCTTCACGAGCGCCTACGAAAGCGTGGCCGGGTCGCTGACCGGCGGGTCGTTCGCCATGGTGGGCGTCGCCGCGACAATCGGCTGGATCGCCCTCATCCTCACCTTCGCCTGCGCGGCGGTCGCGATCGCCGTCACCGTGCGCATTGGGTCGGAAGAGGGCCGCATGAAGCTGGCGCTCACTCTGGCCAAACTGCCCACGACCAAGCAGGCCTTCTACCAAATTGCGCTCGCGCGCTTCACGCTTTCGCTTTCCGCCCACATTTCGGCGGGCACCGATTCCAACACCGCCCTGGAAAAGGCCACTTCGATGGTGAAGCACCCCGTGCTGAAGGAACGCGCCCTTGCCGCGCTCGCCGATTGCACCGACCTCAACCGACCCAAGGGGCTCGTCGAGGCCCTGGCCGACCACGAGGTCTACGACCCCTTCTACAGCCGCATGCTCGAAGTGGGCGACCGCACGGCGTCCTTCGACGAAACGCTCACCCGCTGCGCCCAGGTCTTCTTCGACGACGCGCTCGACCAGCTCGACCGCACGGCCGACAACGTCGAACCGGCCCTCACCATCCTGCTCACCGTGGCCGTGGGCGCCTCGCTGGTGGCCGCGATGCTGCCGCTCGTAGGCATCCTGCAGTCGATCGGCTAGCGAGGCGCGCATGTACCACCAGGTCACCGCAGATTCCCAACGCGCACGGCGCAGAAAGCGCACGGCCATTTCCGTCGCCGTCGCCGCCTGCCTCGTCGCCGTCGCCCTCATCGCGGGCGCGGCCCAGGCGAGCGCGCGCGAACAGGGCGCGGCGAGCGTGCGCAACGCGATTCTCGAATCAGCCAAGCAGTGCTGCGCGGTCGAGGGGTCGTATCCGGCCAGCTACCAGTACCTGGAAGACCACTACGGCCTGCGCGTGAACGACACCGATTACGTGATCACCTACGAAAGCTTCGCGAGCAACGTGATGCCCAACGTGGTGGTGGTCCCCCGATGAACCGCGCACTGCCCACCGACGCTACGCTCATCCGCCGCAACATCGAGCGCATTCGCCCCTCGCGGGCGCGCCTGGCCGACGCCGTCGACGCGAAGGCCACCCGCACGCGCCGCCTGGTGCCGGCCGTGCTCTACCTGATGTTCGTGCTCGCCCTGCTCGGGGCGCTCATGATCGGCGGGGTCGCCTACCGCGCGGTCGTGACGCAGAAGACCGCCGTCGATGCCGACCGCACGGCGCTGTCGCTGCTTTCGGGCTACGTGCGCGCCAACGACACCGTGGGGGCGGTGGGCCAAGGACAGGGTCCCGAAGGCCCGTCGCTCGTGCTTTCGGAAACCGACCAAGCCGACACCTACGAAACGCGCATCTACCTTTATGAAGGCGCGATCGTGCAGGAATACGCGATCGCGGGCACGCCGTACGCACCCGATACCGCCACCAAGGTGGTCGATTCGCAGACGTTTTCGTTCGCCTACCGCGACGGCTTGCTCACGATTGACTGCGACCAGGGCACCGCAGCCGTGGCCCTGCGCACGGCGCAAGGGGGCGATCGATAGTGACCGGCTCGCGCGCCTTTTCCACGCTCACCAGCGGTTTCCACCACCGTGAGAAGCGCCGGTTCGCCTCGACGGCGCAGATGATCGAAGCCATCGTGATGCTCTTCGTCGTCGTGTGCGCCCTTGCCGTGGCCGCCGGCCTGCTCGCCGGGGCCCTGAGCGAGATGCACGCCGGCGCCCAAACCGAAGACGCCACGCGCGCCGCCATTAACGCAGCCGAGGCGTTTTCGGCCGACCCCGCCGGCCAGCCCGCGACGCAGACCGCCGGCGACCTTACCGTGACCTGCGACGTCACGCCCGAAGCCCACCGCGACGGCACGCTCTACCGCGCCCACATTTCGGTGGCCGACGGCGAGGGCGCCACCGTCTACGAGCTCGACACGGCCCGCTACGTAGCGTCCGACGGCACGGCTGCGGGCAGTGCAGCCGCGACCGGCACGGCGACCGCTTCGCAAGGAGGTGCCGCATGAGCGCGCGCGAAAGCTCGATGCACGTGGGCACGATTACGGTGCTCGTAGCGCTGCTGGTGATTCCGCTCGCCATTTTGGGCCTGCTCACCTTCAACACCGCTTCGGCCGAGCAGACCGTGGCGCAGAAGCACGCCGACACCACCGCCGAACGCTACGAGCTGGAAACCTGCGGCCAGGCCTTCGTGGCCGGCGTGGACGACACGCTCGCCCGCGTGCGCAGCGCAGGCGGCCAGGACCAGGCGGGCGTCGCCGCCGTCGAGCGCGACCTGCAGAAAATCGCCGGCACCGCTGCCGCCGCGGCAGGCGGCGACGTCGAGGTGAACGTGGACGCCGAGCCCACTGGCACGGGGGCTTCGGCAGTCTTCTCCACGTCGGACGGCCAGCAGCTTTCGATTGAGATTTCCGTCACGAGCGCCGCCGACTACACGGTGGACGCTTGGACCACGTCGACCGCGCGCGAGCCGGCGCCCGGCGACACCCTGTGGACGGAGGGGTCGTAGATGCCCGCCGCCCGTTTCCTCACCCCGCCAGCCAGCCGGCGCCTCGCCGCCCAGATGCCCGCAACCCCAACGAACCCCCGGGAGGACCGATGAACCTTCAGCAGCTTCTCAAACAGATGGTCGACCTCAACGCATCCGACATCTTCGTGATTGCCGGCCTGCCGCTTTCCTACCGCATTTCGAGCCGCCACCAGCGCGGCGACGGCGCGCCGCTCACCCCGGCCGACACCAAGCAGCTCGTCGACGAGCTCTACGAGCTTGCCGGCCGCGACCCGGCGGAATTCGCCAGCCTGCGCAACCACGACGAGGACTTTTCGTTTGCCCTGCCCGGCGTGGGGCGGTTCCGCGCCAACACCTTCCGCCAGCGCGGGTCGTACAGCGCCGTGATCAGGGCCATTCCCTTCGGCCTGCCCGATCCGGCGGCGCTGCACATCCCCGAGCAGGTGCTCGGCCTGTCGCGCCTGCGCAAGGGGCTCGTGCTCGTGTGCGGGCCTTCGGGCGCCGGCAAGACCACCACGCTCGCCTGCATCATCGACCGGCTCAACCACGAGCGGTCGGGGCACATCATCACGATGGAAGACCCGATCGAATACATCCACAAGCACGG
The DNA here is from genome assembly GCA_022644775.1 of Eggerthellaceae bacterium. GTDB lineage: Bacteria > Actinomycetota > Coriobacteriia > Coriobacteriales > Eggerthellaceae > Hugonella. The sequence continues at coordinate 32,884 of JALCHN010000015.1, forward strand.
GACCTGCATCGTCACCCAGCGCGAGGTGCCCACCGACGTGGCCAGCTACCAGGAGGGGCTGCGCTCGGCCATGCGCGAAGCGCCCGACGTGATCCTGCTCGGCGAGATGCGCGACCACGAAACCATCGAGACCGCGGTGACGGCGGCCGAAGAGGCCCAGCTCATCTTCTCGACCCTGCACACCACGAGCGCGTCGAACACCGTGTCGCGCATCGTCGATGCCTTCCCCACCTCGCAGCAGCGCCAGGTGCGCATCCAGCTGTCGATCGTGCTGCAGGCGGTGGTGTGCCAGCAGCTCGTGCCGAGCACCGACGGCGGCGTCGTGCCGGCCTACGAGATCATGATGGCCAACACCGCCACGCGCAACCTGATTCGCAAGCAGAAGGACTACCAGATCGATTCAGTGATCGCCGCCGGCGGCGAGGCGGGCATGCACACGATGGACCAGGACCTGTTGCGCCTGGTAGGCGAGGGCACGGTCGACAAGGACACGGCCCTGCGCTTCGCGGCGCATCCCGAATCGCTCGCCGCGCATTTCGCGTAAATACACAGGGCGTGACAACAACCTCCGTCCCCCTGTCACGCCCTCTGCGGCACGCCCTTTGCGGCGAGCGGAAAACAACACGCCCTTCGCGAGCAATTTCCCCAATTTCGAGGAAACCATCGCAAAGGGCGTGTTATTCATGATGCCGGCGCGGCCGGGCCCGCCAACAACACGCCTTTCTCGAACGGTTTCCCCAATCCAGCGGAAACCATCGCGAAGGGCGTGTTATCGGTATGTCGGGCGTGTCAGGCGACCTACGAAACGAAGGTCGTGTGCTCCATGGCCCAGTCGTGGGCCTTCATGCGCTCGGCCATTTCGCGCAGGACGAACCAGGCGCCGTTATGGTCGAAGTTGGCGCGGACCTCGTCTTCATGTCCGGGCGCCATTTCCTTCAGGGCCTTATCCATGTCCTCGTCGGTGAGCTCGAGCCCCAGGTGCGCGTAGAGAGCGTCGAGCGCGAAGCCCTGGCGCAGGGAGCTCATGGCCTGCATCATCAGCTGCATCCCGAAGGAGCGCTCGTCCATGCCCTGCTGCTGCATGTACTGCTGCAGGTTCATGCCTTGGCTGGCCAGCTGCGCCGACATGTTGGCGATGATGTCGTCGCGGTTCTTCTCGTAGTACATGTCGGGGATCTTGCCTACCAGACGGCGGGAAAGCGCCTGGTCGACCAGGTTGTCGCGCTCCTTTTCCCACTGCTTGGCCAGGTCCTCTTCCATGGTCTTCTTCACCATCGCGCGGAAGTCGGCGACGTCCTTGCCCTTGAATTGCTTTTGCACCAGCTCATCGGTGAGCTCGGGCACGTTGCGAGCGTAGCGTTCCCTCACCGTCACGCTCGTGTGGAACCCGGGCACTTTCTGTGTGCCCGAAGCGCCGCTGGGGTCGGGGGCCGAAAAGTCGAACTCGCGCGTGTCGCCCACCTTGGCGCCCACGAGCTGGTCGATGAACTCGTCGGGCATCGAGCCGCGCTCGAGCGAGATGTGGTGGTTCTCGCCGGTGACCGCGTCGAGCATGGCGCCGTCCTGCGTGGTCACGATGTCGCAGAGGATGCGGTCGCCCGCCGCCAGCGCGCCCTCGTCGGCGCGCTCGTAGGAGGCCACTTGTTCGAGGATCTGACCGATCTGCTGGGTGACCATTTCGTCGGTCACTTCCACCGCCGGCATCGTGACTTCCAGAGGCTCGTAGGAATCGAGCTCGAAAGTCGGCTTGATCGTGAACTGGATGGGCAGGGCGATGGGGCCCTTTTCGAAGATGTCGTCGACGCCGTCGGTTTCGATTTCGGGCGCGAACATAGTCTTGATGCCCAGCTCGTTGATCACGGACGGCGCCGCCATCTGGGCCGCGTAGGTGGTCACCAACTGGCGCAGCTGCTCTTGACCGGTGCGTTCCACCACAGCCTGGCGCAGGTCGGGCACTTCGTCGGTCGAAATGCCCAGGTTGTGGGCGATTTCCTCGATTGCTTCGTTGACCAGGGCGTTCTTGTCCTCTTCGGAAAGGCGCGTGCGCACCACCATGATGTGGCCGTCGTCCAGTTCCTGCTTTTTGAGGATTTCGATGTTCACCGCTCCCCCTTTCAAGCGGGCCGCGCCCGCCGTGTCGCTTCTTTTTTCGGGCGCCTGCACCGCGCGGCGGGCAGGCGCGGAGTCTGCGCGCCGCACGGCTGCGGGCCGCATGCACAAGCCTGAATTATAATCGATTGCACACACGGCACCTGACCGGCGCCGGGCGCCGTCTCGCGCACGCCGCCAGCGTCGGGGGAGGCCGCACCGCGCACGTCATCAGGAGCATCCATGCTGTTTTCCGACATTCAGATCATCGACGAGCATTTCCAGGTCAAAGACCACCAATGGGTGGGCACCCGCGGCGAAACGATCGCCTACGTGGGCGGCGAAGAGCCGACCGAAGACTTCGGCGAAACCTACGCCGGCGCCGGCCGCGCGCTCATGCCCGGCATGTACAACGCCCACGCGCACGCGCCGATGACCTTGCTGCGCGGCTACGCCGAGAACCTGCCGCTGCAACAGTGGCTCAACGACCGCGTCTTCCCCTTCGAAGCCAAGATCACCGACGAGGAAGCCTACCCCGCCACGCTTCTGGCCATCGCGGAAATGCTGCGATTCGGTACCGTATCGTTCTCGGATATGTACTATTTCAGCGACGCGCGCGCCCGCGCCGTAATCGAGTCGGGCATCAAGTGCAACCTGAGCGAGGCAGCGTTGTCTTTCACCGACGAGCCTTACAGCGAGCTGCCCATCGCCAAGGTGAACGAGCACTTGATCGACGCCTACCACAACGCGGCCAACGGACGCCTGAAGGTCGACCTGTCGATCCATGCGGAATACACCTCGAACCCCGCGCTCGTGGAAGCCGTGGGGCAGCTGGCCTGCGACCGCGGCCTGCGCACCCACATACATCTGGCCGAAACGCAGACCGAGACCCGCGAATGCGCCGAGCGCCACGGCGGAATGAGCCCCGCGGCCTACTTCGACAGCCTGGGGTTCTTCCGCATGCCCTGTTCGGCGGCCCACTGCGTGTGGACGACCGCCGACGACTGGGCGATCCTGCGCGAGCACGGCGTGATGGCGGTGACCAACCCGGCGTCGAACCTGAAGCTTGCGAGCGGGATTGCACCGGTGGCCGCCATGCTCGACGCGGGCGTGGCGGTGGCGCTGGGCACCGACGGGCCGGCGTCGAACAACAACCACGACATGTTCCAGGACATGTACCTGCTTGCGCTGCTGCAAAAGGGGGCGTCGGGCGACCCCTGCGCCGTGTCGCCGGCGCAGGCGCTGCAGATCGCGACCGAAAACGGGGCGCGGGCGCAGGGCCGCGACGACTGCGGCGCGATCAAGGTGGGCAACAAGGCCGACCTGGTGGTGGTCGACGTCGACCAGCCGCACCTGCATCCGGCGACCGATCTGGCGAGCAACCTGGTCTATGCCGCTCACGGCAGCGACGTGGTGCTCACGATGGTCGACGGGGCCGTGCTCTACCGCGACGGGGAATGGCCCACGATCGACGTGGAGCGCGCCGAAGCCGAAACCGACGCCGCCTGCAAGCGGATCATCGCCCGGCTGTAGAAAGCGACGGCGGCCGGGCCCGAGGGAGCGACGGCGGCCGGGTCTGAGGGAGCGACGGCGGCCGAGCCCGCCCGTCCCGGCGCGCCCGCCCCATGAACGTCAACCGATCCTGTCGATTAACGCGCCTTTCGCGCTCCATTCCCGCATTCCACGAGGTTCCAAACGCAAAAGGCGCGTTAGCGCGGCGGCCCCGTCGATTAACGCGCCTTTCGAGCCGCTTTTTAAAAATCTCAGCAATTTCATTACAGAAAGGCGCGTTAATCTGCGCCGGAACGAAACCGAATCGATTGCCTACCACCTCGCGCTATTCGAAGGCCGCGGATGGACATACGCCTTTCGAGCCTTCCCGGCCTGCGCTCTCCTCAACCACCGGGAATAAGCGATCGGATGAGTTCCTGCCGTTGTTGAGCTGCAGAACTATCTGCCAAAGCCTCGCGTTGCGCGACCAGCCTCTTGCCCGTACGCGCCTCAATCGCCGATGCAGCTTGCGAAACCACCGCGTCAAGCCCACCAGAACGGTACATATCCTCTTTCGTCAGAGGAAATACTACGAGGCCTTGCGCTGCAAGCTCACGATTACGACGCATGTCGTCGATAGCCTTTCTTCGCACACGACTCAGGCTCAGCCGAAGTTCGTTTTTGGCGGAACTGCTTTCCGGATTCGCATCAAACCCATGCACTGCAGCAACAATAGAGTTCAGGTCGAGATGGTATTCGCCGTCGTAATTGAAGCCCACACCAGAACCGGAAATCAGAATATCAGGCACACGAGACGAGCGAGCTGCGGCTGCCCGCAACGCATCGGGGGTTTCGAAACGCCTGTTCAGCTCGCAAGGGCCCAGGCCGTAGCCGCCTTCCTCAATGGGAAGCATTAACATCGTAGCTATCACTGCTTCCATCGGCGACCAGGCGTCGTCCACTACGAACTTGAGCGCGCGCAGGGCACGACGCGCGCCGCGAATTCGACTTGCCGAACACGCAAACCTCATCAGCCTCGCAACGCGGCTTTGAGAAGGAACGTTCATTTTTGCGTTTCCGCAACCAGGGCTCTCAGGGTCGAGAGAGAATCCACCGCAGCACTCGAATCCCACCATCACCAGTTCGGGGAGCGGCAATTCCCGAGCGAGTTCGATGAACAGCAACTCAGGCGAGCTCACTGCGAGCCGGTGACCTACTTGGATAAAGGCGCCGCGCGGCATGGCCGTGGAGTAAATCGTATTCCGCACCCCTTCGAGCCGCACCCTATCAGCCTTCCGAGGAACAGCAACGTTGAGCAACATTCCAGACGGCATACGCTCGCCGGTTTCCATATCGCCCAACCCGCTCGAAGCCATGTCGCAAGAAATCGCCGCCGGAAATTCAAGCTGGCCCATCAGATTCCAATTCCAACGTTTCCTTGGAAAGGGGTCTGGGTCGAGCAGATCACAACGCACGATCTTTGTGGGCGAAGAGCATGTATATCTAATCGCGCGAATTTGCCGCAATGCCGATTGACCGCAAAGCGTGAGTTGCATATGGCCCCCGATCGTCAGCAACGAGAAAAGGATGTTCGAAGTCCTCTTCGAATTCTTCCAGCAGCATCTATCGCGTTTTCCCGAGAAAAGCCGCACCGACATCGCCGTATCGTCGCGCTTCAATCGCGAAACGGTACGGCGCTAGGCCTCGGAATCGGCGCGCGAACGGGCCGAAAGTCGCGCCTGGCCACTTGTGGAGGATGCAATCTCGCATCTTCGGACCAGCGCACCGACGTATCCAGAAAGTGTCGCGCTTTCAGATTCACGCGGCAGCGCTCTCCCGTCCCTACGGCTCTCGACGCCAACGCACCTTTTTCGGAGATCTTCCTGATTTTCAGCCAATTTCGTTACGAAAGGCGCGTTGGCAAGCGCCGACGGTGCAGCCGCGCCCGTCATCCCACCTTGGGCAACGTACCTTTCGCGATACAATTTCCCGATGTAAGAGAGCGAACCCACAAAAGGCGCGTTAGTGATTTTCCTAACGCGCCTTTTGTGCGGGTTTTCGCCAATTTCTGGCCCATTTGCCCACGAAGGGCGCGTTAGCAGGCGGCGCCCCACGACTGGAGGGCAGGCGGCGGGCAGCTGGAGGGCGGGCGGCAACGGCCAGAGACGCCCCGCGGGCGGCGGCTTGCGCCCGCAGCCTCAATCCCCGGGGTGCATGCGGCGCGGATGCGCATGCTCGACTAGGGCGATGGCGAGCAGCACCGTCGACAGCGCAACGGCTTCAGCGGGCACTCCGGTGACGACCTGCCCGGCCAGAAAAACCGCAGGGATCACGAGGGCGCCCACATGCAGCTTGCGCCCGGGCAAAGCCACCACCGCCAAGCCCGCGACCAGGGCGATCGTACCGATGAGCGGACGAGCGAGCCAGACGGTGGCGCCGGTCGTCGCCACGCCCTCGCCGCCGCGAAAACGGTGCCAGGCCGGGAAGCAATGTCCCAGCGTGGCGCCCACGCCCAGGTAGAGCGCCACCAGCTGGCCTAGGCTCGCGCCCCATAGGGCAGAGAGGGCCATCCACGGCAGCAGGACCTTCAGCAGATCGCCGGCAAGGGTTATCGCTGCGGCCCGCGTGCCGAGCACGTGGCCCACGTTGGCCATCCCCGGATTGCCCGAGCCCAGCTCGAACACGGAACGGCCCATCGAGCGGCGCGCCACCACATCGGCGGTGAGGAAGCTGCCGCACACGTACCCCACGACACAGCAGATCACGCGCTCGATCATGCGACCATCCTCTTCCGCGCATCGACGCCGGTTCGGCCGCATCGGCCGAACCACTGATTCCATGGTACCGTATCGGTAGTGAAAGGAGGCCGCTATGAGAATCGGAGGACTCGGCTTCACCGAGCTCTTGATCATCCTGATCGTCGTGGTGATCTTGTTCGTGCTCATCCGTCGCCGCAACAAATAGCCAGCAGCGTGACAACGGGGGCGC
>JALCHN010000016.1 GCA_022644775.1 Eggerthellaceae bacterium
GTTGACACACGCGGCTGTCTACTTCTGCGCGCGCTCGCCCTCTTCCCAGGTGGGGCCTTCCAAGGGCAGTTCGTCGGCGTGCACGGCCGCGGTTTCGTCGCCTTCCACCATGGTGCCGTCGACGCTGTAGATGGTCTCCTTGCCAGGCAGCACGATGTTGAGCACGATGCCCACGAGCGACCCCACGGCCAGGCCCGACAGGGAAATCGTCACGTCGCCCGCCGGGATCACGATTGCGCCGGCGGTGCTGTAGGAAATGCCGATCGACAGCACGATGATGAGCGCCGTGATGATGATGTTGCGCGACAGGGTGAAGTCGACGTGGTTTTCCACGAGGTTGCGGATGCCCACCGCCGAAATCATGCCGTAGAGCACGAGCGACACGCCGCCGATCACGCAGGCGGGCATGACCTCGATGATCGCCGAAAACTTGGGGCAGAAGGAGAAGAGCACCGCGAAGCAGGCCGCGATGCGAATCACGCGGGGGTCGAAGACGCGCGTGAGCGCGAGCACGCCGGTGTTCTCGCCGTAGGTGGTGTTGGCCGGCGCGCCGAAGAGCGACGCCAGAATCGTGGCAAGGCCGTCGCCCAACAGGGTGCGATGCAGGCCGGGCTCGGCGATGTAGTTGCGGTTGCAGGTGGAGCTGATGGCCGAAATGTCGCCGATGTGCTCGATCATCGTGGCGAAGGCGAGCGGCATGATCGTGATGATCGCCGTGATGGCCAGGCCCGTGTCGAACCCGGGGCCCGCGAGCGCGAACACCGTGTTCTCCCACAGCACCGGCAGGCCCACCCACGAGGCTTCGGCCACGGGCGTGAAGTCCACCAGGCCCAGGGCCACGGCGCACACGTAGCCGGCGATCACGCCCAGCAGGATGGGGATGATCTTCAGCATGCCCTTGCCCCAGATGTTGAACACGATGATCGTGACGATCGCGACCACGGCCACAAGCCAGTTGGTCTGGCAGTTGGCCACGGCCGACGACGACAGCGTGAGGCCGATCGCGATCACGATGGGGCCGGTGACGACGGGCGGGAAGTAGCGCATGACGCGGGCGGCGCCGAACGCGCGGAAGAGGGCTGAAAGCACCAGGTAGAGCAGGCCGGCGCAGGCCACGCCCAGGCAGGCGTAGGGCAACAGCTCGGTGTTGGCCACGGTGAGGTTGCCGGCTTCGTCGGGCAGAAGGGGCGCCACGGCCGCGTAGCCCGCGATGAAGGCGAACGACGAGCCCAGGAAGGCGGGCACCTTCCCCTTCGAGATGAGGTGGAAGAGCAAGGTCCCCAGGCCGGCGAACAGGAGGGTGGCCGAAACGGAAAGGCCGGTGATCGTGGGCACGAGCACGGTGGCGCCGAACATGGCGAACATGTGCTGCAGGCCGAACACGAGCATCTTGGGACGGCCGAGCACGCGGGCGTCGTAGATGGCGTCGGGCGCGTCTTCGGCTCCCATCGTGGGCACGGCGATTTCGTCTTTCATGGGCTTCCTCTCCCGGTTTTTGTGCACTCGGGTGCCTATTGTGCCATAGACGCGTGCCCCGCGAAGCCGCGCGCCGCCGTAGGGGGGCGGGCGTGCTAGGCTAGCGGGGATAACGATTACGCTTGCAGCGAAAGGGAGCTTGCATGAAGACACTCGGCTACTACAACGGCACCTGGGGGCCGCTCGACGAGATGACCGTGCCCATGAACGACCGCGCGAGCTGGTTCGGCGACGGCGTCTACGACGCGGGCCCGGCGCGCAACTACCATATGTTCGCGATGGACGAGCACATCGACCGCTTCTTCCGCAGCGCGGCGGCTCTGGAAATCGAGGTGCCCGTGACCAAGGCCGATCTCGCCGACCTCTTATGCGACCTCATGCGCAAGATGGACACGGGCGACCTGCTCGTCTACTTCCAGGTCACGCGCGGCACGGCCCCGCGCAGCCACGCCTTCTGCGACGGCCCCGCCAACCTGTGGGTCACGCTCGTTCCCTACGAAATCGATGAGGGCCGTACGCCCGTGAAGCTCGTTTCGGCCGAAGACACGCGCTTCTTCCACTGCAACGTGAAGACACTGAACCTCATTCCGTCGGTCATGGCCGCCGAAGCCGCCAAGCGCGCCGGCGCCTACGAAACCGTGCTCTACCGTCCGGGCGAGCGCGTGACCGAATGCGCCCACAGCAACGTGCACATCATCGAGGACGGGGCCTTCGTCACCGCGCCCGCCGACAACCTCATCCTGCCCGGCATCGGGCGGGCACACCTGATCGCGGCGTGCGGGCGCCTGGGGATTCCCGTGCGCGAGGAGCCCTACACGCTCGACCGCCTGCGCGCGGCCGACGAGGTGATCGTGAGCAGCTCGGGCACGCCCTGCCTGCGCGCCTGCGAGCTCGACGGGGCGCCGGTGGGCGGCAAGGCCGGCGAGCTCGTCGAGTCCCTGCGTGCGAGCGTGGTCAACGAGCTCCTGATTGCGACCGAATAGCGCCGCAGGTGCTTCGCGCGGGGTGAAGGGGCGCGTCTCTTCTGCCCCGCGCCGATCGGCTCAGTGAGTCAAAGAGATGTGACCCCTCTGACTCACGCCGCCCCTTCGGCTGCTCGAAGCGCACGGGAATTGCATGCCGAACGGGAATCGGGCGGGTGAAAACTCGTTTTGCACGGTTGATGCAGCGGAATTCTGAAACGACCGTGCAAAATGAGCGGAGCCGTGCAACGACCGTGCGAAACGAGCGGGATTTCCGCGTTCGGCGTGACATTACCGTGCGAAACGAGCAGAGGGCCTCCGTGCAAGGGGGTCGACTGCGAAATCTCCTGCAACGGCCGTGCGAAGCGAGCGGAATTCTGCAACGACCGTGCAAAGCGAGCGGGAGATTGCAACGCCCGTGCATTTCGAGCGGCGACGCGCAACGACCGTGCGAAACGAGCGCCGTCCGACGTGCGGAGCGAGTCAGAGAGATGCGACCTCTGTGACTCGCGGTGAGTCACAGAGATTTGACCCCTTTGACTCGCAGCAGTGTCTTTACACGCTTCACACGTTCGGCCGGGCGCAAAAGCGTACAATCGGGCCTGTTGTCATGAGAGATTCGGAATAGAAGGGGGCCCGCATGAAACCGCGCACCAGCCCGTTCGGCTTCATCCTGTCCTTCGGCGTCGTGAGCATGCTCATGGACGTGGTCTACCAAGCCGCGCTTTCCGTGCAAGGCCCCTTGCTCGCCTCGCTCGGCGCGAGCGCCGCCGTCGTGGGCCTGGTGAGCGGCCTGGGCGAGGCCACCTCGCTCGCCGGTCGCCTGGTGAGCGGCCCGGCCGCCGACCGCACCGGCCGCTACTGGATCTTCGCGATCGTAGGCTACGCGATCACGGGCCTCGCGGTCCCCGCCATGGGCTTCGCCGGAAGCGTCGTGGCCGTTTCGGCCCTCATCATCTTCGAGCGCTTCGGCAAATCGCTGCGCACGCCCTCGCGCGACGCGATGATCTCGCACGCTTCGGCGAAGGTGGGCCGCGGAAAGGGCTTCGCGATCCACGAGCTCATGGACCAGATCGGCGCCTTCGCGGGCCCGCTTGTGGTGGCAGCGATCCTGCAGGCCACCCACAACTCCTTCGGCAGCGCGCTCGGTGTGATGATCGTGCCCGGCGTGGCGGCGATCGTCGTCCTGCTCGTGCTGCGCCATCGCGTGCCCAACCCGGAGGCCTACGAGGAGGAAGGCGAAGCCGAAAGCCCCGCAGCGCCCGCCGGCGCCGCGTCCGCCGGCGCCGCGCCCGCTTCGGCCGCCCCTGCCGCGCCCGCCAAGCAGCCCCGCGTCAAGCTGCCCGCCCGCTTCTGGGCCTATACGTGCTTCTGCGGGCTCGTGCTCGCTGGCGTGGGAACCTTCGGCGTGATGTCGTTCCACATGGTCGACGCCGGCCTCATGGACGCGTCGTTCGTGCCCGTGCTCTACGCGATCGCTCAGGCGGTCGACGCCGTGTTCGCCCTGATCACGGGCAACCTCTACGACAAGTACGGGGTGAAGGTCCTCTTCGTGCTGCCCATCGTGTCGGCCCTTGTGCCGTTGTTCGCCTTCGCGTCGTCGGTGCCGATGGTCGCCGTGGGCGTGGCCCTGTGGGGCATGAGCCTGGGCGTGCAGGAATCGACGATGCGCGCGGCCGTGGCCGACATGGTGCCGGGCGGCAAGCGCGCCACGTCCTACGGCATGTTCAGCGTGGCCACGGGCATAGGCACCTTCATCGGCGCCACGGTGATCGGCCTGCTCTACCCGCTGGGCCAGCCGGCGATCGCCGTCTACGCGGTCGCCCTGCAGGTGGCGGCCTTCGTCCTGCTCGCCTGCCTCGTGCGGCGCGCGTAGGGAAGGGAAGCGGAAGGGCCCGCCCCGCTCTGCCCGGGAAATCCCTCCCGTAACGGGGAACTTTGTGCGCCCCGCCCGGCCGGCGGCGGGGCAGGGCGGCCGCCGTGCTATCCTGCAGGCCACACACAAGTCCACCGACCAAGGAGCCGCCGTGAAAGAAGAGCGCCGGGAATACATCGACATAATCCGCGAGCTGCAGGGCGACCTGCCGGGCCGTCGGGCCGCGCTCGACTTCATACGCGAGTCCGACGTCTACGTGCACGGCGAGCCGGCTCCCTTCCCCTACGTGCCCTACCTGGTCAACGACGACGACTTGGCCTTCATTGGCGACCAGGTGCGCATGGCCCATCGCATCCTGTGCAAGGTCATCCGCCGCTACCTGGACGACGCCTCCTACCGCGCCATGTTCAACCTGCCGCCCGAAGTGGAAAAACTCGTGCTTTTGCCCTGCGGCTACGACCAGCTGCTGCCCATGGGCCGCTTCGACCTCTTCTTGGACGAAGACGATCGCTCCTACAAGTTCTGCGAGTTCAACACCGACGGAGCGGGCGCCGCATCGCGCGACTACATGATCGGCCGCGCCCTCATGCAGGGCGAGGCCTTCAAGCGCTTTGCCGCCCGCCACACGGTGAGCCAGTTCGAGCTTTTCGATTCCTGGGTGCGCGCCTTCATGCGCATCTACCGAAGCGACGCCCACGCCGTGGCGCACCCCACGGTCTGCGTCACCGACTTCACGGAAAGCGGCGTCTTCAGCGACTTCAACCGCTTCATCGACGCCTTCAACCGCAACGGGATCCCCTGCCGCTTCGTGGACACGCGCAACTTCACCTTCGACGGCGAGCATTTGCGCGACGCTTCCGACGGCACGGTGATCGACGCCATCTACCGCCGCGCCGTGACGAGCGAGCTGTTGGGCCACCTGGACGAATGCCAGCCCCTCATCGATGCGGTGGCGGCCGAAAAGGTCTGCCTCATCGGGCATTTCCGCACCACGGTCGCCCACTCGAAGATGGTCAACATCGCCCTGTTCGACGAGCGCACGCGGGCCTTCCTCACGCCCGAAGAATGCGCCTTCGTCGACGCCCGCGTGCCGCGTACCTACGTGCTTTCGGCCCAGCCGGCGGGCTACACGATCGACGAGGTCAAGGCGAACCGCGAGAAGTGGATCATCAAGCCGGCCGACGACTACGGCGGACACGGCGTCTACCCGGGCGTCGACTTCGACGACGCCGCCTGGGCGCGCATCGTCGACGAGAACCTCGACGCGGGCGCGATCGTGCAGGAGTTCTACCCGCCCCATCACGTGGACATCGTGAAGACCGCCTTCGGCCCGGAAGAGGAGGCCGACCCCGCCAGCGCCGCCCGGGTGGAATCCTGGCAGTCGATGCCGGGCGTCTATATGTACGACGGCGAGCCCGTGGGCTTCTACTGCCGCCTGGGCCAGGAAGGCGTGATCGCGATCGACCACGGGGGCTTGTGCGCGAACACGTTCAAGGTAGAGTAGGGCATACGGAAACGGCTGCGGCGGCCCTGGGCGATGCGCCCGCGGGGCCGGCGCCGCCAAGCGCGCACGCGCGGGGCGAGTTTCGGCTCGTCTCGCGCGTGCGCCGTTTGAAAGCCGGGGAAAGGAAGCGGGCACGACCATGATTTCGGCGCGCGAGCTACGCAACAACTGTCGCACGGCGACCTACCAGCGGGGACGCGACATCGCCGACCGCCCCTCGTGCATCATCGCGCCCGTGGCCGAAGAGACCCAGGTGCGCGGGGTGCGCCGACTGCGCCTTGCCGCCCGCATGCGCGGCACCGACCCCGGCGACGTCTACGAAACCGAAGTCTTCATCGACCCCGTCGAAGGCGAGATCCTCGATTACGACTGCACCTGCCCGGCTTCCGACAACTTCAGCGGCATGTGCAAGCACGCGGTGGGCCTGGTGATGCGCTACAACGACGCGCCGCGCTCCTTCCGCGACGCGAGCGGCGCCCGCGCCCGCCAGACGTCGGGCGCCCTGTCGCTGATCATGGACCGCACGTCGGCCGGCCCCCGCCAGGCGCAGGCCAACGTCGATCTGGACATGCAGCTCAGCTACTACTTCGACCAGTGGAAGCTCCAGTTCAAGATTGCCGGCCCCAAGGGCTCCTACGTGCTGAAGAACATCGGCGACTTTTTGGACCACATGCGCGCGGGCGACTACGTGTCCTACGGCAAGAAGCTCGCCTTCACCCACGTGCCGGGCAACCTCACGCCGCGGGCGCGCAAGATTTGGCGCTTCCTCGACGCGGCCGTCGAGGCGCGCCGCGAGCTCGCGCCGCTCGCTTCGTCGAGCTACAGCTACGGCTACAGCTACGGCTATTCGAATCCGGTGCGCGTGGGGCGCGAGATGCAGCTCGCCAATGCGGAACTGCTCGATCTGTTCGAAATCTTCGAAGGCGAGCAGATCGAAATCGTTGACGAAGAGCAGGCGATCGAAGCCCAGGGCGCCTACCTGATGCGCACGGGCCGTTCGCGCGGGCGCCTGGCACGCGACATGGACCGCGTGGCCGTCACGGTGCGCGAAGGCAAGCCCGACCTGGGGATTTCCATCGCCGCGACCGACGGCGGCTTCGAAGTGGGCGCGCCCGAACCCGCCCGCATCGTTTCCGACGGCCAGCGCCTGGCCCTGTGGCGGGGCGACACCCTGTGGCTCTGCCCGCCTTCGTTCGCGTCGGCCCGCAAGGTGCTCGAAGCCCTCTACGGCGGCGACGGCGCGCTCTTCGTGTCGACGGCCGACGCCCCGCGCTTCGCGGCGACCGTGCTGCCGCTCTTCGAAGACGTGCTCGGCGCCCAGGCGCCCGAAGAGCTCGACGCGCTCAAGCCGGTGCCCTGCGAGCTCGCCTTCTACCTCGACCGCACGCGCACGGCGGTGGTGTGCGACGCGCGCGCCGTCTACGGGGGCCAAAGCTTCCACGTGCTCGCCCCCATCACCCGCGAGGACGCTCACGTGCGCGACCCCGAACAGGAAGCGGTGGGCGCCGAAGCGGTGCGCAGCTACTTTTCGGAATTCGCGGTGCCCAAGGGCGAGGCCGGCCGCACGGTGGGCACGATCGCGATCGACGACGCCGACGCGATAGGCAACCTGCTCTTCGGCGGCTTGGCGGCCTTCCGCGAAGCGGGCCAGGTCTACACCACGCCGGCCTTCGACAAGCTGCTCTTCGACGGCCATCCCACCGTGCAGACGGGACTTTCCATTTCGGGCGACCTCATCAACTTGGACATTTCGGCCGACGAGCTCGACCCCGAAGAGGTCGCGCGCATCCTGGACAGCTACCGGCTGCGTCGCCGCTACCATCGCCTGAAGAACGGCGCCTTCCTCAACGTGGGCGACATGGACCTGGCCCAGCTCGACCGGCTTTCCAGCGACCTGGGTCTCTCCGGGCGCCAGCTGGGCGCAGGCGAGGTGGAACTGCCCCTCTACGAGGCCTTCTACCTGAAGGACCGCCTGCCCGGCGCCGACCGTGACGCGAGTTTCACCGCCTACCTGGACCGGTTCGACGAAGAGCGCGCCAAAAAACGCGTGCCGCCCGTCTCGCTTGCCAGCGTGCTGCGTCCCTACCAGGTGGAAGGCTTCGCCTGGCTGTCGCTGCTCGCGAGCTGCGGGTTCGGCGGAATCCTGGCCGACGAGATGGGCTTGGGCAAATCGGTGCAGCTGATCAGCTGGCTGGTGAGCTGCGCCGACGAGGCCCACGAGCCCAGCCTGATCGTGTGCCCGGCGTCGTTGGTGTACAACTGGGCGGCCGAATTCGAGCGGTTCGCCCCGCAGATGCGCGTTGCCGCGCTCGTCGGCGCCAAGGCCCATCGGGCGGCGGAGCGGGCACGCGCGGCTGCCGGCGAGGTCGACGTGATGATCACGAGCTACGACATCCTGCGCATCGACGTGGAAGATTTCGCGAAGATGAAGCTCTTCAGCTGCACGCTCGACGAGGCCCAGTACATCAAGAACCAGTCGACCAAGGTGGCCAAGGCCGCCAAGCGGGTGCGCGCCGAGCACCGGTTCGCGCTCACGGGCACGCCGGTGGAAAACCGCCCGAGCGAGCTGTGGAGCATCTTCGACTTTTTGATGCCGGGGCTGTTAGGGTCGGCGATGCATTTCCGCGAACGGTTCGAGATCCCCGTGCTGGGCAACGACGAGGAAGCGCAGAAGAGCCTGCAGGCTCTGGTGGGGCCCTTCATCCTGCGGCGCCTGAAGGCCAACGTGCTCACCGATTTGCCCGACAAGATGGAATCGCGCGTGTACGCCCAGATGACGGGCCCGCAGGCCAAGGCCTACCAGGCGAGCGAGCAGCACCTGCGCGACGCGTTGAACGCCCAGAAGCGCGAATCGGCGTCGCGGTCGCACGAGCCCGGCAGCAACGAGATGAGCAAGGTGCAGGTGCTCGCGCAGCTCACGCGCCTGCGACAGCTCTGCCTGGACCCGGCGCTCGTGTTCGAAAACTACAAGGGCGGCGCCGCCAAGCTCGACACGATCGTCGACCTGGTGGGCGAAGGCATCGAATCGGGACAGAAGATTCTGGTGTTCTCCCAGTTCACGAGCTTCTTGAAGCGCATCGCCGAACGGCTGGGCAAGTCCGGCGTGAGCTACTTCACGATCACGGGCGCCACGCCCAAGAAGCGGCGCCTGGAGTTGGTGAACGAGTTCAACGCCAACGACGTGCCGGTGTTCCTCATCTCGCTGAAGGCGGGCGGCACGGGCCTGAACCTCACGGGCGCGTCGATGGTGATCCACGCCGACCCCTGGTGGAACGCGGCGGCCGAAAACCAGGCGACCGACCGTGCCCATCGCATCGGCCAGCAGCGCACGGTGAGCGTGTACAAGGTGATCGCGAAGGGCACGATCGAAGAGCGCATCGTCGATTTGCAGGAGCGCAAGAGCGAGCTCGCGCACACCCTGCTGGCGGGTTCGGGGGCATCGCTTGCCAAGCTTTCGACCGACGACCTGATCGCCCTGCTGTCGTAGCGTGTGCCACACCCCCGTGTGTCACACCCCGGGGGTTTGGCACACGCGACCGACGACCTTGTGCCACACCCCGGGGGTTTGGCACATGTGCCAAGCCCCGGGGGTGTGGCACACGCGATGCGGGCGCGGCCGACCTCATCGGCGTGGGGCGGGCGATGCTGAAGGACCCCGCCTCGTGGGGCGCATAGTTCTTGACGCATGGTGTTGAATGCTTGGGCACTGGGTGTATAAATTAGGCCTAAACAGGCACTAAACAGGAGGCGACCATGGCATCTCGAACGGCAGAAGTGAAGTCGTATGTGGAGCCTCGGACCAAGTCGGAGGCGTCGGAGGTGTATGCGCGTTGGGGCATGAGCCTTTCCGATGCGGTGAACACGTTCCTCATCAAATCGATCGAAGTGGGCGGGCTCCCGTTCGACATGCGCCCAGAGCCCAGCCCCGTCTATAAGGCGTCCACGGTGCTGCCCGCCAATCCGGCCTATGGGTCTAGCGTCCTGCCGTCAGAGATGGACGACGAGGAGGACGGTCTCTATGACGGTCTTGCCGAATAGCGACGCAGACGAAAACAAGCCAGATCCGCATCTCGTAAATGCGCGGTTGTTCGGTATGAGACAGTCCTTCGTCGCGGATGGCGCGGAACAGGCGTCCTACGAGCAGCAATTGAAGAACGCTCTTTTGGAATCGCGGAACGATTTCGAACACGGACGGTGTTACACGTCCCGCGAGAGCCTGATGCAAGCGGTAAAGGCGAAAAGGGCAGCTCGCGCTTAGCGTGGCCTGCCCTTTCTTTGATGCACGCCCGCGGTTAGATTTCCTCGTACACGTCGACTCGGGACGTGCCCGGAACCGCCATCTCGCCCAGCTGCGGGACGATTTCCTTGAAGTGCGCAGACGCCTGATGCGCTTCAAGTGTGGCGCGGTCGCGCCACACTTCCACGAAGCAGTAGCCCTGCGGGTCGTCGACCTTGCGGTTGAGCGTGTAGCTTGCGCATCCGTCCTCGGCGGTCGACGCGCGCACGAGCTCGCGGGCCAGCTGCTCGTAGGCGGCCGTGCATTCGGCGCGCACCGTGCGCGCAGCGACGATTCGAATCATGCGGGGTCCTTTCGCGGGACGAACTTTACTTGTCTTCGGAATTGCAGCGTGCGTACACGATTGGCAGCAGGTCGTTGTTCATGACGCGCAGATACGCATCGGGATTCTTGCTGAACGTATCGTACATATCGGTGCTGTCGGAAACGATGGCCGCAAGTGCGAGATTCACCACGTCGCCGAAAATGGCCCGCAAATCGCTCATGCTGTTGGTGCGGGCTTTGGCGACGAAATCCTCGTCTTCGCAGATCTTGTCGGCGCATGCCTTGATAATTTTGTCTGCTTCGGTCCAATCTGCATCGAATTCGCTGTTCAAGTGCTCGATGAGCACGCTCAGGCGCTCTTCTTCCTCTTCTTTGGCCACGCCCGCGTTCGCTCCGCCGTTATGCAGATCGGTGCTTTCAAGCTTGATGGACTCCGTGCCCTTGTCCTCGATGCGCAGGTATTCAAGCTCCACCTTGTCGCGCAGGTCGGGCGTGCTGCCCGTCTCGAGGAAGAGCTTCTTTACCAGGTAGCCCGCATAGACGAAGAAGCGGTGCAGGTCCTCGTCGCCTAGGCTGATCATCTGCGTGATGAACGAATACGAGCGCAGGAACTTGCGCAACAGGGCCTTGAACTCGCGCTTGGGCGTGTCGTCCAAATCGCGCCACCGGTCGACGGCGGGCTGCAGTTTCGGCTCGATTTTGCTAAGCGCTTCTTCGGGATTTTGCGTGTCGAAGTAGATGGTCGCAACGGCTTCGACTTCCGACTCTTCGTACACGTAATAGCCGTCCAGGCGTTCCTTCAGGTTGTAGATCACATCGGGGTCGGTCGCGGCATCGAGCTGCGTGGTCTCGTAGTAATCGGAAAAGCTGGCGCGAATGGCGTCCCACGTATTGGCGAAATCCAAACACGAAGGTGCGCTTGCCGGGGATGGTGCACGTGCGGTTCAAGCGGCTGAGCGTCTGCACGGCCGCCACGCCCGTGAGCATCTTGTCCACGTACATCGCGCAGAGTTTGGGCTGGTCGAAGCCCGTTTGGAACTTGTTGGCGCACACGATGATGCGCTTGCTGTCGGTGTTGAAGACGTCTGCCGTTTGCGTTTCGGCGACGCCGTTCAGCTTGGCTTCGGTGATTTCCTTCCCGTCGACTTCGAGCTTTCCCGAAAACGCCACCATTACCTCGCAGGCGTAGTGCTGCTCCTTGATGTAGCTGGTCATGGCAAGGTAGAGCCGGTAGGCCATCGGCCGGCTCCAGGTCACGACCATCGCTTTCGACTTGCCACCCAAAACGCCTTCCACGTCGTTCATGAAATGCTCGACGATGATTTGCGCTTTCTGCTCGACCATCTTCGGACTCCAGTCGACGATGCTCATAAGGGCGCGGTTGGCCTTCATCTCCTTGTACTTGGGGTCGTCGGCGATGGTTTTCACCAGCTTGAAGTAGCTTTCGAAGCAGGTGTAGTTTTCGAGCACGTCCAGGATGAAGCCCTCTTCGATGGCCTGCTTCATGCTGTACAGATGGAAGGGGCGCGGAATGAGAATGCCGTTCGCGTCTCGCTTGCACAGCTCGTCGCGCGTGCCGAAGACCTCGAGCGTCGCGGGCTTGGGGGTTGCCGTGAACGCGAAGAAGCTGAGGTTGGGAATCGTCCCCTGCGCCTTCATCTCCTTGGCGAGCTCGTCTTCGTCGTCCCACGGTTCGTCGGGGTCGAGGTCGCGGTCGATCAAGGCGAGCTTCATCTTCGCGTTGGCCTTGCCGCTCTGCGAACTATGGGCTTCGTCGATGATGACGGCGAACTTTCGGCCGCTCACCCTGGTTTCGCTGCAGATGTAGGGGAACTTTTGAATGGTGCTCGTGATGATCTGCGATCCGGAATTCAGCGCTTCGCGCAGGCCTGCCGATCCGTCCTTTTCGGTCACGCAGACGACGACGCCCCTCGTGTGGTCCACCGATTCGATGGTTTTGGAAAGCTGCGTGTCGAGGTTGCGCCGGTCGGTGAGTATGACCACGGTGTCGAACACGGGGTTGTCGGCATCGTCGTGAAGCGATTGCAGGTGGTGGGCCAACCAGGCGATGGTGTTCGACTTGCCCGATCCGGCCGAGTGCTGAATGAGGTAGCTTTTGCCGGCGCCGTTTGCCTTGGCGTCCGCCACGAGCTTGCGCACGGCATCGAGCTGGTGGTAACGCGGGAAGATGATCTTCTTCATCGTGTGCTCGTCGTCGTATTCGACGCGCACGAACCGCTGGATGATGTCGAGCAGGCTGTCGGTAGCAAGGATGTTGCGGTAGAGGTATTCAGTGCGGTACCCGTGGGGGTTGGGCGGGTTGCCGGCTCCGTTCTTCCCGTTGCCCTTGTTGAACGGCATGAAATACGATTTCCCGTTTGCGAGCCAGGTGCACATCTCCACCGTTTCGGAATCGACGGCGAAGTGTACAATGGCCCTGCGGTTGGGCTTGAAGAGCAGCTCTTTGGGGCTGCGGCGCTGCTTGTATTCCTTCACGGCATGGTCGGTGCGCTGGCCGGACAGGTTGTTCTTCAGCTCCATCGTGACCACGGGAATCCCGTTGAGGAAAAGCACCACGTCGACCGAATTGTTCAGGTCGTCGGGCAACGTTCCGTAGCGGAGCTGCCGCACCACTTCGAAACGGTTGGCCCGATAGTGCTTCAACGTGTCGGGGTTCTTATCGTTTGCCGGGCGGAAGTAGCACAGATTGAACTGCGCTCCCGGCGCCATTTTGATGCCATGGCGGAGCACGTTGATTACGCCGCCCCGTTCGTCGTGCGGTTCGAGCTCGTCGGTAAGGCGCTTCAGGAAGCGGTCGGTCGCATGCGCACCGTAGAGCTTTTCGATCTTGGCCCATTCCTGCGGTTGCGTTTCGCGCACGAACCCGATGAGGGAGTCCACCTTCAGGGCGAGCTTGCGGTCGTAGTCGGCTTGCCCCTCCGTGTTGTTGGCGAAGGTCGTCCATCCGACGTTGCCGAGCATGGCCGTGACGTCGTTTTCGAATTGCTTTTCATCGAGGTTCGGCGTAGTGGGGGAATAGTATTCCATCGTTTCGCTCGATGCGGTGTCGCGAGTGTCTTTCATGGCGTCTCCTGTTGCTACGAGCGGCTGGAAAGCCCGTTGGCTGCAAGCTGGTCGAAGTCGGGCGTCCAAAGCGCGAGGGCAAGCGATCCAACGAGTTCCGAACAGCTCTCTTCGAGCTTGTGACTTGTCTGCGCTAGCGTTCTGTTGTCGAACACTCTCCGACCAGTTCCGCCAAACATGGCTTTGATATTATTGATGAAATCGTGTCGGACGGTTTTCGTGCTGTCGCCCAATGCTATGTATTTGGCCTTCTTCTGCGATATTGAGTTATTTGCCATCTATAACTCCACCTTTGTCCATGCTTCTTGAAGCTGTAGCTGACGTTCTGCCCAGTTGCCTTCAAAAAACATAAGCGATGTCTCGTGGAGTTTGTCACGTTCGTCATAGTAGGAAATGCGTATCTCGTCGAATGATGCTTCGGCTAGATTGTTCGCGTTTTGGAAACTTGTGAAGAAGAAGTTCTCTTTCTTAATGCTCTTTGGCAAGGCAACGCAGGAATACGAGCTATTCTCATCGCCAAGCGCAAAGCTGTCCCGATACTGAATTTCGCCGTTATGCTTATGCTCATGAATGATGCCCTCAGTTTGGTGCATACGCCTAACCAATGAGCCGTTTTTCCGTAGGGCAAGTGAAATGTCGCGTACGACTCTTGTGGTATTGCTTGAATTCCGAATCTCGAGTTCAAGTGGAAGAGCAAATGAAATCCTACCTTCGGTTTTTGAGAACCCCCAATATGTAAGGAATTGGGAATTAATGCGATAGTAGAAGTTAAGCTTCCCCCAGCGGTCCATTAGTCTTGTTGCAATCTGAATGCCCAAGCTAGAAAGGAAACCTATCAAGCCTCCTATTAGTGTGTTGATGTCTGGCTCCATTGCATTACACCCCTGGAACCTTGAATTTGCCCGTGACGGCTTCGGATATGAGAGACTTACGGTATTCGCGCAGCTTGTCGGCCATGGTCTGTTTGTCTGTGATGAGCCCGTCGATTTCGGCGGTCTTGGTGTCGAGGTAAGCGACGATTCTGTTCTGTTCTTCTATTGGTGCAATAACGAAAGGCGTTGTTGCTAGAATTCTGGTGTTTAGATTCTGGAGCGTTGTCCCTACACTCTTGAGCTCTAGGTAGCTTTTTACAAAGTCACATCGAAGGTAATAGACAGCGAATTTTGGAACTACTGTTTCGTATAGCTCCATTTCTATACTTCCCGTGCCACAGAAAAGCCCGTCATGTTCGATGAGAGCGCAACGCCCCATTTCGCCGCGTCTTCCAAAGATAATTTCATTTCTTTTCATTAAGTGCTGGGAAAGCGCATTCGCGAGTTTCCTACAAATTCGGTTGCATGTCGAAGGGACGATCTTCCCGTCAATAATGTTCGCGGGATTGACGACGCAGATCTCGCCGTCATCTGAATAATCTTTAGAGTGGAGCTGGCTACCGAACGGTCCAGTTTGAATTGTCTTAATTGATTTTCCTAGGTTTGCACAGTGCCAGTTCTTGGGGATCTCGCCAATCCATTTGATGCCGGAGTCCTTCATGGGCACGGTTGGGTCGAGGCCTTTGGTGACTGCTTCGGAGATGACCGATTTGCGGTACTCCTGTAGCAGCTCGACTTCTCGCTCGCAGTCTGCAATGAGCCCGTCGATCTTGCCAGTCTTGGCGTCAAGATAGTCGGCAATTGCTTGCTGTTCAGAGAATGGCGGGAAGGATACAAGAATGTTCTTCATCCGCGGCCAGTTGGTTGACCAAAGGTCGTCGACAATGCCGGTTCCCTGGCGATAATATTCGTCAGCAAATCCTTCACTACTGAAAAGGTAGGAATAGTATCGCCCGTCCATTGCATGTTCGTTTTTCGGTGCAAGGACATTTGATATTAGCGTCACCGACCCGTCGAAGGCAGATATCCCACATGCCCCTCGCCTGTCTGAGCGGCTGTTTATTACAAAATCCCCAGTTTTCACGAGCTTTCTGTTGTCGTTGTCTTGCGACTTGGCGGCCGTTTCGAGTTGCGGCACTACGCCCTGCATTGTCACTGAAAGTGGAGGGTAATCGCGATCGCTAACTTTCTCGTTTCTTGCGTCGTAGAGAGCAGATATCCTACGTACATTCCATCCCTCAGGAATCTCCCCGATCCATTCCACGCCCGAATCCTTGTACGCTTCGTACCGCTCCATGGTTAGAGCCCTGCCTTTTCCAGCTTCTGGGCGATATCCGCTTCAAGGTCGCGAATTTCGGCAAGGATTTCCTGGCTCGGTCGCAGGGGCGTGTATTCGTAGAAGTAACGGGTGAACGGAATCTCGTAGCCCACTACGCCTCCGTCTCTCAGCTCGAGCAGCTGCCCCTTCTTCTGCTTGCGCGGCTCGATCCAGGCGTCGGGCGCGTAGGGCAGTACCTCGCGGGCCATGTACTCGTTCACATCTTCTGTGAGCGGGATGTTTTCGGTGTCGTTCTTGTCTTTGTCGGCGATCAACTTGCCGCGGGCGGTCGTGAGCGGATTGCCTTCTTCGTCGAGCGTCGGGCGTCGCACGTCGACGGTGATGTAGCCGAACTCGTCTTTGTCGAACACCTTCGAAAGCTTCGGATCGGCGTCTTCGAAGGCCTGGTACATCCCTACGATCTGTTCGATTTGATCGTCGGTGAATTCGTTGCGCTTGCTGCCCAGGCTTTTCCGCATCTTGCTGTAGATGCCGTTTGCGTTGATGAGCTGCACTTTGCCCTTGCGGCGCTCTTCCTTGGTGTTGTCGAGCACCCATATATAGGTAGCGATGCCCGTGTTGAAGAAGAAGTCGTTGGGCATGGCCACGATGGCGTCCACAAGGTCGTGCTGCAGCAGGTAGCGGCGCACTTCGCTTTCGCCCGATCCCGCCTGGCCGGTGAACAGGGGGCTGCCGTTCAGGAACACGGCAACGCGGCCGCCGCCTTGGTCGGCGGGGCGCATTTTGGCCACCATGTGCTGCACGAAGAGCAGCTGGCCGTCGGAAATGCGGGGCAGGCCCGCGCCGAAGCGGCCGGCGAAGCCCAGTTCGTCGTGCTCCTTGCGCACGGCCGCCTGCGATTTCTTCCAGTCGACCCCGTAGGGCGGGTTCGAAATCTGGTAGCCGAAGGTTTCCCCGGGCATCTGGTCGTCGGCGAGCGTGTCGCCTAAGTGCACGTTGGCCACGTTGCCGCCCTTGAGGATGGTGTCGGACTTGCAGATCGCATACGACTGCGCGTTAATTTCCTGCGCATAGGTGACCACCGTCGCCTGCGGGTTGATTTGGGCAACGCGGTCGGCGAACACGGTGAGCGCGCCGCCGGTTCCCGCGCAGGGGTCGCAGACCTTCACGATACGGCTTGGCTGGGTGAGGTCGTCCATTTCGCCGGTGACGAGCAGCTCGGCGGCGAGGCGCAAGCCGTCGCGTGGGGAGAAGTGCTCGCCGGCCGTTTCGTTGGACACTTCGGAAAAGCGCCTGATCAGCTCTTCGTAGATATCGCCCATGTCGGCGTTGCTGATGGATGCGGGGCTCAGGTCGATACGCGGGTCGCAGAATCGTTCGACTACCAGGAAGAGCAGATCGTTGTCGGCAAGGTCTTTGATGCGGTCGAAGATCTTGAACTTGTCGAAGATGTCGGCGATTTCGGGGGAGAAGCAGGTGACGTATTTGGTGAGGTTCTCGCGAATGGCGTCGGGGTCATTCAGAAGGTCGTTCATCGTGAATTCGCTCGTGTTGTAGAAGTCGACGCCCGCCGCGCGCTTGAGCATCGTGTCGCGCAGGGCGTCGGGAAGCTGCTTGGCGGCGGTGTCGAGCACGGCCTGTTTGGTGGGCTCCAGCACCACGTCGAGACGGCGCATTACGGTGAAGGGAAGGATGATGTCGCCGTATTCGTGCTGCTTGAAGCTCGATCGAAGAAGGTCGGCCGTTCCCCAAATAAAGCTCGAGATTTCCGAATGATTCATGCTCGCAAAGCCCTTTCAGCCATGTATACGACGGTGTCAATCTTAGCAGAGGGCCAGGAGGCGATTCGTAGCTGCGAGCTAATGCGGCCTGATGCGGGCGCGTCTTGCGGGGCTACTCCCCGCCGCTGCCAAGCGCTTCCGCTTCCGCCTGCGCGCCTTCCGTATCTGCATCGTCTTTCTCGGCGAGCAGCAGGGGAGCGATCGTGCGCGTGAACACGGCCAGCCAGGCGAGCGAGATGCAGAAGCCGGCGATCACGTCGCTCGCGTAGTGTACGCCCAGGTACACGCGGCTGAACCCGATGAGCGCGATCACCGCGGAAAAGCCCACGGCGCCGAACCAGCGCGTGAAGCGGTTGCGCCCGTAGTGCCACACCATCCACACCAACAGGCCGAAGAAGGCCATGGCCACCATCGAATGACCGCTGGGGAAGCTGTAGCCGGTTTCGGCCACCAAGCGGAAGCCGTCGGGGCGGGGCCGGGCCACGGCGAACTTGATCGCCTGGTTCAACACGATCACCAGCGCCAGGTTCACGGTGGCGCACAGGCCGGGCCGCCTGCCGGGCGCGAACGCCACGATGGCCAGCAGCAGCACCGCCAGCGACGTGATCGACGCGATGTCGGAAATCGATTCCATAACGGGCGTAAGGGCGTCGTTGCGCAGGTAGGCCACGGCGAAGGTGTAAGCCAGGGTGTCGAGTTTCATGATCTCGCCTTCGGCCACGTCTTCCAGCAGGGCCAAGAAGACGATCACCGCCACGGCGAAGATGATCCACCGCAGTTCCTTGCGGGCGATTTTCAAGAACCGGTGCCAGCCGCTGGCAATCTGGTCGCCAGCCTGCGGTGCGGGCGTCTGTGCGCTCATGTCGTTTCCCTTCCTCTTTGCAACTTTGTCATCATGACACGTTTTTGCCTTCCGGCGCAGGTGCTGGGTAGAATAGGCGCCACCGAACACACGGCTGAAGGGGATATTCCGCATATGAATGACTGGTTGTGCATGCCGCAGCCGCGGCTGGGGGCCGCGGGCTTGCTCGTTCTGCTCGTGTTGGGGTCGCTTACCGCGCCTTTGTCGCTCGACATGTACACGCCGTCGATTCCCGGCATGGCGGCGTATTTCAACACCACCGACGACATCGTGAACCTCACGCTGGTGGGCTACTACCTCTTCATGGCCCTGGGGCTGTTGATTTTCGGGCCCCTGTCCGACAAGTTCGGCCGCCGCCCCGTGCTGCTCGCGGGGCTTGCGGTCTATGCGGCGGCGAGCCTGGCCTGCGCCCTTTCCGTGACCATTTGGATGCTCATCGTCGCCCGTTTGGCGCAGGCGTTGGGGTCGGGCGCGATGAACGCCGTGTGCACGGCAGTGGTGAAGGACGCCATCAAGCCCGCCTACCGCGAGCGCATGCTCGCGATCGTGCAGATCATGTTCGTCATCGGCCCGGTGGGCGCCCCCATGGCGGGCGCGGCGATCCTGGCCTTTACCGACTGGCGCGGCGTGTTCGTGGTGCTCACGGCCGTGGCCCTGGCGGAATTGGCCATGGCGCTCGCCTTCCGCGAAACCCTGCCCGCTGAAGATCGGCTCTCAGCGAGCATCCCCGCGACGCTCGGTCGCCTGGGGCATGTGGCGAAGAACCGCGCCTTCATGGCCTTCCTGCTCGTTTCGAGCGCGTGGGAGATCGGCTACATGGGCTACGTGTCGGTGGGCTCCTACATCTACATCGATTTCTTCGGGTTCAGTGCGTTCGGCTTCAGCCTCTTCTTTGCGGCGGCGGCGCTCATGGGCGCGGTGGGGCCGGCCGCCTGGCTGAAGATCTCGAAGGGCGTGTCGCGGCGCAACTTCACCACGATCGCCCTGGTGTGTTCGACGGCGATCGGCGTGGCGGTGCTCGCGGTGGGCGCGGCGAACGCCTTCGTCTTCTGCGGCCTGTTTCTGGCTTTTGTCTTCTTCGAATCGGCCGTGCGCCCCTACGCGGTCAACGTCCTGCTCGCCCAGCAGGATTCCGACACCGGGTCGGCTTCGGCGCTCATCAACTGCGTGCGCGCTCTGGTCGGCGTGGTAGGCATGTTCCTCGTGGTGGTGCCCGTGTTCCCCAGCTACGTTGCCGCGACGGGCTGGATGATGGCGGGCGGTTTGGGCCTGGCGCTTGTCGCCTGGACCGTGATGCTGCGCTCGCCGGCGCCGCTGCGCGGGCTCGAGTAGGGCGGGCGCCCGGCGGCGGAGCGTCAGCGGCCGGCAGGTCGGCGGCGCGAAGGTGGGCCGGCCGCGGCCCTACCGCCTACTTAAGCGCGTCCGCCACGGCCTGCTGCAAATCGGGCAGCGTCTCTTCCGCGAACCAGGGGTTCTTCTTCATCCAAATCTGGTTGCGCGGCGAGGGGTGCGCCAGGGGGAAGTAGCCGCGGGGCAGATAGCTTTTCCAGTCGTGCACGATGCCGGTGAGCGGCACCGACTGCTTCAGGCCCAGGTAGCGGTGGACGGCGTAGGTGCCCACCAGGATCGTGAGGTCGATGTCGGGCATCAGCTCGAGCAGGGCGGGGTGCCATTTTTCCGCGAAACCCGGCCGCGGCGGCAGGTCGCCCGATTTGCCCTTGCCGGGGAAGTAGAAGTCCATGGGCATGATCGCGATGCGGCTGGGGTCGTAGAAGGTGGCGCGGTCGATGCCCATCCAGTCGCGCAGCCGGTCGCCGCTCTTGTCGTCCCAGTAGCGGCGCTTCTCTTCGGCCACGCGGCCGGGCGCCTGGCCGATCACCAGGATGCGCGCGCTCGCGCTCGCGGCGTAGAGCGGGTCGATGCCGCGGGCGGTGTAGTCGGCGTTCTGCGGGTCGTTTTTGATGGCGTTGAAGATGTCGTCGAATGCGGGCATGGGTTCGGTCCTTCCCTTTGGTTCCACCGCTCACTGTGCGCCGCGCGGGGCGGGATTTCCGTTGTTCTGGCAACGAACGGTGGGGAGGCGGGGCGCGAGCGGCGGGCTCGGGGCTGGCGGCCGCTCGCGGCGGGCGACCGTGTCGCAGCTCGCGGCGGCGCCTTCCTCATCGGGCCTTCCGCATCGCGCGTTCCGCCCGGTCCTTCCGCTTCTAGATGAACCGCCCCGTCACGCTTTCGGGGCAGGCGCTCACCTGGGCGGGCGTGCCGCAGGTCACGATGCGTCCGCCTTCCAC
The DNA here is from genome assembly GCA_022644775.1 of Eggerthellaceae bacterium. Lineage (GTDB taxonomy): Bacteria > Actinomycetota > Coriobacteriia > Coriobacteriales > Eggerthellaceae > Hugonella. The sequence continues at coordinate 20,546 of JALCHN010000016.1, forward strand.
GCCGCCGCCCGGGCCCATGTCGACCACGTAGTCGGCGTTGCGGATCACGTCGAGGTCGTGCTCGATCACGATCACGGTGGCGCCGGCGGTAACCAGGCGGTCGAAGACGGCGAGCAGGGTGCGCACGTCGAGCGGGTGCAGGCCGATGGTGGGCTCGTCGAACACGAAGACCGAATCGCCCTGGCTTTTGCCCATTTCGCTCGCCAGCTTCAGGCGCTGGGCCTCGCCGCCCGAAAGCCCCGGCGTTTCCTCGCCCAGAGTCAGGTAGCCCAGGCCCAGATCGTGCAGGACCGTCAGGCGTCGCTGCACGAGCTTCATGCCGCGCGTGGCGTCGAGCGCCTCGTCGACGCTCATATTCATGAGGTCGGGAAGCGAAAGCGCACGCCCGTCTTTGCCGGTGCGCAGAATCGCATGGGCGTCGCGGCCGTAGCGCGACCCGCGGCAGTCGGGGCAGGTGATGTCCACGTCGGGCAGGAACTGCACGTCGAGGGAAATCTGCCCGGTGCCGTCGCAGGTGGGGCAGCGCAGGCTGCCGGTGTTGTAGGAGAAGTCGCCCGCCTTCAGGCCCCGCGCTTGGGCGCCTTCGGTGCGCGCGTAGGCCTTGCGCAGGGCGTCGTGCACGCCGGCGTAGGTGGCCACGGTCGAGCGGACGTTGATGCCTATGGGCGTGGCGTCGATGAGCTTGACCGCTTCGATGCCGTCCGCAGCGATCGACTTCACGTGGGCGGGCGCGGGCGCGCTGCCCGAAAGCGAGGCCAGGGCCGGCACGAGGCTTTCCAGAACGAGCGTGGTCTTTCCCGAACCCGACACCCCGGTCACCACGGTCAGGCGCCCCTTCGGCAGCTCCACGTAGAGCGGGCGCACGGTGTGGATGGTGCCTGTTTCCAGGCAGATGCGGCCGAAGTCGAACAGGCGCAGCTCATCGGCGGTTTCGCGCACGCGGGTCGTCTTGCCGGCGAGGAAGGGGCCGATGCGCGAGTCGTCGTTGGCCTCGATATCTGCCACCGTGCCCTGGGCGACCACGGTGCCGCCGCGAGCGCCGGCTTCGGGCCCCATTTCCACGATCCAGTCGGCGTGGCCGAGCACCTGGACGTCGTGGTCCACGAGCACCACCGAATTGCCGTCGGCCACCAGGTCGTCCATGACGCCGATGAGCCCGCGCAGGTTGAAGGGGTGCAGGCCGATCGACGGCTCGTCGAGCACGTAGAGGACGCCGGTGGTGCGGTTGCGCACGGCGCGCGCGAGCTGCACGCGCTGGCGCTCGCCGGTGGAAAGGGTGGCGCCCGGCCGGTCGAGCGACAGGTAGCCCAGGCCCAGGTCCATCAGGCGCCGCGAGGCGTCGAGGAAGGATTCGCAGATGCTTTGGGCCATGGGCCGCATGTCGGCGGGAAGCGACGCCGGCACGCCTTCCACCCAGGCGACCAGGTCGGAAAGCGTCATCGCGGTGGCCTGGTCGAGCCCGATGCCGCGCAGGCGGGGCGCGCGCGACGCCTGCGACAGGCGGGTGCCGTGGCAGTCGGGGCAGGTGCCTTCGGTGAGGAACTTCTCGACGCGCTTCATGCCGCGTTCGTCCTTTGCTTTGGCAAGCGCGTTCTTCACCGAATTCACGGCCGAATAGTAGGTGAAGTCGAGTTCCGATGACTGGCCGTTCTTGGGGTTCACGTAGTGCAGGTGGTGCTTTTCCATGGGGCCGTGGTAGACGATTTCCTTTTCCCGATCGGAAAGGTCGCGGAAGGGGACGTCGGTGCGCACGCCCAGGTCGCGGGCCATGTCGATCATAAGCGACCACATGAGGCTGCCCCAGGGGGCCACGGCGCCTTCGTCGATCGAAAGGCTGTCGTCGGGCACGAGCGTGGATTCGTCGACCGTGCGCACGATGCCCGTGCCGCCGCAGGTGGGGCAGGCGCCCGCGCTGTTGAAAGCGAGGTCCTCGGCGCCGGGGGCAAAGAAGCTCGTGCCGCATTCGGGGCAGACGAGCGGCTTGCCGGCGGCCACGAGCAGCGAGGGCGGGGCGTAGTGGCCGTTGGGGCAGCGGTGGCTCGCCAGGCGCGAGAACATGAGGCGCAGGCTGTTCAGCAGCTCGCTCATGGTGCCGAAGGTGCTGCGGATGCCGGGCACGCCGGGGCGCTGGTGCAGAGCGAGGGCGGCGGGCACGTAGCGCACGTCGGTCACGTCGGCGCGTTCGGCCTGGGTTATGCGTCGGCGCGTGTAGGTGGAAAGCGATTCCAGATAGCGGCGCGAGCCTTCGGCGTAGAGGATGCCCAGGGCCAGCGACGACTTGCCCGACCCCGACACGCCGGCGATGCCCGTGATTCCGTTCAAGGGGACGTCGACGTCGATGTCCTTCAGGTTGTGCACGCGGGCGCCGCGCACTTCGATGGCGCGCGGGACGGTGGTGCGGTCGCGTTTGCTCATGGGGCCCCTTTCGCGAATGGGCTGTTAATCCGATACGTTCCAGTGTAGGCGCATGACCGTGGAGTCGGGTGACGTTGCGTCATTTTGCGACAACATCACCCGACCCCCATGGTCACGTATACTGGTTCGCACCCTGTTCGCACGCGAAGAAAGCCGGAGCCTATGATTTCCGTTGACGAGATGCTCGCCCTTCTCCATGCCGACGTGGTGCCGGCGGTCGGCTGCACCGAGCCCGCCTGCGTCGCGGTGGCCGCGGCCGATGCGGTTCGCACGGCCCGCAGCGACGGCGCCCGACCTGCGCCGATCGCCTCGATTCGCGTGCGTACGAGCCCCAACATCTACAAGAACGGCATGTCGGTGGGAATTCCGGGCTACGCGGGCGTGGGACTCGACGCGGCCGCGGCCTTGGGCGCGCTCATCGCCGCGCCCGAAGCGGGGCTTGCGATTTTCGAAGGCGTGACGCCCGCGATCGCCGCGGCGGCCGAAGACCTGTGCGCCCGGGGCGCCGTCGAGGTGGCGATCGACGAGGGCGCGACGGGCGTCTACGCCTGCGTCGAGGTCGAAACGGGCGGTGCGACCGGGCGGTCGGTCGTGAGCGGGGGCCACACCAACGTGGTGGAGCGCTTCCGCAACGGGGAGCGCGTGTGGGAAGCTTCGGCGGAAGCGGCCGCGGCCGAAAACACGGTGCTCGATCGGCTGAGGGAAATGCGCATCGCCGACATCCTCCATCTGGTCGAAGCGGCGCCGGCGGCAAGCCTCGCCTTCGTGCTCGACGGGGTCGAGATGAACGAACGGGCCGCCCAAGCGGGTGCCACTGCGGACGTGGGCGTGGGCATTTCCCGCGTCTTGGAAGAAGACGACGCGGCGCAGGTGTTGGGCGAAGGACTTGCCCCGCGCATCGCCTGCAAGGTGGCCGCTGCGACCGAAGCGCGCCTGGGCGGCGGCATGCTGCCCTGCATGAGCAGTTCGGGCGCGGGCACCAAGGGGCTCGTCGTCACCATTCCCGTGGCCGAAGCGGCGCGCGCGGTGGGCGCGACGCCCGAGCGCACGGCGCAGGCGGTGGCCTTCGCCCACCTGGTCAACCGCTACATCAACCTGCATGTGGGCAAGCTCGCGGCGGTGTGCACCTGCGTGGCGGCTTCCGACACGGCGGCGGCCGCTGCGATGGCGTGGCTCTTCGGCGCCAACGAGGAAGGCGTGGGGCTTGCGATCCGTAACATGGTGGGTACGGTCACCGGCATGGTGTGCGACGGCGGCAAGGTGGGCTGCGCCCTGAAGGTGTCGATGGCCTCTTCGGCCGCGGTGACGAGCGCCCTGCTTGCGGCCCGCGGGGTGGGCTTGCGCGCGAGCGACGGCGTCTGCGCCGAAACCCCCGAGCAGTCCATCCGCAACATGGCGCGCGTGGGCACCGTCGGCATGCGCGCGGCCGATGCCGAGATCCTCTCGATCATGATCGACAAGTAGCTGACAACGGCGGCGCGTGATGTCAGGCATTATGAACCTCGCGTGAAGCCGCGGGCGCAGGTGGGACGCAGGGGTTCACAGGGCACTATCGTGTGCTAAAGTGACCACACATATAAATTAGTCGGAACCGTACAGGAGTGTGGGCAATGAGGGACATTCGCATTAGCGACACCACCATGAAAGCCGCCAAGGACGCCAAGTCCATCGAACTTTCGTTCAAGGAAAAGCTTGAACTGTCGAAGCTCCTAAACCGACTGTCCGTTTCCGTGGTCGAAATCGAAGGCATCGAAAAGCCCAAGGTCGACAGCCTCCGCATCAAGTCGATCGCCTCGATCGTGACCGATGCGGTGCTCGCCGTTCCCGTCAAGCTCGACGGGGAAGACGTCGACCAGATCTGGGAATGCCTGGCCGAAGCCAAGCACCCGCGCCTGCAGGTCATGGCGTCGGTGAGCCCCGCGCAGATGGAGTACATCTACCATAAGAAGGCCCCCGCGATGCTCGACTCGATCGAGCAGACGGTCGCCGCGGCCGCCGCGCTCTGCCCCGACGTCGAATTCATCGCCGAAGACGCCACCCGCGCCGACCAGGACTACCTGGGCGAGGCCATCACGCGCGCCATCAAAGCCGGCGCCACCACGGTCACGATCTTCGACGAAGCGGGCAACATGCTCCCCGAAGAGTTCGGCGCCTTCGTCGACGATTTGGTGAAGTTCGTTCCCGAACTCAACGACATCTCGCTCGGCATCGCCTGCTCCGACGCCCTCTACATGGCCAACGCCTGCGCCACCGCCGGCATCATGGCGGGCGTCGACGAAATCAAGGCCTCCATGTACTCCTTGGGCATCACCTCGGTCGAGAAGATGGCCAAGATCATCACCGACAAGCGCGACCAGCTCGGCGTGACCACCGGCGTGCGCACCACCGAAATCAAGCGCGTGTCCGAACAGATCCGCCGCATCTGCGAGAGCGGCGACGCCCAGGGTCCCTCAATCGCGAGCACGAGCGAAGTCGACGGATCCATCCAGCTCGACGTGAACGACACGATCGAAACGGTGACCGCCTGCGCCGCCAAGCTCGGCTACGAGCTTTCGGCCGAAGACCAGGTCAACGTCTACGAAGCCTTCCGCCGCATCGCTGAAAAGAAGGACGTCGTGGGCAGCCGCGAGCTCGACACGATCGTCGCCACGGCGGCCCTGCAGGTGCCCGCCACCTACGAAATCGTCGACTACGTGTTCAATTCGGGCAACCACATCCGCTCCACCGCCCGCGTCCACCTGAAGAAGGACGACGAGGACCTGGAATACGTGGGCATGGGCGACGGCCCGATCGACGCCGCCTTCGCCGCCGTCGAGCACCTGGTGGGCCAGCACTTCGAACTCGACGACTTCCAAATCCAGTCCGTCACCGAAGGCCACGAGGCCATGGGCCACACGCTCGTGAAGCTCGCAGCCAACGGCAAGCTCTATTCCGGCCGCGGCATTTCCACCGACATCGTGGGCGCCGCCATCCGCGCCTTCGTGAGCGCCGTGAACAAGATCGTCTATGAGGAGCAGAACTAATGAAGCTTTCGTTTTCCACTCGAGGCTGGCAGAACCGTTCCTGGGACGAATTGGTCGGCCTCGCAACCGAAATGGAATTCAACGGCATCGAGGTGAGCGACGTCCAGGCCAACGAGTCCTTCTCGGGCAAGGGCGCTCCCTTCGACCCCTCGATTGCCCGCGCCACGGCCCGCGACCTGCGCGGCAAGGGGCTTGAGATCCCCGTCTTCGACACGACGATCGACATTTCCGAAGACGTCGACCGCACCGAAGAGGTCAAACGGCTTATCGACCTTGCCGCCATCGCCGGCGCCCAGAGCGTGAGCGTGAAGGCCCACCACGACAACGAAGACCGCGTGCGTGCCGCCCTTTCGGCGCTCATCGACTACGCCCGCGAGCGCAAGGTGGCCATCCTTTTGGAAACCACCGGCATCTACGCCGACACCGAGCGCCTGGTGAAGATGCTCGACGAATTCGCAAGCGACTACATCGCCGCCTTGTGGGACGTCCACCATCCCGTGCGCGACTTCGGCGAAAAGCCGGCCATCACCATCCGCAACCTGGGCGCCTACGTGCGCCACGTGCACATGCGCGACTCGTCCGACGACGGCGACTTCAACCTGGTGGGCGAGGGTACCCTGCCCATCGCCGACGTGATGCGCGCGCTCGCCTCGGTCAACTACGACGGCTTCGTCTCGATCGAATGCGAGCCCACCTGGATCGACGGCCTCGACGACCCGAGCGTCATCTTCCCCTACTACGTCAACTACATGAGCCGCTTCGACGACACGAAGAAGGCCCGCAACCCGCTGCTCTTGAACCACGACGGCACGGGACAGTACGTCTGGGAGAAAGACGAGCTCATCGACCTCACCTTCCCCCAGGTGCTCGACCGCATGGTGCAGGAATTCCCCGACCAGTACGCCTTCCGCTACACCACGCTCGACTACACGCGCACCTACGAAGAGTTCCGCGACGACGTCGACAACTTCGCGCGTGCCCTGCTCTCGCTGGGCGTGAAGCCGGGCAGCAAGGTCGCCATCTGGGCCACCAACGTGCCGGCCTGGTTCATCACCTTCTGGGCCGCCACCAAGATCGGCGCCGTGCTCGTGACGGTCAACACCGCCTACAAGGTGCACGAAGCCGAATACCTGCTGCGCCAGTCGGACACGCATACCCTCGTCATGATCGAGAGCGCGCTCGACTCCAACTACAAGGACATCATCAACGAGCTCTGCCCCGAAATCGCCGAAAGCACCCCGGGCGAGCCCCTGCACTGCAAGAAGCTGCCTTTCTTGCGCAACGTGATCACGGTCGACTTCAAGATGCCGGGCGCCCTCACGTTCGAAGAGGCCTTCGACCGCGCCGATCTGGTCCCGCGCGAAGAGGTGCAGCGCCTGGCCGACAAGGTCCAGCCCGACGACGTGTGCAACATGCAGTACACGAGCGGCACGACCGGCTTCCCTAAGGGCGTCATGCTCACCCATCGCAACGTGGTCAACGACGGCAAGTGCATCGGCGACCGCATGGGCCTTTCCACGGCCGACCGCATGATGGTCCAGGTGCCCATGTTCCACTGCTTCGGCATGGTCCTTTCGATGACCTCGTCGATGACCCATGGCGCCACCCTGTGCCCCATGCCCTACTTCAGCGCCCGCGCGTCGCTGTCCTGCATCACGCAGGAGCGCATCACCTGCTTCAACGGCGTGCCCACGATGTTCATCGCGATGTTCAACCATCCCGACTACAAGAAGACCGACTTCTCGCATATGCGCACGGGCATCATGGCCGGTTCCGGCTGCCCGCCCGAGCTCATGCGCCGCGCCGCCCAGCCCGACGAGATGAACATGCGCGGCATCGTGAGCGTCTACGGCCAGACCGAATCGTCGCCCGGCGCCACGATGTCGGCCTGGACCGATCCTTTGTGGCTGCGCACCGACACGGTGGGCTACGCCTTCCCGCACGTGGAATGCAAGGTCATCGACCCCGACACGGGCGAGGAGCTGCCCGCCGGCGTCAACGGCGAGTTCTGCAGCCGCGGCTACAACACGATGAAGGGCTACTACAAGATGCCCGAAGCCACGCGCAGCACGATCGACGAAGAGCACTGGCTGCACTCCGGCGACATCGCCATGCACGACGAGCAGGGCAACTACATCGTCACCGGTCGCCTGAAGGACATGATCATCCGCGGCGGCGAGAACCTCTACCCCAAGGAAATCGAAGAGTTCATCTACACCCACCCCAAGGTGCAGGACGTCCAGGTCATCGGCGTGCCCGACAAGAAGTACGGCGAAGAGGCCGCGGCCTTCATCATCCTGAAGGCGGGGGAGGCCGTCACCGAAGACGAGATGCGCGAGTTCATCAAGACCCACATCGCCCGCCACAAGGTGCCCCGCTACATCCGCTTCGTCGACGAGTTCCCCATGAACGCCGCCGGCAAGGTGCTCAAGTACAAGATGCGCGAAGCCATGGCCAAGGAACTGGGCCTGGAAGACCTGCTCGACAAGAAGAAGTAAGCGCCACCGTTATCCCGCGGGCGCGTTTCGCAACCCAACGCGCCCGCTTCATCCCCTTTCAATTAGATTGATTTACCAGCGTTTTTCCCTTGAAGGAGGAAGGCTTAGCATGTCGCGTCCTATGACCATTGCAGAGAAGATCCTTGCCGCCCACGCCGGGCTCGACGAGGTCGTCCCCGGACAGCTGATCGAGTGCGACCTCGACCTGGTGCTCTCCAACGACGTCACCGCGCCGATCGCCATCGACGAATGCCGCAAGATCACCGACCGCGTGTGGGACCCCGACCGCGTCGTCATGGTGCCCGACCACTACACGCCCGCCAAGGACATCAAGAGCGCCGAACTGTCCAAGCGCGTGCGCGACTTCGTGCGCGAACAGGGCATCAGCCATTACTGGGAGGTGGGCAAGGTCGGCATCGAGCACGCCCTTCTGCCCGAGCAGGGCGTCTGCGTTCCCGGCGACCTGATCATCGGCGCCGATTCGCACACCTGCACCTACGGCGCCCTGGGCTGCTTTTCCACGGGCGTGGGCTCCACCGACGCGGGCGTGGGCCTGGCCACGGGCCGCGCCTGGTTCAAGGTGCCCGAAAGCATCAAGTTCGAAATCGACGGCGAGCTCGCTCCGGGCGTGTCGGGCAAGGACGTCATCCTGCACATCATCGGCATGATCGGCGTCGACGGCGCCCTCTACAAGGCCATGGAATTCACCGGATCCACCATCCGCTCGATGAGCATGGACGGCCGCATGACCATTTCCAACATGGCCATCGAAGCGGGCGGCAAGGCGGGGCTGATCGAAGTCGACGACGTCACGCGCGCCTACGTCGACCCTCGCAAGGAACGCGACTACGTGGAATACCACTCCGACCCCGACGCCGTCTACGCCGCCGTCTACCACATCGACGCGACGCAGATCGAGCCCACGGTCGCCCTGCCGCATCTGCCGTCCAACACGCGCCCGGCCCGCGCATGCCGCGACATCGACATCGATCAGGTCGTGATCGGGTCGTGCACCAACGGCCGCATCGAGGACATGCGCGCCGCGGCGGAGGTCCTGAAGGGCCGCACCGTCGACCCGCGCGTGCGCTGCATCATCATCCCGGCGACCCAGCAGATCGAGCGCCAGTGCATCGAAGAGGGCCTCACCCAGATCTTCCTCGACGCCAACTGCGCCGTGAGCACCCCCACCTGCGGCCCCTGCCTGGGCGGCCACATGGGCTGCCTGGCCCACGGCGAGCGCGCCGTTACCACCACCAACCGCAACTTCGTGGGCCGCATGGGCGACCCCACGTCGGAAGTGATTCTGGCGAACCCCGTCGTGGCGGCGGCTTCGGCGGTGGCGGGCCACGTGGCCCTGCCCGAGGACTTGGACTAGAAAGGGAAGCGAAATGAAGTTCGAAGGAAACGCGCACCGCTACGGGCGCGACATCGACACCGACGTGATTATCCCGGCGCGCTACCTGACCACCACGGTCCCCGAAGAGCTCGCCAAGCACTGCCTGGAAGACTTGGACCCCTCCTTCGCCTCGAAGGTGGAGCCGGGCGACATCCTGGTGGCCGAAGAGAACTTCGGCTGCGGCTCGTCGCGCGAGCACGCTCCGATTTCGATCAAGGCGGCGGGCGTGAGCGTGGTCATCGCCAAGAGCTTCGCCCGCATCTTCTACCGCAACTCGATCAACATCGGCCTGCCCATCATGGAATGCGCCGAAGCGGTCGACGGCATCAAAACCGGCGACAGGGTGGCGGTCGACGCCGACACGGGCACGATCAAAAACCTCACGACGGGCGAGGAATTCCACGCCCAGCCCTTCCCGCCCTTCATTCAGGAAATCATCGAATACGGCGGCCTTATCCCGCGCACCAAGGCCAAGCTCGCCAAGGAGCAGCAGGCTTCGTAACGGGCCGCATTCCGTACGTTAAGAACCATACATGTGTGACAAATCCCGTCCCAATCGGGGCGGGCTTGGATACCTGCAACCAGTGGAGGCATCAATGAGCAGGAAAATCGCAATTTTCGACACTACCTTGCGCGACGGCGAGCAGTCGCCTGGCGCCTCGATGAACACCCAGGAGAAGCTGGTCATCACCCGTCAGCTCCTCCGCTTGGGCGTCGACGTCATCGAAGCCGGCTTCCCCATCTCGAGCCCGGGCGACTTCCAGTCGGTGCAGCGCATCGCCGCCGAAGTGGGCGACCGCGCCGTCACCTGCGCCCTTTCGCGCGCCGTCGACAAGGACATCGACGAATGCGGCCGCGCGCTGGCCGATTGCCCGCGTCCCCGCATCCACACCGGCATCGGCGTGAGCCCCCAGCATCTGAAGTACAAGTTCCGCGGCATGAGCCTGGAAGAGGCCATCGACCGCGGCGTGCACGCGGTCAAGCGCGCCCGCAAATACACCGACGACGTCGAGTTCTACGCCGAAGACGCCGGTCGCGCCCCCTTCGAGGACCTGGCCCGCATGATCGAGGCCGCCGTGAAGGCCGGCGCCACGGTCGTCAACATTCCCGACACCACCGGCTTCGAGATGCCCTGGGTCTTCGGCGAGCGCATCAAGTACCTGCGCGAGCACGTCGACGGCATCGAGGACGTCGATATCTCGGTGCACTGCCACAACGACCTGGGCATGGCCACCGCCCTTGCCATGGAAGGCGTGCGCAACGGCGCCACCCAGATCGAGTGCACGATCAACGGCCTGGGCGAGCGCGCCGGCAACACCGCCATGGAAGAAGTGGTCATGGCGATCAAGATGCACGGCGAAGAGCTCGACGCCCATACCGACATCGACCCGTCAGAATTCCTGCAGGCCTCGCGCCTGGTGAGCTCGGTCACCGGCTTCCCCGTACCGCCCAACAAGGCCATCGTGGGCTCCAACGCCTTCTCGCATAGCTCGGGCATCCACCAGGACGGCGTGATCAAGGGCCGCGACACCTACGAGATCATCGACCCCGCGATCGTGGGCGCCAAGGGCTCGAGCATCGTGCTTTCGGCCCGTTCCGGCCATGCCGCCCTGCGCAAGCGCCTCGAGGATCTGGGCTACGATGTGGGCGACAAAGAGCACTTCGACAAGATCTACCGCGACTTCCTCGACCTGGCCGACCGCAAGAAGGAGGTCATGGACGAGGACCTGCACTCGCTCATGGGCGAGCGCGCCCGCAACGAGGACGCCCTCTACCAGCTCAAGGCCACCCAGATCAGTTGCGGCCAACCGCTGACCCCCACGGCGACCGTCACGATCGTTGACCCCGAAGGCAAAGAGCACATCGCCTGCGAGTACGGCACCGGCCCGATCGACGCTCTCTACAAGGCCATCGATAAGGTCGTGCAAGCCGATTGCGACCTGAGCGAGTTCATCGTGCAGTCGGTCACCCGCGGCATCGACGCCCTGGGCGAGGTCACCGTGCGCATCATGAGCGCCGACGGCGAGGTCTTCAGCGGCCGCGGTTCCGAATGCGACATCACGGTGAGCTCGGCCAAGGCCTACCTCAACGCCCTCAACCGCATGATCCGCAAAGAGCACTAGGGAGCGCACGTGGAAACGAAGAAGATCTGCCTCTTGCCCGGCGACGGGATCGGCCCTGAAATCATCGCGGAAGGCGTGAAGGCGCTCGACGCGGTGGGGAAGAAGTACGGCGTCGCCTTCGACTACGAAGAGGCGCTCATCGGCGGAGTCGCCATCGATGCGGTGGGCAACCCCTTGCCCGAAGAGACGCTCGACGCGGCCCGCGCGAGCGACGCGGTGCTGCTCGCGGCCGTGGGCGGCCCCAAGTGGGACACCACCGACAGCAGCAAGCCCCGTCCCGAACAGGGCCTGCTGGGCATCCGCAAGCAGCTGGGCCTCTACACCAACCTGCGCCCCGTGCGCATCTTCGACGCCCTGCGCGACGCCTCGACCCTGAAGTCCGACGTGGTGGAAGGCGTCGACCTGGTGATCGTCCGCGAGCTCACGGGCGGCCTCTACTTCGGCCGTCGCGAGCGCTTCTACGACGAAGAGGGCGCCGGCGCCAACGGCGGCCGCGGCCAGCGCGCCGTCGACACGCTCGAGTACCGCGAGTACGAAGTCGAGCGCATCGCCCGCCAGGCCTTCCGCGCCGCCCAGACCCGCCGCGGCCGCGTGCACAGCATCGACAAGGCCAACGTGCTCGACACTTCGCGCATGTGGCGCGAAATCGTCCATCGCGTGCACGACGAGGAGTTCCCCGAAATCGAGCTCATCGACATGCTCGTCGACAACACGGCCATGCAGCTGGTGAACAACCCCCGCCAGTTCGACGTCATCGTGACCGAGAACATGTTCGGCGACATCCTCTCCGACGAAGCCGCTCAGATCGCAGGCAGCCTGGGAATGCTCGCGAGCGCCTCGCTCGGCGACGGGGTGGGGCTCTTCGAGCCGAGCCACGGGTCGGCGCCCGACATCGCCGGCCGCGGCATCGCCAACCCGCTCGCCCAGATCCTTTCGGTGGGCATGATGCTCCAGTACGCCTTCGGCATGACCGACGCCGCCGCTGACGTGACCCGCGCCGTGTCGCAGGTCCTCGACGAGGGCTGGCGCACGGGCGATCTGGCCACGAGCGCTACGCCGGCCGATCGCGTGGTCGGCACCGTCGCTATGGGCGATTTGGTGGCGGAGCGCATCTAGGCGCGCTCGCATAGTCCGGGTCCGGCGTTGCGCCGCGCTCGCTGCGCGCAGGGGCGCGGCACGCGGAACGCTCCGCGGCCGCGCCCCTTTTGCGTGCGTGCGGCCCGCCCGAGTTTTTCCGCACCCCGTTTCGTGCGCATGACCTGGCCTTAGCCGGCACAAGGCCCCTCTGGTCTGGCGCGTTACCGTCCCGTCATGTTCCTGATACGTAAATTTTGCATTACAATGCCTTTCCGTGCCTAGGCACGGCAAACACACATTCGACCATGAAGAAGGTGCTCGCATGACGAAGAAGATCATTCTCGATTGCGACCCCGGCCATGACGACGCGGTTGCCATCCTCCTTGCGGTGGGCAATCCCGAAATCGATCTGCTGGGAGTAACGACGGTCGGCGGCAACCAGAGCCTCGACAAGGTAACCTACAACGCGCGCGCGGTGCTCGAAAAGGCCCACGCGACCGATATCCCCGTCTACGCCGGCTGCGACCGTCCGCTCATCCGTCCGCAGGAAGTCGCCGCGTCGATCCACGGCGAAACCGGTCTCGACGGCGTCGAGCTGCCCGTGCCCACCCGTCCGCTCGAGGACATGCACGCGGTCAACTACATCGTGAAGACCATCATGGAACACGAGCCCGGCACGATCACCCTCGTGCCCACCGGCCCGCTCACCAACATCGCGATGGCCTGCCGCATGGAGCCCCGGATCGTCGACCGCGTGAAGGAAGTCGTCCTCATGGGCGGCGGCTACCACGTGGGCAACTGGAGCGCCGTGGCCGAATTCAACATCAAGGTCGACCCCGAAGCGGCCCATGTCGTCTTCAACGAGCCCTGGCCCCTCACGATGGTCGGCCTCGACCTCACCCATCAGGCCCTCTGCACGCCCGCTGTGCAGAAGCAGATCGAGTCGGTGGGCACCCCGCTCGCCACGTTCGTGAGCGGGCTCATGGACTTCTTCCGCAAGACCTACCAGGACAACCAGGACTTCGTGGACCCGCCGGTGCACGACCCCTGCACCGTCGCCTACCTGATCGACCCCACGTGCGTGCAGACGCGCCGCTGCCCGATCGACATCGAAATTCACGGCGAGCAGACCCTCGGCATGACCGTCTGCGACCTGCGCGGCCCCGAGCCCGCGGCCGATGAATGCCACACCCAGGTGGCCACCAAGCTCGACTTCAAGAAGTTCTGGGACCTCGTGACCGACGCAATCGAAAGGATCGGCTAACCCTTATGCCCGCAACCGAAACCAAGAAGGGCTCCATCGTCTCGCTGATGGTCGCCCTGCTGGTGGCCATCTTCGCCTTCCAGCTCAACGCCTCCATGCTCTCGCCCGCCCTCGTGACCATGCAGGTCGAGCTCAACACCACCGAAGTTGCCATCGGCAACACGCAGACCGTCTTCTTCACGGCCGCCGCGCTCTTCTCCCTGTTCCTTCCGCGCCTCGCCGACCTCGTGGGCCGCAAGAAGGTTCTCACCGGCATGCTCGCCATCACCGGCCTGGGCTGCATCGTGAGCGCCCTTGCCCCCAACGTCGACGTGCTCATGGTCGGCCGCGTCATGCAGGGCGTCGCCGGCCCGGTCGTGCCGATGTGCCTGATCATGCTCCACACCGAAGTCACCGAAGAGGCCCGCTACACCCGTCTGATGGCCATCCTCACCTCGGTCAACGGCGGTATCGCTGGCGTCGACGCCCTGCTCGGCGGGTGGCTTGCCGGCAACTTCGGCTTCCGTTCGGTCTTCGCCGTCATGGCCGCCATCGCGGTGCTCGCCGTGATCTTGATTACGGTCTGCTGCAAGGAGAGCACGGCCGAAGAGACCCCCAAGATGGACTGGGCGGGCGTCTTCTCGCTCGGCATCGCCTTCCTGGCCGCCTACCTGGCGATCAACGAGATCCAGAAGCTGGCCGCCGCCAACTTCGGCATGGTCGCCGTCCTCGTGATCGTCGCGATCGTCTTCTTCGCGATCTTCTGGAACATCGAAAAGCGCAAGCAGCATCCCATGGTGTCCACGCACTACCTGCGCCAGCGCCGTACCTGGGGTTTGCTGCTCACCACGCTGCTCACGATGACGGGCGTCTTCGCGATCATGAACGGCGTCGTGCCGGCCATCGCCCAGGACCCCGACATGGGCGTCAACATGGGCGCCGACGTCGTGTCGTTCGCGACGCTCACGCCCTACGCCCTGCTCGGCCTGTGCTTCGGCCCGGTCGCCGGCATCCTCGCGAGCAAGTTCGGCTACCACCGCGTCCTGCGCTGCGGCCTGCTCGTGAGCATCCTGGGCGTGCTCTTCGGCATCTTCCTGTGCAACAACGCGAGCATCGCCGGCCTCGTCGTGATTTCCGTGGTGCTCGGCATCGCCTACGCCGGCACCGCCAACATCATGCTCAACGGTCTGGGCATCGTGCTGTCGCCCAAGGACAACCCCGGCTACCTGCCCGGCATGAACGCCGGCGCCTTCAACCTGGGTGCGGGCCTGTCCTACGCTATCCTGTACGCTGTCATGCAGCAGATGGCGCAGACCTCGGGCGTCGAGGCCGGCTACGCGTCGTCCATGATCGCAGCGGCGGTCCTGCTCGTGCTGGCTCTGCTCGTGTCGTTCCTCATCCCGAAAGAAGAGGACGCCGACAACAGCTAAGCGGCACCTTCCCAGGTGCTCTTCGCCGGCCGGGCCTGCGCGTTCGGCCGGCGTTTTCGTATCGAAGCGGAAAGAGGGAATTCCCGTGAGCAACGTAGTGGTATTCGGCAGCCTCAACATGGACCTGTCGATCGCAAGCGACCATATGCCCGTTCTGGGCGAAACGGTCATCGGGCGCGACTTCATCACCAATCCCGGCGGCAAGGGTGCCAACCAGGCGGTGGCCGCCGCCAAGCTGGGGGCCGACGTCACGATGCTCGGCGCCGTGGGCACCGACGCTTTCGGCGACCAGATGATCGCGGCGCTCGCCGAATACGGGGTCCAGTGCGACCACTTGCTGCGCACCGCCGAAGCGTCCACCAGCGTCGCGCTCATCACCCGCGTGAACGGCGACAACTTCATCACGATCGATTCGGGCGCCAACATGGTGCCGCGCATCGACTGCGTGCGCCGTTCGATCGACGCGCTCGCCCGCGGCGGCGACGTCTTCCTCTGCCAGCTGGAATGCGATTTCGACACCACGATGGAGGCCCTGCGCTACGCGCACGAGCGCGGCATGTACACGGTGGTCAACCCCGCGCCCGCCCGCGAGCTCCCGCTCGACGTCTATCCCTTCATCGACCTGCTCGTGGTCAACGAATGCGAATGCGAAACGCTCACGAGCATCTTTCCCGACGACGAGCGCGCCATCCGCGCGGCCATGGAAGAACTCGCGAGCGCGGGCACGGGCGCCATGGCGATCACGCTCGGGGCGCGCGGGTCGATGGTCTACGACCAGGGCGCGATCATCGAATCGGTTCCGTCCGCGGTGCACGCCGTCGACACCACCTGTGCGGGCGACACTTACATCGGCGCTTTGGTGGCCGGCTACGCCCGCGGGCTCACCATGGAGGAGGCGGTAGCCATCGCCACGAAGGCGTCGGCGCTCGCCACCACCAAAGTGGGCGCCCAGCAGTCGATCCCCCTGCTCGCCGACGTCGAGTAGGGCCGCCCCCTTCCGCCGATTCAGGGCCGTTCGCGCGTGTGCGCGGGCGGCCCTTTCCGTTTCCAGGTACCCTTGAAGGCAACGACCGGGCCGAAGGAGGCAGCTATGGGCGCACGGGTGGCGGCAATCGATTTCTATCTGGAAAACGGCGATCTCATGCGGCGTCTCTTCGCCCAAGCGGGCATCGAGGTGGTGGAAGCCGACGCGCGCCAGGGCCAGGACGTGCAGGCGGCCATGCGCGGGGCCCAGGGCGTCATCACCTCCTACGGCGACTTTTCGGCACGCGCGATCGACGCGCTCGACCCCACGGTCAAGGTCATCAGCCGCACCGGGGTGGGCTACGACAACATCGACGTCGAAGCGGCCACGCGCCGGGGCATCGCCGTCTGCTATGTGCCCGGGTACGCGACCGAAGTGGTGTCCACCCACGCGATCGCGCTTGCGCTCGCCGTTCTGCGCCGCATCCCCCAAGCCGACCGCAACGTGCGGGAGGGGAAGTGGAGCCTTGGCTATCTCGACCCGCTCGGTCAGGTCGCCGGGCGCACCTTCGGAATCGTGGGGTTCGGGGCGATCGGGCGCGCAACGGCCCGCAAGGCAGCCGGTCTCGGCTTCGACGTCGTCGTGTGGTCCCGCTCGCTCGAGCAGGCGGGCGCCTCCGCCGCGCTCGAAGGCTATCGCTGCCTGTCGCTCGACGACCTTCTGGCCGCATCCGACGTGGTGAGCCTGCATACGGCGCTCGTCCCTGCAACGCGCAATCTCATCGACGCGCGCCGTTTGGCGCTCATGAAGCCGGGCGCCGTGCTAGTGAACACCGCCCGCGGCGGGCTCGTCGATGCGAACGCGCTCACGGCCGTCCTCGAAGAAGGGCGCCTGTTCGGCGCGGGCCTCGACGTTTTTCCCGAAGAGCCGCTCGACCCGGCGAGCCCTCTGGCCCGCGCGCCGCGCACGGTGCTCACGCCCCATGCCGCCTATCAATCCCAAGAGGCGGCGCGCGAGCTCTGCGAGCGTTCGGTGCAGGCGGTTATCGACGTGGTGCAGGGGAGGGCGCCTGCCGATTGCCTGAACCCCTCTGTGTTGTAAAGCGAGCGCTCGGCGAACGGCTGTATCCCTCGGTTGTGTGCAAACGGTGAAGGCTCATATTCGTACTTGCGCAGGGCCCAGGGGATGCGTACTATACCGTCTTGCCGCTTGAAACGGGCGCTGCTCGACGGCCTGAGCAATTAGGCTTCTGAGCAGGGAAGATGCAAGTCTTTTCAAACAGGTTGAAAAATCTTTTTTGAAATCTTACTTGACATTCTTCCTCGGTGAGCGTAAAGTACACCGAAGTCGAAAACAGCGGCAATCCTCCCCGAAAGGGGACGGGAGGACCTTGAGAACCGGATACTGCGAACGAGAGAATTCAAGCCAGACGAACCCCGTCGTTCCGCGGCGA
>JALCHN010000017.1 GCA_022644775.1 Eggerthellaceae bacterium
CACGGGGACGTGACAACATCACGCGCCCCCGTTGTCGCTAGCTTTCGAGCAGGGCGATGGCGCGGCGGTATTTCTCCGTGCGCTCACGGTCGGCTTGCGTCACTTCCGGCAGGCGACCGAGGTCGCTGTTGTGGGCGAGATCGGCGAGCTTCACCGCGCGGGCGAGCTCGTTGCGCTTCAGGTTGGCCACGTAGTCCAGGTAGGGCACGCGCTTGTCGTGCGTGAGCAGCCGAAGGGCGGCAATCACGTCGTCGTCGATGCCGGCTGCGCGTAGGTCGTCGAAGGTGAGGGGCGTGTCTTCCACGACGTCGTGCAGCCACGCCACCGCCTTGGCCGTATCGCCTTCCACCTGCGACGCCACGTGCGCCGGGTGTTCGATGTAGGGCGCTCCCGCTTTGTCGGTCTGGCCTTCATGCGCTTTGTAGGCGATGGCGCAGGCGATCGTTTCTTGCGGTCCCATGTGGGGTCCTTTCTTTTGCGTGATGGTATTTGATTTTAACAGTGGCGGGTTCGGGCAGATGGGTTTCGTTGGCTGTGCTCGCTGTTGCTGCGGCCCGCGCGGGCACGGATAGTCGTTCCGACAGCAAGCGGGCGCCCGCATCCTGCTCTTTCTGGCACAGATTGGCCGAAGTGCAGTAGATTTTGCATGCCGTTGGCAGAGATAGGCCGAAGTGTAGTATGGAAACGACGCGAAGCGGCCGAAAGCAGAGCCTGACACCTACAAAACCCCAGGTCGCGGGAATCGCGCGCGCCTGTGCGCCGATGCTGCATGCTGCATATCGGCGATTCTTTGCCAGCGCGGCTCGAAATCAACTACACATCGCGCGATCTCTGCCACCCGCGTGCGCTCGTGCCGCCTCTGCCCGTTGGTGCGCGGCGATATTCGGGTGGGGTAGGCTTTCCGCCGGCTTGCGGGCGAAAGCGGCGGGCTCGCCGGCTTGCGCCGCTCATCCCCGCCTACGATCGGTCCTCGTTGCGCAGTTCGTCGATCGTGGCTTCTACCACTTGCAGAAGCTCCTGCTGTGAATGGACGTCCATCTTGCCGTAGATATTGCGGATGTGGGTCTTAGCGGTGGAAGGAGATAGCACGAGCGCATCGGCAATCGATTGCGCGGTGTGCCCGTGTGCCAGATGGCCGAGCACCTCGGTTTCGCGTGCGGTGAGATGGTAGGTGCTGGCCAGTTGCGTGCAGGCGCGAGCGAGCTTGTTGCCCTGCAGCTCGCGCGCAGCGGAAGAAGCGGCCACTGCGCCGGTCTCATTTTTGTTGGAAGACCCGGCGTTGGTGTGCGCAACCTCGGCGCTCACCTGGCTCGACGAAAGCTGGAACACGACGATGCACGCCAAAAGAACTGCGAGCGACACGATTGTGCAAATCGAAAACGCGAGCGGCGAGGGGTGCTCGAGCACCACCGAGCTGGCCGCGATACCGGCGTTGAAGCAAATATAGGCAACGCACCAGGGCATGAGCATATGCTCGTGGTCGATCAGCACGAAGGGCGCAATCATGATGAAGAAGAGCACGAGCTTGTGGGTGGCGTCGAGCAACATCAGGTAGAAGAAGGCCGAGCCCGCGCCCAGGTAGGCCGAAAGGTAAAGGGACAAGATCACCAACGGCGGCAGCAGGAGGTTGACGAGCTCGATCGTATGGCGGCTCCATGCCGTCTGAATGAACAGCAGCAACAGTGCGCCCGCGCAGGCCGTGCCGGCGCCGGCGCCCAGCTGCACGATCAGCGACGTGGTCGACTGGTCCTGGATGATCGTCCACTGATAGTGCACCTGGCCGAACATGAGCGCATAGCAGAAGATGGGCACGCACAAGGTCGCGAGCGCCACGGCGTAGCGCTTGCCAGCGCCGCGCACCGCCAGCGCCACCGATTCGTCGATGCGGAAATCCATGTCGCCGTCGTCCACGGGAAAGCGCTTCGACGAAAGGTCGCGCCGAAACAGGCTGTACTCGCGGAAGTAGCCGAAGCAGCCCGCTGACACAAGCGGGGTCATGGCCACCACGCTCACGCCGGCCGGAACCTGCAGAAACGAAATCATCAGGTAGGTCACACCGGCGAACAACAGCCCCACCGAATAGATAACGGCCACGTGCTTGGCACCGAACGGCAGCAGGTATACCGTCCAGCCGAAGAGCAGCATGCCGCTACAGCAGTAGACCAGCACGTAGGCAACTTCGCGCACGGGCGCCACCGACGGTACGATGCCCTGGTTGAGTGCGGCGAAAATCGATACCGAAAACAGGAGCGCATTCGTCCACATTAGGGGCATCGCGTGCGCATGGAAGGGTGCGGGATTGCGCCGATAGAGCAGGGCGGCACCCACGAGCAACAGGGTCGCTGCGATAGCGGCGACGGCGTGGTAGTTGCCGCCGCTATCGACTACGCGCAGCGTCGAAAGACGCAGGCAGGCGGCGGCGATAATCGCGCAGTTCAGCCCGAAAGCCGCCACAAGGGCTCCGGGCACGTCGGCGCACGTTTGCAGCAACGCCGATTTCTTCGACGCAGTAGCGTTCTCCATGATGCAGTTCCTCCCTCGTGCGTGAGTATAGCAGCGCTCGCGGCGCCTTACGGCGAGCTTTACGCCGACTAGAGAGATGACCTGGGAAAACGCGACAAGATACCACCCAGAGTAGTAGGCGTCATCCCTCGTCTCGACCCTGATTTCCCGCTCGATTCCCATTGTCGGCGGTACGACAGCGCCCCGCGCCCCGCCTAACGTTGAATGCGTCGCGCGGCGCCGGCCCCATCCGCCGCCGCGTATTCGTGAAGCGAGAAGGAAACATGAGGAGGAGAGAGATGCAGAAGAATTCGAGCCTGCTGGGCAAGACGCTCACGCGCCGTGCGTTCGCCAAGATTTCGGCAATCGCCGCCGGCGTCGCCGCGGTCGGGTCGAACGTCGCTCCGCAGGCGCTTGCCGAAATCTCCGGCACCGACGTCGTGCAGGACCAGGGCGGCGTCAAGCGCGTCCGTTCCTGCTGCCGCGCATGCGGCAAGATGGAATGCGGCGTGTGGGTTGTCGTGGAAAACGGCCGCGCCATCCGCACCGAAGGCGATGAAAGCGCCTTCCATTCCATGGGCAACCACTGCAGCAAGGGCCAAGCGTCCCTGCAGGCGGCCTACCATCCCGACCGTCTGTACCACCCGATGAAGCGCACGAACCCCAAGGGCGAAGACGACCCGGGTTGGGTGCGCATTTCCTGGGACGAAGCCATGGAAACGATTGCCGACAAGATGCAGGAATGCATCGACAAGTACGGCGGCGAAACGGTCTTCGGCATGAGCGGCACGAGCCGCATCTGGGGCATGTTCGCCTACGGCGCCTTGGGCCAGCTGTCCGGTTCGCCCAACATGTGCATCCCCTGGGAAGTGTGCAAGGGCCCGCGTTTCTTCGCGACGGCCATGAACTCCATGATGCAGGCCAGCTGGATGGAAACGGTCAGCCGCCCGCTCGTCTACACGGCGTGGGGCACAGGCCCGGAGATTTCCAACTACGACGACAGCTGCCGCACCATCGTCGACGTGTGCACAAAGGCCGAAAAGCACATCGTCGTCGACCCGCGCCTCACCAACGAAGGCAAGGAAGCCGATCTCTGGCTCAACCTGCGTCCCGGAACCGACGGCGCCATGGTTTTGGGCTGGACCAAGTACGTGGTCGACCATGACCTCTACGACGACCTCTTCCTGAAGAAGTGGACCGACGCCCCCTTCCTGGTGTGCAACGACATCGAGCCTGACGGCCCCCAGCGCTACCGCTTTACGTCGGGCACCTACCAGGTGAAGACGCGCCTTCTGAAGGAAAGCGACCTCAAAGAGGGCGGCAGCAAGGCACGCTTCATGGTGTGGGACAACCTTGCCAATCGTCTGACCTACTTCGATTCCGATACGGGTATGTGGGAAGGCGAGAACTGGACCAAGCCGACTGCCGGCAAGGAAGCCCAGCAGCACAATCTGGTTCCCGGCGTGTCCGAGGGCTTCGTGATCGACCCCACGCCCTTCGACCCGATGATCGACCCGGCCGTGACCGGCGAGTTCACCGTCACGCTGAAGGACGGCACCACGTCGACCGTGCGCCCCGTGTGGGATTACTACATGGATCGTCTGGGGGACTACACGCTCGACAAGGTTTCCGATATCACCGGTGTGAAGGAAGAGACCATCGAAGAGGCCGTGAAGACGTGGGCGACCCGCATCGACCCGTCGACCGGCTACGGCAACGGCGGCATCCACTACCAGCTGGCCATCGAGCACAGCTGCAACGCCATCGCCTTCGTGCATGCCATGGACACGCTGATCGGCATCACCGGCAACTGGGACACCCCGGGCGGCCATCGCGGCGGCACGCAGGGTCCCTTCATCATGAAGGCCGGCCTGGGCGCCGTGGCGCCGGGCATCCCCAACATCACTTCCGACCAGTTCGACAAGATGGTCGGAGGCGACGACTACCCGCTGCTGAAGTGGTGGCAGGGTTGGGCCGACGACGCGTCGGTGTGGAAGGCCATCGAAACCGAGCAGCCTTATCCGTTGAAGTTCGGCTGGTGCTCCACCGGCGACTTCATGTGCATGTCGAACCCGTCGCAGAAGTGGAAGGCGTTCCCCAACGTCGATTTCTTCGTCTGCGAGGATTTGTGGAAGACCCCGACCGCCGGCATGGCCGACATCCTGCTGCCCGCCGAGCACTGGCTCGAATCGAGCTGCCCGCGCATGTCGCAGGGCCCGAGCGGCGCCATGGGCGCGACCGTGCGCGCGATCGACCCGCCTTCCGACGTGCTGCACGACGTTGAGATTTCCACGCGCATCTACAAGCAGATGGGCAAGCAGTGGGGCCCCGACGACAATCCCTGGCCCACCTACGAGGAAAACCTCGACATCATGCTCAACACGGGCAATCCGAACCCCACCACCTGGCAGGAGTTCAAGGAGGACTTCGAGAAGAACGGCTGGAAGGACACCAAGGTCCTTTGTCCCGACACCTGGGGCACCTATCGCCGTTACGAGACGGGCATGCTGCCCCTGAAATGCTTCGGCGACTCCGGCACGACGCCCATGACGCGCCCCGGTTTCGGCACGCCCACGCTGAAGATGGAAATCTGGTCCACGATCATCGAGACCTGGTGCCCCGACATGGAATCCGACTTCCTGCCCGACTACCAGGAGCCGCCCCTGTCGCCGCGCGTGGCGCCTGAAATGAACGAGAAGTACCCCTTCACCGCCACTACCGGCCGCCGCATTCCGGTCTACTTCCACAGCGAACATCGCCAGCTGCCCTGGTGCCGCGAGCTGTGGCCCGCGCCGCGCGTGGAAATCAACCCCGACGACGCCCAGCGTCTTGGCATCGAGCAGGGCGATTGGGTCTGGATCGAAAACGACCAGGGCAAGATTCGCCAGACGGCCGACCTCTACTACGGTATCGCGCCCGGCGTGGTGAACCTTGAGCACCAGTGGTGGTTCCCCGAGCTCGACCAGGCAGACAAGGGCTTCGACCTGAGCACCTGCAACTGTCTGGTGACCACGGGCAAGGGCTTCCAGGACCGTCTGTGCGGCTCGAGCTACCTGCGCGCCTACCCGGTCAACATCTACAAGGCCACGGCCGACAACAGTCCCTTCGGCGACCCGGTTCCGTGCGACCACAACGGCAACGAGATCATCCACGACTCGAGCGACCCGCGCCTGAAGGCGTGGCTGCCCGACTACAGCGTGCGAGAGGAGGCATAGGATGACCCAGTACGCGATCGTCACCGACGTGAACCGCTGCGTCGGCTGCCTGGCCTGCAGCGTGGCCTGCAAGGCATTGAACGGCGTGCCGGTGGGCAATTTCTGGAACAAGACCCTGCGCATCGGGCCCAACCCCAAGTACGAGGGAGCGCAATGGCCCGACGTGGACATGTACTTCCTTACCGTGCAGTGCCAGCACTGCGAGGACCCCGAATGCGTGAAGGTGTGCCCCACGCAGGCCAGCCACAAGCTGGAAGACGGCACCGTGCAGATCGACAAGGCTAAATGCATCGGCTGCCAGTTCTGCGTCATGAGCTGCCCCTACGGCGTGCGCTACCTCAACGAGGAGGAGCGCGTGGTCGAAAAGTGCACCCTGTGCGAACAGAAGATCTCGCAGGGCGAGCTGCCTGCCTGCGTGGCGCAGTGCGGCGGCCGTGCCCGCTTCTTCGGCGACCTTGAGCAGGGGATCGAGAACTTCGAAGCCCCCTACACGGTCGACATCACCGAAGGCGACCCCAGCTACGACAAGACCGTCAACAACCGCATCAAGCTGAAGGACATCGTGCGCGACTACAGCGACGACCAGGTGCACATGCTCACCAACGTGGGCAACAACCCGAGCTTCCGCTACATCGTGCGCAAGCATATCTGGCGGGGGGAGGAGTAAACATGGAACTGCAATGGCCTCTCATCCTGTTCACCACGTTTGTGGCGGCTTCGTGCGGCCTGTTTGCCGCCCAGGGCGTCTATGCGCTCAAAGGCGAGGCGAAGGAAGCGCAGATGCCGGCCTTGTGGACGTCGTTTGTCCTGCTCGTGGTTGGCGGCATCGCCGTGTTCTTCCACCTGCAGCATTGGGAGCGCATCTTCAACGGCTTCGGCCATATCACCAGCGGCATCACCCAGGAGCTTATCGCCATCGTGGTGCTCGTGGTGGTCATGATCGTGTGCTTCGCGCAGCTGCGCCGCGAAAGTGAGATGACCAAGGGCGTCGCCTGGTGCGCGATTGTGTTTTCCGCTGTGCTCGTGATTGTGGCGGGGCACAGCTACATGATGCCGAGCCGTCCCACCTGGGATAGCTTCTTCGGCCCGCTGTCCCTGCTGGGTGCGGCCGCAGCGTTTGGCCCCGGCTTGTTCGCGGCGATTGCGAGCGCCAAGGGCGCCGAGCTGGGCGACGCGCTCACCGGCAAGGTCGCCCTGGTGGGGACCGCCGCGAACGCCGTGCTCACCTGCTGCTACGTGGCCGTCATGGCCGTGGCGGGCGGTTCGTTCACCCAGGTCGGCTACAGTTTCGACCCCACGCATCCCAACAAGGCGCTGCAGGACGCGGCTGCCTACGGGCCCTTCGCGGGCGGCGCGGCCTGGTCGACGACGATCGCGATTGTGGCCGCTCTGGCGGCGCTTGCGGTGGCCATCGTGGCCCGCAAGAAGGGCAACTGGAAGGTGATGGGCGCTGCTATCGCGGTGCTCGCTTTCGCCGGCGCCATCGCCCTGCGCGTGACCTTCTACCTCACCGGCGGCAGCGTGTTCATGTACTACTAGCCGCCTAGCCTGCGGGCAGCGCGGACCTTCCGGTGCGCGTCTCGCAGGCGACGGGGCCGAGCAGGGCTCGGCCACTCTGGTTAAGCGCACGTCAAGTGCCCTTCAGCGACGGGGCCGGTCCCCCTTCCTCTTTTCCGGTCCCGTCGTGGTGCCGGGCTCCGGCTACCCTCCTTCGGCCGGAGCCCATGGCGCCCACGCAGGGCGCCAGGCGGGAAGCACGCCCGCCGACGAAGCCCCCAGCGGGCGCGACTCGAACCCCATACCCCCTTGCAAACACGAGTCGCGCGCGCCGGGGGCTTCGTGCGTGTTGCGGGAGGCGGCTGTCAGTGCGGGAACAACCGTTGACAGCTCCGCCGGTCGGTCGGCGGAAGCGCAGACGCGGCGGGTCTATCTTCCGGTCTAGGCTTTGTCGTTGTGCTCGGCTGCCGCTTTGTATGTTCTGAGCGGTCTGTTTGAGGCACTATCCATACCCATTGCTGCCGTGTGCCTCTTGCTGCGCAGCCGCTTACTCCTCGTGCATGCTATCGACGATGGCGATGAGCTCCTGAATGGAATGAATACCCATCTTCTGGTAGATGTGCTGCCGATGCGTTGACACGGTGCTTTTAGAAAGGTGCAGCTCTTCCTGGATGTTGGCCAGCGTGTGTCCCTTGGCGAACAGGGTCATGACCTCGCCTTCGCGTGCAGATAATCCGTATTGGTCGATCACGCGTTGGCACTTCTCGCGGAATCGGTGGCGCGGAGCGATCGGCAGGATGTTGAGCGCCATGGTGAGATGCTCGTTGGTGAACACGAATGTGGGCACGCAGAGCAGGGCGACGATGCCCGCGATGCAGAAGGGGTACACCGTCTGCAGGCTGAACGACCCGCTGAAATAGAGCATCTGACCGGCGACCTGGCCCACGAGCGTGCCGGCGGCCCATCCGGCGCGCGTAAACGCGAACGCACGGATGCACGACTCGTAGTAGTGATGACAGAGGCCGCAGATGAGCACCCACACGAACATGCCGAAGCATTGGAAGGCGCCCAGGTTGAAGCTGGTAGCGAGATAGGTGGGGCCGTCGGGGTAGATGAGGACGCTCGGCGCCAGGGCGGCATCGAGAACCAGCAAGCCGATAACCAGGCTATAGCAGTAGCGCGCGCCCAACAGCCCCTTCGCGCGCTGCGACACCATAAGCAGACAGATGGCGATGGCGCCTGCCGCCATCAAGAGTCCGCCGGCGCCAACAGCTGTCATGTAGCTTTGCATGCCGCCGTTCGCAGCGACGACGTTTGCCTGGATGTGAATCGTGCGGATGGTGTAGTTGACGGCGCATGCAATCAACGGCGCAAGGGCAAACGCAATGATAAGTTTGCGCAAACGTCGCGTCTGTGTCAGGTCGTAAGGATCGCGCTGGGGCGGGAGCAGAAGCGCATTGATTCCCAAATGCATCGTCTGAGTGCCGAAGGCGAGCATGAACGCTGAAGCGATAGGCAGCGATGCGCAGAACAGGACATAGGTATAGGTTTCAAACAGTTGGCCCATAAGGAAGAGAACCATGGCTGCGATATAGGCGATAGCTGCTGCGGCGGTAGCGCGGCGCGTGTCCAGGATGCTCAGCGTGATCCCGAAGCGCAGCAGGAACAACCCCGATGTGATTCCCGAAAGGACGCCTGCTGCGGTGAGCACCGCGAGCGATGATGCGCCTGGCGCTCCGAGCAGCAACGTGCACAGGTTGCTTACGCTCATGCCCAGCGGAAGCAGCGCATAGGAGAGGCGGCGTTCCATCAGCTGTCGGGCCTTTTCGGGCATAAGACCTGCCGCTGCGAGCGTAACGGTGATCGCGAGAGACGAAACGAAATAGACGGTGTTGAGCATTTGCTCTCCGTCGGCGAATGCGGCGAACTGGCCCATGCTCTGGAACGACGACATCACCCAAGCCATGTTGAACGCGAGTGCGATACCGAGCGAGACGACGGGCGCCGAGAAAAGGGTGTCGGGGACGACGGCGACTTGGCGCGCGTCGCGCGCATTCGCCGGGTTCGATTGGTTCATGCAGCTTCCTCCTGGCGCTCCATTATACCCAGTGTGTGGGTTCGGCATCCTCGTTTGGGCGCGCATGCTCATACCTTGTTCTCTCGTGACGCAAAGCGTGCAATTGGTTCGTGTTTTCCCAGGTAAATGGCATCGTGCTCTGAGCATGAGGGCGAAATTGTGTGCAAATCGTGGCGCTTGCTCGATGTGCGGGGTCCCTCGAAGCGGCAAGTTGGACCCACAGGCACATTCGAGAGGAGGAATGTATGAGTCACTTCAATATGACCCGCCGCGCGTTCACGAAAACGGCAGCCGCCACATTGGCGGTGGGCGCTCTCGCAAGCGCGAGCGCGGGTTCTGCTCTTGCCGAATCGACAACGACGTCTAATTCGTCAAGCGGGGAAGTGAGGCGCGTTCGTTCCACCTGCCGCGGCTGCGGCAAGATGGAATGCGGCGTGTGGGTGTACGTGAAGGATGGGAAGGTCATCCGCAGCGAAGGCGACGAGGATGCCTTCCAGTCGATGGGCAACCACTGCAGTAAGGGGCAGGCTTCGCTGCAGGCGGCCTATCATCCCGATCGCCTGCAGTACCCTATGAAGCGCACGAATCCCAAAGGCGACAGCGACCCGGGTTGGGTGCGCATCTCTTGGGACGAGGCCATGGATACAATTGGCCAGAAGTTTTCCGAACTGCAGTCGCGCTACGGCAATGAAACCTACTTCAGCATGGCGGGCACGAGCCGTATTTGGTCGATGGGCCCCTATGCCGCGTTGAAGCAGTGCTTCGTGTCGCCCAATGCCATCCAGGCAAACGAGATTTGCAAGGGTCCGCGCTTTTATGCCACCAAGCTTAACGACTACAACGCCTACAGCTGGATGGAAGTGGTCGGCAGGCCGAAGGTCTATGTGCAGTGGGGCGGCGCTTCCGAACTGTCCAACTACGACGACAGTTGCCGCACCACCGTCGACGTGGCGACGCGCGCCGTCAAGCACATCGTGGTCGACCCGCGTCTTACCAACCTCGGCAAGGAGGCCGATATCTGGCTGCCGCTACGTCCCGGCACCGACGCCGCCATGGCGCTTGGTTGGATCAACGTCATTATCGACAAGGGCCTAATCGACGACCTCTACGTCCGCAAATGGATGAACGCTCCAATGCTGGTAGTGGAGGACAGCGATTGGGAACCCACCGAAAGCGATTCCACTCATACGCACGGCACCACGAAAAACCACCTGCTCAAGCAGTCCGACATCATGGAGGGCGGCTCGAACACGGCTTTCATGGTGCTCAATGAGGTCAACAATCAGCTCACCTACTACGAAGCCAACGGCGCAACAGCTGCCTCATCGGTGACGGGCGCGAGTTCGGCCGGGCTTTCGGGCGGCACGTCGGCGTCGGGCACCGTGCTGCCTCATTGGGAGGGCGAGGACTGGAAGCCGGCAACCGCCGGCAAGCAGGCCAATCAGGCGGGCCTCGACCTCACCGGTCAGTCGCAGGGTTTCGTTATCGATCCGACCCCCTTCATCGACGGCCTCTATCCGGCGCTGTTCACGCCGGAAGGCGGCCTGGAAGTCACGTTGAAAGATGGCCGCACCGTGCACTGCCGCACCGTGTGGGAACATCTAATCGACCGCGTGAAGGACTACACGCCCGAGCGCGTGGCCGAAATTACCGGCTGCGATGCCGACAAAATCGTCGAAGCCGCCGTCACGTACGCGACGCGCGTCGACCCCGATAGCGGCTATGGCAACGGCGGTATCCAGTACATGCTGCCGTTGGAACACAGCTGCAATAGCCTGCAGACGAATCGCTGCATGGATATCCTCTGCGGCATCACCGGCAACATGGACATTCCGGGCGGTATGCGCGGCTCGACGGCCGGTTGGCCCTTCTTTGACCTGGCCATGACCCTTCCGTCCGCGTCTTCAGTGAAGGGCAGCCCCGACCAATCGAAGATCATCGGCAGCGACAAGTTCCCGCTGCTCGCCGACCCCAAGTGCAATCCCAGCTGGGCGGACGCCACGAGCATCTACGAGTGCATCGACACGGGGAAGCCTTATAAGCTTTCCTGCGGCATCGGCCAATCGGGCGACCACATGAACCAGTCCAATAGCCTTTATGCCTACGAGCAGCTGCAGAAGCTCGACTTCTGGGTGTCGATCGATATGTGGAAGACGCCCACGGTGGGCATGGCCGATATCGTGCTGCCGTGCGCCCATTGGATGGAACTCGACTGCATCCGTAAGAGCCAGGGCTCTTCGGGCTCGTTCGGCGCTACGTGCAAGGTTGTCGACCCGCCGGCGGAAGCCGAACCCGACCTGAAGATCGTCATGCGGATTTTCAAGGCTATGGGTCAACCTTATTCCAAAGACCCCGACGACCCGTGGCCCATCGACAACGCCGAAGAGGTCTGCGGCAACATCAGCCTCGCCGGCTTCCGCATCCCCGATTGGAACGATTACAAGGAAGAGTTCCAGAAGAACGGCCCCTTCGATTCGAAGGTAGAAAAGCCCGAAGCTTGGGGCACCTATCGTCGCTATGAAACCGGGTGGGCTACGACTTCCGACCAACCGGCGGCCTTGCAGAAGGTAATGGACCATCCGCAAGGGTGGGATACCACTACCGGCAAGCAGGAAATCTGGTCGACGGTGCTCGACAGCTATTATCCCGATGACGACGCCGCGATTCCCAACTTCCGTGAAGCGCCGCACGGCCCCGTAGCCGATCCCGACCGCTACACGACCGACAACGACTTCCTGGCTACGACCGGGCGCCGCATCCCGGTCTACTTCCACAGCGAACATCGTCAGCTGCCGTGGTGCCGCGAGCTGTGGCCCGTGCCCCGCATCGAGATGAACCCGGCTGACGCCGACAAAATCGGCGTGACTCAGGGCGATTGGGTGTGGATCGAAACCGAATGGGGCAAGATTCGCGAAGTAGTCGACCTGTATTACGGCATCAACCAAGGTGTAGTGAACCTGGAGCACCAGTGGTGGTTCCCGGAGCTCGACCAGGCAGACAAGGGTTTCAAGCTCTGCGGCGCCAACTGCCTAATCGATAAAGATGCACAGGACCCCTTCATCGGCTCGTCGAACTTGCGCGCCTACGCCGTGCATGTCTACAAGGCTACGGCTGACAACAGCCCGTTCGGCGACCCGGTGCCCTGCGGCGACGATGGCACCGAAATCATTCACGATTCGAGCGATCCGCGCCTGAAGGCATGGGCGCCCACATACGAAGGGAGGGACTAGCATGACCCAATATGCAATTGTGACCGACTTGAACAAGTGCGTCGGCTGCCTTGCGTGCAGTGTGGCTTGCAAGGCCATGAATGGTGTGCCCATTGGCAACTTCTGGAACAAGACCCTGCGCATCGGGCCCAATCCCAAGTACGAAGGCGCGCAGTTCCCCGATGTCGAGATGTACTTCCTCACTGTGCAGTGCCAGCACTGCGAGGACCCCGAGTGCGTGAAGGTCTGTCCCACGCAGGCCAGCCATAAGCTCGACGACGGCACCGTGCAGATCGACAAGAGCAAGTGCATCGGCTGCCAGTTCTGCGTCATGAGCTGCCCCTACGGCGTGCGCTATCTGAACGAGGACGAGCGCGTGGTCGAAAAGTGCACTCTGTGCGAGCAGCGCGTGGCTCAAGACGAGCTGCCCGCCTGCGTGGCCCAGTGCGGCGGGTTCGCCCGCTGGTTCGGCGACTTGGACGAAGGCATCGAAACCTTCCGCGGACCTTACGGCAAGCAGCTGGGCGAGTTGGTAGGGGATGGGTGCGACTATCCGGTGAAGCCGTTTTCCGATAGTGACGTGCATACGCTGCCCAACGTGGGCAACAACCCCAGCTTCCGCTATATCCTGCGCGACCGCACGTGGCAGGGGGAGGAGTAGATCATGGAACTGCAATGGCCTCTCATCCTCTTCACAACGCTGCTCGCCTGGTCATGCGGGTTGTTCGGCGCCCAGGCGGCGGCCGCCCTCAAGGGCGAGGCCGAAAAGGCGCAGGTGCCCGCGCTCGCGTGCTCGGTCATCCTGCTCGCCGCCAGCGGCATAGCCGTCTTCTTCCACCTGCAGCATTGGGAGCGCATCTTCAACGGTTTCGGCCACATCACGAGCGGCATCACGCAGGAGCTCATCTTCATCGTGGCGCTCGTGGTCGTCATGGTCGTCTACTTCGCCGACCTGCGCCGCAACGGCGCGCCCGGCAAGGCGGTCGCCTGGTGCGCAGTCGTCTTCTCAGCGGTTCTCGTGCTCGTGGCCGGTCACTCCTACATGATGCCCTCCCGCCCCGCGTGGGATACCTTCCTTGGACCGCTGTCGCTTCTGGGCGCCGCGCTCGGCGCCGGCCCCGCGACCTTTGAGCTGATCGCCTCCTTGAAGGGCGGCACGGCCGACCCCGACGGAGCTGGGGATCGCCTGGTCCTATGGGGGAGCGTCGCCAATGCCGCGCTCGTCGCCGTCTACGTTGCCGCGATGGCAGCCGCGGGATCGGCGTTCACGAGCGTGGGCTACAGCTTCGACCCGACGCATCCTACCGAGGCGCTCGCGTCGGCGGCGGCCTACGGTCCCTTCGCATCGGGGACGGCGCCCTTCTCGGTGGGGGCGATCGTCTGCGCCGTCGCCGCCCTCGCGGTGGCCGCCGCCTTCCGGAAGAAGCCGCGCGCGGCCGTCTTCGCCGTCGTCGCGGCCCTGGCGGTGGCGAGCGCGCTGCTCCTGCGCGTGGCCTTCTACCTCTGCGGCGGGGACGTGTTCATGCTCTACTAGCCCCTCGCCGGCCGGCCCCTTCCCCGGACATCCCTCCCTCCCGCCGGGGGAGGGGTCGGCCCGGCGCCTTTCCCGGACGGACCCTCCGGAGGCGGCGGTTTCGCCGCTCCGGTCTCAGGCCGAGAAGCCTCGGGGGCGCGCGGCCCTTTCGCCGCCCCACGACATAGAAGCCCCCAGCGGGCGCGACTCGAACCCCATACCCCCTTGCAAACACGAGTCGCGCGCGCCGGGGGCTTCGCTCGTGTTACGGGAGGCGGCTGTTTGCACGGGCTCGCCGGCGAGAGCTCCGCCGGTCGGTCGGCGGAAGCGCACCCGCGCCGGCCATCTGCCGTTTCGGGCGCCATCGTCGTGCGGCAGCCGCACGACGATGGCTGCCGCCCCTGCCCTTAGCGCCGCCTGGCTCGAATGGGCGGAATTGCGGTCGATTTCCGGGCCCGCTGGCGCAGATGTCGAGAAATGTGGTCGCCTCAGAATGTCTACATGTTCGAATCGGGAACGATGCGCCCGTCGTTCTCGGCAAATTCCCAGGTCACCGAGCCTCACTTCGCAAGCGGCCTTCGAGCTGCAACCACATTTCTGCCATTCTCAGCCGTCGAGCTCCGAAATCGACCGCACTTCGTCTGATTTGAGCCAGAGGGGAAGGCTTCTCTGCAGGGCGCAATCGCTCCCTTCCATATGCGGTAGCGGCGGTGTGTCGATTGACTCCTTTGGCATTTGCTCTATTCTGCGCATTGAACCACACAGTGTTCTATCGGATAACTCATATGTAGCTATAATGACGTACATACGGTGACAAAAGGAGTGGGTATGACGCAAACCGCAACGCTCAATGTACGTATGGATGCTGAAACAAAACGGGAGTTCACGCAATTCTGTGACGAGCTTGGGCTTTCCGCTTCGTCGCTTATGAACGTTTTCGCAAAGACGGTCGTGCGCAATCAGGCGGTTCCGTTTCCGCTCACGTCCCAAGCTATTGCGCCTTCCGATCGTTACGCGCCTCTCGGGGTTTTACCGGACGCCGCGGCGAGACCTGCTCAAGAGCTTTCGTTTTTCTAACAATCGGTACGTCCGATCTGACAGAGCGGGTTTCTGGGATGCGAATGCGTATGCGAAGGGCATGCAAGCCCAAGTAGAAAGGCGGAAAGCCATGGACGAAGGATTCTTCCAGCGGGTCTACGGCGTCGTGCAACAGATTCCGCGCGGGAGCGTGACGACGTACGGGCAGATTGCCCGCATGATCGGCGAGCCGCGCAAGGCCCGCTACGTGGGCTTCGCCATGCACGCGAGCCCGGGCGTAGCGGGCGGCGTGCCCTGCCATCGGGTCGTGTTCGCCGACGGCAGCCTGGCGCCCGGCTTCGCGTTCGGCGGGGCGGACGAGCAGCGCCGCATGCTTGAAGATGAGGGCGTCGCCTTCCTTCCAAGCGGCAAGGTCGACCTGCGTCGGTACGGATGGCCGCAGACGAATGATCCGAAAGCCGGTGAGCGCCCATAACGCGCGGCGCCCCGCTGCGAGCCCAGTTGCAGCGGGGCGCTGTCGCGTTATGGGCGTTCGAAGGCTGGGCAACGAAAAGCGCCCGCAGCTCGATGGGCTGCGGGCGCTTGGCGCATCATGACTATACGAATTCGTAGCGGTTGATCTTGCGGCGTGGGGCTTTGCCCTCCTTCGCGGGGTAGCCGAAGGTGAGTAGCGAGCAGAACTGGCCGTTTTCGGGCGCGAAGGCGGTGCGCAGCTTTTCGCCCACGCCGGCGTCGAGCGGCGCGGTGAGCCAGCAGCTGCCGATGCCCTTGGCGCGTGCGGCCACGAGCATGTTCTCGATCGCGGCGCCGATCGAAAGGCTCAAGACCTTGGGGTCCTTGCCGTTGAAGTCGGGCTTCTGCCAGAAGACGAGCACGTAGACGGGCGCGCCGCCGAGCTGGCGGATGAACGAGCACGTCTCTTCAACGACTTCCGGATGGCCCTCGAAGGCCTGTTTGAGGTCGGGCTCCACGCTTTTGGCCACGACGCCCATGAGCTCGTCGACTTTGCGCTTGGCTTCCGGGCTGCGCACGACGACGAAGTGCCAGGGCTGCATGTTCGAGCAGGACGGGGCGTAGAGCCCGCATTCCAGGATGTCCTTGAGATCCTCGTCGCTGACGGGCTGGTCGGTGTAGGCGCGGATGCTGCGGCGGGTGAGGATGGCTTCCTGGGCTTCCATGGAATCCCTTTCGACGAATGATGCAGGTCGTTGCTTGGATTGTAGCAACGCGAGGAGGCGGAATTTCATTCAGGCTTGCGGCAAAAAGAAGTCCCTCGCATTGCGTGCGACAATGCGAGGGGCCAGCAGGTGTGAATGAGTCAAAGAGATGTGACCCCTTTGACTCATTCGCCTTCGAGGGCGGCGAGGCCGAGGCTCGGCTCGAGGACGCAGGTGCGCACGCCGTCGACGAGCTTGACGCGCTTGACCTTCAGGTTGAGCCGCTCGGCGTCTTCCAAGGGCGCCTGTTCGAACGTGGAACAGGCGATTTCGTCGCGCGTGCATGCGGCGAGGGCGTAGAGCCCCTCGACAAACGATCGCCAGGTGCGTTCGCGCTCGGCGGGTTCCATCTGCGACAGGTCGAAGTAGGCCCGCGGCGGGGTGAAGCCGTTCATGAAGCCGCAGATAACCATGATGCGCGGGTCTTGACCGACGACGGCCGTCCATGCGCCCACGCGCACGGCGCCCGGCGCGAATGCGGGGCAGTGGAGGGCGGCGTAGAGCCTTTGAGCAAGATCGCGGGCCGTGTCGGCCGCGCCCGCTGCGCCGATGAGCGCGCGCACGGTGCCGGGCACCTCGTCGAGCCCGACTTCCTTGATCAATGCCGCGAGCACGTCCTCGCCGGCACATCCCTTGCAGGCTTCCACCAGCGCTCGGCCTGCGCGGTAGCGCGCGCGGATGCCGGGCGCCCCCACTACGTGGGGCGCTTCGCCTGCATCGAGCGCTTCGAGCGCTTCGGGTAGGGAACGGCCCGCGTCGCCGGCCCAGACGCGCAGGTCGTGCATGCCGGCGGACGCGCCCAGATAGTCCCCGAATCCGCACCAGCAGCGCCAGACGCAGGCGTCGTTTGGGTCGGCGGCGAGGGCCAAGCCGCAGGCGAACTGCAGAGCGCGCGACGCGTCGAGGCTGCGCACGTCGCCGCGCAGGGCCTGGCGGGCGCCCACGTAACTCGCCGGCACGCCGTCCTGCTGCAAGGCGCGCGTGATGAAGCGCCCCCACGTCCGGTTGGGCACGGCGACGAACACGTCCTCGGGGCGCGTGCCGGACGCGATCTTGCCGGCGACGAAGCGCGCCGCTTGTGCGAATTCTTCGCGAGGGCCCGCTGCAACAAGACGCGTGCAGCAGGCGCCGTCTTCATCGCCCGCCCGCACGATGGGCAGGTCGTCGGCAGAAAGTGGTGCCCGATCCGTTTCCGACCGGTACGTAGCGCCCGCGTCTTCTGCGGTAGGGTCAATGCCCTCGCTGCGCATGCACGGTTGCGCGAGCAGGTGGCGCACGGCGCGCGCAACGCGCGGATTTTGCTTGGCGTCTTCGAAGCGCTGCACGTGCGCGTTGGGGT
Organism: Eggerthellaceae bacterium; assembly: GCA_022644775.1. GTDB lineage: Bacteria > Actinomycetota > Coriobacteriia > Coriobacteriales > Eggerthellaceae > Hugonella. Next base: position 17,608 of record JALCHN010000017.1, read on the forward strand.
GAGCGGCGCGGAACTCATCGAACCCATCGGCGTAGGGGTAGGGGTCTTCGGCTTCGACCGATCCGTGAGGGTCGAAGCAGATGCCCAGCTCGTCGCGCGCGATCAGTTGGCAGAAGAACTGCGATGCGCGGTTGGCGGCCTCGTAGTGCGACACGAACACGTGGGCGGCACTTGCCTGGGCGCGCAGTTCGGGGTTCGCTTCGAGCACGGTCGCGGCGGCGTTCGACACCTCGACCGGGTGGATTGACCCCATGAAGCGCAGAACGTCCTGGGCGAAGGCGTGGGTTTCGCGCTCTTCGACCGTGATTAGCCAGTCCGGGTCACGGTCGGCGAGCTCGGTTATGCTGCGCGAGAAGAACTTGAGCATCTCCCGCAAACGGCGGGATTTGATGCCGGTGACCTTCATGTCTTCCAGGAAGAAGGTGCGTTCGAAATCGGCGAGCAGGTGGGTGCCGCGACCCAGCGCCTCGCGTGCGACGGGCGTGCCGAGCACGGCGAGCTCTTCGGCGCGCGGGGTGGACACGCGCACGCCGCGGGCGGCATCGCCCAGGCGCTGCGTTAGCTTTGCGCGCATCGTCGCCACTGCACTCGCGCACGGCACCAAGACGAGCACGTCGCCGTCTTCGGCGCGCATGGCGCGGTCCACGGCGCCGAGGAGGGCTTCGTGCGCACCGCTGTGCGCGGGGCCCACCCAGGCGCTCGTGCGTGCGATGGCAGGGAAATCGAGTGCGTATGCCATAGGGTCGCTCCTTGTTTCGGCGGCCGCGCGATGCGGCCGAACGTCGTCATTCCAACATATATCAGCATGTCGCAGGCGGCTCGCCCCTAAACCCTTGCCGAGTCGCCTGCGGTATGCCGCCCTCCGAAAGCGAGCGCCGCGGGCGGGAGGGCTGGCCCGCGGCGCATGTCGTTCGCTATTGCGAATGCTGAAGCGTCTTCGCCTCCTCTTTGACGGCGATTGCGGGTGCAGGCCCTTCGTCCTGCGTGCGCGCGATCAGCGGGAAGGTGATTGCGCCTGCCGGACAGGCGTCGGCGCAGGCACGGCAGCGGGTGCATTCGTTGGCGCGCGCGGCCCCCAGTTGCGGATGACGCGGGTCAATGCCCTCGTCGCAAGCGCGCCCGCAGGCGCCGCAGCGACGGCCCTTCGACGTTTCCAGGCACTTTTCGTTGTCGATCGTGGGCAGAACCGTGCGGTTGGCGCGGCCCAACAGCGACATGAGCGCGCCGAGCGGGCACAGGGTATGGCACCACTTGCGAAAGAAGACCACTTCGGCGAGCAACAGGGCGGGCACCACGATCAACGACACCGTCACGTCGCCCACGCCGAAGGCCCGCATGACCAGCAGAATCGTGGCGAAGGTGAGTCCGATGGGGCAGACCAGGCAGAAGACGGGGAACCCGAAGATCGCCGCCGACCCCAGCGCGCCCGCAAGCACGGCGCCGCGCGAGTCGAACACGCGGGTTCCGTGCGAAGAGTGCGCCTCGTGGCAGGACTGTGCGAGCAAGGCCTTCTCCTCATCGGTGAGGGGAGCGCCGGGGGCGAGCTTGGGCGTGCGTGCCGCCGCCTCTTCGGCGTCTTTCTTCGTGCGGCCGCCCTTGGCGAAGGCACGGCGCAGCTTCGCTACCGACGGCACCGGGCAGACCCATCCGCAGAAGGTGCGGCCCAGCAGCAGAATGAGCACCGCGACGATTGCGAGCGAGATGAGCGCCCGCGGCACGAGGAGCTTGCTCGCCAGCATGGTGCCCAGAGCGCCCAGCGGGCAGAGCACCGACACGTCCATCCAGCCGAAATCTGACAGGGTACCGAACCCCTTGTGCAGGCCGAAGCCCAAAGCAACCACGACCATGACGATCCAGGGCAGCACGCGGCGCAGCGTGGAGAGCCCGGGTTTGGCTCCCGATGCCTTGCCCTGGGCGCGCGCGGATTTCTTCTCTTCCGTATCTCTATTCATCTTGCGCCTCCCTTACGCTTGCGGTTCGACGACGATGGCGCGCTTGGTGGCGCCGCTGGAAATGGAGCCTTCCTTCAACGACACGCACACGCTCTCGCAGGCGCCACAGCCGTTGCACTTGTCGGCGATCACCACGGGGCGGTTGATCTCGTCGAGCTCGATGGCTTCGTAGGGGCAGGCGTCGTAGCAGAAGCGGCAACCGGTGAGGCGGTAGGCCAGGCAGGTGTCGGTGTCGATCGCCGCCTTGCCGATGATCGTCGATTGCGCCGTGGCGCCGGCAGGCAGCTCGAGCGCGCGGGTGGGGCACACCTCGACGCACAGCGGGACGCCGCCGTTCTCGTCGGCGCAGAAGTCGCACCAGCCGTTGTCGAAGTACATCTTGGGCGTGCGCGTCTGCAGGATGCCGTCTTCCACATGCACGGGCGCGATTACGCCGCGCGGGCAGGCCTCGTAGCACTTCTGGCAGCGTACGCAGGCTGACACGAGCCGGTCTTCGTCCTGTCCTCCGGGCGGGCGGACCACCGGCGTGCTGCCCACGTACTTCAACCCGCCGAGCGCGACGAGCGCCGCCGCGCCGCCGATCCCCAGGCACATGCTGCGGCGCGAGATGTTCGGCCGCTTGGCCCGCAGGTCTTCTTCGGACGTTTCGGTTGTCTGCTTCTCTTCCTCCATGCTCGCTTCTCTCTTCGCTTCCGGTTACGCTTCGTCCAGCAGGTCGGCCAAAAACTCGTTGTCGGTCTTCAGGAAGCCGTCGGTCAGGTAGGCCAACCCCTGGTAGAGGCCGGTGCGCGCGAACTTCTTCAAATCGGCGGTCATCATGCCGGCCCAGGCGTAGAGGTGGTCATCGAGGAAATTGCGCTGGGTTTTGAAGGCGGTCATGGCCGCGTCTTCGTCGCCTGCTTCGAGGGCAACGGCTGCGCGCTCGCACATGATTTGCATGAATTCGAGTTCGACGGCGATGTGGTCCTCGTTCTCCTTCCAGCTTGCCGCCTTGTCCAGGTGGCAGCTGCGGTAGATGGCGAGCACCTCGTCGCGCGCGTCCTGCATCATGAGGCGCTTTTCGCTCGTGTACACCGATTCGTAGGGGTAGGCGGCGCTGTAGGCGTTGTTGCCGTGCCCGATGAAGGCGCGCACGTAGTCAACGGCCAGGTCGGTGAGGGTGTCGGCCCAGGTGTTGCTCATGAAGCGGGCGATCAGGTAGTAGCCGTGGTCGACGTCGTCGTTGCCGGTGCGTGCCGGGTAGCGGGTGGCGGCAAGCGAGTCGAGCAGGTCCTGGTCGACTTCTACGCGGTAAAGGCGGGCGATAAAGGCGTAGGTGGCGGCGCGCTGACGGGCGATCTGCGCCAGGTCTTCGGCGGAAAGGGCTTCGTCGGTGGCGGGTTCGGTTGCGGTCTGTTCCATGGAATGCTCCTTGTGGTTCACATGCGGATGCGTGGGTGCGGTGCGTTAGGCTTCGGCGCGCGCGGCGAGCTCGTCGGCGCAGGCACGGCCCAGGTCGGTGATGCGCCAGGCGCCGTCCCAGACGAGGGCGCCGCATTCGGCGAGGTTGTTAAAGAAATAGGCTGCGTAGAGGCGCGGCTTCTGAAGGAGCTCGTCGTTGATGAGGGCGTCGTCCATGGCCTTGGCGGTGGCGCCTCCTTCGGCCGCGCACATCTGCAGGACCTGCAGGTAGATGCGCTCGTAGGCCGCGTCTTCGGCGAGCTTGGCGCGCAGGCGGTCTTCCGGCGCGTCGGCGTCGAGGTAGGCTTGGCCGGCTTCGGTGATCTGCCACTGTTCGGGCACGTGCTCGGTGGGCACCCAGTAGGCGCTTCCATCGTCTTCCTCGACCAGCTGGGGCTCGCTCACCTCGTCGGACCCGGTGCGTTCGAGTGCGCCGGCCCGTTCGAGCTGGCCGCAGAGGTTGGCGCCGTTGTAGACCGAGTAATCGTGCTTCTGCAGGCGCTCGACTTCGGCATCGACGTCGGCGATGCGCTGCGGGGTCTGGCAGAAGCGCAGGATGCCCAGAAAGACCTGGCGGCGCGGGCGCATGCGGTCGAAGAGATCGGCGATGCGCTCGGCGGCCGGGCGTTCGTCGGGCGCGGGCGCGGCGGGCGCTTCGTCGGGGGAGCCCACGTAGGGAAGGAAGGCGTCGCCTTCTTCAGCGTTTGCGCCGGTTTCGGCGGCGTTGGGTTCGGCAGGTTCGGGATCGGTGGCAGCCAGCGGGTCGAATTCCTCGTCGAGGACAAGATCGTCGGCTGCTTCGGTAGCATGGGAGAGTTCGTTCATTTCCGCCCCTCGGACAATAGCTTGCAGGCTGCTTTTCGTGCCTGAATACACGAAAAGCAGGAGCCGCACCCCTGCGGTTCTGCTTTTGCAAACTATGATCCGCGGCCCTTGCACGGCCGGCGGAATAACCCCGCGCCCAGCATAGTCACGCCTGCCAAAGGCTGTCAACACCGAATTCTGCGCACTGTACTGCCGAGGGCGCGAGGCTCAGCGCGTCTTGCGCGTCGCCGTGCGCGCTGCTAATCTTTCAGGCGGGTATGGGGTTGAAGACGTTGAAAGGAAGCCGTTATGGCAATGATTCGCCCGTCTTTGATCCTTCGCATGCATGTGGCCGAAAGCTTGGCGACCGACGAGGTGAAGTCGAGCTTCAACAGGGCGTATTCCTACATCGCCCCTTCGATGATGGAGCCCTCGCAGCCTCCGTATGCAGGCGAGAACACAATGGAAATGCTCGTGCGCATCCATCGTGCGTATTGGGACAGCGCGGCCGAAGGCGCCAACGGCGTCTGGGACGACATCATGGTGCCGTGGCTGTCGAACATGTTCTACAAGCTGTCCAACAACATGGTGCAGTGTGTGCGCCGCGCGCCCGGTAACGGGGATACCGCCGTTCTGTTCGATTGGCTCGACATCGAATTCGAGGGCCTGCACGTGGCGATAAAACTCGGTGACGATTCGTCGATTCCCGAAGGCGCCCTCGACATGGTCAAACAGGTGCGCGCCAAGGCGAACGCCGGCGAGCTGGGCGAAGGCGCCGTACGCGTGCGCATTCCGAGCCGTGCCAGCTGGGAGGCCCAGAAGGCTGCGGCCCTCGCCGCCGAAGAGGCCGCGAAGCAGGGCGATGCCGAAGGGGCTGCCGATTCCGCTGCCGCAGTGCCCGCCGATGACGATGGCGCTTCCGCGTCTGCCGCATCCGACGAAGCCGCCGCTGCACCCGCAGACGCTTCCGCAGCTCCTAGCGTGCCGTCTTCGTTCACGGTCGATTACACCACCTGGGGCATCGAATGCGCCGACGGTACCGTGCGCGAAATCGAAGCCTAACCTGCAACCTATAGAGCTGCCGTGCAGCACCCCGTGCCAGGCGCGGCAGATGAAGGAGCCATAAGCCATGCCCAGCATCGCCGATACCGTCGACCTCATCCAGACGCTCGAAAGCGCCGACATCACCGTCTCGCCCGAGCGGTGCGTGGTCGTGCGCAACCGCAATGCGCCTTGCCGCGCCTGCGCCGAGGCGTGCACGTCGCAGGCAATCGTGCTCGATCCAGCGTCGAACGCGCTTTCGGTGGACGCCGCGGCCTGCATCGGGTGCGGGTCGTGCGCGACGGCGTGCCCCACGGGCGCGCTCGAGGCGAAGAAGCCCACCGACGCCGAGCTGCTCGCCTCGTGCTTAGCGGCTCTCAAGGCGAACAAGGGTGAAGTCGTCATCGCCTGCAAGCAGATGTGCGATGCCGCAAAAGGCCTCATCGACCAGGGGAAAGTGGTGAGCGTTGCGTGCCTGGGCCGCGTGGATGAAAGCCTGCTCTCGATTCTTGCCTTGCGCGGGGCCGAAAAGATTCGCCTAGTGCGCCGCGCCTGCGACGATTGCCCGCACGCGGCGGGCGGGCGTCTGGCCGAGCGCGTGGCGGAAACCGAGCGTGTGCTGCTCGGTACCTGGGGGCGAGCGACGCAGGTGAAGCTTTCCGACAAGCTGCCCAAGAGCGTGCACAAGGCCGAGGGCGACGCTTACGACCGCGATCGCCGCGCCTTCTTCCACAACCTGAAAGACGACGCGAAGGAAGCCGCCGTGAAGACGACCGATTTTGCGCTCGAAAGCGAGTTGGGCCTGAAGCAGAAGGCCTCGCGCGACGACGTGATGCAGGAGCTGCATGTGGGCGGCGACGGCACGATGCCGCATTTCCTGCCCGCTAAGCGCGGCCGCCTGCTCGACGCGTTGAGCAAGATGGGCGAGCCCACCGACGAGCTGATCGATACGCGCCTGTTCGGGCACGTGATCATCGACGCCGGCGCCTGCCAAAGCTGCAAGATGTGCGCGGTCTTCTGTCCTACGGGTGCGCTTGCGAAGTGCACTGCGAGCGACGGCCAGGCGGGCCTTTCGCACTATCCGGGCGCCTGCGTGCAGTGCCATACCTGCGAGGCCGTCTGCCCGCGCCAGTGTCTCACGCTTTCGGAAGAGGTCTTCGCCCGCGACGTGGCGACCGGCAGGCGGGAGTTCTATCCCATGGAAAGCGACGCCGACATCAAAGAGCGCAACCGCCATGGGATTCTGAACGCGATGCGCAAGATTACTGGCGGCACCCAGATCTACGAGCGCTAGCCTGCTGTGCCAGGGGATGGTTCTCTTGGCGCATCCCGTAGCTCAACTGTCGGTCTGCTCGAAATGCAGGGATATTGCAGGCCGAACGGGAAATGGGTCTCTGGAAACTCGTTTTGCAGAGTTGTTGCACGCAAAATCTGATACGACCCTGCGAAACGAGCGGAATCGTGCAACGACCGTGCGAAACGAGCGGGGGAGTGCAGTGAGCGTGCAGAACGAGCGTGCAGAGCGAGCGCTCCGCCTGCACGAACCGTGCGAAACGAGCGGGGCGCCGTACGCGACGTGCGGCGCCCCGCCTTCTGCACCTACTCTTCGCGGCCGAACTTGCGCAGCAGCTCGTGGGTCGCGGTGCAGGCCGGGCAGTCGCACCACTTGGCGCCCTGCGCGATGCGCTCGCGCTGGTGGGCAGCCAGCTGAGCGGCGGCTTCCTCGCCCAAAAACTGCTTGCCCTCGTCGCTTTCGGCGAAGGCGAGCGTGCCTTCCGCGGTAGCGTGATGCTTGTCGATCGCGTCGAGCAGCTTTTCGGTGGCCGCATCGGCGGCGCCGGTATCGGCGGCAACGGCGTCCTTCCACGCTTGGGCCGCGGCGATGGTCTCGGTGGAGCTCGACGAAGCGTTCAGAAGGTCTTCGACTTTCTGCTGGGTGAATGCGAACAGATCCTGTTCCATGAATCCTCCTTATGCGGTACGGCGAACATGGTTCAAGTGTACCCGCGAATGAGTCAAAGGGGTCACATCTCTTTGACTCACGCGATGGCACACCCCCTTTACGAATATCACTATCGTGCTACACTCTGCGATAGTGCACCCGCCTTGCGCGGGCTATGAAAGTAAGGAGCATCGACATGTCCAACGACGTACAAGCGCCCGCAGACGCGGGCCAACCTAAGCAGCCTATGAGCGCCGCGCGCATCACCCAGATCGGCGGTGCGGTCATGGGGTCCATCGTGGGCTCCGGCTTCGCATCGGGCCAGGAGGTCCTGCAGTTCTTCACTTCCTACGGCATCCCGGGCATCTGGGGCGCCATCCTCACCACGGCGCTGTTCGCCTTCATGTGCGCCGGCGTGACCTATTACGGCTACAAGTTCGCCGCCTCCAAGCACTTCAGCGCCTTCCGCCACTACTGCGGGAAGTACTTCGGCATGTTCCTCGACGTGTTCTGCGTCCTGTTCTGCTTCAGCGTGGCCATCGTCATGACCTCGGGTGCAGGCGCCATGATGGAACAGCAGTTCGGCCTGCCCACCTACGTGGGGTCGATCGGCATGGCGCTGCTCGCCCTGTTGTCTGCCATGCTCGACATGGACAAGCTCACGCGCCTGCTCGGCAGCCTGGCGCCGGTCTGCATCGTCTACATCATCGTGGTGTCGGTGATTACGGCCGCCGCCAACTGGGGCAACCTGGGCAACGCCGACGCGATGGTGGCCGCCGCCGACGCCAACGGCGAGGTCCTGCGCGCGGTGGGCTCGGCCGGCGTCGGGTTCGCCATGCTGTCGGCCTTCAACTACGTGGCCCACAACGTGCTCGCGGTGACGCCCTTCATTTCCAAGGTGGGCTCCACGGCCCATTCGCAGAAGGAAGCCGTGTGGGGAGGCATCGTCGGCGGCATCATGCTGGGCCTGTGCGGCCTGGCGCTCAACATCGCCATGCTCACCACCTACGACACGGTGCACACGGCCCAGCTGCCCGGTCTCGCCTTCGCCCAGGCGCTCTCGCCCGTGGCCGGCGGCATCTTCGTCATCGTGCTCGTGATCATGATTTACAACACGATCGTTCCCATGATGCTCAACGTCACCAACCTCTTCGTGAAGCGCGAAGAGGACCCGGTGAAATACCGCATCTTCATGATCGCTCTCGCCGTGGTCGTGCTATTGGGCGGGCAGTTCCAGTTCTCCCAGCTCATCAACGTGATTTACCCGTTCGTGGGCTACTTCGGCATCGCCTTCCTCGTCATCATGGCCGTCCAGCTCATCCGCTGGAAGTGCGCCGGCAAGCCCGAGCCGCGGGATTAGCGCTACGATGGGGGCATACGGGGCGCCCGCAGCCGGGCGCCCTTTCAGAGAGGGTGGAGCTTCATGACGAAAGCCAATAACGAACGTTCGCGCGCGCTGGTGGAAGTGGAGAGCGCCTACATGGCGCCCACCGCGCGCATTCCCTACTACGACATGGTGGTCGACCACGGCTGCGGCGCCAAGATCTACGACGTCGACGGCAACGAGTACATCGATCTCATTTCGAGCGCTTCGGCCACCAACGTGGGCCACTGCCATCCGCGCGTGGTGAAGGCCGTGTGCGACCAGGCGCAGAAGCTCTTGCTCTATTCTCCGGCCTACATGTACCAAGAGCCCGAAATCAAGCTCGTGGAAAAGCTCTGCCAGATTGCGCCGGGCGACACGCCGAAGAAGGCCGTTTTTGGCACGTCGGGCTCCGACGCCAACGACGCCGTGATGAAGTTCGCGCGCGCCTACACGGGCCGCCCCTACATGATCACCTTCCAGGGGTCCTACCACGGGTCCACTTACGGCAGCATGTCGCTTTCGGGCTTGTCGCTGAACATGGTGCGGAAGATGGGGCCCCTGGTGCCGGGCATCTACCATATCCCGTACCCCGACAGCTTCCATCAGGGCGTCGACCATCTTTCCGAAGAAGAGCAGGTCGAATACTTCATGCGCCCCTTGCTCGACATGACGAGCATGTACCTGCCGCCCGACGAGGTGGCCTGCGTGCTTATGGAGCCCATCGCCGGCGACATGGGCATCATCCCCGCGCCGCCCGCCTACATGCGCGCCCTCTATGCCTGGTGCCAAGAGCACGGGATCCTTTTCGCCGTGGACGAGATCAACCAGGGCATGGGCCGGTCGGGCACCTGGTGGTCGATCGAGCACTACGGCATCGAGCCCGATCTCATGAGCGTGGGCAAGTCGATTGCCTCGGGCCTGCCCCTGTCGGCGATCGTGGGCAAGGCCGACATCATGGACGCGCTTTCGTTCCCGGCGCACATCTTCACCACGTCGGGCAACCCGGTGTGCTGCGCGGCGGCGCTCGCCACGATCGGCGTGATCGAAGACGAGCACCTGCTCGAGCGCGGCACCGAGCTGGGGGAGTATGCTCGGGCGCGGTTCCAGAAGATGGTCGACGAGCACCCTATCGCGGCCGCCGTGCACGGCAGCGGTCTCAACCTGGGCGTGGACATCATGGAACCGGGCACGCGCACCAAGAGTGCGAAGATGGCGCTCAAGATCGTCTACCGCGCCTTCGAGCTGGGCGTGGTCATCATCACGTACGCCGATTCGGTCTTGCGCTTCCAGCCGCCTCTCGTGATCGAGCACGACGAGCTTGACCGTGCCCTCGACGTGATCGACCAGTGCATCGGCGAAGTCGAGCGAGGGGAAGTGCCCGACGACCTGGTCCCTGCGGGGAAGGGCTGGTAGGCGAAGGGGCACAAGGCCCCTTGCGTGATAACGCCGTGCCCCGAGCGGGCGCATCTGCTAAAAGACCCGAGCGCGTGCGCTCGAAACTGCAAGCGGATGCGCCCGCGTTCTATTCATAGGCGCTGCTTATGAATCGCCTTTCTCCAATCGAATCATAGAATAGGTTTTGACCTGGTAAAACGTTTCTTTCATCGGCTCTGGGGCCTACAATCTCCTTGAGTCTGTTGCAGGTGCGCTCTCGCGAGCGGCCTCCTTTGGCGTGCGCCGAACGAAGCCGCGTTGCGACCCTTGATCGAGGAGAATCACATGGGAGAAAACGCTACCTACACGACGAAGATGAGCATTCGCCACATCCTCATTATCGTTACGGGCATCATGATTACCGTGGGCTGTTCGGCCCTCGTCTTTTCCACTTGGTCGGCATTCCAGGCGGTCGTGCCGGAAATCCTGGGCGTCGAAAAAGCGACCTGGGCCTTCTACGTCACCATCCTCTATTTGGCGTCGGCATTTTCGGCGCCCTTCATCGGCAAGCTGTTGGCCAATAACGACATGCGCGTGATTCTGAGCGCGTCGGTTCTGCTCGTGGGCCTGGGCTTTCTGCTCATCAGCTTCGCCAAGGCCCTGTGGGCCTTCTACGTGGCCGGCGTCATGATGGGCCTCGGTGCCGTGAGCATCCTCTGGCTCGCGATCCCGACCCTGTGCAACAACTGGTTCAACCAGAAATCGGGCACGATCATCGGCCTATGCATGGCCTTCACCGGCATCGGCGGCGCCTTCTGGCTACAGGTTTTCAACGCGCTCTACGCGGGCGGTCAGGGCATGGACGTCTGGTCGATCTATATGATCTGGGGCATCTGCGCCCTTGTCACCTCGCTGCCGTTCACGATCTTCTGCGTGCGTCGCACCCCGCAGGAGTGCGGCCAGCTGCCCTACGGCAAGCCGGTGAGCGCATCCGGCAAGCCCGCCGGCATCGACGCTTCCAAGGCCATGAAGACCACGGTCTTCTACGTCTGCTTCCTGTTCTCGGGCATCATCAACTTGCTCACGATGGTCGCCCAGCAGTTCCCCAGCTACGCGAAATCCCTTACCGGCGTGCCCTTCGACGCCCTCGCCGTCGGCGTCATGATGGCCACCGTGATGATGGTCTCCCAGGCCATCTCGAAGCTCGTCTTCGGCGTGGCGGCCGATAAGAACGTCCGCGCCACCTTCGTCGTGGCCATCGCGTCGGGCATCGTGGGCGTTGCGCTCGTGTGGTTCGGCACGAGCTCCGAATTCACGCTGTACGCGGGCGCTGCGATCTACGGCTTCTTCTTCGCCTCCTGCATGGTGCTCATTCCCGTGATCGTGCGCCAGATTTTCGGCCAGCGCGAATACCCGGAAATCTATTCCCGCATCTCGCTGTTCCTGAACATCATGGGCGCCGTGGGCCCGGTCTTCTGGGCCTTTCTGGGCCAGTACGGCTACTCGATCGTGTTCGCGGTGGCTATGGTCCTGCTCGTGATCACCTTCTTCTTGGGTACCTACTGCTTCGTGAACGCCAAGAAGATCCAAGCGCAATGGACTGAATAAACGGTTTGCGCAGAATGCGCTTCGTGAGGGGAACGGTTGTCGAAAGGCTCCGTTCCCCCTTCTTATGCGTGCGTGTAGAATCGAGCAGTGTGCCACATGAGGGGCGGGCCGTAGAAGCGTTTCCTCGTGGCGCCTGCTGCGGAAGGACAGCCTTCCACAGGGCAAGAAGGAAGAGGGATTCGATGAACCTATCGCAGCTGTATTATTTCAAAAAGCTTGCGGAACTCGAGCATTACACGCAGGCGGCCAAGGAGCTCTACATTTCCCAGCCAGCGCTTTCCGATGCCATCCATTCGCTCGAAAACGAGCTGGGTGTGCCCTTGTTTCAGCGTGTGGGGCGCAACGTGCGTCTCACCAAGTACGGTGCCGAATTCAACGAATACGTGAAGGCGGGCCTGCAGGAAATCGACAACGGGGTGGCGAAGGCGAAGTCCTATACGGCGGGCACGCAGGGCAACCTCAACTTGGGCGCCGTCTTTCCCGTGCAGGGCGACTACCTGCCGGCGCTGCTCAATTCCTTCAACGAATGCGTGTCGGACAAGGTCACCTTCAAGCTCTTCCAGGGCTTTTCGCTGCCTTTGATCGACGGGCTGCGCCGCGGCGAGTACGATGCGGTCTTCGCTGCCAGGCCCGCCGATGCCGGCGATTTGGATTGCATTCCCGTCGTCTCGCACGAGTTGGTGGCCGTGGTGAACCGCAAGAACGAGCTTGCGCGCCGTCGCACGGTCGCACTTGGCGATTTGACGGGGCGTACGGTGATCACCTATCGGTCGGGGACGCCGATCGGCAACGACGTGAGCGCTCTCCTCGCAGATTGCGAGGTTGCCGCCGACCAGGTCTATGAAGACGAGATCTCCATCGGCGGGGCGATTGCGGCCGACGAGCGCTCGGTGGGCCTCTGCACGTACACAATCGGCCTCGCGCCCTACAAGAACGTGAAGCCCCTTATCTTGGAAGGCGTGCCCAAGGAGTTCCATCGCATCTATCTCATTACGCTTAAGGACGACTTCCATCCCTTCCTGCTTCAGGAATTCATGCGCTACACGGCCTCCTTCGAGCCGCCCGAAGGTGCCGTGCCCCATCTGGTCGCATAGCGCATTCCGTATTCCGCTTCCGCCCCAACGAAAAATGCCGCCGCTCCCGAAGGATGCGGCGGCGTTTCGTGCTCTGCTCTATGCCATTAGGCGAAGATCGAGGTGTCGCCGCGGACGTCGCCGCGGTCCTCGGCCGCCTTGATGTCGGCGTCGCTGTAGCCCAGGTCGCGCATGATCTCTTCGGTCTGCGCGCCCATGTTGCCGTAGTTCTTGTACTCTGGCGCGCCGGGCATGCTGTCGAAGTGCACCGGGCCCGTGGGCATGATCTTGTCGCCCGAGGGGTAGGGGATCTTCACAAGCATGTCGTTGTCCCAGCAGTTCTGGTCCTCGTAGATGTCGAGCGGGGTCGAAGCCGGCTCGCAGGGCATGTCCTGTTCCTTGAGCATCTTGAGCACCTCGGCCTGCGTGAACTTGGCGAAGGCCTCGTCGAGGATGTCGACCACCTGCGTGTTGAGGCTCTTCTCGTTCACCTTCGCGCAGATGTTAATCTCCGGGTCGATCGCGAACATCTTGCTCGTGTCGATGCCGAGCGTGCTCGTAAGCTTGTCGAAGTCACGGTCGTATTCGGGCAGGCACACGCACACCCATTTGCCGTCGCTGCAGCAGTACATGTTGTTGAAGGGGTTGGGGACCTCTTTGCGGTTCTTGGGGTACTGGTTGCCGTACTGGGCCGAAATGATGCCCGTCGACAGCGTGTAGAGGCCCGCATGCTGCAGCGGCACCGACACGCGGTCGCCCTCGCCGGTGCGCGTGCGGTTGAACAGCGCCGCGGCGATGCCCGACGCCAGGAAGATCGACACGCTGAAGTCGCCCAGGCCGTTGGTGGGGATGAGCGGGGCGTCGCCGCGGTTGACGGTGGTGCCGAACACGCCGCCGCGCGCCATGTAGCAGGTCACGTCGAAGCCCGCCGCGTCCTTTTCGGCGCCCTTGTCGCCGTAGCCGGTCACCTGCGCGTACACGAGCTTGGGGAGCTTGGCGTGCAGGGTCTCGTAGTCGAGCCCCATCTTCTTCAGGCTCTTCGTGCGGTTGGACGTGAGGAAGACGTCGGCTTCCTCGAGCAGCTTCATCATGACTTCCAGGCCGGTGTCGCTCTTCAGGTTGAGCGTGACGAACTTCTTGCCGAAGTTGGCGTAGTCGAAGGCCAGGTTCTCATCGTCGGACATGGGCATGTTGAACACGCCGGCCTGGCGACGGGCCGGGTCGCCCTTGAAGCTTTCGACCTTGATGATGTCGGCACCCCATTCGGCGAGCAGGCGGCCGGTGGTGGGGGCGGCAAGGTAGCTGGTCAGGTCGACGATCTTTACACCCTCGAGTGGTTTCATATGCGTTCCTTTGAACGAAGCGGATGCTATGCAGAAATAAGGCCTGCCCGCAGGTTGCGTGGCAGGCCTTTTCAATTCCAAATCGCGTCTTATGGGTGAGTCTGTTGAAGATGCGATAAGTGGTTAGCAGTGAATTAGTCGTCGTATTCCACGACGCCGCCGAACTTCTGGCAGTTGCGGGCGATGGTGATGCGCTGCACGTTGGGAGCGCCTTCCTCGAGCCACATGGCGCGCGCGTCGCGATAGAGGCGCTCGGTGGGGCCGTAGGGGCTGTCCTCGAAGTAGCCGTCGCCGCCGAAGATCTCCAGCATGCCGTCGGAAACGATGCGGGTGCAGTAGATCGAGAAGAGCTTCGCCATGGCGGCCTTTTCCTCGATGTATTTGCCGTTCGGGTCGGTGTCATAGGCCTTGCCGAAGTCACGCACCATGCAACGCAGGGCGTGCGTGTAGGTCTGCATTTCGGCGATTTCGCGCTTGATCATCTGGCGCTTGCCGATCGGCTTGCCGAAGGTCACGCGGTCGTTGGCGCGCTTCAGCGACATTTCCAGCATGCGCTGGCACATGCCCAGGTTGGAAGCGGCGATGTGGGCGCGGGAGACGGACAGCGAGTGAATCGCGATCTCCATGCCCTGGCCTTCCTTGCCGAGCAGGTACTTCTTGTCGAGCTTCATGTTGGTGAACTTCAGGCCCGTGTGAGCGGCGCCGCGGCAGCCCATCATGTGGGGCATCGGGGTCACTTCGTAGCCCGGGGTGTCGACCGGCACGAAGAACGCGGACAGGCGGGAGTCCTTCGGGTCATCGGGGTCGGTGACGGCGATGACGTAAGCGAACTGGCAGCAGTCCGTGTGGGAGATGAGCCACTTCTCGCCGTTGAGGATGTAGTCGCCGTTCTCGTCCTTGATGGCCGTGGTGTGGATGTCGGCGCCCGTGCCACCGGTCTGCTCGGTCAGAGCGAAGCAGGTGAAGATGGTCTTGTCCTGGAACTTGTCCATGTACTGGGCCTTGAGCTCATCCGAACCGTAGTCGTCGAGGATGCGCCAGTTCAGGTCGGCCGCGTAGTGCAGGTGCATGCGCATGCCGCCCGGGCCGCGAGAGAACTCTTCCTGAACCTGCAGAATCTGCTGCTCGGTCAGGCCCCAGCCGCCGTACTGCTCCGGAAGAGCGAAACGGTAGAGGTCGTTCTGCTTTGCGAGTTCGTAGAACTCGTCGGGGAAGACGTTGGTAACCTCGATCTGAGGCTGCATTTCCTCGAACGGTCCCTCAGCCAGTTCGCGGATCTGGAGCAGATACTTCTGGAACTGCTCCTCGCTGATCTTCGCCATTGAATCCTCCTTTGTAGTGGATGTCCCAACCTCTCGTGTTGGTACTTTGATTATGGAAAACCCCAGGTGGGAAGTCTAATCGTTGGTTCCGAAGGGCTGTGGTGGATCGATAGCGGCAGCTTATGGATGCAGGTCGGACGGGCGGGCGACAATCGGATATTCGGCCGAAAATATGCAAAAAAGCCCGGGGCCGAAGCCTCGGGGCGCGATGGAACGGTGCTGTCCGATGCGTCGCTCACGGCAGTTCGTGAAGCTGGCGCAACACCGCGGCATCCTCTTTGATGCGGTCGAAACTGGCGCGCACAAGGCCCAGCCCGGCCACGTAGCAGTAGGCGCACATGCCCGATTTGCAGCGGAAGGTGCACTCTTTGCAGGGGTCGCTGTTGCAGTAGCAGTAGGCGTCTTCGTCGGCGAAGGCGAAGGTGAGCGGGGAATACTTCTTTTCGTGGACGTATTTCAGCTGCGTGCCGGTGAAGGTCTTCAGCAGAACCCATTCCAGCTGGTAGGCACGCCTGTCGGCGATGCGCCACGACACCTTCACGCAGTTGTTGTTGAAGCCCCCGCGGAACTGGAAGTCGATCTGCACGTCTTCGGGCGCGTCGGCGACGTCGATGGGCTCAAGGCGCTCCATGGGCGCGCCGCAGGCGGCGCATATGGGCGCGGACAGGTTCTGGTAGGGTGGCTGGCCCAAAAGCGTGCGCCCGCCGCCGGTGTAGTGCAGACGGGTCCCGTTCGATATGCCCGCGTAGACGTTTCCGCAGGTGGGGCACCGGAAGACGGGCACGTCGTCGGCAGCGATGCGGGGCTTCCAAGTGGCGTGGGTGCGGGTGGGACTGTATTTCTGTTCGATCATGGCGTTCTCGTTCTACTCGCTGGCGGGCGCGGCGGCGGCCATGCGGCGCTCGAGCTCCGCGGCGAGCTTGAAGCGCTGCACTTTGCCGGTGGCGGTGTGGGGGATGGCGTCGATCGTCTCGATGCGCTCGGGCCAGATGCGCTTGGGCACGCCGCGGCCGGCAAGCCAGGCGGTCACGCTGGCAACGGTGGGCGCGGTCTCGCCTGCGGGTACCGTGGTAAACAGGCAGATGCGCTCGCCCAGGCGCTCGTCGGGCACGCCGACCGTCGCGTGGTCGCCCACGCCTGGGGCTCCCGTCACGGCTTCGTCCACCTCGCGGGCCGAAATGTTCTCGCCCCCGCGGATGATGATCTCCTTCATGCGGCCGTTGATGCGGATGCGGCCTTTCGCGTCCATCGTGCACAGGTCGCCGCTGTAGAACCAGCCGTCCTCATCGAGGGCGCGTGCGGTGCGCTCTGGCTCGTTCAGATAACCCACGAACACGTTGGGCCCGCGGCTCGCTTCCTCGCCCTGCACGCCTGCGGGCACGGGGTTGTGATCGGCATCGACCACGCGCACCTCGATGCCCTCGTAGGGGATGCCCGAAAAGCGCCCGTTCCATTCGAGCACCTCGTCGAGCGGCACGTAGGCGTGCGGGCAGCTCTCGGTCGACCCGTAGGATTCCGAAAGCAGGATCTTGTAGCGCCAGGCGTGCGCGATCAGACTCGGCGGCACCGGGGCCCCGCCGCAGATGTAGAAGCGCAGGCTGGGAAGCGCGCCGCCCGTCTCGTCGAGGGTGCGCAGCAAATCGAAGATGAAGGGCGTGGCGCCATGGGACCAGGTGCAGCCTTCGCGGTTGATGAGCTTGACGGCGGCAGCGGGGCTATAGCGCTCCTGCAGGACCGTGGTGCCGCCCAACAGGACGGCGGCGATAAGGCCGTGGAAGAGCCCGGTGGCATGGTGCAGGGGGCTCGGCATCCACATGACGTCGTTGGGCGAGAGGTCGAGCACCGAAAGGTAGGATCTCTCGCTGAACAGGATGTTGTTGTGGGTGAAGAGCGCCTGTTTGGGCGTGCCGGTCGACCCCGACGTGGAAAGGATGCAGGCGATGTCGTCCGCATGCGACGGGGCGGGCGCGGCGAGGGGCTCGGCGCTGGCGAGCACGGTGGAAAGCGCGCGGGCGGCGTCGTGGGCCGCGGACTCGCGGTCGACGAAGAGCCGGGCGCGCAGACCGGGCACGTCGCGCAGGGCGGCGGCTTCGGCTTCGTAATCGCGCCCATGGTAGCAGGTGGGGGCCAGGTAGGCCGCACTGTCGCTCGCGCGCAGGGCTTCCGCCACGCGCGCGCCCTGCACGTGCACGTCGAGCGGGTGCATTACGGCGCCCACCTTCATGCAGGCGATGACGCAGACGGCGCATTCGGTCCATTTGGGCATCTGGAAGGTCACGACGTCGCCGTTGCCCACGCCCTGGGCGGAAAGCCAACCGGCCAGGCGGGCGGCGTCTCGGTCGATGTCGCGGAAGGTCCGGCCCGAGCGCTCGTCTTTCACGAAGGTGCGGTCGGGGGTTGCGGCCACGCGGGCGTTCCATACGTCGGCGATCGTGTCGGTACCCCACCAACCCTTGCGGTAGTAGAGGCGCTTGCGCGTCTCGCTCGTGGCGTTCTGCTCGATCATGGCACCCTCCTCCTGCAAGCGCATCTCCCTGTGCGCGTGTGTGGAAACATGATGGTTCACCTGGGCATATATGCAATTCGATGGATATACGGAGGTGTGATTCGAGTATAGGGGGCGAAGCGCGCGAGGATTTATCCGAAGTGCTGGGGCCAAAGCGCCGAACCCATCGGTCCAGCCGATTGATGTGACAACGGGGCCGTGAGTCAAAGAGATGTGGCCCCTTTGACTCACGGCCGTGACAGGGGGACGAAGGCCCCGCCGCCGACGCATTCGTTCAGCAGCGGGGCATTCGGCGGGTGTGCGGCGCTCTTACAGCGGCAGCAGGGGCGTCAGCAGGTTGAGCATGGCCTGCGAGGCGGTGGGGAAGGTGAAGATCATCTGGGACAGGTCGCGCCCGGTGAGCTTCTGGTTGATCACGATCGCGGCGAGGTCTGCCCACACGCCGGCGTCCTGGCCGTAGAAGGCCGCGCCTTCGAGCAGCCCCGTCTCCTGCGAGAAGACGAAGGCGAATTCGGCATCGCTTTCGTTCTTCGCCTCAAAGAGCAGGCGCTTGCCGAAGTCGACGGTCTCGATGCGCCAACGGCCGGGATCGGCTTCCGCTTCGGCCAAGGTGACGCCCGCCTGCGCGATGCGCGGCAGCGTGAAGACGAGGTTGGGAATGGCGGGGTAGGAGATGGGCTCGCTGGAAAGCCCCAGAATCTGCTGGGCGATGTAGTTCGATTCGAAGGTCGCGGTGGGCGTGAGCTTGGGGATGCGCTTGGCCACGCAGTCGCCCGACGCGAAGACGTTGGGCACGGCGGTGCGCATATGGTCGTCGACTTCGATGCCGCGGCTCGAGGCGGCGATGCCGAGCGCTTCGAGCCCCAGGTTCTCGACGTTGGCGACGCGGCCCGTGGCGCCGAGCACGTAATCGCAGGCCAGAGTCGATCCGTCGGTGAAGGTGACGACGGTGTCGCCGCCGTCCTGCGCGACCGAAGAGAGCTCGTGATTCAGCAGGAAGGTGACGCCCTGGGCCTTCAGCTTGTCGACCACGCGCGACACGTAGCGGGCGGGGTACATCGAAAGGATGCGCTCGCTGTGGTGGATGACGGTGACTTCCGAACCCATGAGCGCGGCGATCGACGCGAATTCCATCGAGATGATGCCCGCGCCCACGAAGGCGATGCGCTTGGGGAAGACGTCGACGTCGAGGAAATCGCGGCTGTCGTGGATGAGCTCGTCGCCGGGGATGCCCAAGCGGCGCGGGCGCTCGCCGGTGCCGAGCACGATGTAGTCGGCCGTGATGCGCTTTCCGCCGGCCTCGACGGTGTGCGCGTCGACCAGCGTGCCATGGCCGCGGAAGACGGGCATGCCCATCTGGGCGAACATGCCTTCGAGCACCGTGTGCACGGGGGAGATGACCTGCTTTTTGTAGGCCATTAGAGCGCTCCAGTCGACGACGGGCGTTTCGTCGACGCCGATGCCTCGGTAGCGACTGAGGCCGTCGACCAGCTCGAAGGGGGAATCGAGCAGGATCTTGGCGTTGCATCCCCAGTTGGTGCAGGTGCCGGCGACGGTGTCCTCTTCGACGAAGGCCACCTTCTTCTGCGCCTTCGCGAGCATGAGCGCCGCATGCCAGCATGCATGTCCGGATCCAATGAACACCACGTCGTAATCGTACATAGTTGCCTCCTCGACTTCGCGGTCAGTACCTGCTGGCCTTATGTATTGAACTACAAACAATTGTGCACAATCAAATAGAGCACGTCAAGTATGCGACGGAAATTTTCTAGGGGGGGTGCGGAGCTGGACGAGGGCGCGGCGAGCCCGGGGTAAGGGCCGCATGTGTCCCTTCGTGCGTGGCGAGGCTCCATCCTCCCTCGCCTGCCTCCCGCAGGGCCCACTCTCGCGCCCAATGCGGGCGAAGCCCTACCAATTCTGCGCCGGTACTCTATGATGTAGGGCGTAAGGGAAAGCGGGCGGCGCGCATCGCCGCAAGGCTCGAGCGGAGCGGCATATGAAGACCACTGAAACTCTGAAAAGCGACAAGCGCGGGTTCACCTTGGTGGAGCTCATCGTCGTCCTCGTGATCTTGGCGGTTCTGGCCGCCATTCTCGTGCCCACGCTGATCGGCTACATCAACCAGGCGGGCTCGCAGAAGGACTACGCGGCGGCCCAGTCGCTGCGCGAAGCCGCCCAAGCCGAAATCGACGAGCACTATGCCGAAGTGCCTTCCGAACAGAACTACCAGGTCATCTACTACGCAGGCGGTAACTCGGGCAGACCGAAGCCCTATAACACCGACGCCATTGCTCTGGCGGGGCTCGATCAAAGCCACGTGTGCTATGTCTTCTACGTGGACGCCCAGACGCACCAGGTCGAAGAAGGCTGCGTGGCGTTTGCGGGCAAGCACGCCTATTACCTTACGTCTGACAACCAGTGGACCACGACCAAGCCCACCACCACCGAATATAAGACGGATGCGGCTCTGTCGATGTACGACTACATCCTCGACAAAGTGCAGTAACGTTTGAACCTAGTTGTGTCAGGGGGGACGGGGACGTGCGGACAATTTCCGATACACCCTACCGCGTCGCCGTCGTCGCCCGCCTGTACTGCATCGGGCTCATCCAGCCCAGAGACTCCTTCGGCCT
>JALCHN010000018.1 GCA_022644775.1 Eggerthellaceae bacterium
GATGTTGTCACGCCTGGGCGTGACAACATCACGCGCCCCCGTTGTCACACGCAACCCGCAGCAGGGGCGACAGCGAAGCGCCTCGCCCCGTCCCGCAGGTCGCACCAAAGCCGCGACCCAGGCGCCCAACCAGGCGAGCCCCACCCCGCAGCAGGGGCGCGAGCGAAGCGCACGCGCCCCGTCCCGCGCGCAGGCCAAGCCGCAACAACCCGAAACGCCCCAACCGGAAATCGCCATCCCCTCGCGGGCGGCCGCAACCACAACCCTGCCACCAGCGGGCCTGTGCACGGGGCGGGCGGGCGCGGAGGGCGCCGTCGAGCGCCCCGCCAAAGAAGCGCGCGTAAGAGGGCGCGCCTAGTAAGATTTGTCGGTCGTGCGGCCAGGGCATGAGGTGACGCCCTCCCCGACCCATCGGCGCGCCCCGAAGCGCGCTTCGACGCGGGGAAAGCGCGAGCCGGCGCCCTCCGCGCCCGCCCGCCCCGGCGACCCGCGTTATCCGCGTTATATTGGTGTTGAAACAACCCCGCACCCGCCCCGTCCGAAAGCCGCCGCACATGGTCGAAGAATCCCGCTACCGATCCGTCATCGTCGCCTACTGCTTCGTGCTCATGTTCGTGAGCTTCGGCTTCTCCAACACGTCGTTTTCGGTCTACCAGCCCTACATCGTCGAGCTCCCCGGCGTCGGAGACACGGGCGGCAGCTTCATCGTGGGCCTGCGCACCCTCTCGTATATGGTCGCCACGATTTTCGTGAACCGCTTCTACGCCGCCCTTCACATGCGCTGGGGCGTCTTCGTCGCCATGCTCTGCACCGTGCTCGCCTTTTCCGCCTTCGCCCTGGCCGACGGCATGCCGCTGCTCTGCGCGGGCGCCGTTCTCGGCGGGCTCGGCATGGGCTTCGGCGGCATGGTCGGCATGACGCTCGTGCTCAGCCGCTGGTTCGACGCCCACGTGAGCACGGCGATCGGCATCGCGTCGGTGGGCAGCGCCGCCGCTTCGGTCGTGGTCCCGCTCATCGCCTATCCGGTGATCCAGAACGTCTCGCTGCATGCGGCCTTCGGCATCGAAGCCCTCGTCGCCGCGGCGGCCGCCGTGGTCCTGCTCTTCCTCGTGCACGACCGCCCCTCGCAGACCGCCGCCCCCGCCGCGGCGGCCGACCAAAGCGCCGCACCCGACACGGCCGCGCAAGCCGATCCCGAACCGGGCCGCCGCCCCATCCCCGCGCACGCGGCCCGCATCATCCTCGTCGGCATGTTCCTGCTCGGCATGATGACCTTCAGCGGTCTTCCCTACATCTCGATCCTCATGACGACCGAGGGCCTAAGCCCCGTTTTCGCCGCCAGCATGGTTTCGCTTACCGGCTTCGTGATGATGTTCAGCAAGCTCGCCGTGGGCGTGGCCTTCGACCGCGCAGGCACGCGCCGTGGCTCGCTCGTGTTCTTCCTCATCCTTTTCGCCGGGCTTGCCTGCTTCAGCCTCATGCCCCTACACTGGGCCTGGCTCGCGCTCGCGGGCACCCTGCTCTACAGCCTGGGCGTGGGCCTGGCCAGCACGGGCGTGAGCATCTGGTCGCTCGAGCTGTCGAACCCCGGCGAAAGCGCGCGCAGCGTGCGCAACTTCCAGATCAGCTACACCTTGGGCGGCGTGTGCTACAGCATGTTTCCCGGGCTCCTGAAAGAAACCTTCGGCACCTACAGCGCCTCGTATTTCGCGATTCTCCTGTTCGCCGTGGGAGCGGCCGCAATCATCCTGTGGGCCTACCGAGCCTACCGGCCCGACATCCGCTAGCTCGCCGTCGCCGGCCACAGCCCCTCGCAGCAACGGCGCTCAGTCCTCGCCGAAAGCGGCGGCAAGCGTGCGGCAGGCGCAGTCGTAGAAGGCCCGCGCCTCGTCGTGGGCGGGCTCCCTGAGCTCGACGACGATGTCGCGCGCGAAGCCCTCGTCGGCGACCGGCACCAACCGGCAGCTTTCCCCCACCGCGCCCCAGGAATGTTCGGGCCAGAAGCCCACGCCCAGCCCCAGGCTGATCATGCGCTCGACCGTGGCGGGGTTGTCGCTCTCGCAGGCAATGCTCGGCGCGAATCCCGCCCGCGCGCAGGCCGCGTCGCACACGCCGCGGAAGCCCACCGACGACGACATGGTGAGGAAGGGCGCGCCCGCAAGCTCGGCAGCGGGAATCGCGCCCGCGCGCAGCCGGCCTTCGGCAGCCAGACGGTCGTGCATCTGCGCCGGCAGGGCCGCCATGATACGCTCGGTGAAGACGGCCCGGGTCGCGCAGGCCCCGGGACCCGGGCCCGCGGCGCGCGTGAGCGAGCGCACGTCGCAGCGCGCCTCCCGGTCGAAGTGGCGGATTTCGAAGCGCCCGTCGGAACGTTCGGCGAGGAAGGCCGCGATGGCTTCGGCCATGAGGCCGGACGCCGCCCCGATCGACACGCGCACCGTGCGCTCCTCGCCCGCCGCAAAGCGGCGCACCTCGTCGCGCGCTGCATCGATCTGTTCGAGGGCGCCTGCGATCCGCCGGTCGAACAAGAGCCCCGCCTCGGTCACGCGCACGCCGCGGCCCGCCCGCTCGAGCAAGGTGCAGCCCAGGTCGCGCTCGAGCCGGCGCACCGACTGGGTGAGGGCCGGCTGGGCGATGCCTTCCGCCCGCGCCGCTTCGCCCACCTTGCCGTGCACGACGACCGCATGGAAATGTCTCAACTGCCCCAGCTCCATAGCGCCCTCCGATTCATATCAGATTGATATGTTTTATTGTTCATACAATATTAGACGCATGCAGTTTCGCCGCCTACCCTTGAACGCGCAAGAACACGAGTACGGCGCGCGACGCCGGGAAGGAGCCCCATGGCATCCCTGCTTGAAGCCATCATGCTTATCTGCTTCGGTCTTTCGTGGCCGTTGAACGCGTATAAGAGCTACAAGGCGCGCACCGCCGCGGGCACGTCGTGGCAGTTCATCGGGCTCATCACGATCGGCTACCTGGCCGGCATCGCCGCCAAATTCGTAGGCGGCGGCATCAACTGGGTCCTGGTCGTCTACTTCCTGAACCTGGCCGCCCTGGCCGCCAACTGGATCGTCTACTTCCGCAACGTGCGCCTCGACAAGGAGCGCGCCGCCGGCAAGAAGGCCGCCGCGCAAACCACTCCCGCCGCCCAGCAGGTTGCGGCCGTCGCCGCGCAGGCCGAATAGCCGCCGGCACGCAGATCGCCCAAACGCGAAAAGCGGGTGCACCGAGCGGCGTGCACCCGCTTTTTTCATGCGCGGAAAAGGTTGCGAAAGGAGCGCGGCGGAGGCACGAGTTAGTTGCGTAAGGGGCGCTCGGCCTTGCGTACGCGATGCACCGCGCCGGCGTAGAGTACGGAACCCACCACGACACCGGCCACCATGCCGCCCAGGTGGTCCTGCCAGGCGATGCCCGGCGCGAACCCGAGCGCCACGTTGAGCAAGATCACGGTGAGGAAGGCGGTCACGTCCTGCTTGGTCGTGGGATGCACGAGCACGCAGCGGCGGCGGTGTTCGCGCACGAGCAGCAAGGCGTAAGCGGCGAACAGGCCGAAGATCGCGCCCGACGCGCCCACGCAGGCTGCCGGATGTCCCGCCAGCAGATTCATCGCCACGAACGAGAGGCCGCCCACGATGCCCGAAACGAAGTAGAGCACGAGCATCCGCACCGACCCGTAGACCTGTTCGAGCAGGGTGCCCACCCAGTAGAGGCCGATCATGTTCGAAAGCAGATGCTGCAGCCCGCCGTGCATGAACATCGAGGTCACGAGCGTATACCAGTTGCCGGTGAGCACCACGTAGGTGGTGAGGGCCTGCGCGTCGATCGCCTGGTAGACGCGGTAGGGCGCAAGCCATTCCACCAAGAACACGATCACGTTGATCGCAATGAGCACGTTGGTCGCGGTAAGCGCCTTCGCTTTGGGCATATGCAGGAACCACCTTCCGAATTTCAGATTGCACCAGTCTAACGCAGGTGCGCCGCGCAGGCGCGCGGAACGCCCGCCCACGCCCAATATGACCCAGAAATCCCCTGTGAAATGCGGTTTTGTTTTGCATTCCCCCTACATAGTGCGATAATCCCAGCAACGCCGCTAAAGCACCGCACCGTCGGTAGCCGGCTTTCCACTAGATTCTTGTACAGGAGTGATCACATGGCACTGCCGCAGATGACCGAAGAGCAGAGGGCCGAAGCCCTGAAGAAGGCCGCCGAAACCCGCGCTCGCCGCGCCGAATACAAGCAGCAGATCAAGGACGGCAAGCTTTCTTGCGCCGATGCGTTCGGCAAGCTCGACGACTCCGCGCTCGCCAAGATGCGTGTCAAGCAGTTCGTCTCCGCGTTCCCCGGCTACGGCAAGGCCAAGACCGAGTCCCTGCTCGCCGAAGTCGGCATCGACGAGACCCGCCGCTTGGCCGGCCTGGGCGACCGCCAGAAGACCGCTCTGATCGAAGCGCTCGACAAATAAGCAGCACGTGCAGTGCGAAGGGGCGGGGCCAACGGTCTCGCCCCTTTTTCATGCCCGCGTGCGCGCGGCGTCGGCAGGCGATCGCCGCTCGGCGTGCGCGCAGTCGCCGCCCGGCGCCGTCGCAGCTCCGCCGGGCGTCTGCCGCCCGCGGCACCCGGCTCAACCCTCGCCTGCCGGCTGCCAGGCGCCACTTCCCCGCACCTCGCCCGCGCACCGTCCGCCCTGTCCAGAAAGGAAACTCCATGCCCTCCGCTCCCCTCTCGCGCCGCCGTTTTCTGCGCCTTTCCGCTGCCTGCGGTTTGAGCCTTGCCGCAGGCGTCGCCCTTCCTCTGGAGGGATGCGCCGCAGACGAGCGCGACGCGCTTGCCGACGCAGGCGCTTTGGGCGCGATGAACTGGGACGAGCTCGTGGAAGCGGGGCAGCGCCTGGCAGCATGCGCGTCTGCCGACGACTCCCGCGCAGCGGCGCGCGAGGCCGGACTCGTCGCCGACGACGGCACCCTTGCCGACGGCTGGAAGGTCGTCGAGCTCTCCGACGGCGAAAAGCTGCCCATGCAGCTGGCGGGCATTCGGCAGGACAGCGGCGAGGATGGCGCCGCCTGCGGGATGTCCTTCCTCGCGGCCCGCATCGCCGACAGGCACACGGTGAACGACGAGGCGTCTAACGCGGGCGGCTGGGAGCAGAGCGCCCTGCGCGCTTGGATGAACGGCGACCTGATCGACCGCTTCCCCAACGACCTGGCGCAGAGAATCGTTCCTGCCCGCAAGCGCACCAACAACGCCGGCCGTGCCGCCGACGCCACAAGCGTGACGGTCACGACCGACCGCCTGTGGGTGCCATCCTGGACCGAAATCTGGGGCGCGGCGGCCGGCCCCTACGACGACGCGGCCGCCAACGCGGTTCTCGCCGCGGAAGGCGTCCAGTACGAGCTCTTCGCGCAAGCCGGCCTCGATGCCGACGCATCCCGCGACGCCCACGACGAGCTCGTCCGCGCCTGGCGCACGCAGACCACCGAGAAACCGGTCGACTGGTGGACCCGCACGCCTCGCCCCAGCGACGACGTCTACTTCGCCGGCACGTACGCAAGCGGCGCGGGCAACCCCGAAGGCTTCCTGGGCAACTACAAGGCGGGCGTCGTCGTGGGCTTCTGCTTGTAATACGCTTCCGAAACGCCTTGCGCAGCCGGCCCGCAGCACTGCGTTCCTACCAAGGCAGCCCCGAAAAGACGGCTTTTTTCGGCGCGGCCCCAGCGCGCCCTTTCGGCATCCTCCCTTCGGCACGCACCTCGCACGCCCCTCGGGACACCTCGTTGCCACACCTTCCCTACCGCTGTGCCGCATTCGAACTCCGCCGCTGTGGGAACTCTCTCACAACCTGGTCACATTCACTAATTTGTCCTATCTTTACAGCCTTATTCCGTAAGATTTCATATCCCGCCACAAATCGAATCCCAGATTTCCACAAACTGAAAAAGTTGCCGTACACTTACCACGTACGGACTTCAGGAGAGAGAGAAATGGAATTCGTAACGCTCAACAACGGCGTGGAGATGCCGCTCGTCGGGTACGGAACCTATAACGTTGCCGGGGCGACAGCGGAGCGCCACGTCACCATGGCGCTCGAAGCGGGGTATCGCGCCGTCGACACCGCCCAGTGCTACCACAACGAAAAGAACGTGGGACGGGCCATCGCGAAAAGCGGCATCCCCCGCGACCAGGTGTTCATCACTGCGAAAACGTGGACCGTCGATTATGCTTCCACCAAGCGCTCGATCGACCAGTCCCTTCGCGACCTGGGCACCGACTACGTCGACCTGCTGCTCGTGCACGAGCCCGCCGGCGACGTCTGCGGCAACTACGCGGCGCTCGAGGACGCGTACAAAGAAGGCAAGGCGCGCGCGATCGGCGTGTCGAACTTCATCGGCAAGGTCTTTCAGCAGCTGGTGAATTCCTGCTCCGTAGTGCCCGCCGTCAACCAGGTGGAAACCCACGTCTATCGCCAGCAGCACGACATGCAGGCCCTTTGCGCAAGCAGCGGCACCGTGCTCGCCAGCTGGTCGCCGCTCTGCTCGGGCGAGCACAACATTTTCAAGGACCCCGTGCTCAAAAAGATCGCCGGCGCGCACAACGTGTCGGTTGCCCAGGTTGCGCTGCGCGCGCTCGTGCAGCGCGGAATTCCCGTGGTCCCGAAGTCGAAGAACGCCAAACGCATGCGCCAGAACCTCGACGTCTTCAGCTTCGAGCTCACCGACGACGACATGGCCCGCATCGCCGTGCTCGACGAGCGCCGCAGCCTCTTCAACTGGTATTAACGGGCCACGCGGGCGTAGTTGCGCGATTGCGCGAGTGCGAGCCCTCTGCGCGCGTGCTGACCGCAAGCCCTTCATTGCGATTGCGTGGCCGCAAGCCCCTGACGCACGAAATTCGGCGCTCAGCACGGCCGTATCCCCCATCGATTGCGCACATGTTGAACTGAATCGCACGAAGCCGATAGCCCGTTTTCGAGCACGCCGCTGACCTGCGGTTTTATAACGGTCGTTTGCTTCTCTACCAGCCGAGGCAAGATTATGTTCAACACGTGCGCAATTTGGCGGGATGCCGGGCGCGGGCGGGCTCCGAGAGCGGCCCCGCCCCGGCGCGAACCCCGCAGACCGCCGCCCAACGCAGAGGGAGGGGCTCGGCATGCGCCGGACCCCTCCCTCTGTTACGCTCTGCACCCGCCTTAGCGGTTGCGCTTATCCAACTTGCGAGCCGTCACGTCGCCGATCGACTGCACGATCTGCACCAGAACGATCAGGATGATGATGGTCACGATCATCACGTCGGTCTGGTAGCGCTGGTAGCCGTAGCGGATGGCGATGTCGCCCAAGCCGCCGGCGCCAACGGTGCCGGCCATGGCCGCGTAGCCGAACAGGGTGATGAAGACGATCGATGCGCCGCGCACCAGCGAGGGCACCGATTCCTTCAGATAGACCTTCCAGACGATCTGCCAGGTCGACGCGCCCATGCTCTGGGCCGCCTCGATCAAGCTGCCGTCGATTTCGCGCAGGCTCTGTTCGACCATGCGGGCCACGAAAGGCGCGGCCGACACGACCAACGGGACGATGGCGCCCGGCACGCCCAGGCTCGTGCCCACGACGAAGCGGGTGAACGGGATGATCGCCACCAACAGGATGATGAACGGAATCGAACGACCGATGTTGACGATCCAACCGAGGATGCGATTGCAGGCCTTATGGGGCCACAGGCCGTCGTCGGCGGTAATCGTGACGAGCACGCCGAGCGGAATGCCCAGCACGTAGGCGAACAGGGTGGACAGCACGGTCATCACGATGGTGTCCCAGGTGCCCTGGGCCAGAAGCGCGCCGTACTGCGCGAAGAATGCGTTGAAATCCATTACTCGGCCTTCCCTTCAGCGGCGGATGCGGCATGCGGCGCAGCGAACTCGCGCGACATTTCGGCGTCGAACTCATCGAGCTCGCCCACCGGGCGGCCGTCCTCGTCGACGTCTTCGAGCCCCAGCAATGCGCGCGCCATGTGGCTCTGCGGGTTCGCGAAAACCTCTTTGGTGGGGCCCTCTTCGACGATCGACCCGTTCTCGATCACGGCCACGCGGTCACAGATGGCCTCGGCCACCGTCATCGAATGGGTGATGAGGACGATCGTCACGCCGAGCTCCTTGTTGACACGATGCAACAGCTTGAGAATCTGCTTGGTCGTCATCGTGTCGAGGGCGCTCGTGGCCTCGTCGCAGAGCATGATCGTCGGCTCGTTGGCCAGGGCGCGGGCGATGGCCACGCGCTGCTGCTGGCCGCCGGAAAGCTGACTGGGATAGTTTTCGGCGCGGTCGGCCAGGCCCACCATGTCGAGCAGCTCGAGGGCGCGCTTCTCGGCCTCGTCCTTCTTCTTGCCCTGCACCTCCATGGGGAACATCACGTTGCCGAGCACCGTGCGCTGGGCGAACAGGCTGAAGTGCTGGAAGATCATACCGATGTTCTTGCGCAGGTCGAGCAGCTGCTTGCCCTTGTAATCGGTTACGTCCTTGCCGTCGATGACGATCGTGCCCTCGGTGGGACGCTCGAGCAGGTTGATGTTGCGCACGAGCGTCGACTTGCCGGCGCCCGACTCGCCGATGATGCCGTAGACTTCGCCATCATCGATAGTGAGGTTGATATCCTTGAGCGCCTCATGGCGACGTTCGGGATCGTCGGCATGATACGTCTTATAGAGATGCTCTATTTTGATCATATCGGTATCGCCCCTAGCGATTGCTTCTCGTGGGTTTCTTCGGCGGAAAAGCGCGCACTGCGCCTACCGCTCCTCTCGGTTGACCTTTGACATAGTACCATCCGCCCAGCTCTTTCCCCATTTTCGGTCATTCGGGTTTACGTCAACGTGTTATCGGCGAAAGCGATAACTGACCGCATTTTTGTGGAGAATTACTATTCGAAAAGGAGAACCGCCGCTATCTCTAATTCCGAAACATGCGCCCTGACCTGCCCAAAGTGCAAAGTTTCTGCAAAGTGCGCCTGCTTGCCCGCCCTTTCAGGAACGTTTAAGGTTTCGTCCATCAACGGACGCGGGGCGCTCGCCCCGCCAGACGAGATCCCAAAAGAGAGGGGAACAATGGAAAGCACGACTCTTAAGCGCAGGTTCCGCTACGTGGTCGCCGGCGCCGCCGTCGCCGCCCTGGCCGCCTTCGCGCTCACCGGCTGCGGTTCCAACCAGCAAGCGTCGAGTAGCTCGTCGAGCTCCGCTTCGGGCGACGACAAGACGATCACGGTGGCCGCGAGCCCCACGCCGCATGCCGACATCCTGAACGGCACCGTCAAGGACCAGCTGGCCGCCGACGGCTACACCTTGGTCGTGAAGGAATTCACCGACTACGTGCAGCCCAACACCGTCACCGAAGAGGGCGACGTCGACGCCAACTACTTCCAGCACCAGCCCTACCTGGACAACTTCAACCAGGAGCAGGGTACGCATCTGGCGAGCGTGGCCAAGGTCCACTTCGAGCCCATGGGCATCTACCCCGGTAAGACCAAGTCCCTCGACTCCCTGGCCGACGGCGCGACCGTGGCCGTCCCCAACGACGCCACCAACGAAGCCCGCGCGTTGCTGCTCCTGCAGCAGGCCGGTCTGATCGAAGTGAAGGACCCCACCGACGTCAACACCACGATCAACGACATCACGAGCAACCCCAAGAACCTGCAGTTCAAGGAAGTTGAAGCCGCCACCGTGCCGACCATCCTGAGAGACGTCGACATCGCCTGCATCAACGGCAACTACGCCAAGAGCGCCAACCTCAACGTGAACTCCGATTCGCTGGCCGTTGAATCCGCCGACTCCACCGCCGCGCAGACCTACGCCAACATCCTGGTCGTGAAGGAAGGCAACGAGAACTCCGACAAGACCAAGGAACTCGTGAAGGCCCTGAACTCCGATACGACCCGCGACTACATCAACAACACCTTCGAAGGTGCCGTGGTCCCCGTCTTCTAAGGCAGGAGCGCAGAGCAACGCTGGAAAGGGCGCGCCCACACGGGTGCGCCCTTTTTGTATGCGCGGAAGGACAAGACCCCGCCCGCGGCCGCGGCGCTAACGGTTGCGTGCCAGCCGACGGGCGGGCGGCCCTCTTCCGCTGCGCGCCGCGGTAAGCTAGCAGGCGAACCATACGTACCGAGCAAGGAGGCCCCATGGATTTCGCCACGGTCATCGAAGAACGCTATTCCTGCAAGAGCTACGACGGCAGCGCGCCCGCGCGCGAGCAGATCGCTGCCGTCCTCGAAGCGGCGCGGCGCGCCCCCACCGCCAAGAACCTCCAAGAGCAGCACATCTACGTCTGCCAGTCGCCCGAGGCCCTTGCCAAGATCGACGAGATCACACCCTGCCGCTACAACGCCCCCTGCGTGCTCGTCGTCGCCTTCGACGCGACCAACGTGTTCACCTACCCGGGCGGCGCGCGCGATTCGGGCATCGAGGACGCCTCGATCGTCTGCACCCACCTGGTGTTGGCCGCGCAGAACGCGGGACTGCAGAGCTGCTGGGTCAACCTCTTCGATCCGGCCGAAGCCAAGCGCGTCTTGGGCCTGCCGGAAAACGAAGAGGTCCTCGCCCTGGTCGATATGGGCTTCGCATCCGAAAAGGGCCGCCCGCTGCCCAACCACTTCAACCGCAAGGAGCTTTCCGAAACGGTCACGTATCTGTAAGCCCGGCTCCTCTCGCTCGACGCGCCCCAGCCATATCGAACGCTTGCCGTCTACCGAACGGCGGTAGGGCACAAAAAGGGCAGCGAAACGGCCTTGCGTCTCGCTGCCCTTTTACGTACCCAGCCTCTGCGATGGCCTGACATCCGCCACCCTCGCCGTGGCTTCGATGGCAGCATCCCGGAGTCAACGTGGCCGCCATCGACGTCAGCAGGAACCGCCATCGCACCTGCCGAGCACCTGGATAGGAGCGGGAAGCGAAGTCTTTTCGATCACCGTTCCACTTCGGACTATCGGCGAAACACGCGCCCAAGGAAAGGCGTAAACGGGTACGCCTTCTCGCTATACCCCGTCTAATCCCGCCTCGCACGGGCTGAATGACGGAAAGGGCCGCTGCCCCTGAGCGGATGACAACACCCCCTGCTCCCGTTGTCACCTAGGGCGGTGACAACACCCCCTGCGCCCGTTGTCACCCGAGGAGCTGGTCGAGCCTGCTCGTGAGCGCAGCAGGATCGACGCGGCCCACGCTCGCGGCGACGATAGCGCCATCGGCATCGACGATGAACGTCGTGGGCAGGTATTCGATCTGGTAGTCGGTTCCGAAGTTCATATGAGAATCGTAGTAGACGGGCACGTCGTAGCCGCCCTTGTCCAAGAAGTCGCGCACTTTGCCCGTCGTTTCGCGCTGGCCGTCGGTGCTGTCGAGGAACACGAAGCTCACCCGATCGCCGTATGCCTGGTAGATGCGCGCAAGGTCGGGGAATTCGTCGACGCACTGAGGGCACCAGGTCGCCCAATAGTTGATAACGCACACGCGGCCCTTCGGCAGATCGGCCACTTGCACGGCGTTTCCATCGACATCGTAGACGGTGCTGTTGCGGTCGCCGAGGGCGCCGAACCCGCTCGAGCTCGCAGAGCTTCCCGACGAGGCGCCGAAAGGATCGCTCTCGTCTTCGGAATCGGTTGCAGACGACGATGACAAGGCGCTCCCGGACGTCTGGTCGGTCGCCGCCTGCCCGCCGGCACCTAGGGTCTGATAGCCCAGTGCGGCGGCAACGAGTATGAGGACGAGCGCCAACACGCTTGCGAGCGCCGCTTTCTTGGACGACCCCTTCTTCCGGGGCGACGACGCGCATTCGGCCGGGCCCGAATCCGAGCCTTGCCCTTCAGGCGCTTCTGCCGCATCGCTCATGGCTCCGACCGTCGCGTCGGTCGCCTCCCGCTTCTCTTCCATGGTTCTCCTTCCGCCCACGGGCGCCCCTACCCTTCGGCTTCCATCGCCCGGTCGGGCCCTACGCAGACAACACGCCAAGCCACACGTTCAGCAATCCCGTTGCCATAAGCAGGCCCACAACCACCAACAGCGCCCCGCATACAGCATTCACCTGGGCATAGTGCTCTTTGATGAAATCGAAGGCCGCCGAAAGCCGGTCGATCGCCACGGCGGAGAGCACGAAGGGCAGGCCCAAGCCCAGGGAGTAGGCCAGCAGCAGGGCGACCCCATGCGCCGCAGACGCCTGCGTGGACGCCAGCAACAGGGCCGAACCCAGATAGGCTCCTACGCACGGGGTCCATCCGATCGAGAACACGATACCGAAGAGCACCGCCGAAGGGAAGGTACGCGGCACCATGCGCACCTGAGGCTTGAGGGTGCGATTGAGCAAGGGGATGCGCAGCGCGCCCATGAAGCAGAGGCCGAACGCCACCACGACGAGGCCGGCTACGAGGTCGAGCAGGCTCCGATAGCGCGTCAGGAATCCTCCGAAAGCCCCCGCGAAGGCACCGAGCAACACGAACACGCAGGTGAAGCCCAGCACGAACCCCAAAGCGTTCGCCAGTACGCGCGACGTGCGCACAACTTTCCCCGCGCCCGAGGTGCTCGCGCCGGCGAAGTATGCCACGTAGAGCGGCAGCATGGGCAGAAGGCACGGCGATACGAACGTGATCACGCCTTCGAAAAACGTTACGAGAAGGTCCATGGGGCTCCTTAGAGCGGTCGGGCGGTCGCAAAGGTCGCCAGAAGACGGAAGCGATCGCTAGGCCTGGGGCTTGACGCCGGGATAGACCGCATCGAAATCCTGCTTGTACTTGTTGCTGCCGTTGACCTTGTCGCGACCCAACGGCTCGGTGATCTCGGCTTCGTGGGCGGTTGGATCGCCCGCATACTGCAAGTCGATGTCCCAGGCCTCGCTGATAACCGCGATGCGGTTGCTCAGATCGTTCTGCAGCTGCACGAGCGTGGTGCAGGTGCCCGCGTACTTCGACGTGGTGGGCACGTCGAGGCTCGAGAGCTCGCTCGCAAGTTCGTTGACGTTCGATTCCAGACTGAACGCCTGCTGGCCCAGGGTGCTGCGCTTCTGGAAATCGCTCGACAGGTAGTAGTTGTTGAAGTTGGTCGCGCACTGCGAGATCTGCGCGTCGTAGTCGCCGAGCTTGTTGTAGATCGAAAGCAGGCTCTGGTAGAGCTGGGTTTCGTCCGCCTGCGCGCTCGAAGACGACGGCGTGGTGGCCGCCGCGGCCGACGACGAAGACGAGCCCGCCGCGTCGGAGGATGACGAGCTTTCGGTCGCGCTCGACGAGGACGAGTCGCTTGCCTCCTGCGACGAGGTCACCGAAGACGTGGCCGCCGTGCCGGCAGACTGCCCGCGGTTGGCGAGCGCCGGCATCACGAACACGGCCACGAGCACGACGATCACCACGATCGCTGCGACGATGCCGGCGATGAGTCCCTTCTTCTGCGCGTCCATGGGCGCGGCCGGGCGGGCTTCGGAAGAATAGACGCGCGGCTGCGGGCCGGTCGCCTGGCCGGCCACCGGCTGCATGCGAGCCGTCTCGCCGGGAGCGGCGAAGCCGGACGCGGGCGGGCGGTAGGCGGCCTGGGGCATGGCGACGGCCTCCTGCGCGCTGGGCGCGGGAGACGCGACCGAAGGCATGGCGCGGGTTTCGGACGCGTCGGCTGCGGGGGCAGGCACCGCGCCCATGGCCACCGTTGCCGAAGCGTCGGGCACGTGCAGTGCCCCGGGCACGGGGGGAATCGCGCGCGTTTCGGATGCCTGAGGCGCCTCGGGGGCCGGGAACGATTGCGGCGCTTCGGGCGCCTGCGGCGCGGCGGCGTTCGAGTCGTCTCCGACGGGCGCCCCGCATGCGGCGCAGAAATGGGCGCCCGGCTTGATCGGGGCCCCGCACGATGCGCAGAAGTTATGAGCCATGTTCGTTCCTATCTCTTAGCTCTTAGGCGGCGCCCGCATAGGCCACCGTCGCGTCGGCGATCGCCGTCGCGAGTTTCTGTTGGTAGGCGTCGCTCGCGAGCGCCCGGTCCTCGTCGGGGTTGGTCATGCAGCCCATCTCGAACAGGACGGTGGGCACCGTGCACCAATTGAAGCCCGAAAGGTCGTTGCGCTCGACGATGCCGCGGTCGGCAGCGCCCGTCTCGCTCACAATGACGGGGTGCATGATGCGCGCCGCCCGCTGGGACTCGGTCGCGATGCCCTTAGTGTAGGCGTTCTCGCCGGGCTCCAGGGTCATGAACCCCTTGGTAGACTGCGACCCGTCGACCCCGTCGCAGTGCAGGCGGATGAAGAGGGCCGCGCCCGCGTCGTTGGCGATCTTCGCGCGTTCGGAATTGGAAATGTCGACGTCCTGGGCGGTGCGCACCATCACGACCGTGGCGCCGCGGGCTTCGAGCTCGTCGCGCAGCTTCAAGGCGACGTCGAGGTTCACCTGGCTTTCGAGCTCGCCGGTGGCCACGCCGGTCGTGCCGCTCGTCACGCGGGCCTTGGTCTCGCTCGCGCCCGGTCCGATGGGCTCCTGTTTGGAATCGCCCTTGGCCTGATGTCCCGCGTCGACGGCGATCACGACGCCTTCCAAAGGCCAAGCGGCAGCTTGGGCCGTGCCGTTTGACGACGAGGAAGCGTCGGTCGCTTCGGAAGAGGCCGACGCATCGCCGGCTGCGGAACCGTTCGCGGAAGAGGCGGCGTCGGCGGATGCGGCCGTGTCCTCCGCCGGCGCGTCTGCCGCATCGGTCGCAGGGGCGAAAGCGCCCGCCCAAGCGAGAAGGCCCACGGCGACCGCCACGACAATCGCGCCCGCCGCGACGCCGATCGCCACAGGGCGGGCGGTGCCGCCGCGCTTGGCGGCGTGTCGCTGGGGGAGTTGCGCGTGTCGCGCCATGGGAATCGCCTTCCGTACGGTGTGCCTGTATTGCACCAGTGTATCGCTCTTCGGCCGCATGCGGCGGGCGCGGCCTGCCGAAACGCGCAGAGGGCGCGCCCGCCCCTGAGGTATGCTGGTGCCGCAAACCAATCACAAGGAGGAACCGTGCGCATCCACGTTCTCTATACGGGCGGCACAATCGGCATGACGCTTACCGCCCGCGGTCTGGCCCCGGGCGCCGACCTGCACGGGTGGCTCGAGGGCGTCACCGCGAACATCGACGCCCGCGTGACCGCAAGCGACCTCGAGCCGCTGATCGACTCGTCGATGGCGACCCCGGAAAGCTGGCAGGCGATCGTAGACGAGCTGCGCGCGCGCCGCGCGGGCGCCAACGCCTTCGTCGTTCTGCACGGCACCGACACGATGGCCTTTTCGGCAGCCGCTGCAAGCTTCGCCCTGGGCGGCTTCGACGCACCCGTCGTCTTCACCGGCAGCCAGCTGCCGCTCGGCGCGGCCGGCAGCGACGCCGCAGCCAACGTGTCCCATGCGCTCGAAGCCGCCGCTCGGCAGCCAGGCGGCGTATCAGTCTGCTTCGGCGGCCTCCTGCTGTGCGGCAACCGGGCGACCAAGGCCTCGTCCTGGGCCTTCGATGGCTTCACCTCGCCGTCCGCTGCACCCCTGGCCCGCATAGGCGCCCCCTGGCAGTGGCTTTCCGCGCCCGCCGCCGGATGCGGATGGAGCGACCCTGCGCCCTACCGGCGCTGCGACATCGCCGTCGTCACGATGACGCCCGGTATCACCGCCGCCCGGGTGCGCGCCGCCTTGAGCCCCGCCCCCGAAGCCGTGATCGTGCGGGCCTACGGCGCCGGCAACGTGCCCTCCAGCGAGCCGGGGCTCGTCGACGCCTTCGCCCAGGCGATCGAGGCGGGCGTACCCGTGATCGTCGCGTCGCAGTGCCCGCAGGCCGCCGTCGAAGTGGGCCGCTACGCCGCGAGCGACGAACTCGGCCGGGCGGGCGCCGTAGGCGCGGGCGACATGACCTTCGAAGCCGCCTTCGCCAAAACCGCCTTCCTGCTCTCCCAGGGCCTGCGCGGCGCCGAGGTCGCCGCCTGGATCCCGCGCCCGATTGCAGGCGAGATCGGAGAATGAAACGAACGAGGCGCATCGCCCCGCATATCGCCGGACGATGCGCCTCGCATATCGCTGAGGAAACTGCAGGCGCGTGCCATTCCACAGCCGCCACGCGCCCCTCTCCCTTCCGCTTCCGCTAGATCATCTCTTCGGGGTGGAAGACCCTATCGAACTCGTCGGCGGTCATGAAGCCCAGCTCAAGGCAGGCCACGCGCAGGCTCGTGCCGTCACGATAGGCTTTCTGCGACACTTTCGCGGCCTTTTCGTAGCCGATGTAGGGGTTCAAGCTCGTGACGAGCATGAGGGAATTGTGCAGGTTGTCGTGCATCTTTTCCCGGTTGGCCTTGATACCCACCGCACAGTGCACGTTGAAGGACCGGATCGCGTCGGACAGCAGCCGCACCGACTGCAGGAAGTTGTAGGCGACCACGGGCATGAACACGTTGAGCTCGAAGTTGCCCTGGCTGGCCGCGAAGCCGATCGCGGCGTCGTTGCCCATGACCTGCACGGCGACCATCGTGACCGCCTCGCACTGGGTGGGGTTGACCTTGCCCGGCATGATCGAGCTGCCCGGTTCGTTGGCGGGGATGGTGATCTCGCCCAGGCCCAGGCGCGGGCCGCTCGCGAGCCAGCGCACGTCGTTGGCGATCTTCATCATGTTGGCGGCCAGCGCCTTCACCGCCCCATGGGCGAACACGATGCCGTCTTTGGCCGAAAGGGCGTGGAACTTGTTGGGGTCGGTGACGAAGGGCTCGCCGGTGAGCGCCGCCACGCGGGCGGCTACCGCGACGTCGAAGCCTTCGGGGGCGTTGAGCCCCGTGCCCACCGCCGTGCCGCCCAGGGCCAGCTTGTAGAGCTGCGGCAGGGCCGCGCGCAGCTCGTCGACCGCATCGAGCACCAGGTAGCGCCAGCCCGAAATCTCCTGGGGGAAGGAAATGGGCACCGCGTCCTGCAGGTGGGTGCGGCCGCTCTTCACGACGCCCTGATGGGCAACCTCGAGAGCGTCGAAGGTCCCGGCCAGCTCGAGCGCCGCGGGGATGAGCCGCTGCTGGATGGCCATGACGGCGGCGATGTGCATGGCCGTGGGGAACGTGTCGTTGGACGACTGCGACATGTTCACCGTGTCGTTGGGGTGCAGAATGTCGGCGCCGGCGATCTGGTTGCCGCGATGGGCGATGACCTCGTTGAAGTTCATGTTGCTCTGCGTGCCCGACCCGGTCTGCCAGACCTTCAGGGGGAAGGACCCGTCGAGCTTGCCGGAGAGGATCTCGTCGCAGGCCGCCTCGATTGCGGCACGGCGCTCATCGTCGAGCTTGCCGAGCTCGTTGTTGGCCTGGGCCGCGGCCTTCTTCAACGTGGCGAAGGCCCGCACGATGCCTTCGGGCATGGTTTCCGTGCCGATGCGGAAGTTCTCGTAGGACCGCTGCGTCTGCGCTCCCCACAGGGCGCTCGCCGGAACGCGCACCTCGCCCATCGAATCGTGCTCGATACGGTACTCTTCCTGCATGCCTTGCATCCTTTCGCCGCGACGGTTGTGTGCAGCGACCATCCTAGCAGGTAGCGGCTGCAGCAGGCGAGCGCGGCGGCAAGAAGGCGAAGCGCCCGCACCGAACGAGCGATGCGGGCGCTTCGCGCAAGATGCGAGCGGCTGGGCTAGATTTCGATCTTGGCGCCGAGCAGCTTAACGAATTCGCGGACGATCGCGGTGTCGCCCGGCCATGCCGGGGCCGTGACCAGGTTGCGGTCGACGACGGCCTGGTCGGCGGGCACTTCCTTGTAGGTGCCGCCCGCCAGCGTCACGTCGGGGCCCACCGCCGGGTAGGCCGTGGCCGTGTAGCCCTTGAGCACGCCGGCCGCCGCCAGGACCTGCGGACCGTGGCAGATGGCCGCGACGGGCTTGCCGGCCGCGAAGAACTGCTGGACGATCTCAATCACGCGGGGGTTGAGGCGAATGTATTCCGGCGCGCGCCCGCCCGTGATGAACAGGCCCGCGTAGTCGTCGACGTTCACCGCATCGAAATCGGCCGTGAGCGCGAAGTTGTGGCCGCGCAGCTCGGTGTAGGTCTGCTCGCCCAGGAAATCGTGGACCGCCGTGGGGACCGTGTCGCCGGCCTTCTTGTCGGGGCACACGGCGTCGACCTGGTAGCCGAGCATCGAGAGCGCCTGGAAAGGCACCATGGTTTCGTAGTCTTCCGTGAAGTCGCCGCAGAGTTCCAGAATTTTTTTCGTCATGCTGCATCACTCCTCATAACGCGTGTCGAGCAGGGGCGGAAGCGCAGGCGAAGCTGGGCGCGCGATTGCAGAGCGAAGCGTGCCTGCGCGGGACCGCTCCGATGACTCGATGGTAGCCGTGCGCGGAATACCGCGGCGGCGTGCATCCGCGAACGGCGTCATGGGGCGGCGCATGTGTGCGCGGGGCGCGCGGGGTGCCGACGAACGGCGCCTAGGGCAGGTCGAGCGCGTCGACGCGGGCGGCCAGGCGGGCCGCGCGGTCCTCGCCCGAAAGCTCGCCGGCGTGGGCAAGGTAGGCGTCGCTGCCGAAATCGCGTACGAAGGCGACCACGTGGGGCCGGGCCGTGAGCGCCGCTGTGAAGGCGAGGGCCTCTTCACCTGCGCCGAAGGCCTGGTCGACGAAGGCATAGGCCGCCTCGATCGCGCGGCCCGTGTCTGCCGCGCTCGCGCGCAGGCCAGCGAGCACGTCGCCGTAAGCCTGCCGCAGGGCCGCCTCGTCGGCGCAATCGGCGCACGTGGCAAGCCAGCCGTCTGCGCGCCGCAGCCGCAAGCGTTCGGCGCGGGCGCGGGCGCTCTCGCCGCCGGCGGCGGCCAACCGGTCGCGCAGGGCGGTGCGGGCGGCTTCCACGGCATCCGCCACCGCGCAGCCCGCCGCGACTCGAGCGAGCACGCCGCGCAGGGCGTCGCGGAACGCTTCCACAGCCCCTTCGATGGCCATCGTCTTCCCCACCTGGGCGTCGACGCCGGCGGCGAGCATATCCGCAAGCGCCAGGCGCTCGTCGATCGCGGCCGCCTTGGCGTGCGCAAGGGCCTCCTCGCTCGGCGCGCCCGCCAGGATGCGGGGCACCGCGTACACGTCGCGGTAGGCCGCAAAGCGGGCGTAGAAATTCCAGAAGCGGGCGGCAATCGCGGGATCCTGCACGAACTGGCCCACGAGTGCCTCGTCGACAGCGAGGCCCAAATCTTCGTAGAGCGCGAGCGTGGCCGAAAGATCCGACCATCCGCGGGCCGTGACGAACCGTTTGCCCTCCGCCGTCGCCTCCACCGCATAGAAGCAATCGGGATTGGCGTCGAGAAAGGCCGGCACCGCCGGATGCACGCCCTGGGCCAGGGCAAAGGCCTTCCACGCCTCGTAATCGGGCTCGACCGCGATCGTACGCAGGCGGTCGAGCGTGGCGATGTCGAAGGCGTGCACGTTGCGGTTGTAGGCCGGCGGGTTTCCCGCGCACACCACCGCCCAGCCCGCCGGCAGGCGGTGGCGGCCGAAGATCTTGAACTGCAGGAACTGGAGCATGGCCGGGTAGAGGGTCTCCGACACGCAGTTGACCTCGTCGAGGAAGAGGATGCCCTGCCGCAGGCCCGTGCGCTCCTGCTCTTCGTAGACGCTCGCGATGATTTCGCTCATCGTGTATTCCGACACGTCGACCGCGCGGCCGTCGAAGGTTTTCCGCTTGATAAGGGGCAGACCGAGCGCGCTCTGGCGCGTGTGGTGGGTCATCGCGTAGGACACGAAGGCCACGCCCAGGTCGGCCGCCGCCTGGCCCACGATCGCCGACTTGCCCACGCCCGGCGCGCCCACCAGGAAAAGGGGACGCTGCTGGTCGGCGGGGATGCGGGGCTCGCCCGCCCCGTCGCAGGCAAAATAGGCGCGCACCGCGGCTTCCACCTGGCGTTTCGCTTCCGCAATGTTCATCGCTGCCGTCCTTCCATCACGTCTGCCGAAGAGAGTACGATTCGCGCGGCCCACGGGGGCACCGCTGCGGCTTCGCCCGCATCGTCGAGAAAGGCGAAGGCGCAGCGGTAGGGCGGCGGGGTTGCGGGATAGGTGCCGCGGCCGTCGGTGAAGTAGAGCAAGCCGGAAAGGTCGGCCAGATCGCCGCGCGAGCGCCGGTCGGCCAGGTAGGCGAAGACGGGGCGGAAATCGGTGCCGCCCCCGCCGCGCACGACGAAGCTGCGCGCGAGCGCGTCGACGTCGTCCGGCGTGCGCACCACGTCGTCGCGCTGGACGCGGGCGTCGGCCTGGATGAGGTGGACCTCGCTGTGCGGGCCCAAGGCGCCGCGGATCGCGGCGAACGCGCGCGTGACGAAACGGCGCACGAGGGCGCCCTGGGTCGAGCCCGACGTGTCGATCGCGATCGCGAAGGTGGCGAGCTTGGGGGCCGGTCGGTACTCGACCGGCTCGATCAGGGGCAGGTTGCCGTAGCGCGCCAGGCCGTAGGTGTAGGCGATCACATCGAATTCCTCGTCGCTCGCGCGCAGGACCTCTTCGGGGGCGCAGAAGGTGCGCAGGAAGTCCTCCAGGCGCGCCGGCTCGCGCCGGGCCAGGCGCAGGTTGCAGGCGAAAGCCCCGCCTTCCTGCACGCCTTCGGTCTGCCCCGCCGTGCGCAGGGCCGCCGCGATCTGGGCCGCGCGCGCCCGCC
Source organism: Eggerthellaceae bacterium (assembly GCA_022644775.1). Classification (GTDB taxonomy): domain Bacteria; phylum Actinomycetota; class Coriobacteriia; order Coriobacteriales; family Eggerthellaceae; genus Hugonella. The sequence goes on from JALCHN010000018.1 coordinate 20,606, forward strand.
AGGCGGCCGCCTGCCCGTCGCCGCTGCCACCCGCGCGCATGCCGGCGGCAGCGGGTTCTAAGGCGCGGGCCGCCCTGCGATTCCAGAGCGCATGATCGTCGCGGGCCGCGCAGGCGGCGAGGTCGCCTGCCTCGCGCGCGTCCCAGCCGGAAAGCGGGCCCGCGCCGCCCGCTCGCTCCCGTAGGCATCGATAGACGTTTGCCGAGGTCAGCGGGCCGATTGCTTCATGCAGGCGGGCAAGGGCGGCACCCAGGCGCTCGTCGCGCGCGCAGGCGAAGCGCCCCGCGCACACGTCGAGCGCGGCCGCTTCCGCCGCCACGTCGCAAGCCAGGTTCCAGGCGCGGGCGTCGTCGTGCTTGGCGGCGAAGGGATGCAGAAAAAGACAATGCAGGGTGGCTTGCAGCAGGTCGCGGGCGACCGCAGCCGAGTCGCCGCGGTAGGCGCGCACCGTGCGCTCGGGGTCGAAGGCCAGGGTGCTGCCGTCGGTGGCGAGTGCCGCCGCAAGCGGACGGGCGGTCGCCACTCGCCCCAGCAGGGCCGGTGCGAGCGCGGGAAAGGCCACCGCAAGGCGCAGGCGGGCGTCTTCCACCACGTCGCGCGCAACCGCTTCCACCTGTTGCGCCCGGGCCTTGCCCGGGACGCCTGCCGCAACCGCATCAGACGCGAGCGCATCCACCGCAGGCGCGCACGCGTCCGCTGCCAGCGCGTCAGCGGACGGCGCCGTTGCATCGCTTGCCGCCGTCATAGCGCGAAGTCCTTCCCCGTCCCGCCGAAACGGGCGCGTTTCTCGCGCAGCAGGAAGGCGACTGACGCCAGGCCGCGCTCGCGCGAGGCGACCTCGATCGCCCGGTCCGCCTGCAAGGCGTCGATCGCGCCCGCGTCGAAAAGCCAGCCGAGCTCCTCGGTCGCGCCGCGCCGGGCGAAAGCCGCCACCGCATCGTCGAGATGGTCGGCAAGCTCCCGCCGAAAGGCCGCAGCCGTTGACGGTTCGAGCAGGGTGCCCTCGTACAGGCGGCGGGCCAGATGGGCGTAGCGCGCGAAGGCGTCCGCCGCCTGGGCGCAGGCCGCGTCGTAGCGGCGCACGACCTCCTGGGGCGTGTGGGCCGGCGCGCGGAAGAGGTCGCCGAGCAACCTTTGAGCCTGAGCGTCGCGGGGAACGGGCAGGTCGAGCGCGGCGAAGGCGTCGTCGGGCGCTTCGGTGTAGATGCGCACCATTGGCGGGTACGGAGGCAGGGCGAAAACGGTCGCCGCCTCTTCGGCGGTGAGGATTCGATCTTCGGTATGTCGCGCGTCGTCGTTCATCGGCCCCATTGTAGGCCCCGGCGGCGCAGGTGAGTCAAAGAGGTCTGACCCCTTTGACTCAAAGCCGGCGGCGCCCCGCGACGCCCGCCTAGAAGCGCAGGCTCAGGCAGGTGATGCTGCCGTCGATCTTGCGGAACTCGCTCATCTCGACTTCGATAATGTCGTAGCCCCACGCTTCGAGCTGGGCCTTCACGGCCGGATAGCCCGCCGCCATGATGATCTTGTCATTGATGCGCACGCAATCGGCGCCGTAGGCCTCTTCGTCGGGCACTTCGAAAATGTGGGCGAACTGGCCGCGGCGATAAGCCGGCTGGGTCTTGAACTCGCCCGACACGAGCAGGTTGCCGTCTTCCACATAGGTGCCGCCGGTCTTCAGATGCAGGATGTGCTCGACCGGCACCTGCTCGGCGGTCATGCCCCACGCTTCCAAAAAGCCCTTGAACTGCGCGAAGCCCTCGTCGTTGGTGCGCTTCGAGCGGCCCACATAGTAGTGGTCGTCGACCATCATGACGTCGCCGCCTTCAAGCGTGCCCGGCGCCGTGATGTGCTTGATCTGGTCGTCGCTGAAGAACTGGCGGATGGTGGGCAGCATGAGCTCGGCCTCGCCCCGGCGCGAATCGGTCGCCGGCAGGTCCATGATAGCGCCCTTGGGCGTGATGACCGCGGTGTCTTCCACGAACACGCTGTCGGGGAACTCCTCGAGGGCGGGCAGCACGGTCACGTCGACGCCGGCCTGCTTCAGGGCCTCGATGTAGGCGTCGTGCTGTTCGAGCGCCAAATCGTAGTCGGGCTTGCCCAGCTCGGGCGAGGTGGTGATGCCGTCGATCACCGAATGCGACGGACGGCGAACGATCGCATGCGTGAAGTTGCTTGCCATGGTCTCCTCGTTTTCTCTTCGGGGAGGCGCCCTCTCGCGCCCCCGTGTGCCGCACTCACTATACCGCCGCGGGCGCGACAGGGGGACGGAGGGTGTTGTCACGCAGCAAGCGTGGCAACACCCTCCGTCCCCCTGTCGCACCCAGGTGTACACTGAGGGCTGCACACATCGAGAGAAAGGATGCCACCATGACCGATCTCTACGCCCACCTGAGCAAGGAAGAAATCGCAAGCGCCGTCAAGCAGAGCTTCATCGGCACGCTCACCGAAGCCGAAATGAAGCAGGCATCGGGCGAGCGCATCGCCATTTCGATTATCGCCCTGGTCATCGGCTTGTGGCTCGCATCCGTCGTGGGCATCAAGCTGGTCTAGGCCGGCCGACATACCCGCTGCGCGCAGGGCGCACGTCGCAGGCACCCGCCTGCCGCGTGCGCCCTGCGCGCGTAGAGGGCCGCCCGCCCCGCTAGCGATTCTCGATGTGCAGGATGTTGCGCAGTTCGATCGAAATCGACCCGTCGGCCTCGCTCGTGAAGGTGAGGTACTCCGAGCTCTTCGAATACTCGGCCGGGAAGGTGATCTCGATGCCCGTATCGGTGAGGATCTTGTGCTTGCGCGCCACGCGGCGCACAGCCTCGCGCTCCATCGGCATGCTTTCGGGCATCGCGCGCTCTTCCACCTCTTTGGTGAACTTCACCTGGGCGTCGGGGAAATCTTCGAACACGTCTTCGGCGAGCAGCTCCATGTCGACGTCTTCGCCTTCGTCGACCCGCTCCGTCGCGTAGGTCTTCGCCTTCGAAAGGGCCACGGCGGTGTTGGCGCCGTACTCTTCGGCCACCGATTCGACCAGATCGGTCACGGCGGTGAAGGCTTCCTTGGTCGACGCCTCGGTCGAGCACTGCAGGAGGCCGTCGGGGATGAGCATGCGCTCTTCGCCCGAAATGGTGCGCGGTTTGTCTTGGAAGAGCACGTCGAGCGAGCGCAGGTCGACCACCGCGAACGACGCCACCTTCTGCGAGGGGTTGGGCAGCACCGCGTAGTGGCGGGCGATGTCGTTGCATGCGCCGGTTTCCCCCATACCCGCCTCGTGCATGTAGGCCTGCTTGATCTCGAGCAAGAAGAGGGCCAGGTAGCGGTTGGTCTTGCCGCTGAACTGGGCTTCCATGTCCTCTTCCGACATTTCGTTGACGGTCATTTCGGGGTTTTCCTCGAAATCGACCACGAGCAGGTCGGTCGAGGGGGTCTTTTCCATATGTCCCAGTTCCCCCGCCAGATACTCGCCGATCTGGCGCGAAAGGCTCGCGAAATCGGTCTCGCCGGCGAAGTAGGCGCGCAGCTCGCGGGCGAACCCGCTGTCTTCGGAAAAGGCGCCGCGCTTGTTGTCGAGGTTGCCCAGGGCCTTCTTCACCTGACTGGTGATGTAGCGCTTGGCGTTCTTGTTTTCGGCCAGGTCGAGCTCCTCGCCTGCGAAGATGTTCTCGCAGGCCACGAAGTCAAACACGTGCAGGATGGCATGGTTGATCGAAAGGGACATATCTGCGCGGCTCCTTCGCCGAAACCGATGGGGACAACTGACGCGGCCGGGCGCCTTGCGCCGCCGCCCGAGCAGGCTTCACGATAGCACAGCGGCTGCCTAGGCCGTCGCGAAGAGCAGGACGCCGATCACGAGCAAGAGGACGTAAGTCACCTTCAGGAAGGCCTGCTGGCTCACGCGCTTTTCGATCCGGTTGCCCAGCACCGTGCCCGCCGCCGCGAGCGGGATGCACAGGAGCACGAGCATGACCACGTCGGCGGTGAAATGCCCCTGGCCGAAGGACACGAGGGCGTAGGCGAAGTTGAGCACGACCCACACCATCGAAAGCGTCGCCTTGAAGGCGCCCTTGTCGCGGAAGCGTTGGGCGGCGTAGATCACGAGCAGGGCCCCGCCCGACACGAACATGCCCTGGATCACGCCCGCTGCGGCGATCACGGCGACCTGGCCCCACGCGGGCAGGAAACGGCGCTCGTGCACGATGAGGTTGTAGAGGGCGACCCCCACGATGACGGCCCCGTAGATGCGCAAGAGGACGCGCAGCTCGATCACCGTGTCGAGCCAGATGCCCAGCGCTACGCAGGGCAGCATGATCGCGCAGATCCGCCCCAGCTCGTGCCAGTCGACCGCCTTCAGATTGAGCAGGGCCAAAAACCCGCACGCGAGCACGCCCAAGGCGTTGAGGACCGCCACCGAACTCGAAAGGCCGATGAGGTGGGTGCCCACCGGCATCACGAACACGTTGCCGGCGAAGCCCGTCACCCCCTGGATCGTGTAGGCCAGGAAGAAGACGAGGCAGAAGATGGTTTTCGCAAAGGTGGTCATAGGGCGGCATTGTAGCGGATGGCGCGCGCCCGCGCCCGCGGCGGGGTGCGGCGCGAAGGTCGCAGGCGCAGGCGCGTCGGCCGGGGTCGTCCGCCGCGCACATGAGTCAAAGAGATGTGACCCCTTCGACTCAAACGGCGTCGTGAGTCAGAAAGATGTGACCCCACTGACTCACGTTGGCGCAGTGCGGCGCTATTCGGTGGCTTCCTTGAACTCCTTCATCAGGTTGCTGCGCAGAAGTTCCACCGTTTCGGGGTCGCGCCCGCCGGCGGGCTCGCCGTCGATCTCGCAGACGCGCAGGCACAGGTTGCTCGAGCTCGTCACCAGAATCTCGTCGGCCGCCTTGAGCGTATCGAGGTCGTAGGGGGTCTCGCTCACCGCGATGCCCAGCTTCTTGGCCATGCGGATGAGGTGGGCGCGGGCGATGCCTGGCAGGATGAGCTCGTCGGTGGGCGCCGTGTAGAGCTTGCCGTCGCGCAGGATATGGCAGTTGCTGTGGGCGCATTCGGTCACGCGGTTGCCCATGGCCTTGCGGTAGAAGATCGTCTCCTGGCAGCCTGCCCGCTTGGCATGCTCGGAGGCCATGACCGAGGGAATGAGGTTGAGCGTCTTGATGTTGCAGTGGAAGAAGCGCGTGTCCCCTTCGGTGATCACCTTGATCGGCTGGGTGCCGTCGGGCATCTGGGCAGGCGAAAGCGTGACCCACAGGTTGCCCGGCCCTTCGGTGAAGGCGTGGTTGCGCGGGCCCGACCCGCGCGTGACCTGGTAGTAGACGAACAGGTCGCCGGAATCCATCTTGGCGACCAGGCTGTTGAGCAAGTCGGCGAGCTCCTGCTTGGTCACCGGCATCTCGATGTCGAGCAGGGCCGCGCTGTTGAAGAAGCGGTCGATGTGCTCGTCGAGCGCGAAAATCGTGTAGTTGTGGCAAGGGCCGGCGTCGTAGACGCCGTCGCCGAACCAGTGCACGCGGTCGGACATGGGAATCTGCATGTCCTCGATCTCGCCGATCGCGCCGTTGTAATAGCCCAAGGTCTTCATGAGTCCTTCTTTCCGCGGCGCACGCGCGCCGCCCCAACCTGTGCCGCTTGTCTATCGGCAGGCCCGCATCGCGCTCGCGGCCAGCGCGTCCAAGATCCCGAGCCCCACGGAAGCATCGAAGCCGTCGACGTGCGCCAGGTGCTTGCAGGTGATCCCGTCGACGCTGCCCATCTTCACCGTGCGTTCCAGGTAGCGTTCGACCTTGAGCGTGACCGGCATATCGTCGATCATGCTGAAGACCTCCTGGCGCGAGAGCTTCTGGAGCTCGGCGGCCAGGCCGTAGGCGCCCCAGTTCGACACGCTCGCCACGATGAGGCTGTCGACCGTCACGCGGCAGGGCACCAGGTCGAGCTCGTTGGCGATGACGTGTTTGACGTTGCCCATGCCGATTTCGTTGCCGCCGTCGCCGATGCCCACCGTCGGCACGCGCCGACGGCGCAAGGCGCTGCGGAAGGCCGCAAAGGTCGGCTCGACGTCCGGACCGGGTCCCGCCATCTCGAAGAGCCTATCGCAGGGGGCCGTGTGGGCCGAGATGTCGACGCCGCGCATGTTCTCGTAGCTGTCGCGCACGTTCACGCCGCAGCGCTCGACCGAGATCATGCCCACGGGGTCGTAGGCGTCGAGCACGGCCGCGCATTCCGCGTCGGTCGCGTCGACCGGCAGGTATTCCACCGCAAGCCCTTCCCATTCGAAGAAGTTGGCGCAGAAGCGGTCGGTGAGGATCACCGGGTCGAAGCCCAGGCCGCGCAGGGTCTTGGCCAGCACGAGCGTCCCCGCCGGGCCGTCGGTTTCCGCGAAACCGGCCACGTAGAAGCCGGTCGTGAGGATCACCGTGCCCCGCTCCCACGTAAGCACCGCCCGTGCGGCGGCGGCGCAGAAGCGCGTTTCCAGGTGAGGGACGATGCGACGCATGCCGCGCTGCGAATGGGAAAGGATGGTTTCCTCTGTGGTCGCCATAGGCGCACTCCCCTTTCGCAGCGTTTCGGCAGGCTTCCAGCGGGCGCCGCTACAAGCGCTCGCCGAGTGCCATGGTGGCAAGGAAATGTTGCAGGCTTGTATCGCGCCCGGCGCCGAAACCTCGCCGAAACATGACCGGCCGCGCCCGCCGCTGGCGCGCCCGAACGGGCGGCCGAACGTGAGGCGCCGTCTGGGTTTTCATACGTTTCGGTCGTTTTTCGCGAAAATAACGGCAATTTCGCCTGAAACGTATGAAAACCGAAAGCGGGGGTGGGCGACCGCCGCGCCCTCCACCCGGCCGGCCGGCCCGCTCTTCGTTTCAGGTCGGTGAAATCTGCCAAGGCGCAAGGGAAAACACGGATAATGAAAGCCATGAACACGTATCGCATCACCATAGCCGGCGACTCCGCCCTCAACCTCGTTTTCGCAGAGAAGATCTCCGCCGAATCGAGCGCGCTCATCCGCGAAGCCGCCGCCCAGCTCGAAGCCGCCCGCATCCCGGGCGTGCGCGAGTTCGTGCCCACCTTCTGCTCGCTGATGGTCTGCTACGACCCGCTCGTCGTGGGCTACGACGAGCTCTGCCGCCAGATTTCCGACCGCCTGACGGGGCTCGCCGCCCCTTCGGTGCCGCGCCGCCGCGTGGTGGAGCTCCCCGTGTGCTACGGAGGTGAATTCGGCCCCGACCTGCCCTTCGTGGCAGAGCATGCCGGCATGACCGAAGACGAGGTCGTGGCCCTGCACTCCGGGCGCGACTACGTGATCGACATGCTCGGCTTCCTGCCGGGCTTCGCCTACCTGGGCGGGCTCGACGAGCGCCTGCACACCCCGCGCCTGGAAACGCCGCGCACCGTGATTCCGGCCGGGTCGGTGGGCATCGGCGGCGCCCAAACCGGCGTCTACCCGCTCGATTCCCCCGGCGGCTGGCGGCTCATCGGCCGCACGCCCGCCCGTCCCTACGACCCCGCGCGCGAAGAGCCCATCCTCTACGCGGCGGGCGACTGCCTGCGCTTCGTGCCGATCACGCCCGCGCAGTTTTCCGAGATCGCCGCGCAGGTCGCCGCCGGCACCTACGTATGCCCCACCAGCGTGAGAGAGGAGGTCTAGGATGGGCGTCACCGCCAACAAACCGGGTGTCTGCACCACCGTGCAGGACGCCGGCCGCTTCGGCTACCTGGGCAGCGGGTTCTCGCCTTCGGGCGTGATGGACCGGCGCGCCTTCCGCATCGCCAACCTCCTCGTCGACAATCCCGAAAACGCCCCGGTTCTGGAATTCTGCCTGGCCGGGCCCACCCTGCGCTTCACGGCGCCCACCTTCATCGCCCTCACCGGCGGTGACTTCGGCGCCACGATCGACGGCGCCCCCGCCCCGCTCTACACCGCCCTGCAGGTGCGCCGCGGCAGCGTGCTCGCCCTCAACGCCTCCCGCACGGGGGTCTACGGCTACTTGGCCGTGGCCGGCGGCAGCTTCAAGATCGACCCCGTCATGGGCTCGACGTCGACCAACCTGAAGTGCCGCATCGGCGGCTGGCACGGGCGCAAGCTCGAAGCGGGCGACTACCTGCCCTTCGCCACGCCGGCGGTCGACTACCTGCCCAACCTGGCCTCGCATGCCGTGGAAGACGCCAACGCCTTCTACGAGTTCAACGCCGACACGGTGCGCCTGCGCGTGGTGCCCGGCCCCCAGGAGGACCTCTTCACCGAAGAGGGCATCGAAACCTTCTACGGCAGCCCCTTCACCGTGACGGGCAAGTGCGATCGCATGGGCTTCCGCCTCGACGGCGACGTCGTGCGCACGCGCCACGGGTCGGACATCGTCTCCGACGGCATCGCCCTCGGCGCCGTGCAGGTGCCCGACCACGGCCGCCCGATCATCATGCTCGCCGACCGGCAGACCACCGGCGGCTACGCCAAGATCGGCACGGTCGCCACCGTCGACATCCCCAAGCTCGTGCAGAGCCGCCCCGGTCGCACGATTCGCTTCGAGCGCATTTCGGTGCAGGAGGCCCAAGCGCTCCTGCGCGACGACGAAGTGCGCATGCGCGCCCTCGCCAAGATGGTCAAGCGCCCCTGCTTCGGCGGCCTTTCGCCAAGGAAAACCGCCCGACGGCTCACGCCGATCCTCGAAGCCCAGGCGATCGCCGCCGAACACGAGCAGCTGTGGGTGGAAACCGGCGACCATCTGCACGCCGAACGCATCCCCGAAATCATGGAACGCCGCGAGCGGGCCACGCAGGCCCCGGCCCGCACCGAATAGAAGGAGCACCGATGGACAAGAAGAAACTGCAGGCGCAGACCGTGCGCGAGCTGCTCGACATCATGGACGAAGGCAACCTGTCGGCCATCCGCTACAAGGACGGCGACGTGAAGATCGAGCTCGAGCGCGCCCTGCCCCGCGTCGACGGCCTGTCGCTGCCGCACATGGCCCAGCGCGTCCGCGAGCTCATCGACACCGAAGCGAGCGCGTCGGGCACTACGCAAGGCGCCGCGAGCGCCCCGGTCGCCCAGGACGAGAGCAGCGACACCCTGGTGCGCAGCCCCATGGTGGGCACCTTCTACGTGGGCCCCTCGCCCGACGAGGACCCCTTCGTGAAGCCGGGCCAGGAAGTGCTCACCGGCCAGACGCTCGCGATCGTCGAGGCCATGAAAATGATGGACGAGATCAAGGCGCCCGCGCCCGGCATCGTCACCGAAGTGCTCGCCGCCAACGGCTCGCAGGTGGAATACGACCAGCCGCTCTTCCGCATCTCCACCGAAGCGAGCGCGCAGTAGCGCAGGTCGGGTGATCGTATGCTGAAGAAAGTCCTCATCGCCAACCGCGGGGAAATCGCCGTGCGCATCATCCGCGCCTGCCGCGCCCTGGGCATCAAGACGGTCGCGGTCTATTCCACCGCCGACCGCCAGGCCCTCCACGTCTACCTGGCCGACGAAGCCGTCTGCATCGGGCCGCCCCCGGCGCGCGATTCCTACCTGAACACGACCGCGATCATCACCGCGGCCCTGGGCACGGGCGCCGACGCCATCCACCCCGGCTACGGCTTCCTTTCCGAAAACGCGACCTTCGCCAAGATGTGCCGCGACAACGGGATCGTCTTCGTGGGCCCCGCGCCCGAAGTCATCGACCGCATGGGCAACAAGAGCCAGGCCCGCCGCACGATGATGGACGCCGGCGTGCCGGTGACCCCAGGCTGCCGCGAATCCTTCCACGACGCCCAGACCGCCTTCGAAGCGGCCAAGCAGCTGGGCTGGCCCATCATGATCAAGGCTTCTTCGGGCGGCGGCGGCAAGGGCATGCGCGTGAGCGAATCGGAAGACGACTTCATCGAAGAGTTCACGATCGCCCAGCGCGAGAGCCAGAACGCCTTCGGTGACAACACCATGTACCTGGAACGCGCCGTCATGGACCCGCGGCACGTGGAGGTGCAGGTCCTCGCCGACACCTTCGGCAACGTGGTGGCCCTAGGCGAGCGCGACTGCTCGATTCAGCGCAACCACCAGAAGATGGTCGAGGAAAGTCCTTCGCCGGCGCTCGACCCGGCCACGCGCGAGCGCATGATGGCCGACGCCGTGAAGGCCTGCAAGGCCGTGGGCTACACCTCGGCCGGCACGATCGAGTTTTTGCTCGACCGCGACGGCAACTACTACTTCATGGAAATGAACACGCGCGTGCAGGTGGAGCACTGCGTGACCGAATTTGTCACCCACGTCGACATCGTGCGCGAGATGCTCTGCATCGCCGCCGGCGAGAAGCTCTCCTTCACGCAGGACGACGTGCGCCTCGACGGCCACGCGATCGAATGCCGCATCAACGCCGAGATTCCCGAAAAGAACTTCATGCCGAGCCCGGGCACGATCACGCAGACCCACCTGCCGGGCGGCAACGGCGTGCGCGTCGACACCGCCATCTACGACGGCTTCACGATCACGCCCTACTACGACTCGCTCATAGCCAAGGTGATCGTGCGCGGCCGCACGCGCCTGGAAGCCATCGAGAAGATGCGCACCGCCCTCGAAGAGATGGTCATCGTGGGCGTGCACACGAACCTCGACTTCCAGTACTCGATTATGGAAAACGACACGTTCCGCGCCGGAAAGGCCGACACGGGCTTCATCGACAAGTTCCTGAAAGGCGAGGTGTAGATCATGACCGTTTCAACCGACCTGCCCGCCCGTCCCGCGGGCGTCGACGCCGAGGTGTGGGAGCGCGCGCTGGCGGCGAGCCCCCGCGAGCTGCGCCACCTCATTCGCGAAGGCGCCTTTCGCGCGCCCACGAGCGGGCTCTGCCCCGGCTATGCCCAGGCCAACCTAATCGTCCTGCCCAAAGAGCAGGCCTACGACTTCCTCCTGTTCGCCCAGCGCAACCCCAAGCCCTGCCCGCTTCTGGAAGTCACCGAAGTGGGCGAGCGCCAGACGCGCACGATCGCCCACGACTGCGACATCGCCACCGACTTCCCCCGCTACCGCATCTACCGCGACGGGGTGCTCGACTGCGAAGTCGACAGCGTCGAGGACTACTGGCGCGACGATTTGGTGTCGTTCGTTATCGGCTGCTCCTTCTCCTTCGAAAGCGAGCTTATCGAGGCCGGCATCGAGATGCGCCACAACACGATGGGCCGCAACGTATCGATGTACCTCACGTCTATCCCCTGCTCGCCCGCCGGCAGCATGTCGGGCAACATGGTCGTGTCGATGCGCCCCATCCCCTACGACCAGGTGGTGCTCGCCACGCAGATTTCCGGGTCGATTCCCAAAGTCCACGGGGCGCCCGTGCACATCGGCGACCCGGCCCAGATCGGCATCCGAGACCTGGCCCACCCCGATTTCGGCGACCCGGTCGACATCCGCGAAGGCGAAGTGCCCGTCTTCTGGGCCTGCGGGGTCACGCCGCAGTCGATCGTGATGCATTCCAAGCCGCCGTTCGCCATCACCCACGCCCCGGGTTGTATGCTGGTCACCGACACGAAAAACGTGAACCTGAAATTTTAAGCGCGCCGGACGGCCACCGCGCGCCGCGGTCGAAGGGAGCAGCATGGCAGACGGGATTCTGGAACGCGGAGGCGAAGCGCTGCAGGTCGCGCGCGTGATGCGCAACGGGATCGAGGACAAGACCTCGGCCAAGCGCCTGCGCGAGATTCTGGGCATCCTGCGGGCCCACCATGTGAACCGCCACATCGAGCCCGCCGACCTGGTAGGCACGATCGAAGATTTGGGGCCCACCTTCGTGAAGGCCGGCCAGATCATGTCGTCGCGCCGCGACCTGTTCCCCGCCAAGTACTGCGACGCCCTCGCCAACCTGCGCACCAAGGCGCGCCCGATGACCTTTTCCCAGGTCGAGGCTCGCTTGAACGACGCCTACGGCGGCAACTGGGGGCGGGCCTTCGCTTCAATCGACGCCACCCCCTTGGGGTCCGCTTCGGTCGCCCAGGTGCACAAGGCGATCCTCGCCGACAACAAGACCGTCGTCGCCGTGAAGGTGCAGCGCCCCGGCATCAAAGACCAGATGCTCAAAGACCTCGAGCTCCTGCGGCGGGCCAACGACCTGCTCGAGCTTTCCACGATGGACGACGACGAGCAAGGCATCGACTTCGCCGCCTTCGTCGACGAATTCGACCGCACCACGCGCGAGGAGCTCGACTTCCGCGCCGAGGCCCGCAACCTGCGCGACTTCCACGCCAATTGCTCAGGCGTCGCCCGCGTCACGTCGCCGGCGGTCTACGACGACCTCACGCGCGAAACGGTGCTCGTGATGGACTACGTGGTGGGCCCGCATGCCGACGACAAGCAGGCCATGGCCACGATGGGCGTGAGCCCCGATTCGGTGGGCAAGCTCATCACGCAGGACTACATCCGCCAGATGCTCACCGACGGCCTCTTCCACGCCGATCCCCACCCGGGCAACATCATCGTGCAGAAAGACGGCGGCATCGAATGGATCGACCTGGGCATGGTGGGCCGCTTGAGCCCCACCGAGCGCGGCCTTCTGGGGAAGATCCTGCTCGGCGTGGCCACGCGCGACCCGCAGATGCTCAAAGACGCCCTGCTCACCTGGGGGCATGCGGGCGATTCCGTCGACCACGGCAAGCTGCTCGCCGAAATCGACGCCATGGTCGCCCGCTACTCGACGAGCGGCCTGGCCGACCTCGACGTGTCCGCCGCCGTGAGCGACCTGCTTTCGGTCCTGCAGAAGCAGCACATCGCGATGCCCGCCTCCTTCACGATGCTCTCCCGTGGCCTGATCACCTTCGAGGGCACGATCGAGGCCATATCGCCCAACCTGAGCATCATGGGCGCCGTGACCGACTACCTCACGCGCCACTTGCTCGACGACTTCGACCTGCGCAACGAGTTCATTTCAGGCGCGCTCGACGCCTACAAAATCGCAAAGAAGACCACCGGTCTGCCCAGTCAGCTGTCGAACCTGCTCGACATGGCCTCGAAGGGCCAGATCGGGATGAACATGAACGTGCGCGACCTCGACCGGCCGCTTTCCAAGCTCGAGAGCACGATCGACCGCATGACCCTGGGGCTGATCGTGGCCGGGCTCTTCATCGGCTCGTCGCTTCTCTGCCTCACGGCCATGGAGCCGCGCGTGCTCGGCGTGCCGATCATCGGCTTTCTGGGCTACCTGGGCGCGCTCGCGTTAAGCGTCTACATCGTGGTCAAGGGCCGACCCTAGCCGCCAAACGCGGCACGCGCGCGAGAGCCGGTCGCGCCGCTGGCGCCCACCGCCTCTGCCTTGCAGCCACCCGTCATACCACCCCCCTAACGACAAAGGAGCGCTCTTCGTTATGAACGTCGATTTGAATTCCGATTTGGGCGAAAGCTTCGGCGCCTACACCATCGGACGCGACGCCGACATCATCCCCTTGGTGTCGAGCGTCAACATCGCCTGCGGCATGCACGCCGGCGACCCGGTCGTGATGCGCCGCACCGTGCACCGGGCCCAAGAGGCCGGCGTCGCCCTGGGCGCCCACCCGGGCTACCCCGACCTGCAGGGATTCGGCCGCCGCAACATGGCGCTTTCGCCCGACGAGGCCTACGCCTACGTCCTCTACCAGGTGGGCGCCCTGCAGGCCTTCTGTCATGCCGAAGGCGCCGTCCTGCACCATGTGAAGCCCCACGGCCAGCTCTACAACACAGCTGCGAAAGACCCGGCGCTCGCAGAGGCGATCGCCGCGGCCGTGCACGACGCCGACGCCGGGCTCGTGCTCGTGGCGCTCGCCGGCAGCGAGCTCGCCCGCGCCGGTCGCGCCGCCGACTTGCGCGTTGCCGAAGAGTTCTTCGCCGACCGCACCTACACCGACGAGGGCACGCTCGTGTCGCGCAAGGAGCCCAACGCCGTGATCGCCGACGAAGCCTTCGCCGCCAAGCGCGCCCTGCGCGCCGTGCAGACGGGCACGATCGAAAGCGCGAACGGCACGCCGATCCACGTGGCCGCCGACACGATCTGCACGCACGGCGACAACGACCGCGCCCTGGCCTTCGTCCGCCTGCTGCGCAAGACCTTCGCCGAAGCCGGCATCGAAGTCGCTCCGGCATAAGAACGCGACAACGGGGGCGGCGGGTGACTACGGGGGCGCGTGATGTTGTCACGCCGAAGGCGGATGACA
>JALCHN010000019.1 GCA_022644775.1 Eggerthellaceae bacterium
TGTCGTCACAGCCAGACTGTGACGACATCACGCGCCCCCGTTGTCACAAAAGCGCCCGCATCTGCGGGCGCTTGCATGCAAATCTGAAGCGAAAGCTAGTCGACGTCGTCGAACTCGAAGCCGTCGTCGGTGTCGCCGAAGCCGCTGAAGTCCTTTTCGACCTTCGAAGGTTTGGGCGCTGCGGGCGCGACCACGGAAGAGGAGGTCACGTTCGGCGTCGTATAGGTGGCGACGACCTCTTCGGGCGTGCTCGGCACCGGGGCGGCCGATGCGGGAGCCGGCGCGGGCGCCGGGGCCGTCATGACCTTGCGAGGCGCGGTGAGCACGTGGGAGGCGCGGTTGCCGCCGGCCTTGCCCGCCTGCAGGTCGGACAGGATGTCCTGGGAGTTGCCGATGAAGTCGGTCAGCATGTCGCTGAAGCGGTCGCGGGCGGCCTCGCGGTCGTCCTCGAGCTTCTTGATCTGATCGAGCACGCGCTGCTTTTCGGCGTTGGCCTTGTCGAGGATGCGCTGGGCCTCGTCGGTGGCGTCCTGACGGGTGGTTTCGGCCGCGCCGTTGGCGTTGGCCAGGATCTCGTCGGCCGAACGCTGGGCGATGATGAGGGCCTGGGCGATCGCGTTGTCTTCGGCGTGATGCTCGGCGACCTGCTTTTCGAGCTGGGCGATGCGGGCGTCGCGCTCGTCGATGTCGCGCTGGCTGTATTCCCCGCCCTGAGAGGAAGTCATGGCGGCAGGCTGAGCCTGGGCGTCGGCGAGCTGACTTTCGAGCTGCGCGATGTTCGCATGGAGCTCGTCGAGGTCGGAAGCTACGCGCTCGAGGAATGCATCGACCTCGTCGACATTGTAGCCCTTACGCTCGATAGAGAAGCTCTGATTGTTCACATCGTCGGAAGTAAGTGCCATCTGACTACCTTTCGTTAGACACTTCGGTTAGCAAATTCAGTAAAGCCGCTGCCGCTATAACAGCCACGCGAGAAATTCCACCGCCAATTGTAATACAACCAATGCGATGATGGGCGTTATATCCACGGTCCCGCCGATAGGGGGAATGAGCTTCTTGAACAGGCCCAAGTAGGGCTCGCAAATCTTTTCGAAGAACAGCCGGATGTCGGCGAGCACCCCGTCATGGGTGATCGGAATCCAGGTGAGCAGACAGTAGATGACGATGATCAGCGAGTAGGCGTTGCCCAACTCGATGATGATGCGGCTGATCATGCAGGTACCTCTCCTTCTGCAGCCGTGCGGCTACATGACGCCTTTCGCACGCAGCGTCTTGATCTCGGTTTCGGTCAGGGCGTTGGGGCGCGTAATCGCGAACACCTTGTCGGCGATGCAATCGACGCGGGCATCGAGGGCGCTTGCCACGCCGAACGAGAAGTCGAGGATGCGCTTGGCAAGCTGGTTGGGCGTATCGTGCAGGCTGAGCACCACGGCGTCGCCGGCCTTGAGCGTGCGCGCCACGTTCTCGACTTCGGCGTAGGCCTGCGGGGCGATTACGATCACCTCGCGCGTGGGCTTGTGGGAGGCGGCCCCGGCGCCTTCGTAGGCCTGGTAGGGGTCGTAGGAGGCATGGGCGCCCTTGGACGCCGAATCGGGCTGGAGCGCGGCGCGCGTGGGCGACGAATCGAACAGCGAGTTGTAGCCGGCGTGCGAACGGGACGAGCGCGCGGCGGCCGTGGCTGCCTCCTCGTCTTCGCGCAGGCGGTCCTTCTCTTCGGCGGGGACGCCGTCGATTTCGGCGCCCGAACGCGTGTAGTCGCTCGCGCGGCCCACCGAATTGCGCAGGGAGCCCGATCGGTAGGACGAGCTGCGGTAGGACGAACCGGTGCCGACGGAAGACGACGAGCCGGCCTGAGGCGCGGAGTACTTGGTGGTGGCGCGCACGTCGTCCATGCTCACGAGCGCCGGGTAGCCCGAAGCGCTGCGGCGCTCGCCCAAGTTCTGGGAAGCGCGCGAGGTATAGGACGAACGACGCGGGCGGTTGGTGCCGGCGCTGCGCGTGGTCACCGAATCGTAGCGCGAGTCGATGTCGTCGGAGGAGCCGGGGGCCGCGGCGTCGTAGTCGTCGTAGTCGTCGGCGTACTCGTCGTAATCGTCGAGGTAATCGTCGCCGTAGCTACGCGAGTCGCCGAACCCGAGGCGTTCTTTCAGGTTGCCTAGCATTCCGCCTCCGCGATTGAAACTTGGCATCTACATCACTCCACTGTATCGAAAAGCCCGCGTCAAGGCTCATATCACTTCGAAACCGAACGTCACTTAGGCGAAATCTTCGCTGAAGATGGCTCGACCAATCCGTACCATGGTAGCCCCCTGCGCAACGGCCCGTTCCCAGTCTTCGCTCATCCCCATGGAAAGTTCAGACAAGTGATCGGCGTCTGCGCAGTCCCATTCGGCCCGCATGCGATCGCGCAGTTCGCGCAGGTCGGAAAAGCAGCGCTCGGCCACGTCGAGGTCGCCCTGGGGCGCCATCGTCATGAACCCGCGCACGCGCACGTGGTCGAAGGCTTCGGTGGCGCGCAGGAGGCCGAGCACCTCGGCAGGCGCGGCGCCGCCCTTCGACTCCTCCCCCGACACGTTGACTTCGATCAGGATGTCCTGCACTTTGCCGCAGGCTTCGGCGGCATGCTCGATACGGGCGAGATGATGCTCTTCGTAGATCGAATGGATGAGAGCGGCGCAGGGAACGATGTCCTTGATGCGGCGCGACTGCACGTTGCCGATGAAATGCCACTCCTCATTGGGATAGAGGGCGTGCTTTTCCATGATCTGGTCGGGGCGGTTCTCGCCGAAGACGTGGGCGCCGGCGTCGATCGCCTCCTGCACGCGCGGGGCCTCGACGGTCTTCGACACCGCGATGAGCTTGACGTCCTTGGGATCGCGGCCGCATGCGCGGCAGACCTCGGCGAGATGGGCGGCAACCTGAGTGTATTGAGCTCCAATAGGCATGGTGTTCGCTTCCTTCGAAAGAGAATCGTATCAGGGCAAGTGTAGCCCAAGGGCCGGCGCGCGCGGAACTCGGAAGGGCATCCTCACAGACCGCGAGGCGAGACGCCGCTAGCGGGAAAGGGCGGCAAAGGCCCCGTGCCGGCCGCAGGTGCCGCTGCTTGCCCGGTAGGAATAGAAGCGCTCGGTAGTGCACACGGTGCACACATCGACGTCGGCTATGCGTTCGGGCGCCACGCCGGCTTCCCCCAAATCGCGGCGCAGGCAGGCACCCATGTCGACATGGCGGGCGTCGGGGGCGCAGTCCTCGCCGAAGTCGCGGGCGAATGCGTCGCGCAGCTCGGCGGAGACCTCGAAGCATTCCGCGTGGATGTAGGGCCCGATGTAGACGTTGCAGTCGCCAGGGCGGGCCGCGCCGTCGGCGCAGAGGGCGGAAAGGGCGGAAACGGCGATGTGGGCCGCGACGCCGCGCCAGCCCGCATGCACCACGGCGGCCGCGCCCGTGGGCGCAACCACGATCACGGGAGTGCAGTCGGCATAGCAGAGCAGGCCGGCTACGCCGGGCGTGCGGACGATGAGGCCGTCGGCCCCTTGAGCGACGTCGGCGCGCACTTCTTCGACCGTGCGCGTGCCGTCGATCGCGACGAGCCGGTCGCCGTGCACCTGCTTGGGTACGACCACCGGCGCGCCGGCAAAGCCCAGGGCGCTTGCGAGCGCCGCCCTGTTGGCCTCGACGGCCGCGAGGTCGTCGCCCACGTGCGAGCCCAGGTTGAGCGAGCCGAACGCGCCTGTGCTCACGCCGCCCGAACGTTCGGAGAAAGCCACGCGCACGCCCGTGCGGGCGAACAGGGCCTCGTCGGTGTAGGCGTAGAGCGGCTCTTGCGAGGCCGTAGACGCAAAACGACCGCGGGACAGGCGCGGCAGCGGCAGTCCGGCGGTCGTTGACATGCGATATCCCTTCTTCTAGCGCTGGCGCTTGAGGAAATCGGGGATGTAGTCTTCGTCGGCGAAGCGGGAGCCCGTCGGCGCGTTGTAGGCGCTCTGCTGCACCGCCGGCGCCGGCTCTTTGGGAGCGGCCGTCGAGGTGAACAGGTCGTTGTGGTAGCCGATAGACGACTGGCCCTGATCGGCCTTAAAGCCGGTGGCGATAACGGTGATGCGCACCTGGTCGTCGAGGGATTCGTCGATGATCTGGCCGTAGATAATGTTGGCGCTTTCGTCGGCGCAGGACTCGACGACGCCCGCGGCTTCGGCGACTTCCGACAGGGTGAGGTCGGGTGCGCCGGCGATCGAGAACAGCACGCGCGAGGCGCCCGAGATGCCCGATTCGAGCAGGCGGGAGTTGGTGGCCTGCTGGGCGGCGTCGAGGGCGCGATTCTCGCCGGAGGCGATGCCGATGCCCATCATGGCCGTGCCCGCGTCCTTCATGACCGAGCGGATGTCGGCGAAGTCGAGGTTGATCAGGCCGGGGATCGTGATCAGGTCGGTCACGCCCTGGATGCCCTGGCGCAGCGTGTCGTCGGCGATGCGGAAGGCGTCGAGGATGCTCGTCTTCTTCTCGACGATTTCGAGCAGGCGGTCGTTGGGAATCACGATGAGGGTGTCAACCTTCTGGGAGAGCAGGTCGATGCCCTGTTCGGCTTGGTTGCGGCGCAGGCGGCCTTCGAAGCTGAAGGGCTTGGTCACGATGCCCACGGTGAGGGCGCCGATTTCCTCGCGGGCGATTTCGGCCACGACCGGGGCCGCGCCCGTGCCGGTGCCACCGCCTTCGCCGGCGGTCACGAAGACCATGTCGGCTTCCGCGAGGGCGTCGCGGATTTCGGAACGGCTCTCTTCGGCGGCCTGCGCACCCACTTCGGGGTTGGCGCCGGCGCCGAGCCCGCGGGTGAGCTCTTCGCCGATGTGGATGGTCTGATCCGCTTCGGACAGGAGCAACGCCTGGTGGTCGGTGTTGATCGCGATGAATTCGACGCCTTTGATACCGGCTTCCACCATACGGTTGACGGCGTTCGTACCGCCGCCGCCGACGCCCACTACCTTGATGACGGCCGGGCTATCGGTCCCAGTTTTAACGGTCATGTTCTAAATCCTCCACAGTGCCGCGTGTGCTCTGTTGTGCTCACGGATATGAGTCTTGCATACAGTCGAATTGTACACGATGCCTTTTCCTTTGCAAACGAGAAGGCCCGCGCCTGCGCAATAGGCATACACCTGCGCAAACGGGGCCCGGGCGCCTACAGGGACCGCCAGGTGGGTCGGTCGGTCACGCGCACGTTGATGTAGGTGACCTCGGGGTGCTCGTTCATGAGCTCGAGGCAGACCTGCTCCTTTTCGCGCACCTCTTCGGCGGTGTCGGCCGAACCGAAGGCGATCTGCACCCCGTTGTCGAGCGTGATGATCGTGTTGGCCGCATCGGTGGCCGACACGGTGGTCACCCGGCCGGAGAGCTCGGTCGTGAGGTTGGCGACGATGTCGAGCGCGTTGATGACGCTCTCGTCGCTGCAGTGGGCCCCCACCACCGGCTTGACGCCGTAGGGGACATCGGTGATGTGGAGCACCTGGGAGGCGTCCTGGTAGATCTGGTCGCTCACGCTCGAGGCGTCGGAGGAGTTCTCGTCGGGGATGTTAAGCAGCCAGGTACCGTCGCCGGCGATCGCCCAGTGCTCGGTCTGCTGGCCTTCCGTCGAGGTCACGTCGACCACGGCCGCAATCGACCGCTCGGTGATCGAAAGCTCGATCGTGTCGGGGAAGATGCGGTTGACCTGGGCATGCGACACCCAGGCGTTCGATTCGAGGCGCGACTCGATGCCCGCCGTGTCGACGCGCAGCAAGGTGGTGCCCTGGGGCACCTGGGCAAGGTCGGTGAGCTCGGATGAGGTGAGGTGGGTGGCGCCGGTGACCGTGACCTTGGCGACCGGGAACAGGCTCGAGAAGTAGAGGGCCACGTAGACGATCACGAGGGCGATTATCACAGCGAAGGCGATCCCGATGCGGCGCACCCAGGGGTTGGCCGCCACCGCGCGCCGAGCGGTGGGCGCGCCGGACGTGCGGCGGGCGTCGCGGCGGATGTCGCCCACGCGCACCGACGACATGTGCACCTGGTTGGGCGTGCCCTTGCTGCCGCCCACGCTCACCTGGCGCACGCGCTGCTGGGCGCGGGCGTCGGCCGCACGCGACCGAGGCTGCTGCCGGCGGGGAGCAGACGAGCGCGACGAACGGGCAGAGCGTGGCTGCGCGCTACGCTTGCTGCGGGAATCCGAGGAAGCGGACCTCCGTTGTGAGTTCGATGCCATAGTGCTGCTTCACCTTTTGCTTAGCCTGGTCGATTAATGCCTTCACGTCGGCGGCGCTCGCACCGCCCGTGTTCACGATAAAGTTCGCGTGCTTGGGGGAAATGCGGGCCCCTCCCACGCGCGCGCCCGAAAGGCCCGCCCCCTCGATGAGGGCGCCGGCCGATCTGCCTTCGGGGTTGCGAAAGACGCTGCCGCAGGACGCGTCATCTAAGGGCTGCGTCCGCTTGCGGCGCGTGAGCTTTTCCTCCATCTTGGCACGGATGAGCGCCTGCTCGGCCGGATTCACGGAGAGAACGCATTCCACGAGCACTTCGTCGGCGGGAAACGACGTGTGCCGGTAGCCCCATTCCACGTCGCTCGCCTGGCGGGACACGAGCCCCGTCCCCAACTTGTAGGAGGTGACCCGCACGACGCGCGACCCCAGCCATTCGCTGCGAGTCCCCGCGTTCATGCGCAGGGCGCCTCCCACCGACCCGGGCGTGCCCACGGCGAATTCCAGCCCGGCCACGCCCTGGCGGAAGGCCTCTTGAACGATACGGGGCAGCGAGGCCGCGGCGCCCACCGTGAACTCCATCGCTTCGGGGTCGTAGTTCCACTGCTTGAAGTCGCCGCCCAGGGTGACGACGACGCCGGGATAGCCGGCGTCGGCGACGAGCAGGTTGCTCCCCCGCCCCATGACGAACCAAGGGACACTCTGGTCGCGGCAGGCGGAAAGGACCGCGGCGAGCGCCGAAAGGGAGTCCGCGCGAACCCACACGCGGGCAGGGCCGCCCACCTTGAGGGTCGTATGGCGCGACAGGGGCTCGTCGTAGCGGATCTCGCCGCAAAACGTATCGTCGGCGGCGAGGGCGCCGAGCACGGCATGCTTGGCCATGGCCTAGTTGGCCTCGCGCTGCTTGAGGGCTTCGATCAGCTCGGGGCCCACCTGGGTGACGTCGCCGGCGCCCATCGTGATCACCAAATCGCCGGGTGCGGCCACGTCGAGCATGGCGGGCACGGTGTCGAGTCGATGGGCCACGTACTTCAGCGGCGGATGCTTGGCCGAATCGTTGAGGACGTCCATGAAGGTACCGCCGTTGACGCCGGGCACAGGGGTTTCGCCTGCCGGGTAGACGTTCATGAAGGTCACCGTGTCAGCCTCGTCGAAGGCGTGGGCGAAGCCGTCGCGCAGCACGTCGGTGAACAGCTTGACGCGCGAGTAGCGATGCGGCTGGAAGAGCACATGCACGTGCTTGAAATCGAGCTTCTTGGCCGCCGCGATCGTTGCGGCGATTTCGGTGGGATGGTGGGCGTAGTCGTCGACGACCGTGACCCCGTCGGCCACGCCGACCAAGTCGAAGCGACGGCGAACGCCGGCGAACGCGGACAAGGCGCGGGAGGCAGCTTCGACGTCTTCGCCCAGGGCCCACAGAAGCGTGAGGCAGCCGGCGGCGTTGAGCACGTTGTGACGGCCCGGGTTCTGCTTGACCGAACCCTCGACGCACGTGCCGTCGGGCAGCTCGAGGGTGAACAGGCTCCCCACCCCGTTGGCCTTCCAAGACAGCACGCGGCTGTCGGCGCCTTCGACTTCGCCGTAGGTCACCACGCGCTTGCCGGTGGAGCGGGCGAGTTCGACGAGGGTGGGATCGTCGTTGCAAACCACGACCACGCCCTCGTCGGGCACCTGGCCCATGAACTCCTTGAACTTTGCGCGGATTTCGTCCAGGCCGCTGTAATGGTCGAGGTGATCGGCCTCGACGTTGGTGATGAGCACGCTGTAGGGGTCGAGGTAGGTGAAGCTCTTGTCGCTTTCGTCGGCTTCGACCACATAGTAGGCGCCCGTGCCGGAATGGGCGTTGGAATGGTAGGCGCGCACAATGCCGCCGATCAGGAAGGTGGGGTCCTCCCCCATCCCGTCGAGCGTGGAGGCCACCATCGACGAGGTAGTGGTCTTGCCGTGGGTGCCGGCCACTGCGAGGGTCTTCTTGCCCACGCCGAGGGCGGCAAGCATCTGGGCGCGGTGCCAGATGGTGAGGTTGCGCTCCTTGGCGGCGATGAGCTCCGGGTTGTTGGGCAGAATCGCCGTGGAGACCACGACGATATCGGGGTCGGGGTCGGTGGGGATGTTGGCGGCGTCCTGGCCGATGAAGACCTTCACGCCGGCCTCTTCGAGCTCGCGCGTGTAGCGGCTCTCGCGCAAGTCGGAGCCGGAGACGTCCATGCCCTGGTCATGGGCGACGATGGCGATGCCGCTCATGCCCACACCGCCGATACCGATGAAATGAACCCGTTTGATCTGCTGTTCCGACATAGGACGTGCGCACCTTTCACAAGAAGGGACGATAGATTCGAACCTGTATTGTAGCGCCTGTTAGCGCGTGGCGGCCCGGCTCACAACATCCGCCAATTTAGCGGCCGCGTTGCCCGTTTCGAAGGAGGCCGCCGCCGCCTTCATCCGCTCGCGCACCGACGCGTCGTCGACGAGCTCGCCGAGCAGGCGGGAGAATTCGGGCGTTTCCACCTTGTCGTCGTCGATTTCGAAGGCGGCGCCGGCGGCCACGTACTCGCGCGCGTTGGTCGCCTGATGGTTGGCCGTCGCGTACGGGTAGGGCACGAGCAGGGCCGGAATCTGCAGGGCGGAAATCTCGGCGAGCGAGGTGGCGCCGGCGCGCGAGACCACCATGTCGCAGGCGGCGAGCACATCGCCCATGCGGTCCTCGTAACCCACGACGGTCCAGCGCTTGGCCTCTTCGTCGGTGAGGGCCAGCTGGTCGCGCACGGCGTCGAATTCCTTGGGGCCGGTGATGTGGCGCACGTAGAGGTTGGGGC
Organism: Eggerthellaceae bacterium; assembly: GCA_022644775.1. Taxonomy (GTDB): domain Bacteria; phylum Actinomycetota; class Coriobacteriia; order Coriobacteriales; family Eggerthellaceae; genus Hugonella. The sequence continues at coordinate 9,044 of JALCHN010000019.1, forward strand.
GGGACAGAAGGCGGTCCTTGCATTCGGCGAGGGCCGTGTTGATGTGGCGGGCGCCGAGGCTGCCGCCGAAAACGACGAGCATGAGGGCGTCTTCGGGCACGCCGGCATAGGCGCGGCCCTCTGCGCGCGTGGCGTCGAAGACCGACCGACGCACGGGGTTGCCCGTGACGACGAGCTTGGCGGGGTCGACCACGCCCTTGCCGGCGACCTCGTAGGTCAGGGCGACGGCGGCGGCCTTCTTGGCCAGGTACTTGTTGGCCATGCCCATGATCGAATTCTGCTCGTGCACGACGACGGGTACGCCCATCTGCTCGGCCGCGCGGCCCACGGGAATGCAGACGTAGCCGCCGAAGCAGACGACGACGTCGGGTTTGATCTCGTTGAACCAGGCCTTGGCCTTGCGCGTCGAGGCCGCGATGAGCTTAACGGCGTGGAAGATGCTCGCCGGATGGCTGCGGTTGAAGCCCGCCGCCTCGAAGGCGGTGAAGGGCACGCCGGCCTGGGGGACCAGGCGCGCTTCAACGCCGGCGGGCGTGCCCGCGTAATATACCGTGTGGCCGCGTCGCGCGAGCTCGTCTGCGAGCGCAAGCGCCGGGTTGATATGGCCGGCGGTGCCGCCGCCGGAAACGACTACGTTCATCGAAGTCGGCTCCTTTCCTCAGAGCCGCGCGCGGGGCGCGGCGCTCTAGCGTGTGAATCGCGGGCGTTCGGGCGACCGAGGGCGCCTGTGCGGGTCCGATCCCGCACAGGGCGCGCCGACGAGGGCTCCACCGACCGCCGGCCGCCCGCAAGACGATCGGCGCCCGCGGCCCGCCCGCGCGGGACCCCTTCGGCGCGCACGACCCGCAGATCGTCGCGGCGGCGCTGGTAGAGGCCCGATTCGTCGCCCGAGGCGAGCGAGACCGAAAGGATCACGCCCACGAGCAAGAACGACCCGAGCAGAGACGAGCCGCCGTTTGAGATGAAGGGCAAGGGCTTGCCGGTCGTGGGAAATACGCCCAAGACGCAGCCGATGTTGAGGAAGGCCTGGAAGACGAGCATGACCGTGCAGCCGCCGGCGATCATGGCGCCCATGCGGTCGGGCGCGTTGCGGGCGATCTGCAGGCCGCTGTAGCACACGGCCATGAAGAGCACAATGACGACAAGGCCGCCCACCATGCCGAGCTCGTTGCAGATCACAGCGAAGATGAAGTCGGTTTCGGCTTCGGGAAGGAAGCCCGACTTTTCCACCGAATTGCCCAGCCCCACCCCGAACAGGCCTCCTTCGCCGATCGCGTCGAACGAGCGGATGAGCTGGTAGCCCGTGCCGTAGGGGTCGGCATAGGGGTCGAGGAAGGCCATGCGGCTCGTCCGGTAAGGCGTGAGGATCACCGATCCCACGGCGAAGGCCATGATGAGCACCACCAGAGCCACGATCGGCTTCCACGGCATGCCCGAAAAGGCCGCCACGGAGATGATGCCCACCAGGCAGATGCCGGTCGTTCCCAGGTCGGATTGGGTCACGTAGAGCAGGCCCAAGGGCAGGACGATCACGAACAGCAAGTAGAGGGCCAGGCTCAGCTGGTCGAGATCGCCGTTGCGGTAGCGGTCGAAGATCTGGGCGGCGAATAGCACGAAGGCAACCTTGGCGAACTCGGAGGGCTGAAAGCTCACCGGCCCGATGGTCAGCCAGCGCTGGGCGCCCAGGCCCACGCTGCCGATGGCGGCCGTGAGCAGGAGCAGGAGCAGGCAGAAGACCCCGTAGCCGTACAGGAGCCTGCCACGCCACTTGTAGTAGGGAATGCAGCGGGCGATGAAGACGCACACTCCCACGCTCACCACGCAGATGGCCGCCTGCTTGATCAGGTAGCTCGACGTGGAAGCACCTTCGTTCAAAGCTTCGACGGTCGAAGACGAGAAGACCATGACCAGGCCGAGCAGGGTAAGCGCCGCCACGCAGCCAACGAACACGAGGCGCGGCATGACCACGTCGCGCGGGCCGGCGAAAAATCCCGCCTGCGCGGGTTGGCGGCGGCGCTCGTGCACCGCTGTATGGCTACGGTCGTCCACGGACGCGGGCCCTAGCCGAGGTAGCGGTCGGCCACGAGCTTCTTGAAAACGCGACCGCGCTCTTCGTAGCCGTTGAATTCGTCAAAGGAGGCGCAGGCCGGCGACAGCAGGACGATATCGCCCGCTTCGGCATGCGCGACAGCCTCATCGAGGGCGTCGGCCATGTGGTCGGCAGTATAGACGGGCAGCGCAGCGTCGGCGAAGGCTTCGGCGAAGCGGTCGCGGGAGGCGCCGTAGAGGACGACGGCGCGACAGTGGACCTCGGCTTGGGCCACGAGTTCGGCCAGGTCGGTCATCTTGTCGGTGCCGCCCAGAAGCACGATCGGCTTGCGGGGCGTGAAGGCTGCGAAGGCCTTGAGCGTCGCGTCGACGTTGGTGGCCTTCGAATCGTTGTAGAAGGCGATGCCCCGGCCCGTGCCGCAAGCCTCGATGCGGTGCTCGAGCGAGGTGAAGCTTTCAAGGCCGCGCGCGACGTCGGCGGCAGGCACGCCGAGCGCGAGCGCGGCGGCGGCCGCATGCAGGGCGTTGCTCACGTTGTGGGCGCCGGGAATCTTGAGGTCGGAGACGCGGCAGAGCTCGAACTCCTCGCCGCCGCGGGCCACGACGAGCATCTCGTCGCTCGCGCGGACGAAGGCCGCGTTGTCACTGCCGCAGGCCGCGCGCATATCGCCTTCGATGCCGGCGGCGGTGCCCACAGGCACATAGGAGAAGCCGCGCTTGGCGGGATCCATAGCGGCGAGCTCGCGCACGCGGGCGCGCACCGTGTCGTTGGTCGCGTCGAGCACGGCCACCGCGCCCGGGGTCTGGGCCAGGTTGGCGAGGATCTTCATCTTGGCCGCCACGTAGTTGGCGTGGGTCTTGTGCCAGGTCACATGGTCGGGAGTAATGTTGAGCAGGACGGCCACGTTGGGGGCGAAATCGACCGTCGAGGCCAGCTGGAAGGACGAGACTTCGGCCACGTAGACCGAAGGCGCGTCGTGCGCCACCGCCCCGATGCAGGTGTCGCCGATGTTACCCACCGCGCGGGCGCGCAGGCCGGCGCCGGTCAGGATGTGCTCGATGAGCGAGGTCGTGGTCGTCTTGCCGTTGGTGCCGGTGATGGCCACCCAGCGGGCGTCGGCCGCGCTCTCGCGCCACGCGAATTCCACTTCGCTCACGATTTCAGCAGAGGCCTCTTTGGCACTTAGGTAGAAATCCGAAAATTCGGAAATGCCCGGGGAGGCGATGCAGAGGTCGTAGGTGCCCACCACGCCGTTGTCGCCCCACACGACGCGGGCGCCACGCGCGGCGCGCTGGCGGGCGGCATCGAGCGAACGCTCGTTTTGCGCCCCCGCCGCGATCGTCACGCTGTTCACGCGGTCGCCGAGAAGGTCGAGGCAGTAGTCGGCCGCAGCCGCCCCGCTCTTGCCCAGGCCCAAGACGAGCACGTCGCCCATAGAGCGCAGGGCCTTCTTCCGGTCGGGCAGATACACCGATTCGCTTGCCATTTACATCGCCACCATTATCGATTCAGAGAAGTACCAGAGGAAGCCGATTGCCGCAAGCGTACCAGAGACGATCCAAAAACGGATGACCACCTTGACCTCACTCCATCCCTTCTTCTCAAAGTGATGGTGCAAGGGGGCCATGAGAAAGAGGCGCTTCTTGGTGCGCTTGTAGTGAACCACTTGCAAGATGACCGAGATGGCCTCGGCCACGAACAGGCCGCCAATCACAAGCGAGACGATTTCGGTCTTGGTCACGATCGCCAGGCAGGCGAGCCCGGTGCCCAGGGCGAGCGAACCTGTGTCGCCCATGAAGACGTCGGCCGGGTAGGCGTTGAACCAGAGGAAGCCGATGCAGGCGCCGGCGATGGCCGCCGCGAAGATCGAGGCGTCGAGCAGGTCGCTGCGGTAGGCGATCGCGCTCATGACGACCATGACCACCATAACGGTGCCCGCGGCAAGGCCGTCGAGGCCGTCGGTTAGGTTGGTGGCGTTCGACATGCCGGCGATGAGCAGGACGCAGAAGACCACGTAGAGCCAGGGAATCTGCACGCCGCCGATCGTCGTGGTGAGGATGCCCAGGTCAATAGTGCAGACGAAGGGAATCTCGACGACCGGGGAGATGCCCAAGACGTTGACGGCAAGAAGGCAGAAGGCGATCGCAATGATGAACTGGAAGATGAGCTTCATGGGCGGGGTGAGGCCCAGGGACTGGTGCTTGAGAACCTTCGAAGCGTCGTCGACCAGGCCCAGGGCGCCGGTGAGCAGGGTGGCCGCCAACAGCAGCCACTGCTCGTAGGAACCCTGACCCACGAGCACGACCGAAACGGCCACGCCCAGAAGCATGATCAGGCCGCCCATGGTGGGCGTGCCCTGCTTGACCAAGTGGGTGGCCGGACCGTCGTCGCGCACCTCTTGGCCGATATGGTCGCGCTTCAGGATGCGGATGAAGCCCGGCATGAGCGCCATCGTCGCCGCCGCGGCCACCACGATGGCCAAGAACAGCAGAAAGGAGGGATAGGGAGCGAAAATGCTAAGCATGCGTTGGTACCAAACCTTTCACCACGGCTTCGAGGCCCACCGAATGGGAGCCCTTCACGAGCACGCAATCGCCGCACGCCACGAGCGGCTCCACGGCCGCAAGGGCCTCGCGCGCGCTGGAAACGGTGCGCACGTGCGCGGCGTCGATGCCGGCCGACACGGCGGCAGCGGCCATAACCAGAGCGAACGCGCCGACTGCGACGAGCTCGTCGACGCCGGCCTGGGCCGCCCAGATGCCGGCCTGGGTGTGCGCCTCTTCGGAAAAGGACCCGAGCTCGCCCATGTCGCCGAGTACGGCGATGCGCTTGCCGGCGACCTTCATCGAAGCGAAGGTGGCAAGCGAGGCGCGCAGGGAATCGGGATTGGCGTTGTAGCAGTCGTCGATGACCGTCGAGCCGCGCAGGCCCGCGACCGCGTTCTGCCGGCCGGCCACCGGGCGCTCGCCTTCAAGGGCGGCGACGATCGCGTCGAGCGGCACGCCCCAAGCCGAGCCCACGGCAGCCGCCGCGCAGGCGTTGTGCACGTTGTGGCCGCCCGCGAGCGCGAGGGCGCAGGGCGCCTGCCCCGCCGGCGTATGGAGGACGAAGCGGGGCCTGCCCGCCTCGTCGAAGGAAATATCGGACGCAAAGACCTCTGGCCGCAGCGCTTCCGGATAGGTTGCCGGGTCGGCGCCCGAGCCGTCGTAGGCGTACAGGCGGGCGCCGTGCGCGGCGATCTCGCCGTATTCCACGAGCTCAGCCGCGAAGTCGTCGCTGGCGTTCACGAAGGCGAAACCGCCTGCGGGCACGGCGGCGAGCGCTTCGGCCTTGGCGTGGGCGATGCCGTCGCGGCTGCCCAAGAGCTCGATGTGGCTTTCGCCCACGTTGGTGACGAGCGCCGCATCGGGTTTGACGAAGGCGCAGAGGGCGTCGAGCTGATGGAGGCCGCGCATGCCCATTTCCACCACGACGAAGGCCGTCGTGCGGTCGGCGCGCAGAAGCGTAGCCGGCACGCCGAGCTCGTTGTTCTGGTTGCCCGCGGTGGCGACCGTGGGTCCCGCGGCCGCAAGAACCGCGCGGATGAGGTTCTTCGTGGTGGTCTTGCCGCTCGAGCCGGTAACGGCCAGCACCTTGCCTGCAATCTCGCCGCGCCAGGCAGCCGCCAGGTCGGTGATCGCGCGGAAGGTGTCGGGCACGCGCACGATGCCCGCCCCCGCCTGCTGAGCGGCGGCGCGCACGTCCGCTGCGGGCTCTTTGCTCACCAAAAGGCAGGCCGCGCCCGCAGCAAGGGCGGCCGCGCAGAAATCGTGACCGTCGACTCGGGCGCCCGGCAGAGCCACGTAGACGTCGCCGGCGGCGACGAGACGCGAGTCCCAGGCGATTCCCGTGCAGAGGCGCTCGCCTGGCACAAGGGTGTCTCCACCCGCATGGCGGGCGAGGTCGTTAACGCTGTATTCCATGAAGAGAAAGCCTCCTAGGCCTGGCCAAAGGCCCTATCCAGCTCTTCGCGCACCACTTCCGCATCGGAGAAGTGCGTCTTTTCGGTACCGATGATCTGATAGTCTTCGTGCCCCTTACCGGCGACGAGGATGCTGTCGCCCGGTTCGGCATGGGCGATCGCCGCGGCAATCGCGCGACGGCGGTCGGGTTCGACCAGATAGCGGCCCTCCCCTTCGCGCATGCCCGGCAGAATGTCGGCGATGATCGCATCGGGGTCTTCGGTGCGGGGGTTGTCGGAGGTGACCACGGCGAAGTCGGCCGAAAGGGCGGCGCGGCCCATGATCGGGCGCTTGGCGGCGTCGCGGTCGCCGCCGCAGCCGAACACGACGAGGGTGCGGCCCTTCGTGAGGTGCTCGACGGCCGAAAGGGCCTTCTCGAGCGCGTCGGGCGTGTGGGCGTAGTCGACGAAGACCGACACGCCGCCTTCGTGGGCGGCATGCACGCGCTCCATGCGGCCGGGCACCTGCGGAGCGCTTTCGAGCGCTTCCACGATCGAAGCCGGGTTGATGCCCAGTTCAAGCCCGATGCCGAAGGCCGTCATGATGTTGGAGACGTTGAAGCGGCCGGCGAGCGGGTAGGTGAAGGCGTACTCCTGGTCGCGCACGCTCAGGACCACGTCGGTGTGGGTCGTGGCGTAGTCGACCTTGACGGGATGGATCTGCGCGGCGGGCTCGAAGCCGGTGGTGACCACATGGTCGCCGGCTGCCGAGCAGCGCTTGAGCAGTTCCTTGCCCCACTTGTCGTCGATGCAGATGACGCGGCGGGCCGGGTAGTCCTTGGAAAAGAGCAGGGCCTTGGCCTCGAAGTAGGCCTCGAAGGTCTTGTGGTAGTCGAGGTGGTCCTGGGTGAGGTTGGTGAATGCCGTCACGGCGAAACGGGTGCCCCAGGTGCGTTCCAGATCGAGCGCGTGGGACGACACCTCCATGGCCACCTTCTGGCAGCCGGCGTCGCGCATCCGGGCGAAGAGGGCCTGCAGGTCGCAGGATTCGGGCGTCGTGCGCTCGGCGTGCTCCATCTTGGTGCCGATGCGGTTGCCGATCGTGCCGATCACGCCGGTCTTGAAACCGGCGACGGAGGCGATGTGCTCGACCAGGTAGGTCGTGGTGGTCTTGCCGTTGGTGCCCGTGACGCCCACCAGGTCGAAGGAAGCCGACGGGTTGCCGTGGAAATTGGCCGCGGCCTGGGCCATCGCGCGGCGCGAGTCGGACACGATGATCTCGGTCACGTCGGTCGCGTCGGCCAGGTAGACCTTGCGCTCGGCCACGATGACGCGGGCGCCGTGGTCGATGGCGTCCTGGGCGAAGGAATGGCCGTCCACCTTCGTGCCCACGATGCAGAAGAAGGCGTCTCCGGGGACCACTTCGTCGCTGCGGTACTTGATACCGCTCACGACCTCGTCGGGGTTGCCCAGAATCGTGGAGGCAATCCCCTCGAACATGTTCCTGCAAGTCATACCCATAGGTGCGTTCCTTTACTCAGGAGTAATCGTGTAGTGGTTTACGGCAAACTGCATTATATCCTTAAAGGCTCCGGCGGTACTTCCGCTGTTCGGAACTTCAGATACGCTCACAAAACAGACCAGCTTGGAATTCGTGTAGGGCAAGAAGCCGCAGAAGCTGATGTTGTACTTGCCCTTCACGTAGCCCGACGTGCCGTCGGCGGTGTACTGGGCCGTGCCCGTCTTGCCGGCCGGTTCGAAGCCGTCCATCCGGGCATCGGTGCCCGTGCCCGATTTCACCACTTCCTGCATCATGCCGATGAGGGGGTCGATCGCGCTCGTGTTCTCGATGATCTGCTCGGAATCGTAGGACTCCTCTTCCCCGGTCTGGGGCTTGGACAAGAGGAAGTGGGGCTGCCAGGCGACGCCGTTGTTGGCGATCGCCCCGTAGAAGCGCACCATCTGCAGCGGGGTCACCATCACGCCCTGGCCGAAGCTCACGTTGTAGGACTGCACGGTCGACCAAGTCGATTGGTCGGCCAGTTTGCCGCTCGATTCCCCGGGGAAGTCGATGCCGGTGGCGCTCGTGAGGCCGTACTCCTGGATCTTGCTGTAGAGGGGCGCGAATCCCAGCTTGCTCGCGGCGAGCGAGGTGCCGATGTTGGACGATTCGGCCAGGATCTCGGTGAGGGTCATGGTCTTGCTCGACCGTTCGTGGGCGTCGGTGATCGTGTACTGATCGGCGGTGAGCTTGTTGGGGCAGTAGATCTCGCTGTCGGGATCGAGCGCGTTGGCTTCGAGGATGGCCGCCATCGTCACGCATTTGAAGATCGAACCCGGTTCGTAGGCGGTGCTGATGGGCCGCAGGGTCGTCGACCCGTCCTCGATCGTGCTGCGGTCGCCGGGGTTCATGTAGGGCGTCGAGGCGCAGGCGACGACCTCGCCGGTGGCCCCGTCGTAGAGGACGGCCTGCCCCTGCTTGCCCTTTAAATCGGTCACGGCCTGGGACAGGCGCGATTCCAGATACTCTTGCATCGTCACGTCGATCGACACGACGATGTCCTGGCCGTCGGTGGCCGCCTTGATCTCGCGCACGCCGTCGGCGACCGGATAGCCGTTGCCGCCGCGCTCCACTTCGAGCTCACCGTCCTCGCCGGAAAGGATGTCGTTGTAGTAGAGCTCGAGACCCGACACGCCGTTGCCGTCGGTGTCGGTGAGCCCCACGACCTGGCCGGCCGTCTGCCCGCAGGGATAGACGCGCTTCACGTCGTCTAAGAAGTAGACGCCGTCGAACTTCTGGCCCTTGATCTTCTGGGCGTCGTCGGTGTCGGCCTTGCGATAGAGGTAGGAAAACGACGAGTTCTCCTTGGTGAGCGACGCCTTGTAGTCGTCGGCGCTGCCGCCGAAGACGTCCACGAGCGCCTGGGCCACCGCGTCGGGGTCGGTCACCGCGGTCGGGTCGCAGTAGATCGTCGTCGCGTCGACGCTCATCGCGAGCACATTGCCGTTGCGGTCGTAGATGGTGCCGCGACGGGCGCTTTCGGTCACGGTCTGGGTGCGGGAGCTGATGGCGCTGTCGGCGTTTTCGGGACCCACGACCAGGCTCAGGTAGACGAGCCGCCCGCAGACCGCCAGGGCGATGACGCCGAAGAGGAGGACGAAGAAGGCCAGGCGCGAGGCCGCATCCTTGCCCGTTTCGTTCATCGCGGCCGCGCGATGGCGGCTCGCGTCGTAGACCGAGGGGCGCACCTCCCGCGACGTGCGTCCCCGGCCGGCGCTCGACGGGCGCTCGGAGCCGCGGCGCCCGCTGCCGGCGCGGCGACTGCGCTCTCCCCTCTCGTTGCGACGGTTCCCTCTTCGATTCTGCTCGTTTCGACCGTCCATAGGTGAGCCGGGCTCCTATCTTATTGGTTCGCTGCGCGCTCGAGACTGCCGGAGAGGGACAGGGACCCGTCGTCGTTGTAGGCGACGACGTCTTCGGGCACGGTGATGGTTTCCACCGAAGAAGCTTCGTGCATGCCGAGCTGGGAGGCGGAATCCTTCAACGCCGAAGGCGCGAGCATCTCGCTTTTCTGCAGCTCGAGGTCGGTATTGGCCGACACGAGATCGGCGACCTGGGCGGAGAGCTTCTGCTGCTCGATGGTCGTTTCGGTGGCGAGCGCCGTGAGCTCGACGCGCACGAGCGCAACGGCCGCTACGACCGCGCAGACCGCAAGCGCCATTTTGAACAGAGCGACGGCGCGCGCCGACACGCCGGCACGGCGACGGCCGACGACCACGCGCACGCGGGCACGGCCTGCACGCTCGTTGAGCTCGGGTGCGGTGGCACCATGCTGATATGCTCGAGCGGCGCTTGCCATGTGTTCGTGCTCCTTTTACGCGGCTCTTTGCCGCTCTGCTTCGTTTACGTATAGACTCTCGGCTCTACCGGGAGCTTTTCGGCGACCCGCAGCTTTGCGCTGCGGGCGCGTGGGTTGCGCTCGACCTCCTCTGGGGTGGGGACGACCGGGCGATGGGTGACAAGCTTGACTATCGGCACATGTCCGCAGGTGCACACCGGAATTTCCGGCGGGCAGATGCACCCCGTCGCGAACGTGCGGAAGGTGTCCTTCACGATGCGGTCCTCGAGCGAGTGATAGCTGATCACCGCGACGCGACCGCCGGGCGCAAGCCATCGGATCGCCGCTTCCAAACCGGAGCGCAAGACATCGAGTTCCGAGTTCACCTCGATGCGCAGGGCCTGGAAGGTGCGCTTCGCGGGATGCCCGCCGCGCCTGCGCGCCGAAGCGGGAATCGCCGCCTTGATGATCTCGACGAGCTGGTCGCTCGTGCGGATGGGCTCGCGTTCGCGCTCCTTCACGATGAATTCCGCGATGCGGTTGGCCCATTTCTCGTCGGAGTAGGTGCGAATGATCCGGGTGAGATCAGCTGCGGTGTAGTGGTTCACGATCTCTTCTGCGGTTAACGTCTGTGTCCCCGGGTCCATTCGCATGTCCAGCGGTGCCGTCTCCTTGAAGGAGAAGCCGCGTGACGGTGTGTCGATCTGCACGGACGAGACGCCGATATCGAACAGGATCGCGTCGATAGCGGGGACCTCGGCTTGCACGAGCAGATCGTCCAAAGAGCCGAAGTTGCCGCGCAATAGGTGCAGCTCGGGGCGCACGTCATCGGGAAGGGCGCCCAAGCGCTCGCTGGCGGCGGCAAGCGCCACCTCGTCTTGGTCGATCCCGATCAGCGTCCCGCCCGCGCCTATCGCTTTGGCAACTTCGAGGGAATGTCCTGCCCCGCCGAGCGTTGCGTCCACGAACGTCGTGTTGGGTTTGAGCTTCAGGTATTCGAGGCACTCGTCGAGCAGGACCGGAATATGCCGATATTCGCTTGTCATGGTTCACACGCCTCCGAACTACTCGCTGAACAGGTCGGACAAATCGACGCTGTCCACGAAGTCGGTCCATCGCTGCGCGTCCCAAATCTCAAGATGGTCGTCGTTGCCGACGAGCACGACGTCCTTAGCAAGCCCCGCCGCGTTGCGGAGCTCGGCAGAGATGCCGATGCGGCCCGAACCGTCGACTTCCACGTCGCGAGCGCGCGAGTTCAGCACCGTGCGCAGACGTGCCATCTTCGGGTTCGAGGCCCGATACCCGCCCTTGGCTTCGAAGAACGAGTTGACCCACGCGCTGAACGCAGTCGGTTCGAACACGTAGAGGCATTCGTCTTTGGGAGAACGGGTCACCTTGAGGTTTTTCGGAAGGACCTTGCGGAAATCGGCGGGCAGGGAAACGCGTCCCTTGGGGTCGAGCTTGTGGTGGTGTTCGCCAACCAGTTCGCTCACCCTGCCTCCTCTCTCCGGCGGTTCATCCGTGATGCAATACTATCCCACTTCATCCCACCCGACAACACCAGCACGGGAAATCGTCCCCAAAACTCCCCCACTGAGCGGGGCATATAGAAAAATCAGGAGCGCCCTGCCCCACCCCGTTCCCAGATGTAGCGAGCAGGGTGCAGGCAGGGTCTAGATGTTGTGGTGGGGTGGTTGGTGCATGGGGTGGCATGGGGTGGGACAAGTTTTGAAGAAGAAATGGACGGCCCATGGCGAGCCACAGACCGTACGGCGTACGCGAAACATCAAGCCCCCACACGCGCGAAAGCCCGTCCCGTGGGTACACGGGACGGGCGATGAGACAGGACGAGAAGCGCGTGGGCGGCGGCGCCCGCTAGCGCAGGTGGGCGCGCGGATGAGCGCTCTCGTACTCCTCTTTGATATGGCTCTGCTGCACGTGGGTGTAGATCTGGGTGGTGGAGATGTCGGCGTGCCCGAGCATGTCCTGGATCAGGCGCAGGTCGGCGCCGCCTTCGAGCATATGGGTCGCGCAAGAATGGCGCAGGGTGTGGGGATGCAGGTCGGCGATTCCCACCGCGGCCCCCGCCCGCGCAACGATCGCGTGCACGCTCTGCCGGGAGATGCGGCCCCCGCGGGCGTTGAGGAAGACGGCGTTGGTGGGACGGGCGTAACCCTTCACGAGCGCCGGCCGCCCTTTGGAAAGGTAGCGGGACAGGGCGCGCGCGGCGGCGCCGGAAAAGGGGGCGATGCGCTCCTTGTCGCCCTTGCCCACTACGGCCAAGAAGGACCGCTCGAAATCGACGCGATCGCAATCGAGCCCGCAGAGCTCGCTTACGCGCAGGCCGCAGCCGTAGAGCACTTCGAGCATGGCCCGGTCGCGCAAATCGCGCGGAGCGGTGCCGTCCATCGCGTCGAGCAGGGAGCCCACCTCTTCGACGCTCAGCACGTCGGGCAGGCGGGAGGGCTTTTTGGGCAGCACGACCATGCTCGTAGGATTGTCGGCGAGAACGCCCTCGCGCACGAGGAACTTGTGGAAGCTCTTCAGCGTGGCGACGGCCCGGGCGACCGACGAAGCCGAAAACGACCGCGCGCCGGAAAGGTAGGCCTCGAAGGCCACCACGGCGTCGCGGTCGATGTCGTCGAGCGAAGACACGGGCGCCCGGGGGAAACCGAGCGCCGGATCGGTGAGAAAGGCGCGGTAGAGCGCGAGATCGTGCCGGTAGGCGCGCACGGTCTCGCGCGAGGAGGCCCGCTCGACGCTCATATAGGACAAAAAGTCGTCGATGGCCTCGTCTATCGTCGGCGCCGCGGCTATCGTTGGTCCTTGGCCGCGTGCACGAAGGCCGTGAACAAGGGGTGGGGCTTGGTCGGACGGCTCTTGAATTCGGGATGGGCCTGGCTGGCCACGAACCAGGGGTGGTCGGCGAGTTCGATCATCTCGACCAGGCGGCCGTCGGGCGACTGGCCCGAAACGACGAGGCCGGCCTCTTCGAGCTTCTTGCGGTAGACGTTGCTCACCTCGTAGCGATGGCGATGGCGCTCGTAGATGATCTCTTCCCCGTAGGCCTCGAAGGCCTTGGTGCCCGGCGCGAGCTTGCAGGGATAGGCGCCCAAGCGCATCGTGCCGCCCTTGTTCTCGACGTCTTCCTGTTCGGGCATGAGGTCGACCACCGGGTATTCGGCGTGCTCGTCGAATTCGGTAGACGTGGCCCCGCGCATGCCCGCCACGTCGCGGGCGAACTCGCAGACGGCCGCCTGCAGGCCCAGGCAGATGCCCAGATAGGGCACCTTGTGCTCGCGGGCGTAGCGCACGGCCTGGATCTTGCCCTCGAAGGCGCGCTGGCCGAAGCCGCCCGGCACCAGGATGCCGTCCATGTCGCCCAAGATCTCGTCGACGTTGTCGGGGGTGACCGTCTCGCCGTCGACCAGGTTGACGTCGACGTTGACGCCGTTGGCCACGCCGGCATGCCCCAGGGCCTCGATCACCGACAGGTAGGCGTCGGGCAGGCTCACGTACTTGCCCACGATCGCGATCTTGACCATGCCCTCGCAGCGGTCCTTCGCGTCGAGGAAGGCCTGCAGGGGCTCAAGGTCGATCGGGGTGTTGTCGAGCTTGAGGGCCTTGAGGACCTTTTCGTCGAAGCGCTGGGCGCGCAGGCGCATGGGAACTTCGTAGATGCTCGGGGCGTCGGAGCATTCGAGCACGTGGTCGGGGGCCACGTCGCAGAAGAGGGCGATCTTCTCGCGGACCTTTTCGGTGACCTCGTGGTCGCTGCGGCAGACGATGAAGTCGGGCTGGACGCCCATCGAGCGGAGCTCCTTGACCGAATGCTGAGTGGGCTTGGTCTTCACTTCGTGGGCGGCGGAAATGTAGGGCACGAGGGTGCAGTGGATGAAGACCGAATTGCCCAGACCGAGCTCCTTGCGGAACTGGCGGGCGGCCTCGATGAAGGGCTGGCCTTCGATGTCGCCGATCGTACCGCCGATTTCGGTGATCACGATGTCGGCCTGGGTCTGCTCGCCCACACGGCGCAGGCGCTCCTTGATGGCTTCGGTCACGTGCGGAATCACCTGCACGGTGCCGCCCAGAAAGTCGCCGCGGCGCTCGCGGGCGATTAGGGTCTGGTAGATCGACCCCTGGGTGAAGTTGGATTCGCGGGTGAGGCTCTCATCGATAAAGCGCTCGTAGTGGCCCAGGTCGAGGTCGCCTTCATGGCCGTCGTCGGTCACGAAGACCTCGCCGTGCTGGAAGGGGCTCATCGTGCCCGGGTCGACGTTCAGGTAAGGGTCCATCTTCTGCATGGTGACCTTGTACCCATGCGCTTTCAGCAAGTGGCCCAGCGATGCCGCCGTGATGCCTTTCCCTAGCGAGGACACAACGCCACCGGTTACGAAGATGTATTTGCTCATGATGCTCCTTGGAAAGCCCTTACAACCCGCAATGGCACGGCACGGCGTTCATGCGGAGCATGTCGGCGTGCGAGTCATTGCACACGCCTTTTGATTCTACTGCGCCGAAGCGGCGCTCCGAGCACGGCGGAAAAATTTTCCCATTCGCAACAAAAGCGGCGAGCGCGCCTAGAAGAAGACCGTGCTCACGAGTCCGTAGAAGCCCTCGCGCTTGTAGCGCAGGAGCACGGTGGGCGCCGCGCCGCGCGAGATGCGCAGCTTGGCGATCGGCGCGTCGAAGCGGGCCGCGATGCCGTCGACGAAGAGCTCGGCCTCGTAGCTGCCCTCCGCATCGTCGACTTCGACTTCCACCACGTCGTTGGGGTCGCACACGATCGCGCGGGCGTTGAGCGAATGCGGGGCCACCGGCACGGTGACGAGGCCGCGGAAGCCCGGCGCCACAAGCGGGCCGCCGGCGGAAAGCGCATAGGCGGTCGAGCCGGTCGCCGTGGACGTGATCAGGCCGTCGCCGCGCATCTTGGCGATGGGAGACCCCGCGATCGACAGGTCGCACTGGACCATGCGCCCCGACGCCCCGCGGGTGAAGGCGGCCTCGTTGAGGCCGAAGAAGCAGCGCTCACCGTCGTAGCGCGCGGGCGCCGTGCAGCGGGCGTCGAAGGCGGCTTCGTCGTCGCCTTCGCACATCACCTCGATGCGCATGTTGGCGCGCTCTTCGCGCGTGGTGTCGCCGGCGAGCGCGGCGGCCACCGTTGCCACGACACCCGCGTCGTTATCGTTGGCCAAAAATCCCAAGTGGCCGTAGTTGATCCCTAAGATCGGCGTGCCGGATATGCCCATGAGCTTGGCCGTGCGCAAGATCGTGCCGTCGCCGCCTAGGGCGACGCACATGTCGCAGGCGGGCGCAACGTAGTCGTCGCACTCGATCGTGTCGATCGTTTCCGACTCGATGCCTTGGCTCGAAAGGTACGCCTGGAGCATCACCGAAGCGTCCAGAGCCTCGGGGTTCTCGGAATTCCGTACCAGCAGCATGTGCATGTCCGCGCCTCGCTCATTCATCGGGTGCCGTATCGCGTGCCCCTAGTATAGCAATCCCTCCGACAGGGTTCGCAGGCACGCGGCACCCGCAGACGCCCGCTTCCCTGCCTGCGGGCGAGCCGCGGCGCGCGGCCCGCCCGCGTGCGCCCCAAGCCCGGCCATGCGTGGTGTTCTTGCGCCGTGCGGCCTGCGCGCGCCCTTCGCCGAGCGGCCGTTTGCTAGTATTTCGAAGTTACTGGATTCTCCTGAAAGGTCGGCACTCGTGGCCAACGATTCTCACGATTCATCGTCATCGGTTATCCGCAACACCGGGCTCATGACGCTCGGCACGCTCGGTTCGCGCGTCACCGGCTTGGTGCGCACCTGGGCGATGGCCTTCGCGCTCGGCAATTCCATGCTCACGAGCGCCTACCAGGTGGCCAACAACCTCCCCAACGTCATGTACGAGCTTGTGGCCGGCGGTTTCCTTTCGGCGGCCTTCCTTCCCGTGCTTCTGCTCGAGCGCGAACAGCGCGGCCAAGAGGGCGCCAACCGCTACACCTCGAACATCCTCAACCTCACGCTCATCGTCTTGGGCGCGCTCTCGCTTCTCTGCTGCGCCTTCGCCCCGCAGGTGGTCTCGACCCAGACCTTCACCGTGGGCGATGAGGCCGAAGTCGCCGAAGCCACCACCGAGTTCTTCCGCATCTTCGCCTTCCAGATCGTCTTCTACGGCTTGGGCGGCGTGATCACCGGCGTGTTGAACGCGGGTCGGTCCTTCTTCCTCACCTCGATCGCGCCGGCGCTCAACAACATCGTCGTGATCGTCTCCTTCATCGCCTATATCCCCCTGTCCCACATCGATTCCGAGCTCGCCCTCATCGTGCTGGCCGTGGGCACCACCGCCGGCGTCGCCGTGCAGTTCGTGATCCAGATTCCCGCCCTGCTGAAGAGCGGCTACAAGTGGGAGCCCTTCATCTCGCTTTCCGACCCGGCGATCAAGGAAACGCTGAAGATCGCCCTGCCCTCGATTATCTACATCATCGCCAACCTCGTGGCCTTCAGCTTCCGCAACGCCTTCAGCCTGGCGGCCACCCCCAGCGGTCCGTCGATCTTGGGTTACGCCTGGATGTGGTACCAGCTGCCCTACGGCGTGGTGGCCGTGTCGCTGTCGAGCACGATGTTCACCGAGATGAGCGATTCGGTGGCCAAGGGCGACCGGGAAGGCCTGCTGCGCAACATCAACCAGGGCCTGCGCGGCACCCTCTACCTGATCATCCCGCTCACCGGCATGCTTTTCGTGCTGGCCGAACCCCTTATGGGCCTCTTCCATGCAGGCGCGTTCGGGTCCTCCGACGTCGAAGAGGTCGCCAGCGTGCTCGCCATCTGGGTCTTGAGCCTGCCGATCTATTCGGCCGCCATGTACCTCTACAAGGCCTTCGCCGCCATCCGCAAGCTCATGGCCTTCTCGCTGATCAACATCGCCTGCGTGGGCGTGCAGGTCGCCCTTTACGCCACGCTCAGCCAGCCCGACGTATTGGGCATCTACGGCGTGCCGGTGAGCGACTTCGTCTACTACCTGGTGCGCGGCATCGCTTCGCTCGTCCTCCTGCGCCACTACGTGGGCGCAGCCGACATGCGCGGCCTGGCGTGGATGGCCGCGAAAACCGCGGTGGCGACCGTGATCGGCGGCGTCGTCGTATGGGCCGCGCTCGAGGTCATGCCCCTATCGTCGACGGCCGGCATCGCGTCCGCCCTCGTGCAGATCGTCGTGGGCGGGATCGTGGGCCTTGCGGTGATGTTCGGCGGCACCAAGCTCCTGCACGTGGAAGAGTTCCGCGTAATCGACACCCTGGCGGGCAAGCTCAAGCGCCGCGGGGCGCGTTAAAGCGCGCGAGCGACGCCCCCGCGTCTTAGTCGTTCACCGGCCGCGTATGGTCGGGTTCGACCGATACGAGCACGGGGCCGTCTGCAGTGATCGCGACGGTTTTCTCGAAGTGGGCCGCCGAAAGCCCGTCGCGGGTGTAGACGGTCCAGCCGTTGTCCCCCACCATGGTCTTGCGCGTCCCGAGCGTGATCATGGGCTCGATTGCAATCACCATGCCCGGCTCGAGCTTGAGCCCCCAGTGAGCATGACCGTAATTGGGCACCATGGGGTCTTCGTGCATGTCATGGCCGATGCCGTGGCCCACGTACTCGCGCACGACGCCCATCCCGGCCCGTTTCGCCACCGTCTGGCAGGCGTGCCCCACATCCCCCAAGCGGTTTCCCGGCTGAGCCGCCTTCACGGCCTCCCACAGGCAGGTTTCGGTCACCTCGAGCAGTCGGCGCTTTTCGGGGGATACCTCCCCCACCGGGAAGGTCCAGGCGTTGTCGCCCGCCCAGCCGTCGACGGTCGCCCCCGTGTCGATAGAGAGGATGTCGCCTTCCTTGAGCACCACGTCATCGGAGGGAATCCCGTGCACGATCTCGTCGTTGACCGAGGTGCACAATGACGCGGGGAATCCGCCGTAGCCCTTGAAGGCGGGCACGCCCCCGTGCGAACGGATGTAGTCTTCGGCGAAGCGGTCGAGCTCGAGCGTGGTGACGCCGGGCTTGATGCGCGCCCCCACCTCGCGCAGAACGGCGGCCGAAAGCCGGCCCGCCCGCTTCATCTGCTCGATTTCCTCGGGGGTTTTCAGGTTGATCATGTGGGTACTCCTTTAAGGGGGCCGGACGCTCGAAACACCGGCCGCATAGACATCGGAGCACACACTAGCACGACGGAGCGCCCGCGTCGCTAGAAGCGCTTCCGGTCAGCGCCGTTTCGCCTATACTTCGATGCGACTAACGAAAGGACTGTTCGTGTACTACCTCTACATTGGCCTCTTCGGCGCCCTCGGCGCGCTCCTGCGGGCCCTGCTCGGCGTCGCGTTCGGAGGCGCGGCCTTCCCCATCGACACCCTGCTCGTCAACGTCGTGGGCTGCTTCGCCCTCGAACTCGTCTACAACTTCCTGGGCCGACGCGTGCATCTCTCGAAAGACCTGGTGGGCGCCATGGGAACGGGCCTGCTCGGCGCGTTCACGACCATGTCGGCCTTCTCCTACCAGACGGTTGCCTTCCTCGAAGCAGGCGAGGCCGCCGCGGCCGTATGCTACATCGTCATCACCCTTGCCCTCTGCCTGGCTGCAACAACGGCCGGTCACCTGGCGGCCCTCCGCATCGCGCGCAGACGGCTTGCCAAGCGCAAGGCCGCCATCGCCGCCCGCAGGGAAGCGCGGAAGGCAGGCGAGGCCCGATGATCGCCACACTTGCGGCCGCCACAGCGGGCGGAGCTCTCGGCGCCATCGCCCGCGGCTTCTGCACGGCGCACCTCAAACGCGTGTTGCCCGGCGGCTTCCCCTTCCCCACCTTGATCATCAACGCGGTCGCCTGCTTCGCATTGGGGATGCTCATGGGCTCCCAGCCCGGCGGCGAGATGTCCGCCCTTGTGGGCACGGGATTTCTGGGCGGGTTTTCGACGATGAGCACCTTCTCGTTCGAAACCGTCGAGGCGATCGTGCACGGCCACAGCGGACGCGCCCTTGCCTATATAGCCGCCACCCTGCTTATGTGCCTTGGCTGTTGTGCGGCCGGCTGGGCCCTTACTGCCGGTTGACGAACGCCCGCGCGGCCGATACACTTGCAATTCGCGTACCTTTCGTACGCCAATGGGCCATCGTCCAATGGCAGGACCCTGGTTTTTGGTACCAGTTATGTAGGTTCGAATCCTGCTGGCCCAGCCAACATATGCAAAGGGGCTCCCACACAGAGTGCGGGAGCCCCTTTTTCGTATACATGAAGCATAAGCCGCCCCATGCGGGACAGGACGCCCCTCCCGCCACACGCCGCAGCACCCGCAAGGGCGCGCCTCATCCGGTGCCGCACGGCGTAGCACACGCTAGGGCGTGTCTCATCCGGTGCCGCACCATCATGCGCACCGAATGTGGGTATAAAAATGGGGCGGTTAGAAACCGCCCCATCAAGCTGAAAGGTAGTGTTTACGCTTCCTGCGTGTAGTTGCGCTGAACGCTCGGGTCGACCGGGATCGACGGGCTCATCGTAGAAGCCACGTTGATGGACTTCACGTAACGGCCCTTCGCGGACGCCGGCTTCATACGGATGATCTCGTCGTAGATCGCGCCGTAGTTTTCGGCGAGCTGCTCAGCGGTGAAGCTCGTCTTGCCCAGCACGACGTGGCAGATGCCGTAACGATCGGCACGGTACTCCACGCGGCCGCCCTTGAGTTCCTTGATGGCCTTGGCCACGTCGTTGGTGACGGTGCCGAGCTTGGGGTTCGGCATGAGGCCACGGGGACCGAGCACGCGGCCGAGACGACCGACCTTGGACATCTGGTCGGGGGTGGCGACGGTCGCGTCGAAGTTGATAATACCCTTCTGGATATCTTCCATGAGCTCAGCGGTGCCCACAATGTCGGCGCCGGCTTCTTCGGCGGCACGGGCGGCTTCGCCTTCGGCGAACACAGCCACGCGCACGGTCTTGCCGGAGCCGTTGGGCAGGCTCACCATGCCGCGCAGCTGCTGATCGGCCTGGCGGGTGTCGATGCCCAGACGGAAATGACCCTCAACGGTCTCGTCGAAATTCGCGGAAGCGATCTCCTTGATGGTCTTGAACGCATCGATCGGAGCGTAGAGCTTGCCTTCTTCAATCTTTTCGGCAGCAAGCTTCTGCTTTTTGGTCAACTTTGCCAT
The DNA here is from genome assembly GCA_022644775.1 of Eggerthellaceae bacterium. Taxonomy (GTDB): domain Bacteria; phylum Actinomycetota; class Coriobacteriia; order Coriobacteriales; family Eggerthellaceae; genus Hugonella. Next base: position 29,030 of record JALCHN010000019.1, read on the forward strand.
GTTTCTTCCTTTCGTGGTACGAACGAGCTCGTGCTCTCCCACGTACGCGGTTGCCGGAGGCAACCGTTCCTACCTACTAAACGGGCGAACTAGTTCGCGGCGTCCATCATCTGCTGCAGCTTACGAGAAGCGGTGTAGACCTTCTTCGGCGCGCGGCCTTCGATGGTCACGCCCATGGAACGGGCGGTGCCTGCGACGATTTCCATAGCGGCTTCGATGTCGTTGGCGTTGAGGTCGGGCAGCTTGATCTCGGCAATTTCGCGCAGCTGGTCTTCGGTGAGCTCGCCCACCTTCTTGAGCTGGGGAATGCCGGAACCGCTCTTGATGCCGAGCTTTTCCTTGATGAGCACGGCCGCGGGAGGAGTCTTGCACACGAAGGTGAAGGACTTGTCTTCGTAGACCGTGATCTCGACGGGGATGATGGTCCCCTTCTGGTCTGCCGTCTGAGCGTTAAACGCCTGGCAGAACTGCATGATGTTGACGCCCTGGGCACCGAGTGCCGGGCCCACGGGGGGAGCCGGGTTAGCTGCGCCGGCAGGGATCTGCAGCTTTACAAACCCGGTGACTTTCTTGTCAGCCATTGTAAAAGCTTCCTTTCAGCTGAAGTCTTTACCAGTTATGAAACAAGCATCCGAACGAGAAGCCCCTGTCCACGAGGGCGATCGGCTGCATTGTTACCGCAAAAGCATGCTCGAAGGACATCGAGCAGGGGCGCTAGATGCGCGCCACTTGGTCGAAGGACAGCTCGACCGGGGTTTCGCGCCCGAAGATCGACACCATGACCTTGACCTTGTTGGTCTCGGGAGAGACCTCGGAAACGACACCGTCGAACTCGGCGAGAGGGCCAGAGACGACCTTGATCGTCTGCCCCACTTCCAAATCGGTGGAAGTCTTGCGCGCAGCCTTGCGATCGGTGCGCTTCATGATCTTGTTGTATTCCTCGCGCGTAAGCGGCGCAGGGCTTGCCTGGCTGCCCACGAAGCCGGTGACGCCCGGCGTGTTGCGGACGGCAGCCCAGCTGCGGTCGTCGAGCTCCATGCGCACGAGCACGTAGCCCGGGAATACCTTTTTGTCGGATTCGACGCGACGGCCACCGTCACGGATTTCCGTGACCGTTTCCATGGGAATCTGAATGTCGAACACGTTGTTTTCAAGACCCATGGTCTCGATACGCGTTTCGAGATTCTGCTTTACCTTGTTTTCATACCCAGAGTAGGTATGAAGTACATACCATTTCTTAGCCATCGGTTATGCCCCCAAAGAAGAGATTGCAAGCAAGAGCGGGGTAACGATCCAGTTGTCGAGGATGAATACGTACACGCCGAAAAATACCAAAGCACCGACGACGACGCCGCTCCAACGAATGACATCTTGACGCGTCGGCCAGGTCACGCGCTTCATTTCGGCGCGGACTTCAGAGAAGAAACCGTTCTTCTTGGCCTTTTCCTGCTTCTTAGCCGGCTTCTTTTCGGAAGCCTTGGGCTTGGATTCGGCAGGCTTTTCAGCCTTCTTGAAGAGGCCCTTCTTCTGCTCGGGTTCTTCGGTGGTGTTCGCGGAAGAAGAATCTTCGGCCGCGAGAGCTTCCTGCTCCTGCAGTTCCTTGCGCTTCGCACGCCTTGCAGAGGCACGAGCCCTTTGCGTCTTTGATTTCTTTGCCATCTTTACCCTTCGGAATCCCTTGGGGGGATTGAAATATTACACCGTCTAAACGCCAAACAAGCAGCCTGTTAAAGCTGCTCGTAAACAAGCTGGCAGGCCAGGAGGGACTCGAACCCCCAACATGCGGTTTTGGAGACCGCCGCTCTACCAATTGGAGCTACTGGCCTATGTTGCCTGATATCTTAGCGAGTTTCCCTGTGCAGGGTGTGATGTCCACACCACTTGCAGTATTTCTTCAACTCGATACGATCGGGATTGTTCTGCTTGTTCTTCTTGGTCGTGTAATTACGGCGCTTGCACTCGGTGCAAGCGAGCGTGACCAACGTACGCATACTAAACTCCTACTATTGAATATTCACATTCAACTTGAATTGCACAGGAAAGTTAAGCAGAAAGAATGGAGCCTCCAGGAACGGAGGCTCCATCCGTAACCTCATTGAAGAATGACTACTTGAGGATTTCGGTCACACGACCGGAACCAACGGTGCGGCCACCCTCGCGGATAGCGAAGCGAAGGCCCTGCTCCATAGCGATAGGATGGATAAGGTCGCCTTCGATTTCGACGTTGTCGCCGGGCATAACCATTTCGGTACCCTCAGGCAGCTTCACGACACCGGTAACGTCGGTGGTGCGGAAGTAGAACTGCGGACGATAGCCATCGAAGAACGGGGTGTGACGGCCGCCTTCGTCCTTGGTGAGGACGTAGACCTGACCCTTGAAGTTCGTGTGGCAGGTAACCGTACCCGGCTTGCAAAGAACCTGGCCGCGGACGACGTCTTCGCGCTTGATGCCGCGGAGCAGGCAGCCGATGTTGTCGCCGGCTTCGGCTTCGTCGAGCAGCTTGCGGAACATTTCGACGCCGGTGCAGGTGGTCTTCTGGGTCTCCTTGATGCCCACGATCTCGAGTTCGTCGCCGACCTTGAGTTCGCCACGTTCGACACGGCCGGTCACAACGGTGCCGCGGCCGGTGATGGTCATAACGTCTTCGATAGCCATCAGGAAGGGCTTGTCGTTGTCGCGCTGCGGAGTCGGGATGTACTCATCGACGGCGTCCATGAGCTCCCAAATGCTGTCGACCCACTTCTGCTCGCCGTTGAGGGCGCCCAGAGCAGAACCCTTGATGATAGGAATGTCGTCGCCCGGGAAGTCGTAAGAGCTGAGCAGCTCGCGGGTCTCCATCTCGACGAGCTCGATGAGCTCTTCGTCGTCAACCATGTCGCACTTGTTCAGGAACACGACGATGTAGGGCACGCCGACCTGACGGGCGAGCAGGATGTGCTCGCGGGTCTGAGCCATGGGGCCGTCGGTAGCGGCGATAACCAGGATAGCGCCGTCCATCTGAGCAGCACCGGTGATCATGTTCTTGACGTAGTCAGCATGGCCGGGGCAGTCGACGTGAGCGTAGTGACGCTTGTCGGTTTCGTACTCGACGTGAGCAATAGAAATGGTAATACCGCGTTCGCGCTCTTCGGGGGCCTTGTCGATGTCGGCAAATGCCTCGAACTTAGCCGTTGCGGTGCCGTGGGAACCGTCGTTTTCGGACAGAACCTTGGTAATCGCGGCAGTCAGCGTCGTTTTACCATGGTCGACGTGACCGATGGTGCCGATGTTTACATGCGGCTTAGTACGCTCGAACTTTTCCTTTGCCATTGAAATCCTCCTTCAATGAGAACGCCCCAAAGGACGCAGTTACTAAGCAATTTGTGAAAAGCCCCCACTCTACCGAGCGGAGGCTTGAACAATCAAAATTGGTAGCGGTGACTGGATTCGAACCAGTGACGCCACGGGTATGAACCGTGTGCTCTAACCAACTGAGCTACACCGCCAAAAAATGGAGCCCGTGACCGGACTTGAACCGGTGACCTCTTCGTTACCAACGAAGTGCTCTACCGACTGAGCTACGCGGGCAAGATGGTGGGCGCGCTAGGATTCGAACCTAGGTAGGCAGAGCCAACGGGTTTACAGCCCGTCCCCATTAACCACTCGGGCACACGCCCATCTTGGCTTAACTTGTGCAATTTTCAAGCTGCGCCCTCGTCTGTTGAGGTGTTCCCCGAACAAACGAGCAAGAGGATAATACGCTAGGAACTAGGCCCTGTCAACAGGCGACACGCCCCCGGGCGTATCTTCACCATTCCTCCGTTTCCCCAGGTCATTGCTGCCGGTAGCGGAAACCGCTCGAACTTTCTTGAAACTTTTTGCGCACGCGGGAGCCCAAAAAACTCGCGCTCAAAACGCCTTATTCGAAGCTTCCCACACCCTGCGCCCAAGAGCGAACCCGGTCCGCTCGTCGTTTGCCCTCGCAATCTTTCGCCCGGTGCGCGTCCTGCCCGTATAATAGGACTCTATTACCGAATCACGTTCAAGGAGCAAGCATGCAAAGCGGAGACGTCTTGGTAATCGTCGCCATTCTCTTGTATTTCATCGTGGTGCTGACGATCGGCTTCATCTACGCGAAGCGTTCGAATTCGTCGACGAGCGAGTATTTCCTGGGGGGCCGCAAGGTGGGCCCCTGGTTCACCGCCCTTTCGGCAGAAGCCTCCGACATGTCCGGCTACCTTCTTATGGGACTTCCGGGCCTCGCCTACTTTTCCGGTGCGGCCGATGCCGGGTGGACGGCCGTGGGCCTCGTGATCGGCACCTATCTTAACTGGAAGCTCGTCGCCAAGCGCCTGCGCCTCTATACCGAAAAGGCCGATGACTCGATCACCCTGCCCGCCTTCTACAGCAACCGCTTCCACGATTCCAAGAACACGATCGGCACGATCGCCGCGGTCATCATCCTCATCTTCTTCGCCGTCTATACGGGCAGCTGCTTTGTGACCTGTGGCAAGCTTTTCAACGCCCTGTTCGGCTGGGACTATTCGCTCATGATGGTCCTGGGCGCGCTCATCGTCTTCCTCTACACGATGGTGGGCGGCTACCTTTCGGTGGTGGCGACCGACTTCGTTCAGGGATGCCTGATGTTCTTCGCCCTCGTGGTGGTCATCGTGGGGTCGATCGCGAGCGCCGGCGGCATCGACAACACGGTCGCCTTCCTCTCCGACATCCCCGGCTACCTGTCGATGGCCCAGACGGCGACGCCTGTACTCGACGCCGCGGGTGCCCAAATGACCGCGAACGGCCAGCCCCTCTTCGGCGTGCCCGAGCAGTACGGCGTAATCAGCATCATCTCGACCCTGTCCTGGGGCCTGGGCTACTTCGGCATGCCGCAGATCCTCGTGCGCTTCATGGGCATCCGCGACGAAAACGAAGTGCGCACCTCCCGCCGCATCGCTATCGTCTGGGTCACCATTTCCATGGCGAGCGCGCTTGCCATCGGCCTCATCGGCCGCTACCTGCTGCCCACCCAGCTGCTCACCCATTCCGCCGCCGAGAACATCTTCATCGTGCTCTCGCAGATGATGCTGCCCTCCTTCCTGTGCGGCCTCGTGGTGAGCGGCATCCTGGCGGCGTCGATGTCGTCGGCGTCTTCCTACCTGCTCATCACCGGTTCGTCGGTTGCGGAAAACATCTATCGCAGCCTCTTCAAGAAGGACGCCACCGACGAAGCGGTCCTCATCGTTTCCCGCATCACGCTCGCCGTCGTCCTGCTCTTCGGCATCGTCGTCGCCTGGGACGAGAACTCGGTCATCTTCACCGTGGTCTCCTACGCCTGGGCGGGCCTGGGCGCCTCCTTCGGCCCCTTGACCCTGTTCTCCCTCTACTGGCGCCGCACGACCAAGCAAGGCGCGATCGCCGGAATGGTGACGGGCGCCGCAACGGTGCTCGTCTGGCACAACCTCGTGAAGCCCCTGGGCGGCATCTTCGGGATCTACGAGCTCTTGCCGGCCTTCCTGCTCGGCTGTCTGGCCATCTACGTGGTCTCCAAGCTCACCCCCGAGCCCGACCAGTCGGTGCTCGACACCTTCGACCACTACATGGACGAGCCGAAGACGGCCACCCGCAACATGGACGACCGCATCCT
>JALCHN010000020.1 GCA_022644775.1 Eggerthellaceae bacterium
ACAACATCACGCGCCCCCGTTGTCACAAAGCGGCCCCGAGGCGGGATGCCTCGGGGCCGCACGCCCTCACGCGTATGCGCGCGCTAGAGCCAAGCCACGGTGAGCGTGATCGGCAGGGCCGCCATCACGATCATCATACGCAGCAGGTAGCCGCCGACGAGCACGCCGGCCTCGCTGCCGATGCCGAGCGCGCGTTCGTTGGCGCCCTTGGCACGCTGCAGGTAGGTTTCCACCAACGTGGGTCCCACCAGGCCGATGATGACGAAGCCCAGCCAGAAGGCCGGCGCCCAGGCGCCCGAAAGCAGCGAGGTCACCGACGCGTGAGCCGCTTCGCCGGCGCTGTTCACGATGAACAGCATGGCCACGACGAGCACCAGCTCGACCACGGGCAGCCAGTAATGGAAGCCCTTCAGGTCGTCGAGCTTGTCGGCTTCCTCGGGCGCCGCGATCAGCGACGCCAGGATCACGGCCGCGATGCCCGTGGAAATGGCCGACACCAGGAAGAGCACCGGCAGGATCGCGTTGTTCCACAGCGGGAAGGTCTTCACCACGCCGAGCAGGCAGCCCGTGTAGGCGCCCACGCACACGCCGAAGACCGAACCGGCGACTTCAAGCCACATCGGCACCGTGCGCTTGACGATTTCGAGGATGGCCGCGATAAGGGCGATCACCTCGAAGGCCGCCAGGAAGATCACGCCCCAGGTCATAACCGACCCCAGGTTGTGCAGCAGCAGGGCGAAGCGCAGCGGATGATGGAAGCCGCCCTGAGCGTCGAGCATCAGCAGCACCAGGCCCACGGCCACCACCACGGGGGCGATGAAGTGGCCCGCCTTGCGCGTGACCTCGGCGTCGGGATTCTTCCAATGCACGAACGCGGACGCGATGAACGCACCGCCGCCCAAGCCCGCGAGGAAGAGGTAGAGGGCGATGGGCACGCCCCAGATGGGTTCGAATTGCATATCCATCACCTCACGTAGAATACTTTGGACTTCGTGAGATCGCCGGCGATAGGCTGAGCGTTGAGCTCGGCAATGGCCTTCGAGATCTCGCTGTCCGGGTCGTCCAAGTCACCGAAGATGCGCGCACCCGTGGGGCATGCCTCAACGCAGCTGCACATGGCCGTGCCGTCGTTGGCCGACACCGTGCAGAAGCGGCACTTGTCCACCGTGCCCGTTTCCTCGTTGACCACACGCACCTGGTAGGGGCAGGCGGCCATGCAGTACTTGCAACCGATGCAGCGGCCCTGGTCGACCTGCACGATGCCGTCGGTGCCGATATGCGCGGCGCCCGTGGGGCACACCGCGGCGCACGGGGCGTCCTCGCAATGCATGCATTGCAGGGGAATCGTCTCGACGCTCAACGTGGGATAGGTGCCCGTTTCGCGCTCCTCGAACCGGATGAACTGCTCGCTGGGCAGCAGGTTGTTCTGACGCTGGCAGGCAGCCACGCAGGTATAGCAGCCCACGCACTTCTTGGTGTTGATGAGCATTCCGTAACGAGCCATTACGCATTCACCTTCTTCACCGTCACGCAAACCTCATGCGCCATGGCCGACCCATACCCGGGCTCGAGCTTGAACGCCAAGAAGTCGGCAGGGCGCAAACCCACACCGTAGGCGGTATGCTGGTCTTCCACCGTCACGCCGTAGGCGGAAGGCAGATAGAGAGCGCCCGGCACGATGCGGTCGGTCACATGCACGCCGATCTTTCCGGTGTACTTCTCGTTGGATACCTCGATCGTATCGCCGTCGGCGATACCCAGGTTTTCGGCGAACGAGCGGTTAATCCAAGCGCGCGTGAGGTCGTATTTCTTCGTGATTCCCATAAGCGTTTCGTTGTTGGCCGTCATCGTATGGCTGTGAATGGGCTGCTTGGCCTCGATAAGGCGCAGCTCATTGCCCATGGGCATCACGTCCGGCTCGATCCAGGAAGGAACGGCCTCGTATCCCGCCTTCTTGCAGGCGTCGCTTGCGAACTGAATCTTTCCCGTGGGTGTCTTCCAGTTTGGCGTCGAACCGTACGAGAAAGCCTTGTCGTTGAAGTAGACCGTGCCCATCTGGCGCGCGGCGTCCACATCAACGCCCACGCTCGCAAGCTGGGCAGCGGCGAGCTCGTCCATCGTGAAGTCGAAGTACTGACCCACCCCGCATGCCTGCGCGAGTTCGGTGAAAATCTCGTCGACGGGCTTGGTATTGGGATGGACCACGTCGATAACCTGCGTGCGCATCGACACGCTCGGCACCGCTCCGCCCGCGAACGCCGGCAGCTCCGACCGTTCCAGATAGCTCGTGTCGGGCAGCACGTACTGGCAGGCAGCCGCCGTCTCGCTCATCTGCACGTCGACGCACACCGACAGATCGCACCCCGATACCACCTGGGCCAGGTAGGAGGGGTTCGAATAACCCCCTACCATATTGGAGTTGTAGAAGAAGAAGCCCTTCACACTGCCTTCGGAAGCGGCCTTTACCGCCGCAAGGGCCGAACCATCCACCGCAAGAGGGAACTCGTCGGAACCGACTTGCGCCGCCTGAGGCTTGGGAGGAGAGGGGAACTTGCCCTCATCGAGCTTGCCGGCCGACACGCTCGGGTAGAGCAAGGCGCCGCCTTTTTGGTTGTAGACCCCCAAAAGCGCGTTGAAGCAGGCCACGGCACGGGCCAGCTCGCCGGAATTCTTGTACTGGCAACCGGAAGGACCGCGCCAACCCGACTCGATCGAGCAAGCCGGCGCTGCCTGGGCCATTTGATGGGCCAAGCGCTTGATGGTCGTTTCATCGATGCCGGTCTTTTCGGCGGCCCAACGAGGCGTGTACTGAGCGATGCTTTCGCGGAACTCGTCGAAGCCCACGCTGTTCGCCGCAACGTAGTCGGCATCGTAGAGGTCTTCGGTGGTCACGACCTGGCACAGGGCGAGCACAAGGGCCAAATCGGTGCCCGGAGTGATAGGCACCCATTCGTCGGCGAACTTCTGCGAATTGGTGAAGCGCGGGTCGACAAGGACGATATGGGACCCTGCCTCATGCGCCTTTTCCATCGCCATGAGGGCAGAAGGGCGCAGGCCATCGGCATAGCTGCGGCCGATGAAGATGGTCATCTGGGCGTTGGCAACGTCGCTTGTCCAACTGTTGGCGCCGATCACCTGCTTGATGCCCGATTCGCGCGACTCGTAGCAAGCCGCACCATGGGTGTAGACGTTCGGCGAGCCCAGGGCGCTCATGAAGCGCTTCGCATAGTAGGACCCCGACGGGCGCGGGTCCTGCACCATCGCAAGCGCGCCGGGACCGTCGGAAGAGACGATCTGCTGCACCTTGGCGCCGATTTCCGAAAGAGCCTGTTCCCACGAAATCGCTTCGAACTGGCCTTTGTCGTTTTTCTTGAGCGGGTCGGTCAAGCGGTCCTTCGAATAGGCGATTTCCGCGTACGCGTAACCGCGTGCGCACAACTTGCCCTTCGCCATGGGATGCCGCTCATCGCCGATGAGCTTGCGCAGCTTCCCGTCGACCACATACGCCGTGAACCCGCATTTGTTCGAGCAGCCGTTGCACGTAGAGTGCACCGTGCTGACGGTACCGTGTGTATCGGAATCGTCAGCGTACGCCCGCTCCCACGCGTCGAAGCTCATGTAGCCGGCAAGTCCCGCAGCGCCGATGACGCCCGCGGTGCCAGCCAGAAAGCCGCGCCTGGTTATAGCGTTTCCTGACATGTCATTTCCTCTCGAGGTTGTTCGTTGATACTGCCTCATGCCTGCCCGACCTTATGCATTCGACGAGGGCGACGATGACATCGACGAGCGCGCAGAAGAACATGCGTTCATCGTCGTCGAGCGCCACCAGCGCCAGCCTGAAGTCGGCAAGCCACGTAAAGCGTTCGGATACGAAGGAATCGGCAAGGTTCGCGTCGGACCGATAGAGCAGAGCGGCCATGCCAGCTTCCACCGCCAAATGGTCGGGCGTGGAAGCGAAGCGGGCGGGCAGCTCGAGCCCCATCGATGAGGCCAAATCCCCCATATAGCGGGCAGAAGGACCGCCGTATGCAGGAACCTGGGAAGGATTCGTCCGATAAAGCGATTCAACGGGCACGACGCTCTGCGGGAGCCCGCCCGTGAAATGCCGCGCAGCGAACGAGCGCACCGCCTCGTAATCGAGGGGATGGCGCAGGGCATCGAGTTCCCCGGACGCAAGTAGGTCGGAGAGCACGGCGCATTCGTCGCGCGCAATCGAACTGCAGGCGTCAAGGTAGCCCGACCAAGTCGAAAACGCCGCCAAAGCGATCCACGCATCGCGCTCGGCAGGAGCAAAGCTCGCGCGCGCCACTTCGAATACGAGCGCCTTCTTTTCCGCGTCCATGGTTCCCTTCTTCCTTGCCTCTTTCGCAGCCGAACCGTTTCCGAACTAGCTTCCCTGGTACGGACGCACCAGGTCGCCGGTGAGCTCGGCGGTGTTGATAATGCCCTTGGAAAGCGCCTCTTCGGCGATGTCCTGCCAATCGATGAACTTGATGGCTCCGTTGGGGCACTGCTCGGCGCAACGGCCGCAGGAAATGCACTTGGTCGAACGGCCGGTCTCGCTGCTCACCACGGGGATGTTCCAGGGGCAGGCCTCGTGGCACATGCCGCAGCCGATGCAGACGTCGGTGTCGATCACGCGGGCGCCCGTCTTCTCGTCGGAATGGATCGCGTGCACCGGGCAGTACTTGACGCACCAGGCGTCCTCGCACTGCTTGCAGGCCTTGATGGTGAACTGGCAGTTGCCGTAGATGCCGTCTTCGGTATCGGGGCTCGCGCCGAAGTTGTAGCTTTCCCACACGCGCACGCGGGCCGTCTCCTGCGAGACCCAGCCGTCGTTGCGCAGGCTGCACATCATCTCGCAGCGCTGGCAGCCGGAGCAGCGGCCTCGGTCGGTGACGATCATCTTCTGCGGGGTGGTGGAAAGGTCGATGCGGCCGGACGCGATCGCGTCTTCGGTCACGCCCCACTTCGCCACCACGCCGCCGACGACCAAGCCGGCGACGCCGCACCCGCACATGGCGAGCACGTCGCGGCGCGTGAAGTTCTTCTTGGTATTGGTGGAGTCGGCGGCCTTCGGTTTGTCCTCCGTGGCCGTCGCGGCGTCGTTGTTCAGATTCTGCTCTGACATACGGACTTCTCCTCCTCACTTCCTCCTCTAAAAGCTCCGCTCTCCACGGAACTTTGTTCTTCCAGAAAGCGCCGTCTGCGGCGCTCCTCCCTCCTCGTTGTCCCTTGGCATTCGGTTCGCACAACGCTTCGCATCATGCGCCCGCGCACATCTCTTCCAGCCCCTCTTTCGGGGTAATTGCGGCTTTTACCTGCGGTTTTTCGAAATTACCCTGAAAGAGGGTACAGGGGCGGAAGGCCTCGGGCGATACTTGCGGCAAGCAAATCGAGGCGCCGCGGCATGCGTGCGCCCGATACGCGGCTCCATCGTTTCCCGGTTTCGCACAACAATCGAAAATCGAGGAGATTTGGAGAACAACATGGCTGATGAAAAGTCATACGGTTGGGCGGGCAAGATGCTCCGCGTCAACCTGACGACGGGCTCCATCACCACCGAGCCGACCGAGCCCTACAAGGACTACATCGGCGGCATGGGCTTGGCCAACAAGATCATGTTCGACGAGGTGCCCGCGGGGACCGACCCGCTGTCGCCCGAGAACAAGATCATCTTCGCCGTGGGCCCGCTCACCGCATCCGGCGTGCCCCTGGCCGGCCGCACCACGATCTGCAGCCTCTCTACCTTCACTAAGGACCACCTGATCGTCGACGCCCACTGCGGCGGCATGATCGGCGCCCGCATCAAGCAGGCGGGCTACGACGCCATCATCGTCGAGGGCGCCTCGGACAAGCCGGTCTACCTGAACATCGTAAACGACAAGGTCGAGATCAAGGACGCCGGGTTCGTGTGGGGCCTGGGCACCCGCGCCACCACCGAGGCCCTCTCGCGCGCGGAGTCGACGAAGGCCTGCGTGGCCGCGATCGGCCCGGCCGGCGAGAACCTGCTGCCCTACTCCTGCATCATCAACTCGCGCAACCACTCCGCCGGCGCCGGCACGGGCGCGGTCATGGGCTCGAAGAAGCTCAAGGCGCTCGTCGTCGAGGGCAACCGCCCCGTCTACGTGAAGGACCCGCAGGCCGTGGCCGACCTGTCCGACTACATGCTGCGCGAGGTCATCGGCTCGAACAACAACCACGTGGTCCCGAGCACCCAGCAGGAATGGGCCGAGTACTACGACGAGGGCTCTCGTTGGACGGCCAAGAAGGGCCTGAATTGGGAGCTGGCCGAAGACGGCGCCGTGGAAACCGGCGAGCCCAAGCCCGGCGAGCTCAACACCGTGGGCTACCGTTGCATGAAGTCCACCAAGGACCTGGGTGCCGCCGCCAGCGCCTACACCATCAAGATGAACGGCTGCCACGGCTGCCCCATCCACTGCTATAGCGACCTGCGCAACCAGGCATCCGCCGACGCGGGCGCCTACGCCACCGCGGGCAACACCTGCGCGTCGAACTTCCCCTGGCTCTACACCGAGTCGATCATGAAGACCGGCATCACCCAGAAGGCCATGCCGCAGGAGTTCATCAACTGGAACAACGCGATCGGCACGACGATGGACGATTTGGGCATGTGGTGCAACTACGCCCAGCTCTACCGCGACATCGGCCACTGCATCAAGGAAGGCATCTGGCAGCGCGTCCTGCCGGCCGACGAGTACAACATGTTCGACTGGACCAAGTTCAACAAGGACACCCAGGACCCTTCGGTCTACGTGCAGATCCTGAAGCACATCGCCCAGAACGACAACGAGATGTCCTACGTCGCCCACGGCCCCTTGGTCTGGTGCGAGCGCTGGAACGACCAGGCCTGGTTCGACACCACGGCGTCCTGCCTGATCAACTATCGCGGCTGGCCGGTGCACCACGCGCATGAGTGCTTCGCCCAGGTGGGCCTGCTCTACAACATGGTGTTCAACCGCGACGACATGATCCACTCCGCCGTGAACTTCCGGGGCTGCGGTTTGCCCTTCGACGTGAAGCAGCAGATCGCCGAAGAGGTCTGGGGCGGCGCCGACGCCATCGACCAGAACAAGAACTACACGCCCATGAACGAGCACAAGGCCAACTTCGCCTGGTGGAGCGTCGTCACCGACGTCCTGCACGACAGCCTGACCGTGTGCAACTGGGTGTGGCCGATGACCATGAGCCCCACCAAGGCCCGCGACTACCGCGGCGACCTCGATCTGGAAGCCAAGTTCTTCAAGGCCGTCACCGGCGAGGACGTCACGACCGACGACCTCTACAAGGCGGGCGAGAAGATCATCACCCTGCAGCGCTGCAACACGATGCGGGGCATGGGCACCGACGACTTCCGCAACGTCCATGACACGGTGACCAAGTGGCCCTTCACCAAGGACCCCGACATCCAGCCGTTCACTGCGGGCACCGACAAGATGGAAGCCAACGATTGGCAGACCGCTCTGACGATGTTCTACAAGCGCTTCAGCTGGGACGAGCAGAAGGGCTGCCCGACCGCCGAGTACCTCGACGAGAACGGCATGTCCGACGTCAAGGAAGCCATGCAGGCAGCCGGCCTGATGTAGGGCCCGCCTCCTTCCTCCGAAGTCCCCGACCGCATCCTCGCGGCCGGGGACTTTTGCATGTGACGACGTCGCACGTGACAACATCACCTGCCCCGTTGTCACGGTGACAATAGGGGCAGGTGATGTTGTCACACAACTACGATGCATGCTCCTTCAGGTAATCGATAATCTCCTGCCTAGAATGCAGATCAGTCTTGGTGTAAATGCGTTTCACATATTCATGAACCGTTGCAGGAGAAATGAATAGCTGTTCTCCAACGCGCTTCTGGGTAAACCCAAGCGCGTACAAGGCAACGACATCGATTTCCCGATCGCTCAAATTGAACCGCCTGCCAAGTTCCTGGGCATTCTCGCGCATTGCGGCGAATCGCACTTCAAACAAATTGTTCGGCGACACCTCAAGACCCATAAGACCCTGCAAAACAACGCGTTTTCCCTCAGGCGAATCGTCAAGGTCAAGCTTGTACGTACGCATAATCATCAGCGTCATTACTTGACCGGAAGCAGCTACGAACAGCGCAATAGACACCATCATCAGCTGGATGTTCCCCATAATCCCAAACGTGACCATCTGCAGCATTCGCGTCAACGCACGCGGGAGAAAGAAGACAAGCCAACCGCCCAAACAGTAGTAAAACGGGTCGCGCCAACCCGAATCCATAAATGCAAGCATTAGATACTGACCGTATGCGACCAAAATCGCATTGAGCACGGTCACGACCATCGCGCCCCATTGCAAGTCGTCAGGGAACGCCGCATACAGCAATAGAGAAAGAAAGGCCATCGCTTCAACGGCAATCCAAATCTCAACAGACGACCTTCTTTTCCTGCTGGAGAACCCTCGGAGAATTACGACAACGCATGCAGCAACGCAGAGCAGCATATATCCGATACGAGCCGACCTTGAAAACACAATTGAAGAGCCATCGGGAAAACCACGCAACAAGCCCACCACAATTGCCATGAGGCCAAGACCAACCCCCGACACCACGCTGATGCGCAACAGGGAGCTCCCCTTGCGCATGGAGCCCAGGTATTCATTGCGATTGAGGGCTCTGTCAAGAGTGGGAACGTCTGGTTGCTCCTTCGATTTCCGCACAAGACCCAGCTGGAACAGAGAAGCACATGCGGCGGCCGCATAACCACCAGCTGGCGAAAGAAACACGCAGGGGAAAATCACCAGCTCGCTGAGAGCTAGAGCCCCAAAGGTAAACAGTATCGACACTTTCGGCCCCGCAGACCGTATGCGCCATACCCAGCACAACATAGCGAGCGAGCCAGCGGCGCAATTTAGGGAGCACAGGAGAAATCTAATCTGCTGGCTGCCGATTACCCGTACAGAGCAAACGGAAAGCGACGCAAGCGCACCGCTCTCAACGGAAGCACAGACGCACAGCAGAAGGCACACCTCTCGGTCGCTTAGCTGGATATCCCTTTTCGCCACAATGACGATCAGCGCAACCATCGCAGCGCCTGCAACAAGGACTGCACCATCGCCGAACAATCCGCCATCGCTGCTCTGATAGCTACCGTAGCCACCAACGATGACGCCCATGCGAGAAAAAGAGAGGCCAACGAGCATGGGCCAGATTGCCGCTGCATACCGGCCCATTTCCGATAGCGTCGCATTGATTTTCCCCTCTTCGGACACAGATACCCCTCTCGCCCGCGTAAATCCTAATACAGCAGGGGAAACGGCGTGTCCCCTCTTTGAGGGGGCAACCAATCTTGCCGGGTCCCACCCTGAAAATTGTCTTAAAGAGGTGACAGAAAATCCAGAGCATCGTGCCACCATAGAATCAATCCCTGTTCCCTTGGTTCACGTCTTCGCACAACGGGTATCTAACGCAGCGAACAAGGAGAACAACATGGCTGATGAAAAGTCATACGGTTGGGCGGGCAAGATGCTCCGCGTCAACCTGACGACGGGCTCCATCACCACCGAGCCGACCGAGCCCTACAAGGACTACATCGGCGGCATGGGCTTGGCCAACAAGATCATGTTCGACGAGGTGCCCGCGGGGACCGACCCGCTGTCGCCCGAGAACAAGATCATCTTCGCCGTGGGCCCGCTCACCGCATCCGGCGTGCCCCTGGCCGGCCGCACCACGATCTGCAGCCTCTCTACCTTCACTAAGGACCACCTGATCGTCGACGCCCACTGCGGCGGCATGATCGGCGCCCGCATCAAGCAGGCGGGCTACGACGCCATCATCGTCGAGGGCGCCTCGGACAAGCCGGTCTACCTGAACATCGTAAACGACAAGGTCGAGATCAAGGACGCCGGGTTCGTGTGGGGCCTGGGCACCCGCGCCACCACCGAGGCCCTCTCGCGCGCGGAGTCGACGAAGGCCTGCGTGGCCGCGATCGGCCCGGCCGGCGAGAACCTGCTGCCCTACTCCTGCATCATCAACTCGCGCAACCACTCCGCCGGCGCCGGCACGGGCGCGGTCATGGGCTCGAAGAAGCTCAAGGCGCTCGTCGTCGAGGGCAACCGCCCCGTCTACGTGAAGGACCCGCAGGCCGTGGCCGACCTGTCCGACTACATGCTGCGCGAGGTCATCGGCTCGAACAACAACCACGTGGTCCCGAGCACCCAGCAGGAATGGGCCGAGTACTACGACGAGGGCTCTCGTTGGAATGCGCAGAAGGGTCTAAATTGGGAGCTCGCGGAAGGTGGCCCTGTAGAAACCGGCGAGCCCAAGCCCGGCGAGCTCAACACCGTAGGCTACCGCTGCCTGCTGAGCGTCCATAAAATGATGCTAGGCTCAGCCGCGGAGCCGTATGTCATCAAAACGAATGGCTGCCACGGCTGCCCCATCCACTGCTATGCCGACCTGCGCATGCAGTCATCCGCCGATGCTGGTAGTTTCGAGACGAGCGGCAACACTTGTATGGCGAATGCGGGATTCACATTCATGAACATGATTCTAAAATGGAACGTAGATAAAGATGCAGAACTGCTCATGAATGCAGTCCTAACAAATACAATGGACGACCTCGGATTCTGGTGCAATTACGGGCAGTTTTACCGCGACTTCGCTCATTGCTATAAAGAAGGCATCTTCCAGCGCGTCCTGCCTGCTGACGAATACGGCTCCATTGACTGGGACAAATTCACCTCTCTCGACCCCTCGTTCTTCATCGACGTCTGCAACAAAATCGTGCGCAACGACTCTGAGCTTTCCTATATCGCCCACGGCCCCTTGGTCTGGTGCGAGCGCTGGAACGACCAGGCCTGGTTCGACACCACGGCGTCCTGCCTGATCAACTACCGCGGCTGGCCGGTGCACCACGCGCATGAATGCTTTGGGCAAGTCGGAGCTCTCTACAACATGGTCTTTAACCGCGATCCAATGGTCCACTCCGCCGTGAACTTCCAGGGCTGCGGTTTGCCGATAGACGTAAAAAAGGCCATAGGCGCTGAAGTATGGGGAGGCGAAGACGCTGTCGACCCGGTAAAAGATTACACGCCGATGAACGAGCACAAGGCCAACTTCGCCTGGTGGAGCGCCGTCACCGACGTCCTTCACGACAGCCTGACCGTGTGCAACTGGGTGTGGCCGATGACCATGAGCCCCACCAAGGCGCGCGACTACCGCGGCGATTTGGACCTGGAAGCCAAGTTCTTCAAGGCCGTCACCGGCGAGGACGTCACGACCGACGACCTCTACAAGGCGGGCGAGAAGATCATGACACTGCAGCGCTGCAACACGATGCGCGGCATGGGCACCGACGACTTCCGCAACGTGCATGACACCATCACGTCATGGCCATTCAACGAGGACCCCGATAAACAACCGTTCACCAAAGGCACGAAAAAGCTTGAGAGGAATGATTGGAACTCCGCGTTGACAATGTTCTACAAGCGCTTCAGCTGGGACGAGCAGAAGGGCTGCCCGACCGCCGAGTACCTCGACGAGAACGGCATGTCCGACGTCAAGGAAGCCATGCAGGCAGCCGGCCTGATGTAGGGCCAGCCTCCTTCCTCCGAAGCCCCCGACCGCATCCTCGCGGCCGGGGGCTTTTCTGTGTGACAACAGGGGCGCGTGATGTTGTCACACGGCGGGGCTCGTTTCACAGGGAAATGTCACGCCGAACCCGGAAATCCTGCTGGGCGGGTGACAACGGGGGCGCGTGATGTTGTCACGCCCAGCGGTGACAACATCACGCGCCCCCGTTGTCACCCGCCCCGTTGTCACGCTATTCCGAATACTGGGCCACGAAATCGAGGATGGCCTGGCGGGAATGCAGGCCCGTCTTCGCATAGATGCGCTTAATGTGGGCGTGCACGGTTTCGGGCGATATGACGAGCTCTTCTGCCACCTTGCGCTGCGTGTGGCCCATCGCGTAGAGGGTGAGTACTTCGATCTCGCGGTCGGAAAGCAGAAAGCGCTCGCCGAGCTTGCGCACGTTGGCTTCCATGGCTTCGGTGCGCAGTTCCTCGAGCGATTGCGGTTTCTTTTCGGCTTCGATGCCCATCACGGCGTGCAGCACGCGCGACTGACGCTGGGCGAGCACGCGATCGCGCTCGTCCAGCAGCACGCCCACGTAGGCTCCCGTGAGCACGAGAACCGACGCGAACGAAAGAATCGAAATGAGCACGAGCATGCGCGGCTCATCGACGCCCCAGGCGGCAAGCAGGGGCTCGCTGATACGCGCCACCGCACGGAAGAACAGGAAGACGACTATGCCGCCGAGCAGGTAATAGTAGGGGTCGCGCCAGCCGAAGCTCATGAACGCCACGATGAGCGCCCAATCGAACACGACCATGAAGGCGTTGAGGGCCGTGGTGGCCGCGGCGCCCGCGTCCAGGCGGTCGGGCAGGAAGGCGTACAGGAAGAGCACGACCGTGACGGTGAGCAGCATGACGCCCCACATGGCCAGGGCGAAGGGAAAGCGCCAGGTGCGGCCCGCCACCGCGACGATAACAATCGCGCACACCGCGACGATCGCCACGAAACAGACGACGCGCATCTCGAGCGAGAAGGGGATGGCGAGGCCCGCCGGGAACCCGCGCATAAGGCCGATGGCAAGCGAGAGCGCCGCGATGCACAGGCCGTTGCTGATGAGGAAGCGGGCGATCGAGATGCGGTCCTTGGACACGTTTTCCAGCAGCTGAGGGCCGCCCGTGTCGATCTCCCAGGCAAGAGGCGCGCGGCGGGCCCGGCGCATAAGGGGGAACTCCGCGAGCAGCAGAACCGCCGCGGCCACGTTGTCCCACATGCCCGAAAGGAAGGCGCAGGCCAAAAGCTCGACCTCGCTTAAGGCCAAAGCCGAAAACAGCACGACAGTCACCACGCGCAAGCGGGCCCCGCGCACATAGCGCAACCAGTAGCCGAAGATGATCACGCCAAACAAGGTGTTGACGCCGTTAATGCACAGACGCGCCCACACGGGGCCCGAGGCGAGTTGGACGAAACCGGCAACGAGCATAAGGGCGCACTGAGCCGCAACCGTTCCGATCATGATTCGCCGCACCTGCTTCTTTTCCAGGTGCAAGTCGGGGATGGCGATGACGCAGATGATGATCAACGCAAGCAGAGAAAAGAACAGGGTCGCCCCATCGGTGAAGATGCCGTCGTCGCTGCTCACATAGCTCGCGTAGGTGGGCACGATAATCGAGCACCGCCCCACTGCAAGGCCCACAATCACCGGCCACAGCGCCGACGTCGCCTTAAGGCACGCCTTGACCTGCGCCCATCCAGTGGATGCCTCACATGCGTCGAGGACAGAGCTCGAGCTCGATTCCGTCATAAATTATGCCCCTCCAGTGCCAGGGGACGCACCGCGCGGCCGCACGTCCGATGGACTTCCCTATCGCAAGGCCCTGCGCATCCCCGCCCTCCGCAGGAGATCCGGAGCGTTATGCAGACCGCGGATTCGTCTATCGTACCCGATTGCGGGTGCATTCCGAAAAGATTTAACACGTTACCCCCAAAGAGGGGACGAGGGCGTGCGGGAAACGGGGCATACTGGCGCCGAGAGAAGGAGGACGTATGAACGATTCGGAAGACCAAGAACCGGCAACCGAGCAGGCGGCGCCCGCGTCCAGCACGCCCCGTCATGCCCCGGCCGACGCGGCGCCCGAAAACCCGGCGGGCGCGCCCCGCGAAACCGCCGAAGAGCCCGCAGCGCAGCCCGCCCTCGAAGAGGTCGAGGAGGCGCTTGCGAATGCGTTCGCCGACGTGCGCACCCAGAGCGCCGACAGCGCGCTCGTGACCCCCGACCGCTGGGAGACCGAGCAGATAGCGCCCGCCGGCATGGACCCCGCCGCCTTCGCCCAGCTCGTCTTCGACGTGATCGACGCCAACGCCGCGCAGGCGGCCGACGAGCAAGACGAGACGGCCGAAGCCAGCGCCGAAGCCGAAGCCAATGCGGCAGCCGCCTTCGGCGGGTCCGTGGAAAGCGGCACGGCCGAAACCCTCGCGAACGCCATTCCGGAAAAGCGCGCGACCGATGCCAACGCGCAGACGGAAGCGAACGCCGATGCGGACGGCGAAGGCGAAGAGGCCCCGTCCCTTCACGACCAGGTGCTCGCCGTCCTGGCCGCCGGCGCCTTCGCCCTGCCCACGGCCGATATCGCGGTGCTCGAAGGCACCAAGAACCGCTACCTCTATTCCACCGACTTCATGACCGACTCGTTCGCCCACTGGACCTACCTGGCCCTCGAGGACGACAAGGTCGCGACCTTCGTCGACATCGTCCGCGAGGAAAGCCGCGTGTACCCGCGGCCCATGGTCTACCGCGCCCTGCTCAACGACCCCTTCCGCATGACCGAAGACCAAGTGCTCGACTGCTGGAAGACCGTGCAGGAAAGCGAGAAGTTCCCCGACATCGCGTCGTGCAGCGCGAGCAACGGCGACGCCTACTTCTATTCCTCCGACTACCTGAGCGAGGCGCAGGCCAAGGCGCTCGCCGAATACTATTCGGTCGAACGCTGGATGAACCCCTAGGCGGGCACGCGGCCCAGAACCCTCTGCCGGGCCGCACCCGCATCGCCCTTTTCGAACACGCCATTTGGAGGCCCTCATGCAAAACGAAGTGCGCAACGTCTACATGGACATCCCCGACCGCCGCGTGATCCGCACGGCCGACGTCTACCAGACGCAGACCGAAATCGGCACGCGCGGCTATTCCGACAAGTTGCTGTCGATCGTTGCCGATTTCAAGAACAGCGGCATTCCCGAAGGCTGCAACGCCGAGGGCATGGCCGGCAAATCGAAGCGCGGCGAAGTCGCCTGCCAACTGTTCGCCGTGATCGACCCCGACACGCGGGTAATCGAGCATATCGGCTTCCGCAGCCGCGGCTGCCTTGCCATGACCGGCTGCGCGAGCGAGATCTGCGTGCTCGCCTGCGGAAAAACGATCGACGAGGCCCTGAAGCTCACGCCTGCCGACGTGGTGCGCGCCGTCGACGGCGTCCCAGCCGACAAGAACGACACGCCCGTGTTCGCGGTGGAAGCCCTGCGCGCGGCCATCGGCGACTTCCTGCTCGCCCGCGGCGGGCTCGAGGAAGCAGACCGCGTGGTCGCCTGCGACCAGGATTCGCTCGACTGCCTGCTCTGCGAGCACTGCAGCCTGCGCGACCTGCGCATCCAGTGGCTCGTCGACCACCGCTAGGCTGCCCTTCCCCTTGCCGCCCCGGTGCGGGCGCGCGGCCCCTCCCCGCGCGCCCGCACCGGGGCGGCGCGCGTTGGCGGGCTGCGCTTTCCTTGCCTTATGGAGATCGGAGCGGTCGAGGAAAGGCGCGCGTTCGCAGCCGCGCTTTTCAACACAACGCGAGGTCGTGGCCAACCTTGCACGCGTCCGTTAAAGAATTCGTATCAATTCGCCCACAGGTCCCACCGCCGTAAACGAGACGGGTAAGATGGGTGCTTACTTCAGACTGGCGGTTCAGCCCTTTCGACGAGTAGGCGGTGTGATGACTCCCAATTTCTGCATAAACTGCGGTGAAGCCCTGAAACCGGGTGCCCATTTCTGCTCGAATTGCGGAGCCCCGATCGAAGAGAACCCGATCTCCGCGGCGGCCGCCGTCGCAGCGCCCCAGCAGGCCGCCGCAGGCGCGTCGAGCGTCGCCGCAGCCGACGCCGACTTCAGCGACGTGCCGGTCGAAGACGTCCTCATCGACGGCGCCATGCCCGAAGAGGCCACCGCGCCCATCATGGACGTGCCCTTCATCTCGCCGCGCCCCCGATCGCTGAACATCCCCACGATCAGCCCGAGCGCCGCCGCTTTCGCCCGCCCCGACATGGAGCACGTGGTCGCCGATGCGCCGGCCCCGCAGAACGCCGAAGGCGCCCTGGCCAGCCAGGCCACCCAGATGCTCAACTGGTCGACCGACGTGAGCGCCGACGAAACGCGCGTGCTCCACTTCAACACGCCCCTCACCGACAACGAGCCGGTCGTTACCGAATCGGCCGACAAGGACCTGTCGGGCTTCGACGTGCCGGCCACGCCCTTCTTCGACGACGACAATTACCTCATCCCCGGCAACGGCTACGGCCCCAAAGTGGCCGACGCCGCGTCGAGCGCCCAGGGCTTCGGCAGCGCGACCGACGAATGGGCCGCCGAACGCCCCGAAGGCTGGACGTCGGGCCTCAACCCGCAACGCACGTCGGTCATGACCACCCCGGTGACCAACATGAACCAGCGCGGCGACACCGACATCATGTCGCCGATCACCGACGAAGCGCGCGAAGCCGCCGGCGTGTTCGGCGCCCCGCAGATCTATTCGGCCCAGAACACCACGAGCCGCCGCTGGTCGGCCGGCAAGATCGCGCTCGTCGTCGCCGCTATCCTGTGCGCGTTCGCGATCATCTACTACGTGCAGTTCAACCCCTACTGGTTCGAGAACCTGCAGTCGGCCATCCGCGACTGGGGCGCCGAACAAGGGCAGAACCTCCTGGGGCAGATCGTGCAGCAGCTCAACCAGCTGGGCAAGTAGCTCGCGCGCGTTGCCGCGTCGCATCTGCGCCGGAAGGGTGCCGCGCCACGTCCCGTAGCGCGTTTCCGTGCGGCACCCGCGCCGCTTCCGTACGGCATTCGCACCGTCTTTGCGTCGTTCGCGCGCCGCATCCGCGCCGCTTCCGCACCATTCCTTCCCGTCAATGCAAAGAGCCCGCCGACAACCAGCCGACGGGCTCTATTCCTTCTCTAATCAGGCGCGCCGCGCGTTACGCGTAGTCGGCCGCGAGCGCGGCGAAAGCCGGCTCCGACCGCTCGATCACGCTCTGATCGACGCAGTAGCTCAGGCGCACCCAGCCCGTGCCACCGAATCCGTCGCCCGGCACGATGAGCAGCTCGTGCTTCTTTGCCTGGTCGCTGAACTTCTGCGCGTCAGGTTCGAGCGCCTTCACCCACAGGTAGAAGGCCCCGTCGGGCGCGATGTACTCGAAGCCGCAACGGTCCATGATGCCGGTGAGCAGATCGCGGTTCACGCGGTACTGGGACACGTCGGCCGAATCGTCGACGCACTTCTGGATGACGCGCTGGAAGAGCACGGGCGCGCAGATGTAGCCAAGGGCGCGGCCGGCGCCGGCCATCGCGTTGAAGACCGTCCGCCATTCGGTGCAGGTATCGGGCACGAGCACCCAGCCGATGCGCTCGCCCGGCAGGCTCAGGGCCTTCGAATAGGAGTAGCACACGATCGTGTTGGCGTAGATCGCGGGCACCCAGGGCACTTCTTTGCCGTAGGAAATCTCGCGGTAGGGCTCGTCGGAAATGAGGAAAATCGGATGGCCGTAGGCTTTCTGCTTGCGCTCGAGCAGGGCAGCGAACTCCTCGAGGTTTTCGCGCGTGTACACCGTGCCCACGGGGTTGTTGGGGCTGTTGATGATCACGGCCTTGGTGTGCTCGTCGAGCATACGGTCCATCGCGTCGATATCGATCTGGAAATCGGACGGGCGCGCAGGGACCTCGATGAAATCGGCCCCGTGGGTCGTGGCCCACACGCGGTATTCGGTGAAGTAGGGGGCGACGGTGGCGATGTTGTCGCCGTCTTCGATGAGACCCTTGAAAACCATGCTGATCGACGCGGACGCACCGTAGGTAAGGTAGAGGTTTTCGTAGGTGTAGGTGGTGCCCCACTGGCGGTTGAGCGATTCGGCGACCGTCTGGCGCACGTCGGGATGGCCGGCCGACTGCGAGTAAGCGTGCACGTAGACCGGGTCCTGCTGGGCCAGGTCGCGGATGGCTTCGGTCACCGTTTCGGGCGCGGGGGCCGAAGGGTTGCCGATGCTGAAGTCGAAGACCTTGTCGGCGCCGATTTCGGCCTTGCGGGCCGCGCCGTAGGCGAAAAGCTTGCGAATGGGGCTGGGCGCGACGCCGTAGCCGAGCATATCTTGATTGACCATGTTGTCCTCCCTGGTAAGTTTCGCTTTAGCATACTACAGTGAGACCCAGAGGGGCGCGCAGGCGCCCGAATAGCCCGCAGGAAAGGATACGGCCATGGAACAGATTGCATTGGCGGCCCCCGACGAGGCCCGCGTCCTCGACGTGCCCCAGGTGGTGGAACTCGAGCAGCGCATCGCCGCCGAAGGGACGTCGCTCGCCACGCTCATGAGCCGGGCCGGCCGGGCGATCGCCCAGGCCGTCGAGGAACGCTTCCCTGCCGCCGGACGCGCGACCGTGCTCGCCGGCGCCGGTAACAACGGCGGGGACGGCTGGGTCGCCGCCGAACTGCTCGCCGCCCACGGCTGGCAGGTGACGCTTGCAACGCCCAAGGCGGCCGCCGACATTTCCGCTCATCCGGCCCGTGAAGCAGCAGCCGAAGCGATCGAGCGCGCAGAGGCGGGGCTTACGGTGCTCGTGAACCCCGAGCCCGCCGCGCTCGAAGGGGCGCTCGCCGAATCCGCCGTCGTCATCGACGCCCTGCTCGGCACCGGCTTCGACGCCGCCGAGGTCCGCGAACCTCTGGCCGGTTGGATCGGCTTGCACAACAGCGTAAAAGAGCGCGCCAGCTTCGCGACCGTCGCCGCCGACGTCCCGAGCGGCCTTTCGGCCCAGCGCGGCACCGCTGCCCGCGCCTGCATCGTCGCCGACGAGACGATCACGATGCTCGTGGCAAAGCCCGGCCTGCTCGCGCCCGCGGCGGCCCCCTACACCGGCCGCGTCCGCGTGGCGCTCATCGACCGGGCGTAAGCCGCCGCCGGCGTGACGTACCCGCCGCCGCGGCATACCGCGGCACACCACCGGTGCGCACCCCACAGCTAGCCGTGTCCGCCGCCGCGGCGCCAGCTCATTAACACGCCTTTCTCAGCCTTTTCGGCGGACTGCCGGAATTTCGTCGAGAAGGGCGTGTTGCTCACTTGCAGCGGCCGCCTCGCCAACCCATTAACACGCCTTTCTCGCACCTATCGGACCGATTGTCCACTTTCCAACATAAAGGGCGCGTTATTCGCTCGCGGCGGCGGACGCGCCGCAGCAACGCCGCCCCATTAACACGCCCTTCTCGCATCACATGCCCGAAAAGAGGGCGACTCACCGTGAAAGGCGCATTAACCTGTGCAGCACTATCCGAATCCTACCGTTGGTGCGGCCCCTACCAGTCGGTGGAATCACCCGAGCTATCGAGCGAGACGGGCGCGCTCTTGAAGGCGGCTTCCGCGTTGGTCGCCACGTTGATCATGTCGCTCACGCGCGCGCCCACCTCGCGGACGTCGAAGTAGGGCTGCTTTTCGTAGGTATGCAGGTCGCTCGTGACGCCGATCGCCTCGATGTTGAACGAATGCGCGTCGAACAGGGCCCGGTACATGTGATAGGTCTGCGTGACCACCACCATCGACTGCGGGTCGAACACGAACCGGGCCCGGTACATGCTGTCGTAGGTGTCGATACCGGCGTGGTCGCAGAAAATGTCCTCACTCGGCACGCCCTGCTTCACGGCGTACTTCTTCATGTTCACGACCTCGTTGTAGGTGCGGTCGCTTTCGTTGTCGCCGCTCATGATGATTTTGGGCGCCACGCCCGCCTTGTAGAGCTCGATCGCCACGTCGAGGCGGTCCTTCAGAATCGTCGACGGCTCGCCGCTCGGCAGCATCGAGGCGCCGAGCACCAAGATGCAGTCGTAGGTCTTCCCCTGCGACGCCGCATCCTCGACTTCGCTGGCCGGCCGGATGTTGCCCGACTCGGTCGCCACCTCGTAGGCGTTGGGAACGGCAATCGCCACCGCCGCGACGAGGGCGACGATGGCGATTGCGCGCACGATAATTGCGAGAACGCGGGGCATCGGCAGCTATTTCACCACGATGTTGACAAGACGACCCGGAATCACGATCGCCTTGACGACCTGTTTGCCTTCGGTATGGGCGGCCACGGCCTCGAGCGCCGCGGCGCGCACGTCGTCTTCGGCGGCGTCGGCGGCCACCGTGATGCGGGCGCGCACCTTGCCGTTGACCTGCACGGCCAACTCGACCTCGTCGGCCTTCGCCTTTTCAGGATCGAACGTGGGCCAGGACTCGTTGTAGAGGAAGCCCTCATGGCCGAGCACGGTGTTCCACAGCTCGTCGGCCCAGTGCGGGGCCATCGGCGCGAGCAGCTTGACGATCGTCTCGGCGGCGTCGCGGGCGAGCGCGGCCCATTCGGGGTTGGCAGCGCGGTCTTCGGCGCTCGTCACGTGCAGGAAGGTGCCCGCGGCGTTGGAGAGCTCCATGATCGCGGCGATCGCGGTGTTGAAGTTGTCGCGCTCCATGTCGTCGCCCACCTTGCCCACGACGCGATGGCGCTCGCGCAGCAGGGTCTTGGCGGCGTCGGCCGGCTTTTCCTTGCCCTTGTTGGCCGGCTGGTAGAGGGTGTCCTCGCCGGCGGCGCCCACCAGGTCGTAGACCTGGCGCCACACGCGGTTGAGGAACTTGTAGATGCCGGCCAGGCCCTCTTCGTCCCACTGCAGGTCCTTGTCGGGCGGAGCCATGAACAGGATGTAGGTGCGCACGGCGTCGGCGCCGTATTCGGCGATCATGTCTTCGGGGGCGATCACGTTACCCTTCGACTTCGACATGGTCTCGCCGTTGCTGTCCTTCACCATGCCCTGGCAGAGCAGGTTGGTGAAGGGCTCGTCGAAGTCGACGAGGCCCAAATCGCGCAGGGCCTTGGTGTAGAAGCGGCTGTAGAGCAGGTGAAGAATCGCATGCTCGATGCCGCCGATGTACTGGTCGACGGGCATCCACGAATTCACCTTGGCCGAATCGAACGGCGCCTGGTCGTTGTGGGGGTCGGTATAGCGCATGTAGTACCAGCTGGAGCAGGTGAAGGTGTCCATGGTATCAGTCTCGCGCTTGGCCGGACGGCCGCACACCGGGCAGGTCGTGTTGATGAATTCCTCATGGGTGGCGAGCGTCTCACCGGCGGCGAGGTCGATGTCCTTGGGCAGCATCACGGGCAGGTCCTCTTCGGGGACCGGCACGGTGCCGCAGTGCTCGCAATGGATAGCCGGAATCGGGTTGCCCCAATAGCGCTGGCGGCTGATCAGCCAGTCGCGCAGGCGGTACTCGACCTTGCGGCGGCCGCGGCCCATCTCTTCGAGCGCGGCGACCACGGCGGCCTCGCCTTCGGAATGCTTGCCGCCCACCATGCCCGTGTAGGGGCCCGACTGCACCAGACGGCCTTCGGCGGCGTAGGCCTCGTCCCAATCGACCGAGGTCACCACACGGTTCTGCTCATCTTTCAGCGTGTCGTAGAGCGGGTCGTCCTCGCCCAGGATGATCGGCACGATCGGCAGGTCGTATTTGCGGGCGAACTCGAAGTCACGCTGGTCGCCGCAGGGCACGGCCATGACGGCGCCGGTGCCGTAGTCGGCCACCACGTAGTCGGCGACCCATACGGGCACCTTCTGGCCGTTGATCGGGTTCATCACGTAGCGGCCGGTGAAGGCGCCGTGCTTTTCATGGTTGCCCTGGGCGCGCTCGACTGCGGTGACCTTCTTGGCGGCTTCCACCAGGTCCTTCACGGGCTGTTCGTATGCGGTGCCGGCCACGAGCGCGTCGAGCCCCTTGTATTCGGGGGCGAGCACGAAGAAGCTGCAGCCGAACAGGGTGTCGGCGCGCGTGGTGAACACGGTGATGATATCGTCGTCGGTAGGGTCGGCGGGCGCGTTGCCGTCGGCGTCGCACAGGACGAAGTCGACCTCGGCGCCTTCCGAACGGCCGATCCAGTTGGCCTGCTGCTGCTTCACGCGCTCAGGCCAGCCGTCGAGCTGGTCGAGGTCGTCGAGCAGTTCCTGGGCGTAGTCGGTGATCTTGAAGTACCACTGGGTGAGGTCGCGCTTTTCCACCTCGCTGTGGCAGCGCCAGCAGCGGCCTTCGATAACCTGCTCGTTGGCGAGCACGGTCTTGCAGCTCGGGCACCAGTTCACCGGGGAGTTGCGGCGCTCGACCAGGCCCTTCTTCCAGAACTGCTCGAAGATCCACTGGCCCCAGCGATAGTATTCGGGGTCGCAGGCCACCACGGTGCGGTCCCAGTCGTAGGAAAAGCCCATGCGCTTGAAGCTGGACTTCTGCGTCTCGATGTTGGCGTAGGTCCACTTGGCCGGATGGCTGTGGTGCTTGATCGCGGCGTTTTCGGCGGGCAGGCCGAAGGCGTCCCAGCCCATGGGATGGAGCACGTCGAAGCCGCGCATGCGGTGGTAACGCGCGAGCACGTCGCCGATCGAATAGTTGCGCACGTGGCCCATGTGGATGTCGCCGGAAGGATACGGGAACATCTCGAGGATGTACTTCTTGGGCTTGTCGTCGTTGTCGGGCACGTGGAACAGGTCGGCCTTCGCCCATTCCCCTTGCAGCCTCGGCTCAATTTCGTGCGGATTGTATTCTTTCATCGTGATCCTTCTCGAATCCATGCGTGCCAAGCGAATCGCTTTTCGGATGCGCACCATTATAGTGGTGCACCCGTTGAATGGCACCGAGCGCCCGCGATTCCGCGCGGCGCCTACAATCCCCGGCGAGGATGCGCGAAGGGGCTGGAGCGGAAGCGAGCGGGACGAGGAAGGCCGCGCGTTTCGGTTGCGCGGCGTCGGCGGGGCACGCAACCGAGGTGGCCGCGCATCGAGCGGCCGGACCGGCCTCCCGCAGGAGCCGCGGCCTCACGCTCGCCCCGCCCGCGCCCCGCTACACGAGAAAGCTCGCGGCGAAGAGCGCGCAGGCCAGCGCGAGCGCACACACATCGCGGCCGGCGAAGGGGTACTCCTTGTAGCCGCTTGCGCGCGTGCGCAGGTTGAAGCCGCGCACCTCGGCCGCGATGGCGGCGCTGTTGGTCTTGCGCACCGAGCTCACCAGCAGGGGCACGCACAGGGGCACCATCAGACGGACCTTCTTGGCGAAGCCGCCGTCGAATTCCACCCCGCGCGCGGTCTGCGCTTCCATGATTCCGCTCATGTCGTTCATGAACACGGGGATGAAGTGCACCGTCGAGCTGAACACGAACGCGTAGCGATAGGGAACGTGGCATACCTTCACCAGCGCGTTCGAGATGTCGTTGATCTTGGTGACGTAGAAGGTGAGGAAAAGCGGAATCGCGCAGGCGACCAGGCGCAGCACGATGCGCACGGCCGCCAGGATCGACCCCGTGCCGATGTAGCCCCACGGCAGGGGCGCGAGCACCGCGCCGGCAGGCACGGTGAACAGGGCGATGAGCGCGAGAATGGCCGAAAAGCCCGCAACCGCCTTCGTGAGTCCCACGGTCTGCGGCATCATCTTGCAGTGGGCCGCAAACGCGTAGTCGAGCACGAGGATCGCGATGAGCGCAACGAAGCTCTGCGTGATGAAACAGGCGAAGATGATGAGCAGCGACACGGCCAGCTTGGCCACCGGGTTCATCTTGTGCAGCAGGCTGTCGCCCGGCACGTATTCCAAAAAGCCCTTCATCGTGCGGCCTCCTTCGCGCCGGCGGCGTACGCTTCGATCGCCGCGACCATTTCGTCTAAGGTATTGGCGGTGGCAATGGGAGTCCCGGCCAGCTCGGGATGGCGCTCGACCAGGCGCAGCGACACGTCGACGACCTGGGGCGCGATGAGCCCCGCCCGCTCGAGCACGGCGCGCTGCCGCAGCACCTCGAAGGTGGGCCCCGACGCCACCACTTCGCCGGCGGTCATCACGATCACGCGCTCGGCGTAGTCGGCCACCACTTCCATGTCGTGGCAGACCATGACGATGGTCTTGCCGCGCGTGTGCAGGTCGGCGATGGCGCCCATGACCTTTTCGCATTCGTGGAAATCGAGACCGGTGGTGGGCTCGTCCAAGATGATCGTGTCGGGTTCCATCACGATGATCGAGGCAAGCGCGAGCAGCTGGCGCGTGCCGCGGTTGAGCAGGTAGGGTTCCGCGTTGGCGTCGAAACCGAAGCGCTCGATCGTCGCGTCGACGCGGGCGCGCGCCTCGTCCGTGAGCGCGTCCTGCGCGCGGAAGCCGAACTCGAGCTCTTCGCGCACCGTCTTGCAGCAGATCTGCCGATCGGGATTCTGGAAGAGGAATCCCACGCGCCGCGCCAGATCGCTCGTGCGCAGCTCGGTCGTGGGGACCCCGTCGACCAGGACCCGGCCCGCGGTCGGCTTCAGCAGCCCGTTGCACAGGCGCATCGTCGTCGACTTGCCCGCGCCGTTGGTGCCCACGAACGCGACGAACTCCCCGTTGTCGATCGTAAAGCTCGCGTCACGCACCACGGGCGTCTGCA
This sequence comes from Eggerthellaceae bacterium, assembly GCA_022644775.1. Classification (GTDB taxonomy): domain Bacteria; phylum Actinomycetota; class Coriobacteriia; order Coriobacteriales; family Eggerthellaceae; genus Hugonella. The sequence goes on from JALCHN010000020.1 coordinate 24,270, forward strand.
CGGCGTAGGCCGCCGACACATGGTCGAACCGGATCATGCGATCACCTCTTCCACCGCCGCCACGGCGTCGTCGACGTTGCGGCACACCGGCCCCGCATAGAGGCCCCGCGCCCGCAGGCGGTTGGCCAGGCTCGTGGCGCGCGGGCAGTTGATGCCGCTCTCCCGCAGCTCGTCAGCGTGCGCGAGCACGTCCGCGGGCGCGCCGTCCAGATAGACGCCGCCGTCCTTCACGATGAGGATGCGGTCGGCGTAGGCCGAAAGCAGGGCGATCTTCTGCTCCACCACCACGACCGTGGTACCGTGGATGCGCGCATAGCGGGCGAGCAGGTCGAACACGCCCTTCGAGCTGGCCGGGTCGAGTTCGGCGGTCGGCTCGTCGAGCACGAGGACCGCCGGCTCCATGGCCAGGATCGCCGCTACCGCCACCTTCTGCTTCTGCCCGCCCGACAAACTCGAGATCGCGCGGTCACGCAGGTCGGAAATGCCCATGTCGGCGAGGGCCCGGGTCACGCGACCTTCGATTTCGTCCTTGGGGAAACCGAAGTTCTCGAGCCCGAATAGCATCTCGTCTTCCACCACGCTCGACACCATCTGCGAATCGATGTCCTGGCAGACGCTGCCCACCAGGCGCGAGAGGTCGGTGAGCGAGGTTTCGGCGGTGTCGTGGCCGTCGATTCTCACCGCGCCGTAGAAATCGCCCGGGTAGCAGTGCGGCACGATGCCGTTGATGGCATAGGTGAGCGTCGACTTGCCCGAGCCCGCGGCGCCCGTCACGCCCACGAACTGACCCGAGGGGATGGTAAGGCTCACGTTGCGCAGCGCGAGGTCCTCGCCTTCGCGATAGCGGAAGCTCAGGTTGCTGATCTCGATCATCGCTCATCCTTTCTCGACAAGGTGACTGTGACAACGGGGCAGGTGACAACAGGGGCGCGTGATGTCGTCACACGCCATGGTGACAACAGGGGCGCGTGATGTCGTCACACGCCATGGTGACAACAGGGGCGCGCGATGTTGTCACATGGACAACGGGGGCGCGTGACGTTGTCGCGCCGCCGCCTGCCGCGCGTGCGCTAGGCCAGCTTGAGGGCCTTCTTCAGAATCGGCGTGAGAATGGCCACCAGAATGGCGTTCAGCGTGGCGGTACCCAGCACCATGACCGCGTAGGTCACGAACACGGCGGCCACCGGCAGGCCGTTCATCGCGCTGCCCACGATAAGGGCGAACACGTAGCCCGAGCACACGGTCGCGACGAAGGTGATGACGAAGGGGAACGCGACGTTGTGCAGGCCGGCATTGCCCTTGGCCACGTGCAGGAAGGCGGCGACAAGGATGCCACACACGAGCGCGCCCACCAGTTCGGAAGCGATGTTGACCAGCGGCGTGGCGTTGAGCATCGGAATCTGGCTGATGAAGCCCGTGATCAGGCCGATGATGCCCGCCTGATAGATTTTCGGGCGCGTGAGGATGATCGCCAGGCAGTACATCGCGATCATGAAGTTCGGCTTCATGCCGGCGAAGGTAAGAAAGCTCGACACGGTAAGCTTGAGCACCGCGCCTGCAGCGAGCAGGACGGCGATAAGGATGAGGTCGCGCGTGGAAAAGCCCTTCGCTTCCTCGGTGGCGGTGATGGTGCGCTTCTGTCCCATTGCTTCGATCGTAGCCATTGTCCTCGTTCCTTTCTTGGCGGTTGCCCGCCAACGTGGCCGTGTGGCCGGTGTGCATGTCGGCGATTCGAACGAGGATGCGCGCCGGGAAGCTTTCGTCTTACCGCGCCTTGGGCGACTTACGGCGAATGCGGTGCCGCGCTACAAAAAAAGCCTGTCCTTCGAGCCCTTACGAGCTCCAAAGGACAGGCTTCAAAAACCTGCGGTGCCACCTTTGCTTGGTTCCGGCTAAAGAACCCTCTCACGAACATGCCAACACATGTTCTGCCCGTAACGTGGGCTCACGGTCCGGATACTCGGCCCTGCGGCCTTTCCCCTTTCACCTCGGCGAACCATTTGCTGACCGGTGTCCTGCGGGATTTCCACCATCGCCCGCTCTCTGTGAAGGCCTTTGCCAACGTTACTTTCGCTTCAACGGTTTCAACAGCTATTCAGTTGTTGGCTGAAACCTTACGAGGGACCCCCACATGCGTCAAGTTAAATCTATGTTTCGTATGACAACGGGGGCGCGTGATGTTGTCACACCATGGTGTGACAACATCACGCGCCCCCGTTGTCATGCTCACGCCACGATGCCGCCGCCCAGGCATTCGTCGCCGCGGTAGATCACGCACGACTGACCGGGCGCCACCGCATCGTGCGGATGTGCGAAGTCGATGCGCAGCGCATCCTCCCCCACGGAAAGGCTCGCGTCGCAGAGGACCTCGCCGTGATGCGTGCGCACCTGGCAGACCCCGCCCGTCGGCGCCCCGCCCTCCAGCCAGGCGGGGTCTTCGAGCACGAGTCCTTCCGCCCGATGGGCCGACGGCTCGCCGTCGCGCACGTAGACCGTGTTCGTGTCCATATCCTTGCGGCACACGTAGTAGCGCGCCCCGCCGCCGATGCCGAGCCCCTTGCGCTGACCGATCGTGAAGTTAATCGCCCCGTCGTGGTAGCCCACCACGTCGCCCGTGTCCTCGTCGACGATCGCTCCCGGCGCCGGCGGCACGTAGAGGCTTAAGAAATCGCGGATGCCCGCCTCTCCCACGAAGCAGATGCCCTGGGAATCGGCCTTGCGGGCGTTGGCCAGCCCGAAGTCTTCCGCAAGGGCGCGCACGTCGGTCTTCGCAAGCCCGCCCAGGGGAAAGAGCGTGCGCGCCAGGGCGCGCTGCTGCATGCGATAGAGGAAGAAGGTCTGGTCCTTGCGGGCGTCGGCCGCCTTCAGAAGGCGGGTGGGCTCGGCGGCCGGCGCGCCCGCCATCAGGCCGTTCGCCGTCTCCCACACCGTCGAGCGCGCGTAGTGGCCCGTGGCGACGAAGTCGAAGCCGTCGTCGAGCGCGGCGTCGAGGAAGATGCCGAATTTCACGTCCTGGTTGCACATGATGTCGGGATTGGGCGTGCGGCCGGCCTTGTATTCCGCCACCAGATAGTCGACCACGGCCCGCTTGTAGGCGTCTTGGAAATCGTAGACGCGGAAGTCAAGGTCGAGCCGCACGGCCACGCGCTTGGCGTCGGCCAGGTCGTCGGCCCAGGGGCAGCGCATGCCCGGCACGTCGAGGATCCAGTTCTTCATGTAGGCCCCGGTCACCGCAAAGCCCGCCTCGGCCAGAAGCGCGGCCGTCACGCTCGAATCGACGCCGCCGCTCATGCCCACGAGCACGCGCGGCGTGCGGCCGGCCGCCGCCTCCCAGCGCGCCCGGGCCGTCGCGAGCAGGTTACGGGTTTCTTTCGCCGTTCCCATCAGCGCGCCATCCTTTCGTACTCGCCGCGCACCGCTTCGATGATGAGGCGGGCGGCGCGGGCGGTGTTCTCTTCGGTCGACAGATGCCCCAGCGTAAGGCGCAGGCTGCCGTCGGCCAACTCGGGCGGCATGCCGATCGCCGTGAGCACATGGCTGCGCGTGTCCTTGTTTGCCGCGCAGGCCGCGCCCGTCCCCACGAGCACGCCCACGTCTTCCAGCTTGAACACAATGCGCTCGGCGTCGATGCCCGGGAAGGCGATGTGCAGGCTGCCCGGCAGACGATGCTTCTTGTGACCCGACACGACTGCCTGGGGAAAGGCCGCGCACAGCTCGCGCTGCAGGGCGTCCCGCAGGCCCGCGAGCCGTTCGGCCTCGCGCTTGCGGTCGGCCACGGCCAGCGTGAGGGCGCGTGCGAAACCCACGGTGCCGGCCACGTTTTCGGTGCCGCTGCGCAGGCCGCGCTCCTGGCCGCCGCCCAGCACGCGGGGCTTCAAGCGCACGTCGCGGTGGGCCCACAGAAGCCCCACCTGCTTGGGACCGTAGATCTTCGCAGCGTTCAGCGTCATCAGGTCGACGCCCAGGGTGGCCGCGTCGGTGTTCACTTGGCCGGCGCCCTGGCTCGCGTCGGTGTGCAGGACGATCGGAATCGTGATGCCGTCGCGCAGGCGGCGGGTCCTCTCGGCGCGCACCACTTCGGAAATGGCGCGCAGAGGCTGCACGGTGCCGATCTCGTTGTTGGCCAGTCCCACGCTCACGAGCTCGGTGTCGGGCCGGATGGCCGCCGCGATGTCGTCGGGCGACACGAGCCCGTGCTTGTTGACGCGCACGAAGGTGTGGTCGCGCGCCGCCGCGCAGGCAAGGACCGAAGCGTGCTCGATTTCGAGCACGACCACGTGGCCCGCAAAGGACCCGAAGGCCAGGTTAATCGATTCGGTCGCGCCCGCCGTGATCACCACTTCGGCCGGCTTTCCGCCGATCGCATGCGCCAGGTCGGCGCGGGCCTGCTCGTAGGCGCGGCGCACCGCCACCGCCGGCGCATAGGGGCTCGACGGGTTGAAGAAGAGCTCGCTTTCGTAGGGGGCCATGGCCTCCCGCACGCGCGCGTCGAGCGGCGTCGCCGCCGCGTGGTCCAGATAGATGAAGTCGCGTTCGCTCGTCATTGCTGCTTTGCCGCCTCTCGATTGGTCTCGCCTATGATAGCGAATGGCGCGCGGGCTGTCGCTTGCGCGCCCATGCGCACCGCGCTGCGCCCGGCGCTCCCCACCCGTCCTTCCGCCGCGTCCGTCAGCGCCTCGTCGCCTTTGCCGTGCCGCGGCCTTCCGCGCCGTGCCAGACCGTTTGCTCCGTATAATGCGAACCGAACGACCCTTCGGCGAATGGAGCGCCATGACCTACAACTTCGACGAACCCGCCCAGCGACGCGGCACCGACTGCTTCAAGTACGACGCGATGCGCATGGCGCGCGGGCGCGACGACCTCATCCCCCTGTGGATCGCCGACATGGACTTCAAGCTGCCCGCGAGCATCTTGGACCCCCTGCACGACATGGTCGATCGGGCGGCCTTCGGCTACACCTTCCCCAGCGACCGGTATTTCGCCGCCGTGCAGGGCTGGTTCGCCAACCGCTTCAGCTGGGAGACGAAGAAGCGGTGGATCGTCCGCACGCCCGGCGTCGTGTTCGCCGTGGCGCTCGCCCTGCAAACCTACACGCGCCCCGGCGATGCGGTGCTCATCCAGCAGCCCGTGTACTACCCCTTCGCCAAGCTCATCGCCCGCAACGGCCGTGCGCTCGTGAACAACGAGCTCGTCTATGAGCACGGCTCCTACCGAATCGACTTCGCCGATTTCGAGCGGCAGATCGTCGAGCACGACGTGAAGCTTTTCATCCTGTGCAGCCCCCACAACCCCGTGGGTCGCGTGTGGACCGAAGGCGAGCTCGCGCGCATGGGAGAGATCTGCCGCGCCCACGACGTGCTCGTGGTGGCAGACGAGATTCACGCCGATTTCGTCTACTCCGGGCACACCCACCGCGTCTTCGCCTCCGTCGACGAAGATTTCGCCCGTCACTGCCTTGTCTGCACGGCGCCCAGCAAGACCTTCAACCTCGCGGGCCTGCAGGGGTCGAACATCTTCATCCCCGACCCCGACCTGCGGAAAGCCTACGTCGATGCGCTCGGCCGGCTCGGCGACCTTTCGGTCAACATGATGGCGATGGCCGCCACGACCGCGGCCTACGAAACGGGAGGCCCCTGGGTCGACGAGCTCGTGAATTATCTGGCCGGCAACGTCGACGCCGTGCGCGCCGGGCTCGCGCGCGTGCCAGGGGTCGACTTGGTGGAGCCCGAAGGCACCTACCTCATGTGGCTCGACTGCACGGGGCTCGCCGAGCGCCTAGGCGATACGCCGCTCGACACATTCATGGTCAACGATGCCCGCCTGTGGATGAACGCCGGCACCAAGTTCGGCGGTGCCCGCGGCGGAAACTTCGAGCGCATGAACATCGCCACCCAACGCGACACCGTGGAAAAGGCCCTCGGCCAGCTTGCAACCGCCGTCGCGCGCGGCGCGTGACAACAGGGGCGCGTGATGTTGTCACACCACGGTGTGACAAAAGGGGCGCGTGATGTTGTCACACCATGTGGCAACGGGAGGCGGGTGCCGTTTTCACGCCGCGGCCCAAACAAAAAGCGGGCCCTCCGAAGAGGGCCCGCTAGCAAACGATATACGTGCGCCGCGCGCTTAGCCGATCGTGGAACCCACGAAGCCCGGCGTCTGGTCCTTCTGCAGGACGTCGTGCGCGCCGCCTTCGACGATCGAAGTCGCCGACACGAGCGTGAGCTTGGCGTTCTTCTGCAGGTCGGGAATCGTGAGGCAGCCGCAGTTGCACATGGTCGACTTCACCTTCGACAGGGTGATCGCCACGTTGTCCTTCAGGCTGCCGGCGTAGGGCACGTAGGAATCGACGCCCTCGACGAAGGACATCTTCTTCTTTTCGCCGCCCATGTCGTAGCGCTGCCAGTTGCGAGCGCGGGCCGAACCCTCGCCCCAGTATTCCTTCATGTAGTTGCCGTTGACCGTGACCAGGTTCGACGGCGATTCGTCAAAGCGGGCGAAGTAGCGGCCCAGCATGACGAAGTCGGCGCCCATGGCCAAAGCCAGCGTGATGTGGTGGTCGTAGACGATGCCGCCGTCGGAGCAGATCGGCACGTAGACGCCCGTTTCCTCGAAGTACTCGTCGCGCGCCTTGGCCACTTCGATCGTCGCCGTGGCCTGGCCGCGGCCGATGCCCTTCTGCTCGCGGGTGATGCAGATGGAACCACCGCCGATGCCGATCTTCACGAAGTCGGCACCCGCTTCGGCCAGGAAGCGGAAGCCGTCGGCGTCGACCACGTTGCCGGCGCCCACCTTGACGGCGTCGCCGTAATGCTCGCGAATCCAGGCGATCGTATCGGCCTGCCAGGCGGAATAGCCTTCGGACGAGTCGATGCACAGGCAATCGACGCCCGCTTCTACCAGAGCGGGCACGCGCTCGGCGTAGTCGCGCGAGTTGATGCCGGCGCCCACCATGTAGCGCTTATGCTCGTCAAGCATTTCGTTGGGGTTGCTCTTATGCGAGTCGTAGTCCTTGCGGAAGACCATGTACATGAGGTTGTCGTTTTCGTCGACCACCGGCAGGGAGTTGAGTTTGTTGTCCCAGATGATGTCGTTGGCCTGCTTCAAGGTGGTGTCGCCCGGAGCCACGATGAGCTTCTCGCGCGGGGTCATGAAGGAGGCGACCTTTTCATCGGTGCCCATGCGGGACAGGCGGTAGTCGCGTTCGGTCACCACGCCGAGCAGCTTGCCGTGCGGGTCGGCGCCTTCGGTCACGGGCATGGTGGAATGGCCCGTTTCGGCCTTGAGCGCAAGCACGTCGCCCAGGGTCATTTCGGGCGACAGGTTCGAGTCGCTCACGACGAAGCCGGCTTTGTAGGCCTTGACGCGGGCGACCATGGCGGCCTCGTCTTCGATCGACTGGCTGCCGTAGATGAAGCTCATGCCGCCTTCGGTGGCGAGCGCCACGGCCATGCCGTCGTCGGAGACGGCCTGCATGATGGCCGACACCATGGGGGTGTTCAGGCTGATCGCGGGTTCTTCGCCCTTCTTGAACTTCACGAGCGGCGTTTTCAGGCTCACGTTTTCAGGCGTGTTCTCGTGGCCGGTGTAGCCGGGGACGAGCAGGTACTCGTTGAAGGTGCGCGAAGGTTCGTCGAAAATAAAGGCCATTGATGCATCCCTTTCAAAGCGACTCGTTGCGACGTATGGCTTTGGTCAACCATTATAAGCGCGAAAACAGGGCGCGTGCACCCTCGACAACATGCACAAAACGCGGTTCGAGCGGGGCGTGCGCACAGAACGGGCGCCCCGCAAGGCGCCCGCAGAATCGATCGGTTTTACGCGTAGGCCAGAAACGCGGTGTAGCACTTCTTGGCTTCGTAGATGTCGGCCTTGCTCGTGACCTCCCAGGGCGCGTGCATCGAGAGCACCGGCACGCCGCAGTCGATGACGTTCATGCCGTATTTGGCCAGGATGTAGGCGATCGTCCCGCCGCCGCCGACGTCGACCTTGCCGAGCTCGGCGGTCTGGAAGGAGACGCCGCCCTTGTCCATGACGGCGCGCACCTTGGCCATGTACTCGGCGTTGGCGTCGTTGCTGCCGCTCTTGCCGCGCGAGCCGGTGAACTTGTTGAAGACCACGCCGCGGCTGAGGAAAGCGGCATTCTTTTCTTCGAAGGCCGAAAGATAGAGCGGGTCGACGCCGGCGCTCACGTCGCTCGAAAGCATGTTCGACGCCGCCAAGGCGCGGCGCAGGGCCAACTCACCCGGCTCGCCGGCCAGGTCCATAACCTCGGCGACCGTGTTTTCGAAGAAGCGGCTCGTCATACCGGTAGCGCCCACGCTGCCGATTTCCTCCTTGTCGACGAGCAGGCACACGGCCGTGCGGTCGAGGTCGTGCGCTTCGAGCTGCGCGACGAGGCTGGGGTAGGCGCACGAACGGTCGTCCTGGCCGTAGCCCAAGATCATGCTGCGGTCGAAGCCCAGCTCGCGGGCGCGGCCGGCGGGCACCACTTCGAGCTCGGCGGACAAGAAGTCCTCTTCGTCGAAGCCGTATTTATCTTGGAAGAGCTTGAGCAGGGCGGCCTTCACCGGCTCCTTGGCGGCCATTTCCTCGATCGAGCCTTCGGCGGCGTTCTTGGCGTCCTCCTTCGACACGGCGAGCGGGCGACCGCCCACGAGCACGTCGAGGTCCTCGCCTTCCACGACCTTGGCGCCCTTCTTCTCGAGCTGCTGGGCACCCAGGTGAATGAGCAGGTCGGTGACGCAGAAGACCGGGTCGGCAGGGTCTTCGCCCACGTTCAGGGCGACCTTCGTGCCGTCTTCCTTCACGACCACGCCGTGGATAGCGAGCGGTAGAGTAACCCACTGGTACTTCTTGATGCCGCCGTAATAGTGGGTGTCGAGCAGGGCGAAATCCTTCGATTCGTAGAGCGGGTTCTGCTTGACGTCCATGCGGGGCGAGTCGATATGGGCGCCCAGGATGTTGAAGCCCTCTTCGAGCGGGGCGGCGCCCAGCTGGACGAGCATGACCGATTTGCCGAAATTGCTCGCGTAGACCTTGTCGCCGGGAGCGAGCGGCTTGCCCTGGGCGCGGGCCTCTTCGAGGCTCACATAGCCCGCCGCGCGAGCGAGCTCGATCGCGCGGGCCGCTGCCTCGCGTTCGGTCTTGCAGGTGCTGATGAAATCGATGTAGTCGCAGGCGAGCGATTCGACCGCTTCATCGTCGGCGGCCGTGTAGGCCTTCCAGGCGTTCTTGCGTTCCATCCTGTTCCTTTCGCTTGAGATGTGTTTGCGCCTATTATCGCCCCACGAGGGCAGGTACGCCGAACTTTCTACCCGTTCGTTACGCAGCGCGGGCGAGGTGCGTCGGGGGGGGGGGGGGTGTTTTGGGGGGGGGGGGGGCAATGAAACCCCCCCCCC